>NZ_CP160452.1:2638654-3298318 GCF_041295575.1 Sporosarcina pasteurii | reverse complement strand
TAAGGTGCCTCCTTTACATAAACTTTTTACGTGAAGATATGTATTATACACATAAATTCACTGTGTGGATAACAATTATGCAAAAGTGTGGAAAAAATTATCCACAACATATCAACAATTGTGGATAAGAAATAACGTTATTTTTTTGTGCACAATTAAATCTTTTTTATTGTAACAGGGAATAGTTGTAATTACAAGGCTTTATGTATCTTATCCACAAGACGTTCCACTACTCACAAATCCTTTATCCACAAGTATTTGTATGTGCACTTTTTGTCGATATTTGTTGTGCATAATTTTTTTAAGAAAAATAATGCGCACACATTCATGCCAAGAATATAAAATGTTTTGTGGATAACTAATGTATTAAACAAATGGACGATGGACAAGCATAAATATAGAAGTTGGTTACTCAAAATAATGCACACAAATGGAATTAAACGAACATGTAAATTAGTTATGTATTAGGAGAGGATTTTTGTGATGGAGTAAGCGATCGATTAAAGAAATAATAAATGGATTGACTTTCAGGTGAAAAAAAACTATAATTGTTAGGACTGTCAAGAGTAATGTGACATTCAATGTAGGAGGTGTCTTATAAATGACTAAACGTACATTCCAACCAAATACACGTAAACGTAGTAAAGTTCACGGCTTCCGTGCGAGAATGAGCACGAAAAGCGGGCGCAGAATCATTGCAGCACGTCGACGCAAAGGAAGAAAAGTGCTTTCAGCATAAGGCCACTGACTCTCAGTGGTCTTTTTTTTATCATATTTATAGGGAAACATAAATATAAAGCTTAAAATATATCTAAATATGAATTGTAGAGATTATTCCAAGGATTGATGATCGAGGAAAAGTCTAGTAAGTCACAAGTATGGGTAAAATAATTGCGTTGACACCTTAAAAAAGGGTTGAATGTTTTATCCCAGTGCATTTAAAGAGGTTCAATGAATGCTAAATGCAAAATTATTGATGGAACAGGTGAGTTTGTTAAATGAATAAACGCCAACGAATCAAAAAGAATAGTGAATTCCAGAAAGTATTTAAAGACGGAAAATCGTTTGCGAACCGTCAGTTTATTGTATACCGCTATCATAAAGAAGGTCAGTCTGAATTTAGATTAGGCCTATCTGTTAGTAAGAAAGTTGGAAATGCGGTCACAAGAAATCGAATTAAACGTTACATTAGACAATCTTTTCTTGAACTAAAAGATGAATTAAAAAACGATATAGATTATGTAATTATCGCTAGAAACCAAGCAGCAACAATGGATTTTCATGAAACTAAAAAAAGTTTACAACATGTTCTGCGCATTGCACGTGTATTAAAGAAAAGACAGCAGTAGCGAAGCACATTTTTAAATGATAAACTTTATACAATTAATCGTTATTTTAATTTAAATAGAAAAGATTTGGGGGAGCGAATTTGAAAAAGAGGTTAGGATTAATCCTTATGTTATCAACCTTCGCTTTATTACTGGCAGGTTGTACAGAATTTAACGAACCAATATATGAAGATAGCGAAGGATTCTGGAATAAGTATATCGTTTGGCCATTAGTATCACTCATTACTTTATTTAAAGAGTTACTTGGTACATATGGATATGGAATTGTTGCGGTAACAATTATCATTCGACTGATTTTATTGCCGCTAATGATTAAACAAACAAAAAGCTCAAAAGAAATGCAAGAAATCCAGCCAGAGTTAAACGCATTAAAAGAAAAATACAAATCTAAAGATGCAGTGACACAAGAGAAGTATCGTACTGAAATGCAGAAACTCATGACAGAAAGAAAAATTAATCCAGCGGCAGGTTGTTTACCGGTACTTATTCAAATGCCGATTTTAATCGGTTTTTATCATGCAATTAGCCGAATGAATAGTACACCTGAAATCGAACTAGGAACTTTCCTTTGGTTCCAGTTAGCTGATCGAAGCATTACGCTTGCTTTGATAGCAGGAATTATGCAATTCATTGTTCTCCGTACTGGACCAGCAATGGGGAATCCACAGATGAGAATGATGATGTATATTATGCCGGTTTTCATTATCGTAATCGGTACAATTTTACCAGCCGCATTGTCTCTTTACTGGGTAATCGGTAATATCATTTCTATTATTCAAAACTTTTTCATTTACAAGCCATTCAAAAAAGAAGAAGAGCCTGTAAAACAACCTGCAAAAGTAGGAGGGAAAAGAAAATGACAACGGTGACACAAAATGGTTCCACTGTTGAAGAAGCGATTGAAAAGGCATTGCAACAACTGAACGTTTCACGAGATGAAGTAGAAATTGAAGTATTGTCAGAAGGTAGAAAAGGATTTTTAGGATTTGGCGTTAGACAGGCCGAGGTAAAAATTACGGTGAAAGAGCAACCAGTTCCTGTAGAAGAAGTCGAATTAAGTCAAAAAGACGAAATAGAAACATTTACGGATGTGAAAGAAAATGACGTAGATGTAGAAACTGTAGTTGAGGTGCAAGTAGATCCAATCATGAACACAGAGCAATATCTTACAAATATTGCTAAAAAAATGGGAATTGACGACTTAAAAATTGTTCATGAACTCGATGGGAAGTATGTACATTTTCAGTTAGAAAGTGATAAAGCTGCATTATTAATTGGAAAAAGAGGTCAAACTTTAAATGCCTTACAACAATTAGCGCAACTTATTACGAATCAACATACCGACCAATTTAAAGTTGTGCGGTTAAATGTAGGCGATTATCGTGAACGTCGCGAACAATCATTAGCAAATCTTGCCGATAGAATGGCGGATAGAGCAGTACAAACTGGCAGAAAAGTACAACTAGAACCGATGCCAGCTTATGAAAGAAAAGTGATTCATCATACTTTATCAAACCGACTGGATATTGAAACCTATTCAGAAGGATCTGATCCGCATCGATATCTTGTTATTGAACCAATGTAATAACAACAAATAAACAAAACTTCTATAGCCCTGCAATTGCAACGGGTATAGAAGTTTTTTTATTATCAATTTGTATGTCGTATGTAGGTAAATTCCGCCGTTTAACTATTTCTTTAATTTGTTAAATCTCCTCGCAATCCTTCATAATTTGATAACATCTAATATTTATCCACAGATTTTTTAGTTGTAGGGCTATGACGTTCGTTATATTTGTGTTAATATACTATGTTAGAAAGTCGTGTCCGAAAATACGTTGTCCACATGTGAATAACTACTCCAGGAAGGTGAAAACCATGAATTTTGATACTATAGCTGCCATTTCAACACCAATGGGTGAAGGTGCGATTGCGATTGTTAGACTAAGTGGAGATGAAGCAGTCCAAATCGCAGATCGTGTTTTCCGTTCACCGAGCGGAAAGCGATTAGCAGAAGAACAATCTCATACAATCCATTATGGTCATTTAATTGATCCCGCGAAGAATGAGACAATTGAAGAAGTGATGGTTTCCTTAATGAAAGCGCCAAAAACTTTCACTAGGGAAGATGTCGTCGAAGTAAATTGTCATGGTGGACTCGTGGCAGTGAATCGAGTGCTCGCACTTTTATTAAAAGAGGGAGCGCGTCTAGCAGAACCTGGAGAGTTCACGAAGCGTGCTTTTCTAAATGGGCGTATCGACTTGTCGCAGTCTGAAGCAGTCATGGACCTTATTCGAGCGAAAACAGATCGTGCGATGAACGTTGCACTAGGTCAAATGGAAGGGAAGCTATCCAAGCTTGTAGGAGAACTGAGACAAGCTTTGATAGAGACACTTGCCCAGGTAGAAGTAAACATTGATTATCCAGAGTATGATGACGTAGAGGAAATGACTGTTCCTCTGATGATCAAAAAATGTACATGGGTAAGAGATGAAATTGATAAATTGCTAAAAACTTCTGCGCAAGGAAAAATTCTTAGAGAAGGTTTATCAACAGTGATTATTGGTAGACCGAACGTTGGAAAGTCTTCGCTTCTAAATAGTCTCGTACAGGAAAACAAAGCAATTGTTACCGATATAGCAGGAACAACGCGTGATATAATTGAAGAATACGTCAATGTTCGCGGTGTTCCGTTACGTCTCGTAGACACGGCAGGAATTCGAGAAACGGAAGATATCGTTGAAAGAATTGGCGTTGAACGTTCAAGACAAGTTCTAAAAGAAGCGGATTTAATTCTTCTTGTGTTAAATAACGCAGAAGTACTTTCTGAAGAAGATAAGCGTCTTTTTGAAGCTGTCGAAGGTATGGATACAATTGTTGTCGTGAACAAAACCGATTTACCGGCTAAAATAGATTTATCCGAAGTTACTGAGTTAGCAGGGGATAGTGATATTGTGACGACTTCCTTATTGGAAGAAGAAGGCGTTACTGAACTTGAAGAAGCGATTGCTAACCTTTTCTTTACAGGAACAATTGAATCAGAGGATATGACTTATGTCTCCAATGCAAGGCATATCGCGCTGTTACACAAAGCAAGAAATATTATAGAGGATGCACTTGCGGCAGCAGAAGCAGGTGTTCCAGTAGATATGATTCAAATAGATGTCACTCGGTCATGGGAAGTGCTCGGCGAAATCGTCGGGGACACAGTCCAAGAAGGATTAATTAATCAGTTGTTTTCACAGTTTTGTCTCGGAAAATAATAAATTAGAGAGTAGGAACAGAACATGCCCAACAAATTTGAAGCCGGCACGTTCGATTGTATAGTCATCGGTGCCGGTCATGCTGGCGTAGAAGCTGCACTAGCTTCAGCGCGAATGGGTGCATCGACACTCGTTTTAACTTTAAATATAGATATGATTGCTTTTATGCCATGTAATCCATCTATCGGCGGTCCTGCAAAAGGAATTGTCGTAAGAGAGATTGATGCATTAGGCGGTGCAATGGGGAAAGTAATCGATAAAACGCATATTCAAATGCGTATGTTAAATACACGCAAAGGACCTGCAGTTCGAGCGCTTCGTGCACAATTGGATAAAGTGCTGTATCAGCAAGAAATGAAACGTATTCTGGAAGAAACAGAAAATTTAACATTGCAACAAGCATCGGTTGACGAACTCATTGTAGAAGACGGGGAAGTAAAAGGTGTGATTACACAAGTTGGCGCGGTATATCGTGCTAAAACAGTAATCGTGACAACCGGTACATTTTTACGCGGAGAAATTCTTATTGGAGACTTACGTTATTCAAGCGGTCCGAATAATCAAATGCCATCCATTAAATTGGCAGACAACTTAAGAGAACTTGGCTTTGAAATGGTTCGTTTTAAAACAGGTACACCACCTCGTATTAACAGTCGAACGATTGATTATAGTCAAACAGAAATTCAACCGGGTGATGAAGAACCGCGCGCGTTTAGTTATGAAACGACAGAATTTATTATGGATCAATTGCCATGTTGGCTCACATACACTTCACCGTTAACACATGAAATTATCAATGAAAATCTTCGTCTATCGCCAATGTATTCAGGCGAAGAAGTTGGACCAGGTCCTCGTTACTGTCCATCAATTGAAGATAAGATTGTTCGTTTTAATGATAAATCTCGCCATCAAATTTTCCTTGAGCCAGAAGGTCGTAATACAGAAGAAGTATATGTACAAGGTTTATCGACAAGTTTACCAGAGCATATTCAACACCGCCTCATCGCAAGTGTACCAGGGCTAGAAAAAGCGAAAATGATGCGTGCAGGCTATGCGATTGAGTATGATGCGATTATTCCAACACAACTAAAACCGACGCTCGAAACGAAGAAAATTCGAGGGCTTTACACAGCGGGGCAATTAAATGGTACGTCTGGATATGAAGAAGCTGCTGGACAAGGTCTGTTGGCCGGAGCGAACGCAGCTGCAAGAGCATTAGGAAAAGAAGAGTTTATTTTAGCACGTTCTGATGGTTATATGGGCGTTTTAATTGACGATCTTGTAACGAAAGGTACGAGCGAACCGTATCGTCTACTTACATCACGAGCGGAATATCGTTTACTTCTTCGTCATGATAATGCAGATTTAAGACTCACTGAACTTGGTTATGAAGTAGGGCTTGTAAGTGAAGAGCGTTACCAAAAATATGTTGAGAAAAAACAACAAATTGACGACGAACTGAAACGTTTACGTGATTTAACAGTTAAACCTTCAGAGTTTGTCAATGAAGTTTTAGCTGAAACTGAATCTACGGCATTAAAAGAGCCAATGAAAGCAGCACATATTTTGAAACGTCCTGAAGTTACGTACGATCAAGTTGCAAGAATGATTCAATCCGACGTAGAACTTTCTCCGGAAGTAATTGAACAAGTTGAGATTTTCACGAAATACGAAGGATACATTGAAAAATCAATGCAACAAGTGGAACGTATGAAGAAGATGGAAGACAAGAAAATACCACATGACATCGATTACGATGCGATTACAGGTATTGCAAATGAAGCAAAAGCAGAACTAAACAAGGTTAGACCTTTATCAATTGCACAAGCATCAAGAATGCCAGGAGTAAATCCAGCGGACGTTTCAATTTTGCTTGTTTATATTGAACAAGGAAAGATCGCAAAAGTTTCAAGTTAAATTAACGTATGGTAATTTTTCACCATATACAAAATCAACTTAAACTTTTTTGACTGTATAACTTTCATTCTGTAAACTTAACTGGTATGGATGTATATGCCATACCAGTTTTTTTAAAAGTAATGATTACTTTAAAAAGAAGGGGGATTGGCATATATGAATGAAGAACAATTTGTACAAGCATTAAAAGAACATAATATTGACTTGACGGAAAAGCAAATTGCTCAATTTAGAACTTATTTTGAAGAACTTGTTGAGTGGAATGAAAAAATGAACTTGACTGCAATTACGGACCAGCCTTCGGTTTACTTAAAACATTTTTTCGATTCAATTACTGCAGCATTTTATGTAGACTTAACTGGGGAGAAAACACTTTGTGATGTAGGAGCAGGTGCAGGATTTCCAAGTATTCCATTAAAAATATGCTTTCCTGAATTACAAGTAACGATTGTTGACTCTTTAAATAAAAGAATCGGATTTCTGAATCATTTAGTAGAAAAGCTACAATTAGAAAACATGGAATTTGTTCATGCAAGAGCAGAAGATTTTGGCCAGAACAAAGCCTTTCGTGAAAAGTTTGACATCGTAACTGCACGTGCAGTTGCCAGATTGTCTGTTTTGTCAGAGCTATGTGTACCTCTTGTTAAAAAGGGAGGCCTTTTTGTAGCGATGAAAGGTGCAGCTGCCAAAGAAGAATTAGCGGATGCTAAAAGACCTTTAACAGTACTTGGCGCTAAAATAAAGAAAGACTACTCATTTCTATTACCAGTAGAAGAAAGTGAACGAAATGTTTTTGTTTTTTCAAAAGTGAAAAATACGCCAAATAAATATCCAAGAAAACCTGGAGTTCCAAATAAATCACCGATTAAATAATCTTGTTACACGTGAAACATTACTTTTGGGGAATTTGATGACAAAAATAAATCATTGAATCAATTTCATAAGAGCTTGTTTTAATATATAGGGTATATGTTAAGGGCTGATGATAGCAGTCTGTTGATATAAAAATATTTAAGTTGAAAAGTGATAGAACAAATAGTATCGAACTAATTGGAGCTAGGGAGTAGTTTTGAAAAGGTGGTGCCGGAAATGAAAAGTCCTTTTTCACGTTTTTTTGGGGGTAGTGTGAAAGAAGAGCCTGAAACTAGTGAGGGTAATCATCATGAACATGTCGAGCAAGTTGCTATCGATTTGATAGTGCCCAATAAATATCAACCTCGTACAATATTTTCTGAAGAGAAGATCGAGGAACTTGCTAGAACAATTCATACCCATGGTGTCATTCAGCCTATAGTTATTAGAACGATCGCAGAAAATAAATATGAAATCATTGCTGGTGAACGTAGATATCGAGCGATGAAGTATTTAGGGTGGGAAGAAGTTCCCGCCATTATTCGTGAGCTTGATGACAAAGAAACAGCTTCAATCGCGTTGATAGAAAATCTACAACGTGAAGAATTAACGCCTATTGAAGAAGCGTACGCATACGAACAGTTATTAGATCTCCATGAATTAACACAAGAAGCGTTAGCACAAAGATTGGGAAAAGGGCAGTCAACAATCGCAAACAAGATACGCTTGTTGAAGCTTCCAGAGGAAATTCAAAATGCCATTATGGATAAAAAAATTTCCGAAAGACATGCTCGTGCGTTAATCTCTTTAAAAGATAGTAACTTACAAATCGAGATGTGTAATGTTGTTGTCGAAGAAGGTTTAAATGTAAAGCAACTCGAAACACGTATCGGAGAACTGTTAAACCCGCCAGAAAAAGAAAAGAAAGAAAACCGTCCAAAAAGAAAGTCCGTGAGTCGAGATGTTCGTATTGCATTAAATACGATTAAACAATCATTATCTTTAGTGACGAAAAGCGGCATCGATTTACAAACTGAAGAAGAGGACTCGGAAGACTTTTATAAAATCACCGTAAAAATTCCGAAAAAGAAGTAAAACTCTTGCTCGGTAGCAGCAAGAGTTTTTTCTTTATATATTTGCATGATATTATCTATTTTTATAGTAAGTTTGGTATGATAGATTAGAAGAGTTGATAATTTTAAATATATAATGAAATCAGGAAAAAGTAGGAAAGCAGGTGCAAGCTTGAGCAGGATTATAGCGATTGCTAACCAAAAGGGAGGCGTCGGAAAAACAACAACATCAGTAAATTTAAGCGCTTGCCTTGCCCATATAGGCAAAAAAGTTTTACTCATTGATACGGATCCTCAAGGAAACGCTACGAGTGGGGTAGGTATTAATAAAGGTGACGTTCACAAGTGTATTTATGACATATTAATTGATGATGTTGAGATTAACGACGTAATTTTATCAACGAAAGTTGAAAACTTAGATATTATCCCAGCGACCATTTCATTAGCAGGTGCAGAAATCGAACTTGTTTCAACTATTTCAAGAGAAGTAAGAATGAAACATGCGATTCAAGAAGCAAAAAATGAATACGATTATATTATAATTGATTGCCCACCTTCACTAGGGTTATTAACAATCAACGCATTAACTGCATCTGATGCGCTCATTATCCCTGTACAATGTGAATATTATGCATTGGAAGGGTTAAGCCAGCTATTAAGTACAATCCGGTTGGTACAAAAGCATTTAAATGAAGAATTAATGATAGATGGTGTGTTATTAACAATGTTTGATGCTAGAACTAATTTAGGTATTCAAGTAATTGAAGAAGTGAAGAAGTATTTTCAAGACAAAGTGTACAAAACAATTATTCCGAGAAACGTAAGACTTAGTGAAGCACCGAGCCACGGAGAACCGATTATTGTTTACGATTCCAGATCACGCGGTGCAGAAGTGTATTTAGAGCTTGCAAAGGAAGTGGTGCACAATGGCTAAAGGTCTGGGAAAAGGTATCAATGCTTTATTTCCAGGTGAATCATTAACAACAAACGAAACAGTTGAACAAATACATGTGAAGAGCATTAAACCGAATCCATATCAACCAAGAAAGGTCTTTGATGAAGAGGCAATTGAAGAATTAAGTGATTCTATCAGAGAACATGGAATCCTTCAACCAATCATCGTAAGAAAAATAGGAACCTTTTATGAGATTGTTGCCGGAGAAAGAAGATTCCGTGCAGCTAAACTTGTTGGGTTAGATGAAATCCCGGCGATTGTTCGGAATTTAACTGATGAAGAAACAATGGAACTAGCAATTTTAGAAAATCTTCAGCGGGAAGATCTAACGCCTATAGAAGAAGCTGAAGCATATAATAAATTAATGGATAATTTAAAAATTACGCAAGAACAGCTAGCATTTAGATTAGGGAAAAGTAGGTCACATATTGCGAATCATATCAGACTCTTGTCTCTGCCTGAAAAAGTAAGACAGTTAATTACAGACGGAAAACTTTCGATGGGGCATGGTCGAACACTACTAGGCTTACGTAAAAAAGAACAAATACCTCTTGTCGCCGAACGTGTTTTAAAAGAAGGTTTGAATGTAAGACAGTTAGAAAGGCTTGTTCAACATTTAAATGAAGATGTTCCACGTGAAACGAAAAAGAAAGAGAAAAAAGATTTGTTTCTCCAAGAACACGAATCAAGTTTACGAGATTATTTCGGAACAAACGTCAATATCAAGAAATCTAAAAATAAAGGTAAAATCGAGATCGAGTTTTTCTCTGAAGAAGACTTAGAAAGAATCCTTGAATTACTGAATGATTAACCAAATACCTATTTTGCATTTTGCAAAATAGGTATTATTTTTAGTGAGCGGAAGTGTTTATATGGTGTTATTCGGGACGATTGTAAATGCGCTCTTAATTATTGTAGGAGCAATCCTAGGCAGATTCTTGCATAATATACCTGAACGTATGAAAGAAACGATTATGTACGGTATTGGTTTGGCAGTTGCGGTTATAGGAATCCAAATGACTTTTGAAAGTACCCAAATTCTCATCGTCATCATTAGTATTGTTGTAGGTGCTGTGTTAGGTGAGTGGATGGATTTGGATGAAAAGGTCACTAAACTGGGTCAATGGTTAGAAAAAAAGTTGCCGAGAAAAGATGAAGGAACAAATATTTCTGAAGGATTTGTAACAGCAACACTGATTTTTGTAGTAGGTTCGATGGCGATTATTGGGGCAATTGATAGTGGGCTTAGAAATGATCATAATGTTCTTGTTATGAAAGGAATTATTGATGGGTTCACTTCCATAATATTGAGTTCGACTCTTGGAATTGGCGTAGCTTTTGCAGCGCTTCCCGTCTTTATTTATCAAGGGATCCTTACAGTTTTGTCAAGTCAAATTAGTCAGTATATCCCCCAAGCATTGCTCGATTTTTTCATTTCAGAGATGACTGCAACCGGGGGACTTATGATATTGGCTATCGGGTTAAATTTAATCGGTTTAACAAAGATTAGAGTTGCAAACTTAGTTCCCGGTATCTTGGTAGTAGGTATGATTGTTACCATTGTATATTTTCTTTGATTGGTAACGGCTATACGCAAGCTGTAGGGCACGAGAGAGAATACGACTCATTTCATAAGGTAAATGGAGTCGGGTACTTTGTAATACGCTATGTTCCATGAAGCCAGCTACATTGACAACGCCTTTAATGGATACATCGCCAACAAGAGGAAGCGTTTTACCTACTGCTTGTCCAGGTTTCAGTGGTTCATGCTGAAATAGGAATTGTCCAATGGAAGTACCTTTCCCTAAACATGCATCGATCGCAACAATAAATGCTTCTGGATTGTTATTTTGAAGTTCTTCTATTTGTTGTTCTAAGTTAAGCGCATGTAACGGTGTTTCTAGTGTTCCGATAACGGGAAATGGGAAAGTCTTTAGTTCGGATAAATGTGAACCAGTGAGTGGTCCGAGTGCATCTCCAGTAGAGCGATCTGTTCCAATACAAAGAAAGACTATGTTTTCATATTGGAAAGGGATAGATTGGAGGAATACATTACTTAATTTCCAAACGACACCTGTCTCTTTATAGTGGATACGAAAGTTGGTAGTTGTATTATGAATGATAGCTCGCATATGAAAACTCCATTTCATTTTTATAGTTAGTATATGTAAGTTTTCAGATAGTTATACGCTAGGAGGGGGAGAATGGATTATTCAAAAGCAGCGAATAAGATTGAGGAGATTATATTAAATCAAGACAATTGGATATTGCTTGGGACGCGTATATTGAAAATCATCTTTATTATTTTAATAGCGGTCATCGTCATTAGAGTAGGAAAAGCAATTATTCGAAAGATGTTTACGTTTCAAATAAAGACTAAAATACGTCCATCTGAAAGACGAGAACAAACCTTATTGAAGCTACTTGAAAATTCGTTGACCTACGTTGTTTACTTCTCGGCCATTCTATCAGTTTTGACGGAGTTCAATGTTAACGTAAGTGGTATTCTTGCAAGCGCTGGGGTTCTTGGTTTAGCGGTAGGATTCGGGGCACAAAGTTTAGTGAAAGATATAATATCGGGTTTTTTTATTATTTTCGAAGATCAATTTTCGGTAGGCGACTATGTGCAAATCGGGCAAGCTTTAGGAACGGTAAAAGAAATCGGCCTTCGCACGACCAAAATAGCGGCTTACGGGGGAGAAGTCTATATTATCCCCAATGGTAGTATTACGGAAGTTGTCAACTACTCAATTAATAATGGATTAGCCATTATGGATATTAGGATTGCTTATGAAACGGATATCCAAAAGGCGGAAATGCTAATCCGAGAATTTATAGCGAATTTGTCCGATGAATATGAGGAATTGGTTTCTGAACCTACGCTAATAGGTGTGCAAGATTTGACGGCGTCGGAAATTGTATTCCGGGTAACTGCAGAAACCGTTCCTGTGATGCAATGGGCATTTAGTCGAAAATTTAGGAAGGACTTAAAACTGTTTTTAGATAAAAATGGTATTGAAATTCCTTATCCGAAAATGGTTCACATTAGTGAACAGAAAGGAGCTAATTAAAATGGCAAAAGAGTTTGGTTTAAACGATATCGTTGAAATGAAGAAACCACATCCTTGCGGAACGAACTCTTGGAAAATTATCCGAATGGGGGCAGATATCCGAATAAAATGTGAAGGATGCGCGCATAGTGTGATGCTTCCTCGGAATGAATTTGCAAAAAAGATGAAAAAAGTGACGGTAAAAGCAGATACTGAATAGGGAAATAGACATTTTATCTTGTTATCCTTATAATAGAAGAGTTGAAAGTACTTGAACTTTTATGAAATAGCGATTGATATAGATGAAAGGTAGTGGAATATATGTCCTTAACAGCAGGGATTGTTGGACTTCCGAACGTTGGAAAGTCAACGTTATTTAATGCAATTACAAAGGCGGGCGCGGAGGCGGCGAACTATCCGTTTTGTACGATTGATCCAAACGTAGGTATTGTAGAGGTACCAGACGCAAGACTAGAGAAATTAACTGAACTTGTTACACCGAAAAAAACGGTACCAACTGCTTTTGAATTCACTGATATTGCAGGAATTGTTGAAGGTGCAAGTAAAGGGGAAGGACTTGGGAATAAATTTCTCTCGCATATTCGTGAAGTAGATGCAATTTGTCAAGTCGTTCGTTGTTTTGCCGATGAAAACATTACGCACGTTTCAGGAAACGTAAATCCAATTCATGACATTGAAGTGATTAACTTAGAATTGATTCTTGCAGATATGGAAAGTGTCGATCGTCGTTTAGAGCGTGTCTCTAAAATGGCGAAACAAAAAGATAAAGAGGCAATGGTTGAAGAACCTGTTTTACTAAAACTAAAAGAAGCATTTGAAAATGAACAACCTGCACGTTCTGTAGAGTTGTCTGAAGATGAATATGCACTGATTAAAGGCATGAACTTGCTAACGATTAAACCGATGTTATACGTAGCAAACGTAGATGAAGATAGTATTACAAATACTGATGATAATGAGTACGTGAATGCCGTTCGTGAGTTTGCGAAAACGGATAATGCCGAGGTAATCGTTGTTTGTGCGAAGATTGAAGAAGAAATGGCTGAGTTGGATGACGAGGATAAAGCAATGTTCCTTGAAGAACTTGGGATTCAAGAAGCTGGATTAGATTTACTTATTCGTGCTACTTACTCATTACTCGGCTATGCAACTTACTTTACGGCAGGTGTGCAAGAAGTTCGTGCATGGACATTTAAAAAAGGAATGAAGGCACCGCAATGTGCTGGAATTATTCATACGGATTTTGAGAGAGGATTTATTCGCGCTGAAACAGTTTCATATGATGATTTAGTGGAAGCGGGATCCATGACTGTTGCAAAAGAAGCAGGGAAAGTCCGTCAAGAAGGTAAAGAATACGTTGTTCAAGATGGGGACGTAATCTTATTCCGTTTTAACGTTTAAAATAAAAGGCTATTCAGTAGTTTAACTGGATAGCCTTTTTCTTATTGGTTTGTTTGTAGTTGTTCTATTTTAGGAAGTTCCGCAGGATTGAAGAGGTAAAGTTTCGGCTCTGTTGGATGGTCTTTGATGAGCCAATCATCCGGCAACTTTTTCAACTGTTTATACATACTAAAATCACCAGCCGCACCTCCGATTAATAAAGCAGCTAAAGCGATTAACATAGTACTATCTGTAATGAGTCCGATGACTGCTGGTAAAACGCCCGTCATCCAAAAGGGCAGTAATAGAGATTTTCGAATTTCTTGGTTTGTCATTAACTGGGGTGTTGTGGCATAGGCAATCCCTAACTTTAAGTTAACCCCGACTTTCATATTTCGCCAAGGTACATTTGAAAAGATACGAAATCCGAGCAAATGAAAAAACTCATGTAAGATAATTAAAACAAGATAACTAGCAGAGAATATTATGATATCTAAACTAACAGTAAGCAATGTAAAAGTATAAGAGAACGCCTGATAAATGGCGATTTGTAACACAAACAATATTAAAAAAGAGAATCCGGTTAAATAAAACATTTGCTTAACGATTCTGGACAGGTCTAACTCAACGATATGATTCGGTTTAGGGGATTGTTCCATGGACTCACCTTTCCTTTCTCTTCCTTATTCTACAAGAATGTAGAAAGATTTGCTAAAGGTGAAAATAAGCAAAGTGAATAGGTTGTATCTTAAGGTGTTTTGTGTTAATATAAATTGATGTGAGTAATAGTATTACTTGCTCCTTGCCCGCTGTTATCAGCTGGCCCAAGTCCATAAGGAGGTGACGAAAGATGAGAAAATACGAAATTATGTATGTCGTACAACCAACAATTGAAGAAGAAGCTAGAAAAGCGCTTATCGAGCGTTTTGATGGAATTCTTACAGAAAATGGTGCTGAAATCATCGAATCGAAAGAGTGGGGCAAACGCCGTCTTGCTTACGAAATCAATGACTTCCGCGAAGGTTACTACCAATTAGTAACATTAAACGCTGGAGACCAAGCACTTAATGAATTTAACCGTCTTGCAAATATTAACGAAGACATTATTCGCCACATGGCTATCCGTCTAGACGCGTAAGCCAATAGATAAAACTTTAAAACTAATTGATGAGGGGGTTGAATTCTGATGATTAATCGTGTCGTTTTAGTTGGACGTTTAACTAAGGATCCTGAGCTTAAGTATACACAAGGTGGAATAGCGGTAACACGCTTTACACTTGCTGTTAATAGAACGTTTACGAACCAACAAGGTCAACGTGAAGCAGATTTTGTTAACTGTGTAACTTGGAGAAAACAAGCTGAAAATACAGCGAACTTTTTAAGAAAAGGGAGTCTTGCCGGCATCGAAGGTCGTATTCAGACGAGTAACTTCGAAGGCAAAGACGGTAACCGTGTCTTTATGACGGAAGTTGTAGCAGACAGTGTACAATTCCTTGAACCACGTAACGCAAACGCTGAAAGAGGCGGCGGTGGGTTTGGGGGTTATCAAAACCAAGGTGCCCCATCTCAAGGAGCTCCATCTCAGGGCCCTTACCAACAACAACCTAGTTACCAATCGAATCAACAACCGAATCAGCAAAACTATACAAATATGAACGACGATCCATTTTCAACTAGCGGTGGTCCGATAGAAGTTTCGGATGACGACTTACCGTTTTAAGATGGATAACCATTTAAGTGAAGGGGGTAAAGAATTATGGGACAACGCCGTGGAGGCCGCAGACGCCGTAAAGTTTGTTATTTCAACTCTAACAACATTACACATATCGATTATAAAGATACAGACCTACTTAGAAAGTTCGTTTCTGAGCGTGGAAAAATCTTACCTCGTCGTGTAACTGGTACAAGTGCAAAATATCAGCGTAAGCTAACAGTTGCGATTAAACGTGCACGTATGATGGCACTTCTTCCGTTTAGTTCAGAAGAAAGATAATCAAACACTACAGACGACTTTGATACTGCGAATAGCAGTGATCAGAGTCGTCTTTTTTATATTTAATTTCAATGAGGCAATTAGGGAGTATATTCTCTAATCTAGTCTATACCTGGCATGAAGAAGGATAGTACTCCGTTTTTTGCCATTACCCAAACTTAAAGAATACATGTCCGCCTTTGGTTTCTAAGTAATAATCATGATATAATGAAAGATACAACTTAACTTTATTCAAAGACTGTTTTTCTTATTTAAGCAGCGAACATGTGGAGGTCAAGTACTTATTGTAATTAGTAAGTGCCATGACGAAAACTTCTTTGGTTAATAAGAATATAAATACGTGAATGGAGCGAACTATTGGAGGAAATTTAATGATGCAAGACAATGCAAGGAAAATTACCTATGGAGCAATGATGATAGCCATATTTATTATTATGGTCGCTATCGCAGCTTACGTACCGCTCCTCGGAACAATTATCATGCTTTTTATCCCACTACCAATCATTCTTTATAGATTACGTTACGACCGAGCTGCTTCAATATTTGTAACGATTGCAGGTATCATTCTGTCTCTAATCGGCGGATTATTTTTACTCCCTATCGCTTTCGTGTTTGGTGCGTTGGGGTTCGTGATTGGAGAAACAATTCGCAGCCAAAAGTCAAAACTCTATATATTTATGGCGGCCGGCCTTACATTTTTAATCGCAACGATTATTTTGTATTTAGTATCAGTCATTTTATTTGGCATTAACATGATTGATGAATTAGGTAAAGCTATACAGGAATCTCAAGATCAAGCAATTACCTTTTTACAAGGGATTGGAGATGTACCAGAAGAAATAGTTAAGCAAATGAATGAAACCATTCAATATACATTGATGGCGATTCCTTCAGCTTTCATACTTTCTTCATTTGCTTTTGCACTGATCGTTATTTTGATTAATTTACCAATCGTCAAACGCCTCGGGCATGAGGTACCTAAGTTCCCGCCATTTCGATTAATGAAATTACCCGTTCTAACGGTATGGGTCTATATGATAGTGGTGCTCTTACCAATTTTTATGACAATCGAACAAGGGTCAACATCAGAAATGACTTTTGTAAATGCATCATTTATCTTAAGATTTTTATTTTTAATCCAGGGGATTTCTTTTATTCATCATTTGATGAACGAAAGGAAGTTATCAAAATGGGTGACTGTCCTGTCAACTATTATTGCAATCTTATTTAGTCCACTAACAGTTATTCTCGGAATTCTTGATACCGGAATAAATATACGGGCATGGGTTGGAAAAAACAAATCGAGATAAGGAGATGTCGACCGTGAATACTTTTTTTAGAAAAAGAGCGATTCGTTATCCATTAATAGGATTGTCACTACTCGGCATCATTGCAGCCGTGCTTTTATTCTTAAATAATTTTTGGTTAGGACTTATTTTCTCGACGTTGTTTTTAATAATTGTTGGCGTTACGTGGAAGATCGAAGACGACACATACCATTCCACCGAAAAGCATATAGAAACACTTTCTCACAGGGTTAAAAAAGTTGGTGAAGAAGCGTTACTGGAACTACCTATAGGGATTATTTTGATTAATGACAATCAAGTTGTCGAATGGGCAAATCCTTTTTCAACAAGGACATTCTCGCTAGACTCTCTTATCGGTCAGCACCTGTTTGATATCTCAGAAGAACTACAGACGATTGTTCATAGTGAAAATAGTGAACCGACAATTATAAAGGTCGAAGAAGCGTCTTATGAAGTTTTTTATAATAAAGAAGAAAAATTGATTTACTTGTATAATGTCACTGAAAGAGTGGCAATTGAAAATTTGTATGAAGCAGATAAAACTGTACTAGGAATCATTCTTGTCGATAATTACGATGAATTATCTCAAGCGATGGATGACCAAAAGAGAAGTCAATTGAACTCTCTAGTAACGTCTCTCGTTAGTAAATGGGGAAAAGAAAACGGTATTTATGTAAAAAGAATTGATTCGGATCGATTTTTAGCCGTCTTTAATGAAGTTGCCTTAGCAAGGATAGAAAGTGCAAGGTTTTCAATCCTTGACGATATTCGGGAAGCGACGGCTGAACATAGTACAGGTTTAACATTGAGTATTGGTGTAGGTGCTGGTTCACCTTCTATAATCGACTTAGGCGAGCTGGCACAGTCGAGTCTGGACTTAGTTTTAGGACGCGGTGGAGATCAGGTTGCGATAAAACAACTTGATGGAAAAGTGAAGTTTTACGGTGGGAAAACGAATCCAGCGGAAAAAAGAACGCGCGTCCGTGCACGTGTCATTTCTCATGCGTTACGAGATTTGATAAGGGATAGCGATAAGGTATTTGTCATGGGCCATAAAATGCCTGATATGGATGCGATAGGCGCTTCTATCGGCGTGCGGAAAATGGCACGAATGAATGATATCGATGGGTATGTAATCGTTAATTATAATGAACTTGACGGCAGTGTAACGAAACTAATGGAAGAAATACGAGAAGACGATGAATTGTATGAACAGTTTATTGAACCGGAAGTAGCATTGGGAATGATGACTGAACAATCCTTAGTCATTGTCGTAGATACACATAAACCAAGCTTAGTCATAGATGAAAGAATTGTCGATAAGGCAGAAAAGATTGTTGTCATTGACCATCATCGCCGCGGAGAAGAGTTTATAGATAATACAATGCTTGTTTATATGGAGCCATATGCTTCATCAACGGCAGAACTTGTAACAGAGTTATTAGAATACCAACCTAAAACTGAGAAACTAACAATGCTTGAATCTACAGCATTGCTAGCAGGAATTATTGTTGATACAAAAAGCTTTACACTTAGAACAGGTTCAAGAACTTTTGAAGCAGCGTCTTTTCTGAGGACCAATCGAGCGGATACAGTACTTGTCCAACGTCTCTTAAAAGAAGATATTCATACGTATATTGAACGTGCAAAACTAATTGAAACAGTAGAAGTAATGGAAAATGGCTTTGCGATTGCAAAAGGTAATAATAATATTGCTTATGGTTCAGTTCTAATTGCACAAACGGCTGATATCTTATTGACAATGGAAGGTGTGACAGCCTCTTTTGTTGTGGCACCTCGCGCAGATGGTAAAATAGGAATTAGCGCACGCTCTTTAGGAGAGTTAAATGTACAAGTCATTATGGAAGAACTGGGTGGCGGTGGTCATTTGACGAATGCCGCTTGTCAGTTAGAGATTGACTCTGTAGAGGAAGCTGTTGAACGTTTAAAAGAAGTAGTAAATGAAAACAAAGAAAGGGGAATGTAACAATGAAAGTAATTTTCTTAAAAGATGTAAAAGGCCAAGGTGCAAAAGGAGACGTTAAAACAGTACCAGTAGGCTATGCACAAAACTATTTATTAAAAAATAAATTAGCAATTGAAGCAACACCGGGGAATTTAAGCAAATTAAAAGGTCAACAAAAGAGAGCAGAGAAAGATGCAGCTGCTGAACTGGCAGAAGCAAAAGCATTAAAAGAGAAAGTAGAAAAAATTACTGTAGAAATGAAAGCTAAGTCCGGTGAAGGTGGAAGACTATTTGGTTCTATTACTACAAAACAAATTGCCGACACACTTTCTAAAAATGAAGGAATTAAGGTAGACCGTCGCCGTATGGAATTGCCAGAACCAATTCGTTCACTAGGTTATACAAATATTCCTATAAAACTTCACCCTGACGTGACAGCAACTTTAAAAGTACATGTGATTGAAGAGTAATGGGGAGCGAGTACAATGAATGAGATGATCGATCGCGTCCCACCGCATAATAATGAAGCAGAACAATCGGTCATCGGAGCAGTATTCCTTGAACCACAAGCCTTAATTACTGCTGCAGAAGTTCTAATTCCAGAAGATTTCTATCGCATCGCACACCAGAAAATTTTTGGTACGATGCTTTCTTTAAGTGATAAAGGACAACCGATTGACGTCGTAACGGTGACAGAAGAACTCACGGCCAAAAAGGAATTGGAAGATGTAGGTGGAATTTCTTACTTAACTGAAATTGCAAATTCTGTTCCAACAGCAGCAAATATTATGCACTACGCGAAGATTGTCGAAGAGAAATCTTTGTTACGTCGATTAATACGCGTAGCAACACAAATTGTTGAAGATGGATTTACGAGAGAAGATGAGGTTGAGGCCCTTCTTTCCGAAGCTGAAAAAAATATGATGGAAGTGTCCAACAGAAAAAATGCTGGGGACTTTAAACATATTAAAGACGTTCTCGTCCAAACGTATGACAATATTGAGCAATTGCATAATCAACAAGGTGAGGTAACCGGGATTCCTACTGGCTTTACCGATTTAGATAAGATTACTGCTGGTTTCCAACGAAATGACTTAATCATTGTTGCGGCACGTCCATCAGTAGGTAAGACTGCTTTCGCATTGAACGTTGCACAAAACGTTGCGACAAAAACACCGGAAAATGTTGCGATCTTCAGTTTGGAGATGGGCGCAGACCAATTGGTAAGTCGTATGCTTTGTGCAGAAGGAAATATTGACGCTCAAGTATTACGGACAGGTGCATTACAAGCCGAAGATTGGCGTAAATTGACGATGGCCATGGGGAGTTTATCAAATGCAGGGATTTTCATTGATGATTCTTCTGGCATAAGAGTGAACGAAATTCGTTCAAAATGTCGTCGTCTTCAACAAGAGCATGGCCTTGGCATGGTAATAATAGACTATTTGCAGCTTATCCAGGGAAGCGGTAGAACAGGAGAAAACCGCCAACAGGAAGTTTCTGAAATATCGCGTTCACTGAAGGGATTGGCAAGAGAATTAAAAATTCCTGTAATCGCGCTTTCACAGCTATCTCGTGGCGTTGAGCAACGTCAAGATAAGCGGCCGATGATGTCTGACTTGCGTGAGTCAGGAAGTATTGAGCAAGATGCCGACATCGTTTCGTTTTTATACCGTGAAGACTATTACGACAAGGAAACAGAAAATGAAAATATGATAGAAATTATTATCGCAAAGCAACGTAACGGTCCAACAGGAACAGTCACATTGGCGTTTGCGAAAGAATATAACAAGTTCGTCAACGTAGATTGGAGTCAACATGTAGCTCCTGAATTTTAGTAAAGTGATGAACAGGACATTGTAATCGTTATTGATTAATAGAAAACAACGAGAGAATCCAGAAAAAGTATGTTCAACGATAATCATTTGAACTTACTATTTGATTTGGATCATCTCGTTGTTTTTTTGTTGTTCATGCTAGTAATTAATAATAGTAAAGAAGCTTAACACGTCACATCGCAATAAAAATGGTTTTTTATGTAAATATATTTAAATAATTGGATGTTATTATACAAATTCATTACAAAGGGCCATAATTCTACAATTTTTGTAGAAGATATGTTAACTTGTAGGAGGTGTAAAAATTTGCTTATATAGAGAAATAGAAAATAAGTTATAAAGCTTTCATTGTTTAATTTACTAAAGACTGCTAGTTGCAGGGGATAGTGAAAGAGATAGAAGGGGAATATTAAATGTTGTTAAATAAAAATAAACGAGTAGGAAAAGTTAATCGCTCGTTTAAAATAAAGAGATTTACCCAACTACAAAAGATATTTTTTATCAGTATATTATTGTTCAGTCTTCAATTCGAATCTGTTCTTGTAAAAGCGAAAGAACAAGATGACTTTCAAACCATTTACCATATCTATTCAAATGACGAGTACATTGGTCTATTATCCGATAAGAATAAATTAGAACAATTAAAAGAGAACATCATTGAAGAACGCAATTTGCAATTTGAAGACTTTACACTGATGATAGGAAATAATTTATCTATCATTCCAGAAAGAGTATTTAGTGCGAATATAAATGATGAAAGTATTTTAGAAACATTGGAAAATACGCTAACGGTTGAAACAGAAGCAGTGGGCATACAAGTTGATGATCAGGTAGCGTTCTACGTCAAAGATGAAGCGAGTTATGAGTCGGTTATACGAAAACTTAAATTACAAACTGTCAATGAACAAGAACTAGACGAATACGAGACTTCCAACGAGTCTAATTCATCTTTACCCCCATTAAAAGAAAATGAAACACGTATTGTGGATATTATTTTAAGTAGTGAGTTACAGCCGGTTTCAGAAACAGTCGCGCCGGATGAAGTATTGACAGTCAAAGAGGCTCTTAAACTTTTGAATAAAGGTACTTTAGAAGAAAAGAAGTACACCGTGCAATCTGGTGATGTATTAGGAAAAATTGCGAGTAAGCATGACATGTCAGTACAAAAGCTACTAGAAATAAACGAAGATTTAAGGGAAGACTCCGTCATTCGGGTTGGTGATGAACTTAACGTCACTTATACAGAACCCTACGTGGAAGTTGAAGTACATTATGAAGCGAAAAATAAATTGAAAATACCTTATGATAAAGTAACGAAGAAAGATGACTCCCTTTACAAAGGAGACAATAAAGTAACTCAACAAGGTAAGGATGGAGAAAAAGTCGTTACCGAACTGATTCGTAAGAAAAATGGACAAGTAATTGGGAAGTCAGTAACAGAAGAAGAAATCATCTCAGAACCTGTAGAAGAAGTTATAGTTCGTGGAACAAAAGTAATTCCTTCAAGAGGAACTGGGACTTTCAAATGGCCAGCAGTTGGCGGTTATGTTTCTAGTAAAATGGGTATGCGTTGGGGACGTATGCATAACGGCATCGACATTGCACGACCATCTAATCGATCGATTTTAGCGGCTGACAATGGAGTGGTTGTTTCAACTGGTTTTGACGGTTCGTACGGAAACAAAGTCGTCATCGACCATAAAAATGGTTATCGTACATTATACGCACATCTAGCATCAATCGATGTAAAACCTGGACAAACCGTTACAGCAGGATCTAAGATTGGTGTAATGGGTACAACTGGACGGTCAACAGGTATTCACTTACATTTTGAAGTAACTAAAAATGGAACACGAATTGATCCATTAACTGTATTGAGATAATTATAGAGAAACGAAAGACGGCATCTATCTTGCCGTCTTTTTATTATATAAGCAGTTTAATAGTTGGAACAAATATATTGTGCAGTATTAACAGACCTACATGATTTGGATCAAGTTTATAAAGCAAAATCCATATGTCGAACGTTGTCAGTGTATAGCGCTCGGGAAATATTCCCCAGGAAATATTACAAGTGCTAGCAAAAACTAGAACGTGCCAAACCTCAAAAATAATGATAGAGTAAAAAGAACAGATAGAGTGTTGCCAGTCAGGCAAGAAAGGAACGATAAATAGACATGCAAGACAAAACAATACTTGTTGTAGATGATGAAAAACCAATTGCTGATATATTAGAATTTAATTTAAAAAAAGAAGGATTTACCGTTCACACTGCATATGACGGAGAGGAAGCACTAAAAAAAGTAGAGGAAGTCACACCGGACTTAATGCTTTTAGATATTATGTTACCTAAACGTGATGGGATGGAAGTGTGTCGGGAAGTAAGGAAAAAATATGATTTCCCCATCATCATGTTAACGGCAAAAGACTCTGAAATTGACAAAGTGTTAGGCCTAGAATTAGGTGCCGATGACTACGTCACGAAACCATTTGGTACACGCGAGCTCATTGCACGGGTGAAAGCAAATTTACGAAGACATATGAAAGTTTCAGCGGAAGAAGAAAAAGAAGAATCTAATCATTTACAAGTCGGACAATTGATTATTCAACCCGATGCATACATTGTGCAAAAGCGTGGAGAAACGATTGAACTGACGCATCGTGAATTTGAGTTGATTCATTATCTTGCGAAACATATCGGGCAAGTGATGACGAGAGAGCATTTGCTTCAAACAGTTTGGGGATATGACTATTTTGGAGATGTCCGAACAGTAGACGTAACCATTCGGAGACTTAGAGAAAAGATTGAAGATACGCCAAGTCATCCAACATGGATTGTAACGAGACGTGGTGTAGGCTACTATTTACGTGACCCAGAGCAGGAGTAACTCATATGCAAAAGGTTGGAATCTATCGCTCGATACACGTTAAATTTGTACTGATCTATGTGTTACTAATCTTAATTGCGATGCAAATTATTGGCCTTTATTTCGTCAGGGAACTTGAAAGCACATTAAAAACGAATTTTACAACTTCAGTTGCAGATAGAATGAGCCTCGTTGAATTTAGTGTTCGTGAAGAAATGTTAAAAGAACGGTCCGAGGATGATCCGACTTTGGAAGAAAGCTTACGGAACGTTCTTTCAAGCTTTGATTCACAAGATATTAATGAAATCCGAGTGATTAATTCACATTCGCGTATACTTGCTACAAATGTATTGGATAATAAGTCGATGATTGGTCAACGTTCGTTAGATGATGTCGTAAAACGAACCATTACTTCAGGAATGCCGAGTGAAAATAATATCTACTTCGATAAGAGTACAGGCCACCGAATCATGGTTCGAGTTACACCGATAAAAAACGGTGATGAAGTGATTGGCGCAATTTTTCTCGATGCAAATATTGAGAAAATGTTTAAACAAATGGATGAAATTAATCAAATTCTTGCAGGCGGGACGGCAGTATCCTTAACGATTACTGTTATATTAGGGATTTTTATCGCACAAACAATGACGAGACCAATTTCTGATATGAGACGACAAGCACAGGAAATGGCAAAAGGGAATTTTTCAAGAAAAGTTCGAGTCTATGGTGATGATGAAATTGGTCAACTTGCGGTTGCCTTTAACCATTTAACAGGACGGCTACAGGAATCACAAGAATCTACAGAAGGCGAACGAAGGAAACTTACGTCAGTACTTGAAAATATGACGGATGGCGTAATTTCTACAGATCGAAAAGGGCGTGTTGTGCTTATTAACGAACCCGCTCTCCATATGCTCGGGATTTACAGTGAATCACACGTATTAAATCGTCCAATTTCTTCTGTACTTGGGTTAGAGGAAGAGTATACGTTTGAAGATCTAGCGCAGCAAAAAGAATCATTAGCGTTAGATTTTAGTACACGTGAAAAACCGTATATTTTACGGGCAAGCTTTTCGATTACACAAAGAGAAACTGGCTTTGTGAATGGCCTGATTGTTGTACTACACGATAATACTGAACAAGAAAAGATTGATATGGAACGACGAGAGTTCGTTTCTAACGTTTCGCATGAATTACGAACCCCTTTAACGACAATGCGCAGTTATTTAGAAGCACTTGCGGATGGAGCGTGGAAAAATGAAGAAATTGCACCATCATTTTTGCATGTGACACAAACTGAAACTGAACGCATGATTCGTCTCGTTGAAGATCTATTAAAACTATCGAGAATGGATAGCCAAGATTATGATTTGAATAAAGAGTGGGTTGAGTTTAACCAATTCTTTAATTTTATTATTGATCGTTTTGAATTATCAAAGTCCCAAAACGTAAATTTTAGACGTCTATTACCGCAAACTGATCTTTTTGTTGAAATAGATACAGATAAGATGACACAAGTAATCGATAATATTATTTCGAATGCGTTAAAATACTCTCCTGACGGTGGAGATATTTACTTTGAAATCTCAGTTCTTGAAAAGTATTTTAAAGTGATGATTACAGATGAAGGTATGGGGATATCGCCTAAAAATGTTAAACGTATTTTCGATAGGTTTTACCGCGCGGATCGTGCTCGTTCACGGGCAATGGGCGGGACGGGGTTGGGACTAGCCATATCAAGAGAAATGATTGCAGCACACGGTGGAGAGATATGGGCTGAAAGTGAAGAAGGAAAAGGCACGACAATTTACTTTACTTTACCATTTGAATTACAAGAAGGCGGTGAGTGGGAGTGAGATATATTGAAGCAATTAAAACATTTACACTCATCTTGCTAATCGGTTTAAGTATCGTGTTAACTTTACTAATTTGGAATTCCTCTCCATATGAAACGGTCGTTAAACGAGCAACTGTAGACATCTCGATTGCAGAAGAGCCAGAGAAAAAAGATGTCAGCTCCATTATTAAACCTTATCAAATTGTATTTAATTTTGAAGAGGGACTTAAAGGAACGATAGATTCTGAAGAAATCGATCATATTGTAAATACTTTTAAAAAGTGGCGCATCTCCAATCCACTATTAGAAGATAAAAACTTTGAAGAAGAGAAATTAAGTGATTTCATGAGAGGGAAAAATCGTTTTACGCTATATTTCCCAGATGATGTTCCATTACCTGTATATGACAGTTTGTTAAATGTGGAAAATCCAAACGTACCTGAAATTGGATTCGATCTAATCGTTGTAGAATGGGATTCTACTAATACAACAATTGATATGAATTTTATTAGTAGAAAAAATAAATTACGGTACAAATCGACTGCGAAAGTATTTGAACTGCAAGTATTTCAACGGGAAGTACTAAATTTCGGACGATCATTTGATGAGTATGCCGATGTAAATCCAGAAGGAAAAAAGTTTATCGCTGTACCTGCTAAGCCCGTACAACTTCTTGAAAATACGTATTTTCAAAATGAAAAAGACGAGATTAGCCCAACCCGTTTTAGAAGTGCATTATTTAGTGATCCAAATGCAGTGAGAAGAAAAGAAGTGAGTGCACACCGAGAAGACTTTCAAGACAACCATGCGTTAATGAGTGTCGACACAGAAAAAAAACAATTACAATATGTTCATCCGGTTGTGGAGAGTAGACAACTTGCAATCCCATCTGAACTATTAGAAGACACAATCGACTTTATTAATGAACATGGCGGATGGACCGATGATTACCGGTTTAGCAGTATGAACTTTAGAACACGTTACGTGAAATTTAAACTTTATGTGCGTGGTTTGCCAGTTCTTGGAGGAAACACATTAACAGAAATTGAGCAAGTATGGGGAGACGAAACAATTTATCAATATAAACGTCCCTATTATACACTCGGTGAAACATTGCCTTCAGAAATGGAAACAGTTACTTTACCGTCGGGCATTGACATTGCAGAGCAATTAAGAAGTGCTGAAGATATTAATTTTAATATGATAGACGAAATTGTACCTGCGTATTATATGCATCAAGACGTTGATTTGGATATTTTTGTACTCACACCATCATGGTACTATCTAAGAAATGGCAAATGGATTCGCTTTTCATCTGAACGGCCAGGGGGTGAAAAGATTGGATTGGAATAAAACAAAGACGATGTTTATCGTTGTTTTTGCGATATTAAATGTATTCCTATATTCTCTTTATCTAAATCAGTACAATGAAGCACAAAACGTACGAGTTTTGGGTGAAACGTCTATTGAAGAATCGTTGAATCACGACAATATTTCTTACGGACCATTACCAGAATATCCTGAGGAAATGTCTTATGTTTCGGCAGACACCGCCCCCTTTTCTAAAAGTGAATTAAGTAAATATAAAAATCAAGAATTCGTTATTTCAGAAGAAACAATTTTATATGCAACATTGGAAGAGCCTTATATGATTAAAAATGCACGAGGAGACTACCAATTTACGGATTTTCTAACGAATTATGTTCCATACGGGGAAGAATATCTTTTATGGGAAGTTGTCGAGGAAAATCAATTCGCTCTCTTTTTTCAAAAGGTCGAAGAGTATCCAATCTACTTCAACTATAATGCAATGCTTATTGTTTACTGGGATGAAAAAGGAAATATTACACATTATGAGCAACAACGGTTTGGAGAATTTGATAGTTTTAATAAGAAAAAAGATATTCTTTCACCGCGGGATGTCATTAATACACTATATTCAAGAGACTATTTAAAAAAGGACTCATCCGTAACGAGTATATCTTTAGGGTATTCCACTTTAATTACATTGACGCAAACGCAAGTGTTTGCGCCAACGTGGCGGGTTCGTGTAGAATTAAAGGATGGGGAATTTGAAGATCATTTCGTCAATGCAATTGAAGGAAAGATGGTTGAATTTCAACAAGAACGTAATGAAAACGTAGTAGAATAAGGAGTTTGAGGTATGCGCTTTAGTGTACTCGCAAGTGGCAGTAGCGGAAATGCTATTTTTATAGAAAATGATGAACATCAATTTCTTGTTGACGCTGGTTTAAGTGGTAAGAAATTAGAAAGTCTTTTTTCAAAAATCGATCGTTCCATGGACAACTTAGACGGGATTTTGGTTACACATGAACATAGCGACCATATTAAAGGATTAGGTGTTGTGGCAAGAAGATATAATGTCCCAATATACGCTAATGAAAAGACGTGGAAAGCGATGGACGGTTTAATCGGTAACGTTCCACTTGACCAACGTTTCCAGTTCGATATGGAAACAGTGAAATCATTTGGCGGTTTAGATATTGAATCATTTGCTGTTTCACATGACGCTGCAGATCCGATGTTTTATACATTCCACCAAAATGACCGAAAACTCGCCATTATTACAGATACTGGCTATGTGAGTGATCGGATGAAAGGGATCATTCGTGGTGCCGACGCTTTTGTTTTTGAAAGTAATCATGACGTGGGCATGTTACAAATGGGGCGTTACCCTTGGTCAATCAAACGTAGAATTTTAAGTGATGTTGGACACGTATCCAATGAAGATGCAGCTGTCGCAATGAGTGAGGTTGTTTTTGAAAAAGAGACGAGAATTTATTTATCTCATTTAAGTAAAGATAATAATATGAAAGATCTTGCAAGAATGAGTGTAACGCAAACGTTAGAGACGTGCGGCATTATTGCAGGAGAATATGTCCATTTATATGATACAGATGCGGAGGAACCGACAGAACTTGTTACGGTTTAAAGGTCATAGATTAAGTCGCATTACGTCGATAAGCACACATGAATCGGACAATTGATAGGCAACCGATGCCATAAGAACGTGTGTGTCGAATAAAAAACCTTACTTCGCAAAGCTGTGCCATAGCTAATTCGCAAGTAAGGTTTTTTATTACGTTAATTTAACATAGAACAGGGTAAAATAGAGGGAAGAAAGGATGAAGCAAATGGATGAATTAAAACCAATGCCTCGAAAGCGAAAACCAAATCATACAGGTGCTTTTTTAACCGGAATCATCGGAGTCATAATCGGTGCATTATTGGTCTGGATTTTAACGCCTACAGATAAACTACCGCAAAACAATTCTGTATTAAATAGCGATAAGCAGCCTTCGCAACAAGAACAAGTCAACTTTGATATTCATACGGATATAACAGACATTGTTGACCAGGTTGCGAATACAGTCGTTGGCGTGACGAACTTACAAACTGTAAGAGATATATGGTCATCTGACGAAATGACGAGAGAAACGGGGACTGGTTCAGGCGTCATTTACAAAAAAGAAAATGGAAAAGCTTATATTGTATCCAATCATCACGTCGTAGAGGATGCGGAAATGCTTGAAATTACGTTCGATGACGGAACAAAAACGGAAGGGCGTCTCGTCGGAAGTGATATGTGGACAGATTTAGCTGTAATTGAAATTGATGATGAGTCGGTTGAAAATGTCGCTGCTTTTGGCGATTCGGATTTATTGAAACGTGGTGAAACGGTCATTGCAATTGGAAATCCACTTGGACTTGGATTTTCAGGGTCCGTTACAGTAGGTGTGGTATCTGGGAAAGACCGTTCTATTCCGATTGACTTTAATCATGATGGGCGAGTAGATTGGCACGCGGATGTTCTTCAAACAGATGCCGCTATTAATCCAGGTAACTCGGGAGGTGCATTGATTAATCTTGCGGGCGAATTAATCGGAATAAACTCAATGAAAATCTCTCAAGAAACAGTTGAAGGAATTGGACTTGCGATTCCAATTAACTTAGCCGCACCGATTATTGATAAACTGGAAAGATACGGAGAAGTATTACGGCCAACAATGGGTGTAACGCTTATCGATTTATCCAGCATTCCAGCACAACAACAGATTGTTTTAAACTTACCAAATGACGTAAAAGAAGGCGTAGTTGTCAATGAAATTATGCCAAACTCGCCAGCGGATGTCGCAGGAGTTAAACGTTATGATGTTGTCGTTGAAATGGATGGAGAAAAAATTACGGATATGATAACGTTAAGAAAGCATTTATATAATGAAAAAGAAGTCGGCGATACGATGACAATGAAAGTTTACCGTGAAGGAAAATTAGTCGAAATCAACATGACTTTGGAAGACGGCACAACGTTCTAAAAGTCGACAAAGAAAAACTTATCAACAGATGGGCGGAATAGCAAAAGCTGTAGCTATTCTGCCTATTTTATTGTTTGTTTATTGTGGATTGTGGACAATTATTAGAAAATGTGAATAACTCTGTGTAGCGTAAAATTTATAAAGGAGGATAAAAAAGTGAAATTATATAGCTGTGAAACCCATATAGATCAAGTGCTAGAGGAGATTATCCAAAAAGAGGAAAGGTTTCCTATGATGAAGTATTTAGAAGATGGAGAAAAGTTATCCACAACTTGTTCACAGTGTAAAAAGCAGGCTTTGTATCTTGTGGCGAACGAATAATCGGGCACAACATGTAGATAAGTATTGTGGATATGTGTATAAAATTTGTTTATAATGACGAAAAAAGGGTGGATAAGTTGTGAACATTACAATTGTAACGGTTGGAAAAATTAAAGATAAGTATTTAAAAATGGGACTTGCTGAATTTGAAAAACGCTTGAAACCATATGCAAAAATGAATGTAGTTGAAGTGGCAGATGAAAAAGCACCGGAATCATTAAGTCAAGCTGATATGGAAATCGTGAAAGAAAAAGAAGCTCAGCGTATTTTGGCGAAAATCGGGGCGGATGCACATGTCATCGCACTTGCGATTGAAGGGAAGATGAAAACATCAGAACAACTTGCTGCAGACATAGAATCGTTGATGACGTATGGAAAAAGTAAAATATGTTTTGTCATTGGCGGCTCTCTAGGGTTACATGAATCCGTTTATAAACGGGCCAATGAGCTTTTGTCATTTTCCAAAATGACATTTCCGCATCAGTTGATGAAATTAATATTGATGGAGCAAGTGTATCGCGCTTTTAAAATAATGAAGAATGAACCGTACCATAAATAGAGGTAAATAAAATTAATTTTGATTTCCAAAACATGACGAAAGTGCTCTATAAAGAGGAAGTTCGAAAGGAAAAAAGCTAACAAAAAGTTAAAGAGCATTTTCTTTACTTTTTGTTAGCTTCGTGGCTAAGGGGCGTCTTATTTCACTTTCCGTGTCTTTATTTTAGCGTATAAGAGTAAAATTAGTAAAAGGATTGTTTGTCCAAGAAAAGCTATCGCATCCCAAAAAGCAGATGGGGTTGTAGACCGGAATAAGTTAGAAAAGACTTGTGAATAAGCATAATAAGTCTGTGGGAGAAAGTAAAAAATAATTAAGCTAAACGTTAACAGAATCCCAACGATATAAAATACGCTATACAAACGAACAATCTTTTGCTCTCCATCAAATACTTCAGTGTCACTAGAATCACTTCTTAAAAATGGCAACCATCTGCTTAAATACTGCTTGCCGCTTTCCATTAAGTTATAACAACCTGTTATATTTTCCACGAAATAATAGACATCTGTTTTCATATAAAAACAGCATTGGTACAAGGTTTTTATGAAAATATCTAAAACGATGATTCCCAAGATACCGATTAATATAGTAGTCGCTTCTGGATAGAGAAGTTGTATCGATAATGCGATTAAGACAAAAATTTGTTCAAAAGACATGCCGGCAAAATATAGGATATTTCTTTGTCTTGGTGCCAGCTTCCAAGCTGCAGTTAAGTCGGTTTCAAAAACGACAAAGATTAGCCTGTTTCCAATACCCAATTTAGCAGGTAAATCATAGGATCGGATCGCCAAAATATGACCGAATTCATGAATGATGATCATTACGAGGGAAATAAGCATGTAGGTGATGATATTGAGCATCATCGAATCAAATAAAAATATATCTTGATAATGAGGGAATAGTCCTGGGTTCCATACGATAAGTGAAACACTGATCAAAAATAAAATGAGATAAACCTTATTTGTCATCCCATTGAAAAAGAAACGTCCAACAGAAGAGGGAATCCATGTAAATCCATCTAAAGCTTGCGTTTCTCTTTTTTGAGTCATTTTTTCTCCGTCTACCTCTTTAACAAGACCTAATTCGATGAGCTGTTCCCCAAATTCAATCATGTCTACTGTTTCATCCGGATATTTTTCCTGCAACTCTCTTTCGATGTCACCTAATGTATGTCCTTCATTGATGCTATCTATCGCATCAATACAAATCTTTGGCATTTCAAAAAAATCACCGGAAACTGGTTCTTCTACGATATAATTCTTCTGATCTTTTCGAATGGATAAAGGGTATAAGGTGAATTTTGATTGTAACGTTAAATCCAAATCTAGCACCACCGCTCTTTAAAAATGAAAATAGGATGCTATAATTATAGCATCCTACTTGTAGTGTTACTTAGCCTTTTGGAAATAAGATACACCACCAGCATGTTACTTTAACTTTCTTAAGTTTACGGATATTCATGTTTACTTCCCTCCTTTGCTTAATGATCCTTATAATAATGTTTAGAGATTGTCATCCAATCTGGATACACTTGTTTAAAAGTTTCCACCAATGCAGGGTCGAACTGGGATCCGCTTCCATCGATGATTCGTTTATAAGCTTCTTCAAAAGGAAGCGCTGGTCGATAAGACCTTGTGGAAGTCATCGCATCGAAAGCATCTGCAATTGCTGTAATTCTAGCAACAAGAGGGATTTCTTCTCCTGCAAGCCCATCTGGATAACCCTTGCCATCCCATCTTTCATGGTGATGATAAACGACAGCAATATTATCAGCAATCCCCTCGACATCTTCAATGGCCTTAGCGCCTACAACCGGGTGCATTTTAACAATTTCATATTCTTCATCTACTAGTTTACCAGACTTTGTTAAAATAGTGTCAGGAATATTCACTTTACCGATGTCATGTAATAAACATGCATAATAAAAATGATTTAATTCGGATTCTTTTACTTTACCTGTCGCTTTTGCAAGACTCATTGCATATTCGGCGACTCGTTCACTGTGGCCGCGCGTATAAGGGTCTTTTAATTCTAATGTCGCAATAACCCCTTTTACAATTCCCTCCAATTGCTCATCATATGAGTTTTTTAGCGCCTTCACATAAATTAAGATGCGTTGGAGAAGGATATAGGCGAGTATAGCCAATACGATGTTAAGAATAACAGGAAATAATATGACAGGATCTTGTATGAATAGCCCTACCAATATGTATTTTAAGATTAATCCCCATGTAACGAGATGAAAAAATCGTTTATTAATAAAAATGGGAGAAAACAGTATAAGAACTATCTCCACTAGGTTACCGCTAGTATAGGAATCTGTACTGCCAAAATAATAATAAATATCGGTTACTAGGTTAGTAACTAAAAAAGTAATGACGATAATATATTTTACTTTCTCAGGGTTTCCCTTTTTAAAGAAATAGATTGTAACAGGGATAAGACAGGTGATAATAAAATGTTTAATGAAACTTAGAATATACCATACCGCATCGGGTTCAGTATCTGCTAGCCATGGTACTAAAGGAAACAGATTATAATAAACAATCTCATATAAAAAAAATACAATATAAAATAACCACATGAATAAAATGGTAGCTCTTTTTTCTTCTTGTAATAAAGATGTATTCATCATTTTTCAACCCCACTAAGCGTAAATGGCTTGTCTGGAAGCATCTCAGCTATAAGATGGTGTAGTTGTAACTGTCTCATAATAAACTAACTTCCTTCGTAATAGATTTTACTTTATACATTCTTTTATCGGAGATTGATAATAAATCTGAAATGTTTTGCCCATCATCTGGGTAGATGGAATGGCCGATAGATACTGTGACCTCATGTTTTTTAGATTCTCCGTAATTATTTAAATCAGTTTTAATTGTATCATTAATTTGATAGGTTAGATTTTCAAGAGAAGTATCATCTTTATCAATGACGAATAAAAGAAACTCATCTCCACCCCACCTAACTAGGATGTCCTCTTTCCGAGTGTTTTCTACAATTATCCTGCATAATCCCTTTAAAATAAAATCACCATAACTATGGCCGTATGTATCGTTGATTAATTTAAAATTATCGATATCGATATTTAAAATGCCTATTCTTTCATGTCGGCGGTTAGCTATTTTAAAATACCTCTCCAAATGCATATATGCATATCTGCGATTATACACGCCGGTTAAGGGGTCATGATAGGATAGGTACCTATACTTGTCATACCACCCACCGATAAACCATGAAAAGCTGAATTCAATTAATGTGAAAATAGTAAATGGGATGATTTGTACATTCCCAATCACTAAATATACACACGCACTCACTAATGATATAAATAATAAAATAAATCTTCCCCGATACTTCATAAATTCTCCTTTGCGCGATCAAATCGTTCATATCATATGACATAAACTGGACCGCGTTCCTGATATAGTATACTTTTTTTCGGTCATTTAGGCAATGTGAGGCACGAGATGCGGTGTGGTGAATCTGCTCATAATTCAGCAAATGAACTCTTGCTGTTCTCCAAATTAATAAGTCTCGTCTTAGAGGACCCTAAATTTAGTCTGTTCTCATAATTTCTCACGTCTGAGACAAGCTATATAAAAAGAGAAAGGTGATTGAATGGATAATCATTATAAGTTAGGTAGTTCACGTTATGAATAAACCCTTCATGCCACGTCTAGTTTATTTTGAGCCAAATGCACTTGAATATCCGCTTGGTAAAGAACTGAAGGAAAAGTTCGATAAGTTGGGGATTGAAACGCGATTTACGACTTCACATAATCAAGTTAGAAATTTACCGGGTGATACAGACGCTCAGAAGTATCGAATTGCCAAAACCACCTTAGTCGTAGGTATTCGCAAAACATTAAAATTCGATACGTCCAAGCCTTCAGCCGAATATGCAATTCCTCTTGCAACAGGGTGTATGGGGCATTGTCATTATTGTTATTTACAAACAACGATGGGCAGTAAACCATATGTAAGAACTTACGTAAACGTGGATGAAATTTTAAATGCAGCAGATCAATATATCGAAGAACGTGCACCTGAGATTACCCGTTTTGAAGCTGCTTGTACATCTGATATTGTCGGAATTGACCATTTGACACATTCATTAAAAAGAACAATTGAACATATCGGCCAAACAGAATTAGGTAGGCTGCGATTTGTGACGAAATTCCATTTTGTCGACCATTTACTGGACGCCAAGCATAATGGCAATACCCGTTTCAGATTTAGTGTAAATGCTGATTACGTCATTAAAAATTTTGAACCCGGTACTTCTCCTTTGAATAAAAGAATCGAGGCTGCGGGAAAAGTTGCAAGAGCCGGTTACCCACTAGGCTTTATCGTTGCCCCCATTTATCTTCATGAAGGCTGGGAAGAAGGATACCGACACTTGTTTGAACGTCTTGACGAAGAGTTACCCCAAGATGCAAGAGATGATATTACATTTGAATTCATACAGCATCGATTTACAAAGCCTGCGAAAAGAGTAATTGAAAAGAACTATCCGAAGACAAAATTAGAGTTAGATGAAGAAAAAAGACGCTATAAATGGGGAAAGTACGGAATTGGTAAATATATTTACCAAAAGGACGAAGAGGATGAAATAAAGTCTCATCTATACGGTTATATGGAAAAATATTTTCCAAATGCGAAGTTGGAGTATTTCACTTGATTAAAAATGTATTAAAAAGCAGTTTTGGTAAAAGATATGTAAGAACCAATACAATTTTAAAATATTGATTCGATTACTGACTAACGAAGGAGGAGTGAATGTTATGAGTGGACTTTCACGGTTTGCGCTAGCACTAGTTATCATAGGTGCGCTTAACTGGGGTTTGATTGGCTTTTTCCAGTTTGATTTAGTTGCATCGTTATTTGGCGGTCAAGATGCATTTTTGTCAAGGGTGGTTTATGGACTTGTCGGATTAAGTGCCCTAGTATGTCTAGGATTATTATTTAAACGAGATGAAGAAACTGATACGGTTTCCGAGCGACGACGTGTCGGTAATCCTAATTTAGGTACGGAATTCGGACAGGAGCCGGATTTTGAGAAAAAGCGAGATGCTGAATCAAAAAAGAAAAACCGTCGCATGTAGATTAATTGCAAGCAAAAAAACAGCTGCCTGATTCAGGCGGCTGTTTTTTTGCTTGATGACCACTATGGAGTCTGGCCCTTCGTCTCATGGATCGAAAAACAACATTGGTACAAAATTTTAAAAACGACTTTACAACATTCGATTTTGGAAATTGTAGTTGTATCGCAGCGCGCTTGAAAAATATGTCGAACGAATCACCTTCCTATTAACTTACTATTTCGATATGATAGATTTTAAAGTGTTGAAAAGGAGTGGTGAGGATGTTAAAAGCTCTTTCAAGAACGAGTTTGACGATTGCGCTTGCCGCGGGCGTTGCGTTGGCTGGAATTCAACATACTGAAGCACCTGTAAAGGAAAGTAGTGAACGTCATTTAAGTTTAGCAAGTTATGTAGGAGCTTCACCGGAATTAGTAGAAAAGGCAAAAGAATCAGGGGTAGATGTTGCAAAAGTAGATCCAGCTGAGAAAATTGCCAAGCATGGTGCAAAGTTCCAACAAGCTGGTAATCATCATGTTGCATACAAAGAGGCTTCAGGAGATGTACCGATTCTCGTATTATTGGCGAAGTATAAGGATGGTGATGAGCCTCTAGGAGACATGGAAGGACAAGTACCAGCTAAATATTATGAGGATTTAATTTTTGGGACAGAATATAACCCTTATGAACTGGAACAATTTAAACAATATGACGGACCAGACGTACCGAAAGACCGTACGATGCAAAATGTTTATAAGGAATCTAGTAACGGTAAAATTAATCTTGTTCGTAAAGAAGACACAGAATTCGTATGGGTCGAGATGCCAAAAGGGGCTTCGTATTATTTAGACCAAAAAGGGACCTATGCAGAAAATGGTAACTATGTTTTTGGGAATGTGAACGGAGATGCGCATACGGGTGAATTCGTCCGAGATCTTTTACAAGCTGCAGATGAGCAAATTGATTTCTCGGAGTACGCTGAAAACGGGGAGGTTCCAAACATTTTCATTATCCATGAAGGAACTGGCGCAGAATTTAGTCGGGATCCGGCACAATTTTGGTCTCATAAATGGAATATCTTGAGTGCTTTGTATTACGGTAAATACTATGAAACTGGTATCACTGCAGATGCATATGAGAGATTGACTCAATCGGAATGGGTTAATAAAACTATTGTAGAAGATATGACATATGATGGGGTCATCGTGAATAACTATACGATTCAGCCGGGTATTGGTGGAAACGTTGCGGGATATGACCTTGTAACTGACGGGTATGATGAGTCGTTAAAAGAAGGACCGTTTCCAACTCAAACAGGCGTGTATGCGCATGAGTTTGGACATGCTTTAGGTTTGCCAGACTTCTATGACACTGATTATACATCTGAAGGTACAGGAAACTATTCGATTATGTCAGGTGGTTCTTGGATGCGTTATCCGGATGCTCCAGCATATTCAGGAAACTCACCAACACACTTTGATCCATTTTCTAAAATGTTTTTAGGGTGGGTTGAACCAATCGAGGTGACGCCAGAAGATGGAGTACAGGAGATTACATTACCTTCTATTGATCAAGCAGATGCTGACAACGGTATCGTTAAGATGGAAGTGCCTGGTGCAAACGGCACGGAATACTTCTTATTTGAAAACGTACAACAAAGCGGGTTTAACAAAGGGCTTATCCGTCAAGGCGAGGATGCAAACGGATTAGTAGCGTGGCATGTTGATGAAAATATTATTGAACTATATCAATCTGCAGGCTTCCGCCCTAATAATGTTGAGAACTCGAAAAACAAGCGATTCCAACATGATCAAGCAGTAACAGCAAATGACGGTACTGTTGTAACGCACTATGGGCTATCTGTTCTTCAAGCAGATGGAAAATATGAACTTGAAAAAGGTGTTAACCGTGGAGATGCTGGAGATTTCTTTAAGACAGGCGATGAGCTAACACCTGTTTCAAAGAATGTTCACACTGGTTCATACTATTTCTGGAAAGGCCACGGCTCAACGCCGGCGGATTCAGGCATTCATGTAACAGATATCGTTGAAAATGAAGATGGGTCCATCACAGCTAAGTTTTATTACAGTACGAATCAAGGAAAAAATAAGTGAGAATAGTGACAAACCCTGAGAATCGCTGTTAGAGGCTCAGGGACTTTGTCATTGCTAATAAAACAGCCTGTGATAGTAAACTTTATTGCAGTCCTAGGTTAAATCCTATTCGAAGCCAAAGACCATTTCTATTATTACACCACCGGACGAACGAATGTCTATCCTAATTAAAAATAAACGCGATTACCATGCATTTTTTCAAACCAACCGAATGCAACTTCTGATTTAATAACCTCATTACTAGTTGAAGTTAAAAAAACTACAAATGCCCCACATGACGGGAAAATGAATTTTCCATCTTCATCACTCGCTAAAGTACTTTGTGGCGGAACAATTCTTTTAAATGAATTGACCCCTTTTACAGGAAAACCGTTAATAAGTTCTGCAAATGCAAGATTTACTTTTGGTTTTGGAAGTGGACAAAGGGCTGTGTTTGCAGGTGTCACTTTGTCTGAAAACATTCTTTTTCCTAGTGGGGAAGGATTAAACCAAATTTCAGCTACGATAGGTTGATTAGAATGATTTGTAATGGTAAACGCATTTACAAATAAATCTACATTTGAATGAGAAGGATTAATTAAACCTCCCCAAGCATTTTTGCCATTTCCTAAACGAATCGTTTCTGTTTGTCCCACAAAATATTGTCCTTGTAAAGATTGATACAAAGGGTTAGGTATGTTCACGGATTTATTAATTCGGTCATGATTAAACATTGACATACAATAATCTCACTCCTTTCTAGAGTTTATGTAGATAGGAAGAGTACGTTTAGACAATTATAACTAAATTTCAGTTAAGTAATGATATTAAATCAACCGAGTAATCATATAAGTTAAGTATAACTGCATTCCAAAAAAAGTTCACAGCGATTGAAAATTGATTGTCAATACAGTCTAAAGTAAAATAAATATATAGGAGAATGTAAAAGAAAGCAGGGTGATGGTAATGAAGGGGTTTCAGCGTTTGCGTCATAAGTTAGAAGGACTACTTAAGGCTGTTGATAGGTATCCGGCGACAACTATTTTTCTTTTCGCGACAGTAGTAGCGAATATGTTTTGGATTAATCGTCCATCAGAAGATTATTCAACATTTATGTTTACGTTTATTGTTGGTGCGCTTTTAAGCGCGGTAGGCCAGCAACTTTATGAACGCTTTTTTACAAAAAAGAGCGAGCGGATGCTATTTATGCTTGGCGCAGTCCTATTAGCAGGCTGTTACTACTTCGTCATGCACTCGGCTTCAATATTTAGTATGGAGAATGGCATCAAAACAGCTGTAACGATATTTGCCTTATTCATGGCATTTATATGGGTACCGACGATTAAAAGTAAAATTACTTTTAACGAAAGCTTTTTGTCCGTATTTAAGGCGTTTTTTATAACTGTTCTCTTCACGGTAGTCATTGCTAGTGGTATAAGTGCCATTATTTTTACAATTGATCACCTACTTGTCAAAGTAAGCTATAATGTCGTACCTCATGCTTTAAATTTAGTTTTCACATTGTTTTCTCCAATCTTTTTTCTATCCTTCACGCCGCCTTTTCCAGGTAAAAAGGACGTAAATCTGACAGCAGATGAAAGAGCATCCCAAGAAGAAGCCATAAAGAAGGCGACCAGTTACCCAAAGAATTTAAGTATTTTAATTTCGTATATTATCATACCGTTGACAGCGGTTTACACAATCATTTTGCTATTTTATGTGTTAAGCAATATTAGTGGTGAATTTTGGACCCAAAACCTGTTGGAACCGCTACTAGTTTCCTATGCAATTACAGTCATTTTTGTCTATATACTTGCAAGTATGCTAGAAAATAAATTTACGGTCATGTTTAGAAGGATTTTTCCGAAAGTCTTAGTGCCGATTGTGCTATTTCAAGTGGTGTCCTCAGTGTTAAAAATACAAGAAGTAGGAATTACGCATGGTCGTTATTATGTCATCTTATTTGGTCTATTTGCAGTCATTACAGGGCTAGTTTTTAGCTTTCTTTCGATTAAAAAGAACGGCATAATTGCCGCCGTACTAATTATTTTATCTATCATCTCTATTACACCACCTATTGATGCCTTTACAGTAAGCCGTGTAAATCAAACGAATCTGCTTGAAAAAGTACTTTTAGAAAATAATATGCTTGAAGGAAATTCAATTGTCCCGAATGCAACGGTTTCTAATGAGGATAAGAGAATAATCACACGGACGGTTAATTATTTAAACAGCATTAATGATATAGATAAAGTAGCGTGGCTTCCGGCTAACGTAGTACATTTCGATAACTTTCAAAAGACGTTTGGTTTTGAACAAATGTATGAGCAATCACATGTAGGTGTTTATCAATACGCCCACTTAGATTGGGATCAGAATCCAGTTGTAAATATTGCAGATATGGATCTGATGATTCATCTTTCCACGTACAACGGGAGCCAGTTGATTCCATTAGCAATAGGAGATAGAAATTTTCAACTTAAATTGCAGCAAGATGCAAAACTCTCTACGATTACAATTGTGGATGAAACTGATAGGGAAGTCATTCAATTCAATACAAAGGAACTTGTAGAGCATATATTGGCGGATTACGAGGAAATTGCCGGAAATAAAGGACCGTCTTTAACAGTGGAGCAAGCTACATTTAACATCGAAAATGACGAAGTGTTAGTAAGTGTTTTAGCCAATTCAGTTGATTATTATGACACCCAATATCAGGCCGACTTCTATCTATTCTTGAAAATTAAATAAAGAAAAATCATCCAAGACCGGCTTTTAGCTGGTCTTTTTTTAATTGAGGAAAATGTATGGGGACTCCAGGTCAAAGTGGCTTCTACTAATTGGTGTCCAAGTATATTTGCAATGTTTACGCCTACATTTTGAGCCTCTGAAAAATGATTGACACGATTTACTATTGGCCGTATAGTATTAGGGAAATCATTCACAAGAAACTTATATCTAAAACAAATCTATAAAGTGTAGTCGTTAAGCTATTCGCAACCTAGTAAGTAAAATGCCAAAGTTATTCTTAACACATGTATTTTATATAAATACTATTTTGAAAAAACTCACAATAGTGCTTGCGAAATTAAATTGATACAATAAGTACAGTTTCTTGGAACTCCATGTGAAATACCTCACAAACCAAGGAACGAATGAAGTATCAAATTTAATTAGTGCTGCAAAGGCGGCAGAGTTAGAGCCGGCGATACAGTTCGAGCAAGTAGGTTTGAATGTCTCTTGAAAGACTTGTTTGGCTGGTAGCTACAAGAAGGAAGGATGTATCACATGAATATTAAATTGAATCGCTGGAGAGTTTTAATTGCCTCAACAATTATCAATCTCTGTGTTGGTGCAGTATATGCATTTAGTATATTTGCACTCCCATTAACAGAAGTACTGGATGCTTCTATAAGTGAAATTATGATAGCATTTACAATTAACGCAGCACTGTTTCCAATCCCAATGATTCTTGGTGGAAAATTAGTCGACAAAGGCAAAGCGAAGATTGCCATTATGCTTGGCGGTTCCTTATTTGGGGTTGGTTTTGTTTTATCTGGTTTAGTGACAGCTACGTGGATGCTCTATATTACTTACGGTGTCATAGGCGGTTTAGGCCAGGGGATGGTTTACTCTGCAACCATTGGTAACTCAGTAAAACTATTTCCAGACAAAAAAGGTTTGGCCACAGGTATTGTAACAGCCGGGTATGGTGGTGGTGCAATTTTGATTGCGCCAATTGCCAACGCATTAATTTCAAGTAAGGGTGTTCAACCGACACTAATTGCACTTGGCATTACATTCTTAGTTGTCATTCTAAGTTTTGGTTTATTAGTGAAAGCCTGCCCAGTTGGTTACTTACCACAGGGATGGACGCCGCCGGAAGTCAATAAGGGTGGTAGTATCGACATTCCATGGAAACAAATGGTGAGAAAACCCATCTTTTACGTGATTATTAGTATGTTCTGTATTGGTGCCTTATCCGGAATGATGATTACTTCTAATGCATCTGTCATTGGACAGACGATGTTTGGGTTATCAGCGGCAACAGCAGCATTATATGTCAGCTTGTATTCTCTCAGTAATTGTCTTGGACGTGTTTTTTGGGGAGCAGTATCCGATAAAATTGGACGTACCAAATGCTTAATGGTTATCTATGTCGTCATTGCTGCGATGATGTTGACGATTGCTATGTCGACTTCAGTAGCTGGATTTGTAGTGGCGATCATTGGAATTGGATTATGTTTTGGCGGAACAATGGGCATATTTCCATCTATCGTTAGTGAGAAATTTGGGATGAAGTATTATGGTGTTAATTACGGGATTACCTTTATCGGTTATTCAGGCGCCGCATTTTTCGGACCAAGGATTGCTAATAGCGTTGCAGCACAAAATGACGGCATGTTCACGAATGCTTTCTATATCGCATTGGTCATTTCTTTAGTTGGTTTGCTTTTAACATTTGTTTTTAAAGCATTGGAAAATAAAAAACAAACAGTAAGTTTAAGTGCGACGGAAAGTGTTGTAAATTAGTGCGAACAAGTAAATAACGTCTAAGTGGGTATTGAAAAGTTTTATATTTTCAATACCTATTTTTTAGCTAGCATCGAATGATTCACTTTATACGCATACTGAAAAAGGAAAAACACATCGAAAATGATGTGTTTTCTTTTTCAATCAATTTTCAAAGTCGTATCTTCCGTGCCTTCAGTCCACTCAAGTTCAATTTCAAATTTTTGTTTATCCTGCATTTTTACTACTTTAATTTCCAATTCAACGGTAGAGGATGGCTTAACTTCAATTGTTTGTCCATTATGCGTAAGTGTGAATGAACCTTCTTCACTTAACTTATTCGCAATCGTTTCGAAATACGTGGCAGCATTCGCTAAGGACATTTTTTCTTCAAAATCCACAAGTACTTCTTTTCTTCGATTTTCACCATTTGTCAAAGAACGCACCCCCAGTTTATAATCTACCCTTATTGTAAGTGATATCTTTTGAAAAATCATAATAAATGAACTAGTATCTTCATACTTTTGAAGAATGAGCAATTAGGATTCTCTTATTCTTTAAAGAATAGTTTGGAAGTGATACGATAAAATTACTAATACTGAAGTGAGGAGAAGTCTGTGTTCTTAGACAAACTGAAGGACAGGTTAAATGAAAAGCAATCTCTATTTATAGGAGAGGAGACAGCTTTTCGTTCGGCCGTTTTAATTCCATTAGTTCAGGTGAACGGGGAATGGCAAATTCTTTTTGAAGTACGTGCTTTTACAATGCGTAAACAACCAGGAGATATTAGTTTCCCGGGCGGTAAAATTGATTTGTCTGACCCTACACCTCTAGCGGCGGCTTTACGAGAAACGCATGAGGAGTTAGGGGTCAATCCGGAAACTGTTACAGTTATAGAAGAATTAAGCCCATATATCGCTTCACCTACATTTGTCATTTATCCGTTTGTGGCCGTGATTGATTACAGTGAAATTATTCCTTCTTACAACAAAGAAGAAGTTGATGAAGTATTTACAATCCCGTTAAAATGGTTGTTGAATTACGAGCCTTATATGCATATAGTTTCTGTACAACCAACCCCTGCATCTGATTTTCCTTTTGAAAAAATCATGAATGGTGTGGATTATGAATGGGGGACTCGTGTAATTGAAGAGTGGTTTTATGATTATAAAGACTATACAATTTGGGGTATAACAGCTAGGATATTGAAGCATTTTATTGAGCGTATAAAGTGAGCGATTTATTATCTAAAAAAATGTGCCGGATCACACTTTGATGCAAAATCAGGTGATCGGCACGCTTAGTTGCATCGGAATTATTTTTTTTCCTCTACAGACGAGAGAATTACAACTTCATCGCCGTATTTTTCTCTAATGACTTTTCTAGCGCTAACAGGAGTTCTTGCTCTAACACGCTTATTTTTCTTTTCTCCATTTAGTGCTATTTTTACTAGAAAACATTTTGATCCGCACATCATATTCAATGCCCCATTTCGTTTTAAAGCCTTATCTTCATTGTAGATTACCGTTACTTCCTTGAGAAATTTTCTGCATATCTATACATATAACCTTAAAAGGATATGCTAACTATATAATCTAATTACCGATCATTGTAAGAATGGAGAATTAAGATGAATAAATTGAACGTTTATGAAATGATGACGCCTGAAATGCTTGAAACATTAAAGATACAAAATAAACTTGTTGGTGATGCTTTTTCGACAGATGTTACTTACGAAAAAATGCGTGAGAATTATATGAATGAAAGAAAGTATTGGAACGAGGGCGGCCCCGAACCAAAGCAGACAGTTAATTTACAAATAGAGGGACCGCACGGGGAAATTCCAATTCGCATGCATTATCCGAAAAAACGGATTGGCAAAGGTGCAATCATATACATCCACGGGGGCGGTTTTACTGTAGGGAATCTTGACACGCACAGTAAGATTATGCGCTTACTTATGGCGGAGACTGGGGCAGTTGTCGTTGGAATCGACTATCGATTAGCGCCGGAGTATAAATACCCTACCCAAGTCGAAGAATGCGTCTTCTTAGTTAAATGGTTACGGAGTCACGCGGAGAAGTATGGTATCGATCATGATGATATTGCCCTTGCCGGCGATTCGGCAGGCGCTAATTTATGTTTAGCAACGGCTTTATATATAAGAGATCAACAGGCAGGTACCTCTTTCATACGTTCGTTACTACTTTATTATGGAGCTTATGGGCTGACAGATTCGATGTCAATGCGTTTACTAGGCGGGGACTACGATGGATTAAGTAGAGAAGATTTAAATGCCTATATAAAAATGTATATCGGAGAAGAAAAACAAGAAGTACGTTATTTTGATTGCTTTTCAAATGATTTAACGGAAGGAGTTCCGCCTTGCTATATTGCTTACGGAGATTTAGATCCGCTTCAAGACGATAGTAAATTATTGTATGATATTTTAAATACTCATGGACAAAAAGTAGTTTTGGAAGAATTTAAAGGGGTCATTCACTCATTTTTACATCATTCTAGTATCGTCCCAGAAGCAAAAGAAGCGATACAAAGTGGGGCGAGTTTTTATAAATCTCTAGGAATTACAAATGAATAATTTTTGTTTAGCGCGCACGCTCAAGAAAAAGGTGTTGTGGAATGAATGAATTAATTCTCAAGAAATTAATAGAAATAGAAGAAAGGTTTCAAGTGAAAGTCTTGTATGCGGTCGAATCGGGCAGTCGAGCATGGGGGATTCATTCAAAAGATAGCGACTACGATGTGCGGTTCATATACATTCATCAGCCTAATTGGTATCTTTCCATTGATCCGCAAGGGGTAGGTGCGAAGAGAGATGTGATTGAATTGCCCATTAACGATGTATTGGACATAAGCGGTTGGGAAATCACGAAAGCATTGCGTCTTTTTAGGAAAGGTAATCCAACTTTACTCGAATGGTTGAGAAGCGATAACATCTATTGTCAAAAGCCTTCACTTGTTACTCGATTACGTTCACTGGCGCCGGAAATTTTTAACCCAACTGCGAGTTTACACCACTATTTAAATATGGCAAAAAACAATTATCAACTATATCTTCAAAAATCGGAAATCAAAAACTGCCTTTACGCAATCCGCTCGATATTAGCTTGTAAATGGATTAAGGAGAATAAAACACCACCGCCAATACGGTTTAATGATTTAGTTGGAGCTTTCGTTTCTGAAGGACAATTGAGAAAGAAGATAGAACATTTAGTAGTACGGAAAATGGCAGGATATGAATCGGAAAAGGAAGTAAGCATTTCAATCATGAATGAGTGCTTAGAAAGTGAAATCTCGCGTATTGAAGCTTATGTACAAACTCTGTCTGTCAAAGTTGAAGATTCAACGAAAAAGTTAGACGACTTATTTCGTAATGTATTAAAGGAAATGTATAAGTAAGACTGCTTATAAATTAATGTTTATAAAAATCGGAAGTCAACACAACGTCGACTTCCAATTTTTTATTAGCGAATGCTCATGCAAATACTTTCATCATTAACACATGGGGAATCCCGTCTTCCATAAACACCGGCGATCCAGTTTCATAACCGAGTTTCTGGTAAAAGCCTTCTGCATGGGTTTGTCCGTGTAATTTAACTCGTTTGATTCCGTTCTCTTTTGCAATTTCTTCTAAAGCGCAAATAATCGCTTTCCCAAGTCCCAATGAACGATAGTTTTCCAAGATAGATATTCTCTCTAATTTACCAAATTCATCGACCCACCGAATACGCCCAGTGCCTACGGGCGTATCATTGTGATAAACGAGGACATGTTCACACGGTGCACTTAGTTTATCAAATTCATCGTATTCATCGGCATGTGGAACGCCTTGTTCTTCAACGAAGACAGCTTTACGAATGTTAAAGGCGGTTGTTAACTCATTTTCTGATGTAATTTTATCGATTCTCATTTTCTCATCCCATTTCTTGATTATGATTTAATCATGTAAGATTCAGTTCTGGTGATTCATTTATCCTCATCATAAAACTTAATAAAACTTAAATGTCTACCACATTTTTTATCTTGTCGATATGAAAATCCTTCTTCATTGACGAATGTACATGTACGATCCACGGAGATTTGGTCAGTCGGAATGCCTGCCAATTCACATTGTTTCTTAACAACGAGCTGATTATCAATATGATATTTATTTGTCACGGGTTTAAAGTACATAAATTCATCTGCATAACCAAGGTCTTTAAATTTTGTATAGACATCATCGTCTACTTCAAACTTTTCCTGACTCAAAGCCATCCCAATTTGGACATGAACCTTATCTAGCTGACATTTTTCTTCAGTTTTCAAGTGTTGGAAAAGCTTCAATGTAATTTCTTTTATAGTTCCTTGCCATCCGGAATGAATGACGCCAATTAATCCATTCGTTTCATGGTAAAACATCACCGGTACACAGTCTGCTGTGAAACTACACAGGAGTATATTTGGTTCATATGAGTACAAAGCATCTGTATCCTGAATAGCAGTATCTAAATCTTGAGTGCCGCGCCCTGTATCTTCGTTTGTGACACGATAGAAATTTGCACTATGGGTTTGATTTGCACATACAAAATTCGAGAGGGGCACGTCTAAAACATGTGCTAGTTGCCGACGGTTTTCCAGCACTACATCAGCTTGCTGACAAGTATGGAGCGCCATATTGTTCATTTCTGGTTGATTTTTATCCTTTAACGTAGTCCCAGCAAGCACGTTTGAGTTCATAGAGTATTTTTTGATTTTCAATGTCATCACCTACTTGTAATATACAACAAGAAAATGTGAAATGATACGATTTTTTTGGGAGGACTTACGTAGTTAGTAGCGAAGTATTGAATGATGCAACGTAATGCTCGATCGCAGAACCCCAAAAATAAAAACCCCTAGAATGCTCAAAATGCGCATTCTAGGGGTTAGCAAATATTCTAGATGAGTTTATTTTGTAAAGTTATCAAAATATCCTTGGATAAAGACGATTGGTGTACCTTTGTCGCCGCTTCCAGATGTTAAATCAGCTAATGAACCAATTAAATCTGTTAATTTTCTTGGCGTTGTTCCTTGCGCTTCAAGTGAATCTGCTAGGGAATCTTCATTTGAATCGATGAACTCTGAAATCGCTTGTTTCAATTCATCTCCTCTTAAATCAGAGAAGTTATTATCAGCAAGGTATTTTAGTTTAATTTCATTAGGCGTTCCGTCGAGGCCAGGTGTATACGCTGGTGAAACAACAGGGTCAGCGAGTTCCCAAATTTTCCCGACAGGATCCTTGAATGCACCGTCTCCATATACCATTACTTCAACTGTTTTGCCCGTTTTCTCTTTTAACATTTTTTGAATGTTGTCGACGACAGGTTGGCAGTCGCGTGGGAATAGCTTCATGCCGTCATCTGTTGCAGTATTAGAGCCTAATAGACCGTATTTTTCATTATAACCGCTTCCGTCAATAGACTCCGTTAAAATGTCGTCTAAGCTATATACTTTTTGGCCGCCATGCCTTTTTAAAATTCTTTTCGTTCTTTCTCTTGAATGTACATCACATGCAAGAATGCTTGTTGTATGTTCTAAAATCGTTTCTGGTTTATTCGAGAAAATAATTTCACATTCTGTGTCGAATTCAGCAGCTAACGTTTTGTAGTAGTCAATATAATCAATCCCAGTGAAAGCGTGTTTATTAATACCGAAAAGTTCACGGAACTCTTTTTCAGTAAGCACATCTGTCCATGGATTGATGCCTTTTTCATCGAGCTTATCGAGATCAACTAAGTGATTGCCGACTTCATCGGATGGGTAACTAAGCATGATAACAAGTTTCTTAGCACCTTTCGCAATCCCGCGGAGGCAGTTTCCGAAGCGGTTACGGCTTAAGATAGGGAAAATCACACCTATTGTATCATCGCTAAACTTCGCTTCAATGTCTTTCGCAATATGATCGATTGTCGCATAGTTTCCTTGTGCACGTGCAACGATAGATTCTGTAATTGCGACAATGTCTTTATCATTTACTTGTAAACCTTCTACTTCAGAAGCTTTTAGTACACTATCCACAACGATCTCTTCAATAAAGTCCCCTTCATTAATAATCGGGCAACGAAGACCTCTTGCAACTGTTCCAACTACTCGTTCCACTCTATTCGCTCCTTATACGTACCGAATTTACTTAAAGTATATATCATCTACTTGTAATATACACGATAAAAGTGATATAAGTAAAATTAATAGTTAGTATAACAGGTATAAGGAGGGGTTATGTGGTTAGCAAATTAGACCTTTATAAAATATTTTGCCAAGTTGGCGTAAGTAAAAGTTTTTCACAAGCCGCGAAAGCTTTATATATGACGCAACCAGCTGTAAGCCAAGCCATTATGCAATTGGAAAGAGAGCTGGATATTCGTCTCTTTCATCGCACACCGAAAGGCGCGTTTTTGACACAAGAAGGTGAGTTTTTATTTGAATATGCAAGTTCCGCACTGAACCTTTTACAGGTCGGACAAGATAAAATGAATGAATTTAAAAACTTAACTGCAGGCGAATTAAAAATTGGTGTTGGTGACACCATTTCCAGATACTTTTTGCTGCCTTACTTAGAGTTATTTCATAACCGTTACCCGAATGTGAAAGTTAAAATTGAAAACGGCACTACGTCTGAACTATGCGCTATTTTAAAAGCGGGAGAGGTAGACATCGCTGTTTGTAATTTTCCTCTAGAAGATCCTTCATTGACATTGAAACCTTTTATCGATGTCCACGACATTTTTGTCTGCGGTGATAAGTATCAACATATTTTATCAAATCCAATCAGCTACGAAGAATTAATGAAGTACCCGCTCATTTTTCTTGAACCTAAGTCAAACTCTCGTCAATACGTGGAAAAGTATATTTTATCGAAAGGCCTACAAATAGAGCCGGAATTTGAATTAGGATCACATGATTTACTATTAGAGTTTGCAAAAATCAACTTGGGAATCGCATGTGTTACAAAAGAGTTCTCTCAGGATTACTTGAGTAAAGGACTTGTCTCTGAAGTGAAAATAACCGATGCGATACCGAAAAGGGAAGTTGGCGTTTGTTATTTAAAAAGCGTTCCCTTATCATTAGCCGCAACCCGGTTTGTTGAGATGGTTGAAAACGATAATAGTTGAGCTCTTCTCCCTCCATTTAAAGCCTTCTGAATAGGTAAGTGCATATAAAACCTCTCTATCAGGTGAATAAACTATAAAAGGCCGGCTAAACAGGAGGAGGGAAGGGGATGCGTCACAGAGCACGATTTTGTGTCTTACCAGGCTATAATTGGTGTGGTCCAGGATGTAATGGACCGGGTGAACCAATTAATGAAATCGATGTTGCGTGTAAAGCCCATGATAAATGCTATGCACTCTATGGCGATAAATGTCAGTGTGATGAAGATTTTCTGAATAGATTATATCCCTATATACATGAACGTTCGCAAAGAGGACGACATGCAAGATTGCTTTATCATTACATGCGAATGCAATCTTTCTTTACTTGTCGTTATTAGTCCAACGAGCGTAAAGTTTGAGGATTTGTTAGGAGAGAATAAACGAGGTACATGTTGAATTATGATGAAAATCTGAAGAATAGTTCTAGTTCTGCTTAATCAATAAAGCAAAACTGGAACTTTTTTATTTGTATCAGTTCGCATCCTACTTCTTAAAACCTAAAATTCACTACGGTCACTATTGGGGAAAATGAAAGAAAAAGAAGACTCCACTATAGAATGAAACTTCTGATTTATCTGATTCAACCAATGTATACAACTATAGCATAGTTGTATACATTGAAAGCATGTTTGTAAACATATAAGTAAACATGTTTACGAAGGTGTTTACATTCGGTCGTTACAATGTTTGTCTAGGTATCCTCATGTTTACAAATATGTATACATTATTACAATTATGTAATAGATGGTGATATAGAATTGACCTACCACTGAAAGTCCGTTACTCTTTTAGTAGTAAGAGATGTTAATAGAGAGGATGATTCTTATGACAGAAAGTCGCATTGCAGCAATTGATGTAGGAAATGATTCACTAAAGGCAATATTTGGGAAGTTGGAAGCAGAACTCAATATACCGAATGTAATTGCTCAGGATATTGAGGATCGTCCAATTATTGGAATTGAGGAATTAGATAAGCAAGACCCAACGGATGGCATTCACATTCGTTTACATTCACCTACACTAAGTGATAACAACTCTATTTACCGTGTCGGAAATTTAGCTACGAAAGGTAACAATCCAACGGAGCTAGACCCAGGAAGCAATAAATCGGAGGAAGATCAAACACTTGTTATGTTGTTTGCGGCGTTAGCATTAGATGCAGCGAGTGATGAAAATAAAAAGAATTTCAAGCGTTCTAATAACGTAATCGAAGCTACCTATACACTTGGAACAGGACTTCCTTTAAGAGAAGTTAAAGAAGGAAGAGACGTTGGTTATCGTACTCAATTACTTGGCTCTGTTCACCAAGTAGAGTTTTTGGTTACGCCTAAATATCAAGGATTAAAAGTAAACATTAAGTTTGAAGAAGTGAAAGTTTATCCAGAAGGTTTCGCTGCATTTATTAACCTTGTGATGGATGATGATTTAAAAGTCATCAATAAAGAATTAATTGATAAGAGGATTTTGATTCAAGACATCGGTGGATTATCGACTGACGTCGCAGTGATTAAGGATAGAAAAGTCGACGATGATAAGGCACAAGGATTCAATTTAGGTGTATCAGAGTCGCTAGATGCGATCCGTGAAGAAATCTTTTCCCAGTATGGGGTCGAGTTGGACAGCCGACTAGACGTGGTAGAGATAATTACGAAGAAAAACGACCGAAATCATATTATGGTAAGAGGAAGTCGGACAAGCGTTCATGATATCGTTGATCGTGAACTTTTAGAATTAGCGAAAAAGCAATACCGTCATTTACGAAATGTATGGCAAAGAAACTCGCAGTCGGAAATTTGTTATTTCATTGGTGGAGGATCCCTAATTCTAAAAGACTATCTTAAAACTTTAAATAATAACCTAGATGGGTTTAATATTGATTTCTTTGAAGATGAGAAGGAAAGTGTCTGGATGATGGCAAATGCGTATTACAAGTTAATTTCAGACTTCGCATCCAAAAATCAAAAAGTTAAACAGAGAGATGAAAAGTTGGTCAAAACGAAATAGGGTGATAGTTTGTGAAAGAAACAGGATTGAAGAGGGGGCAGCCCATTACGTTTCGTATCCCGTCAGATACATCTGATCGCATCCTTAAACAGTTGCAACATTTAAAAGACGTGGAGAGAAGAAATTTCTCAAGTAAAATAGCTGAATTCGTTATAGATGGTGTCACTGATTCTTTAGTGAAACATCGAGAAGCAATCACAGTACCGCTTCCGAAAGGTTTGACGAAAGCGCAAAGAGATTGGTTGAAGCATGAACATTCTGAGGCGCTTTTAGGGAGTATCGTTTATCAGTTAATGTCAGATCCAATACGAACCTCTGCCCTTTTCGCATCGTTGAATAGTAATTCGTTAGAAGCAGAGGATACGCTTTATCTTCAAGATGAAACGTCTATTGAAGACTTTGAAACGAAGCAGCAAATAGAAAGCAAAACAGAACAAGTCAATTCTTCCGCGATGACACGCAATATAGATGATGATTTGGATAACTTTGATTGGGAAAGTTTTAAAACATCCAGTGAACCTGCTGAAATAGAGGAAGAAGAATCGAATCCGCTTGGGGACTTCCTTGCACAAATGAATAAGTAATTGCATTTACTGGTGAATTAGATGTAATCGATACAGGCTACCTACTCCTTAATTGGAGAAAGGTAGCCTAATTTTGTTTTGTTGAGAGTAAAGAGTTTAGAAATGCAAATATAGTAGAGTACTTGCGGTTAAAAATTGCTAGAAAAGTAGTCAAGTTGAAGAAAATATGGAAAGGTAGTAAAGTAGTATCGGATTATACTAAAAGTGAGGAATAACAATTGGCGGAAAGAAAGTACGAAGACATGCTTAATATTCGAACGACGGGTTTGAGGGAATGGCGCAACGAGAGTCATTACCATCGTTACGAGGCGACTCCTTATAGGGCATTGGAAGAACTTTTTAAAGTCTATAAATTAGAGAGAGATGACGAAGTTGTTGATTTTGGATGTGGACGAGGACGTGTGTCGTTTTATATCCATAACCGATTCAAAGTACCGGTCACTGGCGTAGAAGTAAATGATTTAACTTTCGATGAAGCGCTTGATAACAAAAGAAGTTACCGGTATAAAGCAAGCCATATCGAAGCACCTATTCGGTTCAATTATGCGCTAGCAGAACAATTTGATGTAGATGAGACAGACACAGTTTTTTACTTTTTTAATCCCTTTTCGGTTGATATATTTAAAAAAGTAGTCCAAAATATTTTAAAATCAGTTCAGGTAAATCATCGTCCGATCGATTTAATTTTATATTATCCAACTGGAAGTTATAAAAATTTTATTGCTAAAAATACACCTTTTAGGCTAATGAATAAGGTTAGAGTGCCAGGTGCTCAAGATAAAAAAGAAAAGTTTTTAGTTTATCGTTTAGCTAACTGAAATGAAAGCTTTCCCTTGTAAAATGGGGAGAGCTTTTTTGTGTTAATGTTACCAAGTGGACAAGTTCAACAAGTTGGAATGCGCTTAAAGTATGGAAAATTATTGCGTTAAAAGTTTTGAATATTCGATATATTATTCGCCGACTTGTTGTACACTAGACTAACAAGGAAGGGGGGGCAATGGGTGAAGAAGTTTACAAAGGTTGAGACGAGTTGGATGATGTATGACTGGGCCAATTCAGCTTACTCTGTCATCATTACAACAGCTGTTTTTCCGATTTTTTATAAGTCAGTTGCTTCAGGTGCTGGGGTCAGTAATGCGGATTCTACTGCTTATTTAGGGTATGCGGTTGCGATTGCAACGTTTATTCTGGCGATGATCGGTCCTATATTAGGATCAATTGCAGATTATGAAGGTCTGAAGAAAAAATTCTTCTTTTTCTTTTTTATTGTCGGATCATTATCAACGTTATCGTTAGCGTTTGTACCAGATGGAAACTGGATATTATTATTAATGGTTTATACAATTACTGCAGTCGGTTTTCATGGGGCCAATATTTTCTACGATGCATTTCTAGTAGATGTCACGTCTGCACACCGAATGGATAATATTTCTGCAAGAGGTTTTGGTTTAGGGTATATCGGTAGTGCCATTCCTTTTATTATCAGTATCGCGATTATTTTACTAGCAGATAGTGGCACTCTTCCGATATCCATGACGTTTGCAACGAAGCTAGCATTTGTCATTACTGCGATTTGGTGGATTACATTTACCCTTCCAATGTTGAAAAATGTCATTCAAATTCATAGTGTTCCACGTGAATCATCGATTATTGTCGGAAGTTTTAAAAGACTTGGTTCGACATTTAAAGATATTCGAAAGTATCGCCATGTGTTTTTATTTTTAATTGCTTATTTCTTTTATATTGACGGGGTTGGGACGATTATTTCGATGTCCACTGCTTATGGGACAGATTTGGGGATTAGTGCGACGACGCTCCTAATTGTTTTACTCATGACACAAATTGTCGCTGCACCATTTGCTGTTATTTACGGACGATTATCGGATAAATTTACAGGGAAGAAAATGTTATATGTTGGGATAGTTGTGTATATCATTGTTTGTATTTATGCATTCTTTATGAAAAATGAACTCGACTTCTGGATTCTTGCCATGCTCGTTGCAACATCGCAGGGCGGCATTCAATCTTTAAGTCGTTCATATTTCGCAAAACTTGTTCCAAAAGAAAAATCCAATGAGTTTTTCGGGTTTTATAATATTTTCGGTAAGTTTGCCTCAGTAATGGGTCCGTTATTGCTCGGTGTGACGACACAACTTACTGGAAGTTCATCCTATGGCGTCTTTAGTTTAGTACTTTTATTTATTGTTGGTGGCGTTATTTTGAAATTTGTACCTGAACAAGATGTGAAAGTGGTTTAAGATTGATCGCTGAAAAGGTAAGTGGAGATATTCTTCACTTACCTTTTTTATACAAAAAAAGAACCGTGAGTATTTCACGATTCTAAGTATCTGTATCTATTTATTACGTAAGTTGCATTGTTGTAATGCAAGTGTTGTCGCCTTCAAATGTAGAAATAGTAGATTCTACCGTTTTATCTTCATGTGTTATTTTTACTTGGTAATGTTTGTCACGTGGTAGCCATAAATCGATAAATCCATTTTCTAGAGATGTGATCGTTTCATCAACGACTACTTTGCCGTCTTCGTCTTTGATCAATACATCAAAGTCTTTTTCAACGAGTTCACCTTGACAACCCGTTAAACTATGAATCGCACAAGGGTGTGTAGTTTCTACAAAGGGTGCAATAGAAACGAAGAATTCATCGCTTGGTAAAGTAAATGAAATTTCTTTCCCTTTCTCATTAACAATTAGTTCATGAGATGTTATAGAAGCTGTCACATCATCTTCGAAGCTTCCGACACTATATTCATGTACCTTTTCTTTTATATCTTTTACTTCACTCTTACCTGATGAATCATTGCTGCAAGCGACTAACGTGATGCTTAGTAATAAAATGAATGTCACTAGTAATCTCTTTTTCATCAGAAATTTCACTCCGATTCTTGATACATATTTTGTTGGTAATGAATTAAATTCAAGTTCATTCTATCATATAACTTGAAGCGTGTCGCAAGCCAGACCAATTTTGGTAGTTTGCCTTTAAGAAAAGAAGTTGCAAATGGTAGAATGGTTTTAGGAGGGTTTTCTATGAATCAATTATCAATGGGATCGTTATTAGATGTAATGGGTGAGTTGTTTTCTGATGAAATCTCTATTGCGGTTTCAAATACGAAGGAATATATATATTATCGACCGAGCAAGCGGGTAGATTTGAAAATAAGAGAAGGCGATTTGGTGAAAGAAGGGACGATTGCCTTCAAGGCGATTGCTCAAAATCAAAAAGTATCTGAGTTTATTAACAGGAGTGTATTCGGGGTTCCTTATCACGGGATGGCAGTTCCTTATTATCATGACGGTCAATTGGCAGGTTGTGTCCTTGCCATCTATCCGGCATTTACAGATGGGAAATCTGTTGTGACAGTGAAAACACAAGATGGATGGTGTCCGATTTCATTTAAAGACGTGACATATGTTGAAGTGAAAAATCGGAAAACGTTTGTTGTGGGGAATGGATTGATCGGCACTCATAAAAATACATTGCAAGAATTTGAATATATTTTGCCGAAGGATTCTTTTGTACGTTGTCACCGCTCCTTTATCGTAAACGTTCATCATATACAAGAAATTTTTCCTGATACACATTCCACATTTTTGTTGGCAATGAAAGATGGTACAAAAATTCCCGTGAGCCAATCGTATTCAAGTTATTTCAGAAAACTATTGGGTTTTTAGCTGATTCTGCTTTAAGTGCGTTATTTCTTGCTTTAGTGACATATTCTCTTGTTCCGTTCGTAAAATCACTTTCATGTATCTCCTTACGGTAGAATTAACTAAAAGTTATGAAAAGGAGAATAAGTTAATGAAAAATCATATGGAACGAATTAGACATGTCCAATTGAAAGATGCAATTGTCTCGGCGGAAGAAGCTGCTTCATGGATTGAAGACGGCATGACACTTGGAATAAGTGGTTTTACGCGTGCGGGAGATGCGAAAGCCGTTCCATTGGCATTGGTGAAGCGTGCGGAAAACGAAAAGTTTAAAGTGAATGTCTTTACAGGTGCTTCATTAGGTTCGGATATTGATCGTTTACTCGCAGAGTCTGGCATTGTCAATAAACGTTTGCCATTCCAAGCAGACCCAGTGATGAGGAATAAAATAAATGCTGGAGAACATTTATTTGTCGACCATCATTTATCACATACTGCTGAACTAATTCGAGCAGAAGTCATCGAGCCAATCGACTACGCAATTGTGGAAGCGGTTTCAATTACGGAGGATGGAATGCTCATTCCTTCAACTTCTGTAGGAAATTCACTTGCATTTGCAAAGCATGCAAAGTCAATCATTATTGAAATTAATACAGCACAAACTCCAGCGTTAGAAGGGGTTCATGATTTGTATGACTTGGAAAAACAAGGCGAAAGAGATCCAATTCAATTAACGAAAGCAGATGACCGAATTGGTACCGTTGGAATTCCAATTGATGTCGATAAAGTAAAAGGCATTGTGTTAACTCATCAATTGGACTCACCTTCTACAATCGTAGATCCTGATGAGGAAACAGAAATCATGGCCGGTCATTTATTGACATTTTTACGCTCAGAAATTGCTGCGGGTAGACTGACTGAAAAACTAGCACCGTTACAATCAGGTATCGGTTCAGTTGCAAATGCGGTCCTTCACGGCATGATTCAATCTGAATTTGAAGACTTAGAGGTTTACTCGGAAGTACTTCAAGATGCAGTATTTGATTTAATTGATGCGGGCAAAGTTCGTTTTGCTTCATGTGCTTCCATTACATTGTCTGAAGAGAAAATGGACCAAGTCTTTAATAATTTCGAAGAATATCGTGATAAGCTAGTAATGCGTCCACAAGAAATGTCCAACCACCCAGAAATCATTCGTCGTCTCGGATTAATTTCAATTAACACAGCATTAGAGTTGGATATTTACGGAAACGTCAACTCAACGCATGTGTCAGGGACTAAAATGATGAACGGAATTGGCGGTTCTGGAGACTTTGCTCGTAATGCTAGACTGGCAATATTCGTAACGAAGTCGATTGCAAAGGGCGGCGACATCTCAAGTATCGTTCCTTTTGTCTCTCACGTTGACCATACTGAACATGATGTTGACGTCATCGTTACAGAACAAGGATATGCAGATTTACGTGGTTTAGCACCAAGAGAACGTGTGGAACTCATCATTGAAAACTGTGCGCACCCAATGTACCGCGAACAGCTTCGTGAGTATTATGAAGAAGCACTTGAAAGAGGCGGTCACACACCTCATGTGTTAGAAAAAGCTTTTTCGTGGCATACTAACTTTGCGAAAAACGGTACGATGCTAGAACATGTAAAGGAATACGCTTAAAAGTTGAGAGGTTGTCTATATAGACAGCCTCTTTTTTTATTAAATCATGTGTTATTGAGTTGTTTCTTGAAATTCAATGTGAACGACTTCCTCTGATTCCGTAGTAAATTCAATTCTCACCAATACACCGAACTCTTTGTCCTCTTCTTTCAACCATAATTTAAATTTTGCAATCGTTGTCTGCTCTTTAAATTCGCTTCCTTCATATAAGTAATCAATGATTTTAGCATTCGGATATTTAAAATGTGTCTCTTTCATCGCAAGCGCTCCCCATTTCGCATAGGCCGGAACTTCAAATTGCGCATACGTATTCATTGGGGTTTGTGTGAATGTTGAACTCATGATCATAAAGACGCTAACAATCAATAGTTTTAGCATAAATGGCCTCATCTCCTTGACTATAGGATGAGTCATTTGGATACGATTATGCCATGATAATGGCGCGCTAAATGAGTAGGATTACAACACATTATTGTGTTTGTGATTTTTATATTTTCAGGAATGATTCTTCTTTCTTTAACGTACACTTTATTTACATGAGATTTGAAATAAACATCGTCGCAATGCCAAAGTAAATTAGTAACGATAAAATATCGTTTATTGTCGTAATGAGTGGACCGGATGCAACGGCTGGGTCTGCTTTTAATTTGTATAGGATTAGCGGAATCACTGTGCCAGCGAGTGTTCCGATGATTAGGGTAGCGAGAAGAGACGCTCCAACTACCAAGCCGAGTGCTAAACTACCACGCCATACATAGGCAATCATTGCGATGAAAATAGCACATGTAATTCCTATAATTATGCCGACTAACAATTCTCGAAATAAAAGCTGACTCGCCTTTTTGAAGTTTAAGTCTTCAGAGACAAGCCCACGGACAACAACAGCAAGTGATTGCGTACCTGTATTCCCTGTCATTCCGGCAATCATGGGCATGAAAAATGCAAGTGCAACGACGGTTTCTAATGTATTTTCAAAACGTTCAATAATTCCGCCTGAGACGAGCCCGATAAATAATAATAAAATTAACCAAGGCATTCTCCTACGAGCGGCAACAAATGGGTTCGTTTGAAAGGTAATTTCCTTACCTGTGGCGAGTAGTTTTTCAATATCTTCATTGGCTTCTTGAACAACGATATCTAAAATGTCATCCACGGTAATGATTCCAACAAGAATATTGTTCTCATCTGTTACGGGTAAAGAAACAAAATCATATCGGCCAATAATTTTTGCAGCTTCTTCCTGTTTTGTTAGACCGTCAATTTTCACAACATTCTTCTCCATAAACATCTCAATGCATTTATTCAAATCAGCGAGTAGCAGGTCGCGGTAAGAAACAACGCCAATTAACTTTTTATCATCGTCAATCACATATAAATAGTTAATATACGCCGCGATATTTCTAAAACTTTTAAGTTTATGAATTGCCTGTTCAACGGTATATGAGTGATGAACCCATATATACCTTGTCGTCATAACTCTCCCTGCTGTTTTCTTAGGATAGCGCATAATACGGCGAAGGATTTCCATCTCTTCTAATTGCATTTTCACAATGAGGTTGTCAATCTCCTTAAGAGAAAGGTCGTCTAACAGGAAAGCCAGGTCATCAACTTCCATTAAATCTAAAATGTCTGTCGCCCGTTTCGGGTCTAATGTTTTCAATACGAGAAGCTGCTCGTCTTTAGATAAATGTCTTAAAAGTCCTGTTACTTCTAATAATGTAAGTAATTCAAGAAACAATGGTTTATGCTTGGTTGGTATATTTTGATAGAGCATTGCTTGATCATATGGTTTTAATTCTTCTATTAATTCACGAAAGATATCCTTTTTACCATCTTTTAATAGTTGTATCGTTCCTCGGGTTAACCCTTCTTTATCATCCTTTTTATTCAATGTATCCACCTCGCTTCTTTTATTCATCCCCCAGTTTAAACGTTTAAAAACATTGATGGAGGAGGTTCTAAATTGAAAAAGAGACGCTTATGGAAATGGATAAGTTTTGTCACTGTACTCGTATTAATTTTAACGATGTATTTTTGGAAGTCGCGTGGAGATGAACATGAAATTGAACCGAGTCCCTCAAAAGAAGCGGTATTTCTTGAATCAACTACACCTGCCGAACAGATAGAACTACATGATGAAGAGCAATTCGATGGGATCAATAAAGTATTACAAGATTCAAGATTGCAAGGTGCAACCACTACAATCAGTATACGTCGCGCATCGGATGGTAAGTTGTTATATGAAAATAACGGTGGTGTTCGGGTTCGACCTGCGTCTGTCATGAAATTATTTACAGCGGCGACCGCATTAGAAAGACTCGGAAGTGATCACGCCTTTAAAACGGCAGTCTATACAGATGGAAAGATTAAAGATGGAATTTTACAAGGAGACATTTATTTAGTTGGACAAGGTGATCCAACTTTAGTGCAAGAAGATTTAACGGCATTCGCAAAAACAGTTAAGGAAAAAGGGATTCATACAATTCATGGGAATTTTTACGGGGATGATACGTGGTATGACACTATTCGTCTGTCTCAAGACTTAAATTGGTCTGATGAACCTTACTACACCGGTGCTCAAATATCTGCGTTAACTTTGTCACCTAATGATGACTATGATGCGGGAACTGTCATTGTTGAAGTATATCCGGGGGCAAAAGCTGGAGAAGAAGCAATGATTGGCTTGTCCCCTAACAATGATTATGTCCATATTAAGAATGAAACGAAAACCGTACAGAAAAAAAGGGACAAGTCTCTTACGGCAGAACGGGTACATGGAACAAATACGATTGTTGTCAAAGGAACGATTCCAGTCGGGGCACAAAAGACAAGAATTTGGGCATCTGTTTGGGAACCCACAACCTATACAGTTCACTTATTTAAAGATACGCTCGAAAAACAAGGCATTCAACTGCCAAAGGTTTACAAAGTGGAGCACAGAGAAAAACCAAAAGGGGCTGTTCAGTTAACTGAAAATAGTTCAATGCCTTTAGAAGAACTGCTCATACCTTTTATGAAACTGAGCAACAACGGGCACGGCGAAGTGTTGGTGAAAGAAATGGGGAAAGTTGTCGGCGGAGAAGGCAGTTGGGACAAGGGACATGTTGTCATGAATGATACCCTCAACAAAATGGGGCTTGAAACAAATACGATGTTATTTCGTGATGGTTCAGGCATGTCACATAAAACACTTGTTACGACAAATGAGGTGACGAAGTTATTGTATGTTGCGCAAGAAAAAAGTTGGTATCCAGCTTTTTTAGAATCCTTGCCGATTGCTGGATATGATGAAAGATTTCAAGGGGGCACACTTCGCTATCGAATGTCAAATACAGTCGCGACTGGAAAAGTACGGGCCAAAACTGGGACGTTAAACGGTGTTACATCATTGGCAGGTTATGTCGAAAAGTCAGATGGAGATGACCTGATTTTCTCTGTTATTATTAATAACCATTTAGACGACTCCACCTATGATGTTATCGATCAAATCGTCGTGATGTTGGCAGGCGATGAGGTCAACTAAAACAATTCCCACCAAATGTGACGATTGGTGGGAATTGTTGATTGTTTATTTATTTGGCTTATAGTTCAGCATGGTAAACATTTCATCAAGTTCTTTTTTCGTCAGGTCACGCCATTGGCCAATTGGTAAATTCCCAAGATGGATGTTGAGAATCCGCGTTCGTTGTAACGTGCGAACTGTATAGCCAAGCGCTGAACACATGCGACGAATTTGTCGGTTTAAGCCCTGCGTCAAGGTAATGTTGAATTTACGAGGGCCTAGTTGGCGAACTTTACAACGTTTTGTCGTTGTGCCAAGAATTTCAACGCCCGACTCCATTTTACGAATAAATTCTTTTGTGATGGGTTTATCGACGGTGACGATGTATTCTTTTTCATGGCCATGTTCTTCACGTAAAATTTCATTGACAATATCTCCGTCATTCGTTAAAAGTAAAAGGCCATTTGAGTCTTTGTCGAGTCTTCCGATATGGAAAATGCGCAGCGGATGATTAACGAAGTCAACGACATTGCCTTCAATATGGCGTTCAGTTGTACTTGTAATGCCAACGGGTTTATTCAATGCGATGTAAACAAGTTCTGTTTCAAGTTGAACTGGTTTTCCGTCTACGCGGACTTCATCGCCTTCATTGACGCGGCTTCCTAACTCGGCGGGTTGCCCGTTAATCGTAATTCGCCCATCTTCAATCCACTTATCAGCCCCGCGTCTTGAAACAATCCCGGCCGAGCTTAAAAATTTATTAATTCGCATCAGTGTCATCCTATCTATTTCCGATATTTTAACATGTGTATAATTTCCTTATTGTTTACATAAGTTTATCTAACCAATTGGTGAAATTCAATTATGGGGTCCTTAACAAACAATGTTGATTTCCGTTCCGGGCGGGTGCTTTTCCAACTTCAGGAGGCAGATGCTCGAGTCATAAGCAAATTAACTGCGTAGCAAAAAACGCTACTCCGTTAATTCGTCTTATGCTTGTCGCATCTAACCGCCTCCTTCAGCTTTCACTATTTCCGTGGGGCCGCGGTAAGCCAATCGCAAAGCGCAGATTGCGATTTGCCGTGTTTCTGCGGTTTTTGCAGAAATTAAGGCATCCTCTAGGATATACCTGCTCCCAAACGCTTCGCTTTTCGGTCGCAAAAGCCGTTCTTCGTTACGGCTTTCGCTAATCCCACCGGAGTCGCCACCCTCCACTCCAGTCAACGAAGATACCATGATACAAGATTATTTAAACATGCTTTTCCCCTAACATTTTTATCACGATTCGAAAGTAATTCAAGTTAGAAAAAAACATTTGTTTTATTTGAATTAACAGAAAGTGTTGACAATTCATTTTTCCTCATTTATGATAAGATCATGAAGTTTTATGAGAGGCAGAAGGTACCGATAGCGGTATCGCCTACGGATAGTTTAGTTGAGATGAGAATAGCTGAGAAATTATTGAATAAGAAGAGTAGCTTAGGGATGCGTTTATAGAGAATCAGTGGGTGGTGAGAACTGATACGCGACCTTTGTGAATGGACTTATGAGAGTCTTTTTGAGTGTATTCAAAAAGAACGTCAATCCTGCGTTAAGGGATGTGTCTTTCGTGTAACTAGTTGTAAAGACACGCAAAGTGGAAGTAGCAATACTTCAACGAGAGGTGGCAACGCGGTCATTCCGTCCTCTGCAATTGGACTAATCTGTCCTTTTGCAGAGGGCTTTTTTTATTTAAAAAAGATGAGATGAGGCGAGTAGAGATGAGTGTAGAGCAGAAGAGTTTACGTACGACAATGAAAAAAATTAATGGGGACTCTTTAACACCCATTTTAATATTTAGAAGGTTGCAAGGTAAGCAGAAGTTTTTATTGGAAAGTAGTGTAAAACATGAGGATTCCGGACGTTATTCATTTATCGGCATGGATCCAATTAAATCTTATTCAGGTAGCGGACGTAAAATAAAAGAGTTCATCTATGCATCAAAAAAGACGTATGTACATGAAGGCGATATTTTTACGCTTTTAAAACGACTCATGCCAAGGATTTCCGATAGTGTTGAGTTTCCTTTTGCTGGTGGAGCTGTCGGGTATGTCAGTTATGGGGCGGGGCGGGATTTAGGAAAAACATTGCACAACGAGTTTGAGGTGCCAGAAGTGTATCTCAATATATTTGAAACGTTGATTGTGTTTGATCATATTTTGAATGAAGTGACGATTGTACGGACGGAAACGGATATTGTGAAAAAGCATGAAAATCTTGAGGAACTTGCAGAGCAAATCCTCTACGGGAAAGAAGTGAAAGATACAGCATTTACGCTAGGTGAGTTTAGTTGTCCACTGTCTCAAAGACAGTTTGAAGACCTCGTGAAAAGAGGGCAACAGTTTATTCGCGCAGGAGAAGTGGAACAAATTGTATTGTCTAGACGATTGGAAGCAGATTTCGAAGGGAATCCTTTTCTGCTGTATCGAAAGTTGCGCAAGCAAAACCCTTCGCCTTATATGTATTACATGGAAATAGGGGATTCCGTGATTGTTGGGGCATCTCCTGAGAGTCTTGTTCGTGTGACAGAAGGAACGATGATGACGAATCCGATTGCCGGGACGAGAAAGCGGACGAAGGATGAGGCCGAAAATCGAAAACTAGAGCGAGAATTAAAGAATGATCCGAAAGAGTTGATGGAACACGATATGCTCGTAGCACTTGGGCGCGAAGAAGCAAAAAAAGTTTGTGAACCGGGAACTGTACAAGTGACGAAGCATAAAGAAGTTGTTCATTATGAGCATGTAATGCATCTCGTATCAGAAGTGGAAGGCCAGTTAGCGCTAGGCTTACATCCGCTCGATGCGTTGACGACTTGTTTGCCGGCGGGCACTGTAACGGGTTCTCCGAAAGAAAGAGCAATGGAATTGATAGATGAGTTAGAAGAAGTGCATCGAGGAATTTACGGTGGTGCAATTGGCTATATCGGTTTTAATGGAAATATAGACTTCGCCCTAACGATTCGAACGATGTTTATTCACCAAGGAAAAGCGTATGTGCAAGCCGGAGCAGGAGTTGTTGAGAAGTCCGAGCCGGCAGCAGAGTTTATGGAAACTGTGAATAAAGCTAAATCCTTATTAGAAGTAGTTGAGTGAAAAGTAGAGTAGAGCAGAGGAGAGATTGAGTTGAGAAAGTTTATTGAAAAGGTTGCTGAAGGGTTCCATTTGTCTTTTGAAGAAATGCAAGAGGCGGCACATGTTTTATTCAATGAACAGACACCAGCAAGCGACATTCGGGATTTTCTAGTTGCTTTGTCCATTAAAGGGGAGACGGCTCAGGAAATCGCAGGACTTGCAACAGTAATGAGGTCTTTTGCAATTCCACTTGGAAGGGCTAAAGGTTCTTTTATGGATAATTGCGGAACAGGTGGAGATGGCGCAAATACGTTTAATATTAGTACAACAGCTTCATTTGTGTTGGCGGGAGCGGGGGCGAAGTTGGCAAAGCATGGGAATCGTAAAGTATCAAGTTCATCTGGAAGTTCAGACGTGCTTGAAGCACTTGGTGTTCGATTGGATTTTACTACGACTGAGTTAAGACATTTATTGGAGACAGAAGGGTTGGCCTTTATTTTTGCCCCTCAAGTGCATCCGAAAATGAAGCGCATCGGCTTAATTCGCGAAGAGATTGGTCAGCGGACAATTTTTAATTTAGTTGGACCCTTAACGAATCCAATGCCACTTGCTTCCCAGTTTACTGGTATAAGTAGGGCCGATTTTGCAATGGAATATGCTTCAGTTCTTGCTATGTTAGGCAGAGAACGGGCCATTGTTGTTTCGGGGGCTGACGGCATGGATGAGGCGTCACTTTCAGGTCAAAACTCTTTTGTTTTATTGGATAAAGGTGACTTGATTCCATTTACAATGACCGCGGATGACGTTGGGTTAAAAGCAGCGCCACTTTCGGCAATTCGCGGTGGGAATGCAAAGGAGAATGCCGAGATTATTCGTTCTGTGCTTAGCGGAGTGCGAGGCCCTCATTTTGATACGGTCGTTTTTAATGCTGGGATCGGATTATTTGCTGACGGTCGTGCTGGAACGATTCAAGAAGGCGTGAAAAAGGCAATCGATAGCATAGTATCTGGTCGGGCATTGAAGAAATTAGAGGCCGTTGTGTCGTTTAGCAGGGAGACGAGAAGAGAGGGCGTGTTGGCATGACAATTTTAGAAAAAATATTGAAGGAAAAGGATAAAGAAGTGGCGCAGTTGCTGGTTGATGTACCGAAAGTAGCGCCAGTGACTGTGAAGCGACCTTCGCTTTTTGAGAAATTGTTAGAAACGGATCGTTTACAAGTGATTGCAGAAATGAAACGTGCTTCTCCTTCAAAAGGAATGATAAAAGAGGGAGCAGACCCGGTCGCGCAAGCTAAGGCGTACGAAAAGTCTGGTGCGGCTTGTATTTCGGTGTTGACTGATACGACCTTTTTTAAAGGTTCCTTTCAAGATTTATCGGATGTTGCGCATGCAGTTGAAACGCCTTTATTGTGCAAAGACTTTGTTGTCCATCCAGTGCAAATTGATCGAGCGAAAGCAGCGGGGGCGTCGGTGGTTTTACTCATTGTCGCTGCCTTAGATGATGAACAATTAGCAGAACTTCATACGTATGCGTTGTCGTTAGGATTGGAAGTGCTCGTCGAAGTGCATGACGTTCATGAATTAACACGTGCATTACAAATCGATGCGACGTTAATCGGCGTGAATAATCGGGACTTAAAAACTTTCGAGGTGGATTTAAAGCGGTCGGAAGAGGTTGCAGCAGCATTTCCATTTCATGATAAACGTGTACTCATTAGTGAGAGTGGGTTGGCAGGAGGTAAAGACGCAGAGCGAGTTGCTGAAGTAGGGGCAAGCGCCGTGTTAGTTGGCGAATCACTTATGCGAAGTGGTTCAGTTGAGGAAGCCATCCAAGCGATGCAAGTTCGATTGCCGGGGAAAGTTAGATGACAAAAGTAAAGATTTGTGGATTAACTGAACAACAGCATATAGAAGCGGCCGTTGAAGCAGGTGTGGATGCAATCGGATTTGTGTTTGCACCAAGTAGTAGACAAATTTCTGTGAATGAAGCGAAGCAACTTAGTGCATTGATTCCAAAAGGCGTTTTAAAAATTGGTGTCTTTGTTAATGCAACGGCAGAAGAACTTCACCACATTTATCAAGAAGTCGGACTGGATTTTATTCAATTACACGGTGAGGAAACGCCAGAATTTATTCGAGAGGTTGGTCTTCCAACGATCAAATCCTTTGCGGTTCGAAAAGCAGAAGATGTGTTGGCAGCAAAGGCGTACGACGTCGATTATTATTTGTTCGATGCACCTGGAACGGTTTATAAAGGCGGAAGCGGCGTTACTTTTGATTGGGCACTTTTGCGAGGTAGTGGTGTTTCTACTGAGAAGCTAATCCTTGCAGGAGGCTTGCGTGCAGAGAATGTACAAGAGGCCATTGAACGTGTGCGGCCGTTTATGGTCGATGTATCAAGCGGAGTAGAGAAAAATAAGAGAAAAGATGGGCTGTTAATGCAAACGTTTATTGAAACAGTTCGAGATGAGGAGAGATGAGCAATGGTAAAAGAAAGAGAAACGATTGAAAAAGCAGGGAGATACGGTAAGTTTGGTGGGCAATACGTACCTGAGACGTTAATGACGGCGTTGAATGAATTGGAAGCGGCATATGATGAGGCGATGGAAGATGCAGCGTTTTTAGCTGAAGTAGATTATTATTTAACGGATTTTGTCGGGAGAGAAACGCCGCTTTATTTCGCGGAGCGTCTTACGAAAGAAGCAGGTGGGGCGAAGATTTATTTGAAACGTGAAGATTTAAATCATACGGGTGCCCATAAAATTAACAATACAATCGGTCAAGCATTGCTTGCGGTACGTATGGGGAAAAAGAAAATTGTCGCTGAGACAGGCGCAGGTCAACACGGAGTTGCGACGGCCACGGTTTGTGCATTATTTGACTTAGAATGTACGATTTTCATGGGGAAGGAAGACATTCGCAGACAAGCACTCAATGTATTTCGGATGGAATTACTTGGCGCCAAAGTTGTATCGGTTGACCAAGGTGCTGGAACGTTAAAAGATGCGGTCAATGAAGCACTTCGTTACTGGGTCACAAATGTGGAAGATACCCATTATATTTTAGGATCTGCACTCGGACCACACCCGTTTCCAAAGATTGTTCGTGATTTCCAACGAGTAATTGGCGTGGAGACGAGACGCCAAATTGTAGAGAAGGAAAATCGGTTGCCTGATGCAGTTGTTGCATGTGTAGGCGGCGGAAGTAATGCAATTGGTATGTTCCATCCTTTTGTGGAAGATGAAGAAGTTGCGTTATACGGCGTAGAAGCGGCAGGCAGCGGGATTTCTACAGGGTTACATTCTGCAGCCATTGCAGATGAAAAAGAAGGTGTCCTGCACGGTGCCTATATGTATGTGTTGCAAGACGAAGACGGATTAATTCAAGAAGCACATTCGATTTCAGCGGGACTCGATTACCCGGCAATTGGGCCAGAACATAGTTATTTACATGATATTGGGAGAGTCAAGTATACTTCCGTAACAGATGAAGGGTCACTTGAGGCGGTTCAATTATTGTCGAAAAAAGAAGGGATTTTGCCGGCACTTGAGAGCGCACATGCGGTTCGCTTTGCAGTACAGCTTGCAGGTGAAATGAAGAAAGATGAAATTGTCGTGATTTGTCTTTCAGGACGTGGGGATAAAGACGTTCAAACAATTAAGGATGCACTTGGAGGGGAAGAGCAATGACAAAACAGTTGTTAACAGATGCGATTGTTCGAAGTGTAGAACTTGGGGGAAAGGCTTTTGTCCCTTATATAATGGCAGGAGATGGAGGGTTAGATAAGCTGAAAAGAGATATTTTATTCCTCCAGGAAAGTGGCGTTACAGCGATTGAGTTAGGCATCCCGTTTTCTGATCCTGTGGCGGACGGTCCTGTGATTCAAGCCGCTGGTGAACGTGCGTTGACACACGGAGTGACGCTACGAAAAGTCCTACAAACCATTCATTCTATTAAAGAAGAAGTGACAGTTCCGCTTGTGTTAATGACGTATTTAAATCCAATCATCCGTTACGGTATTGACCAGTTTGTAGCGGATTGTGTAAGGTCAGGGGTAAGTGGGATTATCGTTCCAGATTTACCGTTGGAGGAAAGTGAATTGTTAAAGCCTGCACTTCAAAAAGGTGAAATTGCGCTGATTCCACTCGTTTCTCTAACTAGCCCGGCTGATAGAATTAAAAAAATCGTTGCTGAAAGTGAAGGTTTTATTTATGCAGTCACCGTAAATGGCATTACAGGTGTAAGAGATGGATTTGGTGATGCACTAGAAACGCATTTGACAAAATTAAAAGACATCAGCCCAGTTCCAGTGCTTGCTGGATTTGGAATATCCACTGTTAAACAAGTGCAAAATATCGGCGCATCCGTTGATGGAGTGATCGTTGGAAGTGCCATTGTTCAAGCGTTATATGAGGAAGAGTATGAGAAAGTAAAATCATTGGTAAATGCCTCTAAACCGATACCTATCGGAAAATAAAAAGTGTTATCAAATAAAGAAGAAGGAAGATCGAGTTTCTTCTATTGAATAGATAAGCTTTCCCCCGCTAGAGAATGTTAGTATGATATTCATGACGAAGTGAAACCTTATCATTTGTCATGCGTACATATATAAAAGGAGTGGGTGGCGTGAATACGGAAATGTTTCGAAAAGAAGTAGAAATGACATATGAAAAAGTGAAATCATTAGCTGGATGGACGGTTGATAAAGATGTTGTATTGACCATTACTTCCTATTACGTCACTTCTGAGCGAGAGTTTAATGCGGAAAGTTTAAATCGGGCAATGGATGCGATTAAAGAAAAAACTGGCTGGTTTTCTCCTTTACGCGGTAACTTACTTCCGATGATTGCTGCATTTATCGATAGACCCGACGTAGTGATTGAAGAAGAGGTGAACCAGTTATTTGATAAACAACGTATGTTACGTTCTGTGGGCTTTCGAAATACGATCCATTCGTATTTAGCGGCACTGCTCATGACGGATGACGAAGACCTGTATGACAATGAAGCGAGACAAGCAAAAGCGTTATTTGTTGAAATGAAAAAACGACATTATTTTTTAACATCTGATGATGATTATGCTTATGCAGTTTTACTTGGCAATAGAGGGTTTAATCCTGTCGAACATGCAAAAGCAATGCGGTTATACTATGATACGCTTCGTAAACAAGGATTTCGCGGTGGCAATGAATTGCAATGGATGTCTCAAGTGTTGACATACATTGAAGCATCTTTTCAAGAGGCAAACGTTTTAAGGGCGCATGAAATTACAAACTTTTTAAAAGAGAAAGCGAAAGTTCGACAAGTTCATTACCCGATGATTGGATTTCTAACAGTATTCGGTATACAAAATACAGAGCTAAAGAAAATTTTAGATTTAACCCAGTCGCTGGAGGAAACCAAAATCCTGAAATGGAAGAGAGATATGGCCCTCTCGATTGCAATCGGCTATGTTTTAAATGAAATCATTGAAAATCAGACAACCCTAAGTGTAAGTCTTGCAACTTCTACGGAGCTGATTATTCAAGCTCAGCAAGCGATTATGGCTGCAACGATTGCCGCAATGGCTTCGTCTGCGGCAACGAACTCCTCAAACTCATAAAAAATAACACCCACAAACGAACAGGTCTCTTAGAAAAGAACTAAGTAGATATGTTATGTGGCAGACATTAGTCCCGTTATCGTATAGATAACGGTTTTTTTTCGTTAATTTACCTATGAACGACAAAAAAGATATAGGAGAAAAATGATTTATTAATTCGAGGTAAATCTTATACCATCAACGTTTGCCGTATTATTAGTAATTTACAAATGATTTAAATAAATATAATTACTATAAAATGGAGTTGTCAATTTCAAATTTCTGTAGTATAGTGCAAGTAGTTTGATATTCTGAAAATTTATTATAGGCAAAACTATATGCTATTTAAGTGATTTTTACCTTAGGAGGAATTTTTCTTAGGAGACATGGTTTAGGAAATCGAGAATCTCCGCACATCGTTTAGCATCACAATAGAATAATAAGTAACAAAGGATGCTGTTTCCTTGGAAATCACACTAGAAAAAGTACTTGTAATCATTGAAGAGTTAGTACTTTAGGATTATGTTGCTGTGCAGGAAATGAAGATAGGTTACAACCATCCAGAAAAACCGATGATGGAATTGTCTATTTCAATGTGACGATTAGTCGCATTTAAATGCACTTTCATAAAACTGATAATTTAAAAACTTCTAGTTTTTATAAGTTTATGGTGCTATATTAATTCAGAACAAGAGAATCGGATTTGGGTTAATAATCATAAAGAATTATTAGTATAGTTCGAAGTATCTTGACGATTTGCGGGGATACTGATTAAATGCAGAAAGTAATGGGTCTATATTCATATCAAGATTAATAATCAGGTTATTCCATCGATTGGATTTCATTTGATGGTTTTATTTTATAAAGAAGATAAATGTATCTACCAGTGTCGTTACGAAAAACAGAAAAATACTTATATAAATAAAATTCTTTTAAAGCAGTTTATTCATAATGAAATCCTCTAAAGCCAAACTGAAACAATTGTTCAGAGGTGATTTTATATGAAGACAGTGATGAAGATTAATATTTTACGATAGTGGTTGATTTAATTGACAATCGTATCGTAACTGACATACATGATTGAATTTGGACTTAATTTTAGTTTGGACGGTGGTTAAAGTGTCGAATCGTATTCTTGAGATTAAAAATTTGACAACATCATTTCGGATTGGCGATGAGTACTATCCGGCGGTCGATGATGTTTCACTTACAGTAAATAAAAATGAAGTATTAGCCATCGTTGGAGAATCGGGATGCGGAAAGAGTGCTTTGGCGTTCTCTATTATGGGGCTCCATCGTCATGCAAAAATCGATGGTGAAATTATGTATAATGGTCAAAATTTAAATGGCATGTCTCCAGAGCAATTAAATAAATTAAGAGGTAGTTCAATGGGAATGATTTTCCAGGATCCTTTAACTGCCTTAAATCCATTAATGATTATTGGCCAACAAATCGATGAAGTTCTTTATTTACATAATCGATCCATGTCACCTGCTAAGCGAAAAGAACAGGTATTGTCTCTGCTGGATAAGGTAGGGATTCTTTATCCCGAAAGAACATATGAACAATTTCCACATGAATTATCGGGTGGTATGAGACAAAGAATTATTATAGCGATTGCAATCGCGAATAATCCAGGCCTTTTAATAGCAGATGAACCGACAACGGCGTTAGACGCAACAATACAATCACAAATTTTAGATTTAATTAATCAATTAAAAGAAAATATGCAAGCTGGGATTGTGTTAATTACACATGACTTAGGTGTCGTAGCTGAAATTGCTGACAGGGTCGCGGTTATGTATGCGGGGCAAATTGTTGAAATTGCAGATGTGCATACTTTGTTTGAAAATCCGTTACATCCTTACACGAAATCATTATTAAACTCAATTCCATCATCAGTTGCACCGAAGTCAGAGTTGCATGTCATTCAAGGAATTGTACCGTCTTTGCAAAACTTGCCTAGAAAGGGTTGCCGTTTTAGTGCAAGAATCCCATGGATAGACGAATCGAAACATGCAGAAGACCCTACTTTAAATGAAGTAGAGCCAGGGCACTTTGTTCGTTGTACATGCTATAAAGATTTTTATTTACCAAGTGAAAGGGAGGATGGACATCATGGCATATCTTGAGGTAAATGATTTAAAGGTCCATTTTCCAATTAAGGGCGGTATTCTAGGAAGAACAGTTGACCATGTTAAAGCGGTAGATGGTGTTTCACTACGTATTGAAAAAGGAATGACCTATGGATTAGTCGGAGAGTCAGGGTCAGGCAAGTCGACGACAGGTCGTGCGATTATGGGCTTAAACCAAATCACAGAAGGTAATATTATTTTAAATGGTAAAGATGTAACAAAGGAAAGAGGAACGAGAGAAGCATTCCGAAAAGAAGTACAAATGATTTTTCAGGATCCTTACTCGTCTTTGAATCCTCGTAAACGCGTTTATGACATATTGGCAGAGCCGCTACGTAATTTTCAGAAATTATCGAAAGAGGAAGAGAATAAAAGAATCCATGAATTATTAAAAACAGTTGGGCTCAGTCCAGAAAGTATACATAAATATCCGCACCAATTTTCTGGTGGGCAAAGACAAAGGATTGGGATTGCACGTGCAGTGGCATTACAACCCAAACTAATCATTGCCGATGAACCAGTCTCTGCACTAGATGTATCTGTACAAGCACAGGTTCTTAACTTTATGCAAGAGATTCAAAAACAGTACGGATTAACCTATATTTTTATCGGACATGATTTAGGTGTCATTAGACATGTTTGTGACCGAATTGGGATTATGTACAAAGGTAGATTTGTGGAAGAAGGAAATACCGATGAAATTTTTAATAATCCGCAACATATATACACAAAGCGATTGGTATCAGCGATTCCTGATATTAATCCTAGAAATCGTCAAAGACAAATTGACCTTCGTGCACAAGTTAAAAAAGAGTATGAAGAATCGTATGATAAATACTTTGATGAAGATGGATCTGTTTATCCATTACAACGAATTTCAGAAACGCATTTAGTCGCGTTACCAAGGCGGGGTGAGTAATTATGTGGAAGTTTATTGTACGGCGTGTACTCATCATGATTCCGCAATTAATTTTATTGAGTATTTTAATCTTTTTTCTAGCAAGTATGATGCCGGGAGATGCGTTATCAGGGCAAATCGACCCTAGTTTAGACTATCAAACAATCGAAAAGAAACGTGAAGAACTCGGATTTAACGACCCGTGGTATCAACAATATGGCCGATGGGTGTCTGGTGTCGTTCAAGGCGATTTTGGCATGTCATTTAGACATAAGGTGGAAGTAACGGAACTACTATCTGAACGGATGACGAATACATTATGGCTATCGCTACTTTCGTTAATTATTACCTATCTCATTGCAATTCCACTTGGGATTATTAGTGGCCGTTATAATGATCGCTTAGCGGATCAATTCATTACTGGCTATACATATATTGGATTTGCAACGCCGTTATTTATTTTTGCATTATTAATGGTTTGGTTTTTTGGTTTCCATTTGGATTGGTTTCCGACAGGCGGAAGTGTAAAACCTGGAACAGAACCAGGATCATTTGCTTACATTATCAGTAAACTACACCATATGTTACTGCCTGCTCTATCGATGGCATTAATTGCAACAGTAGGAACTGTTCAATATTTACGAAGTGAAATTATAGATACGAAACAAAAAGATTTCATTCTCACTGCAAGAGCAAAGGGAGCGTCCGAGTCTAGGATATATAATCGTCATATTTTCAGAAATGCATTACTACCAATTGCAGCCTTTTTCGGTTATGAAATGGCAGGGTTAATTGGCGGTTCGATTTTCGTTGAGACGATTTTTAGTTACCCAGGAATGGGACAACTATTTTTAGACTCTATTAATCTACGAGATTATTCTGTAGTTACAGCGACGGTATTACTCTTCGGCTTAGCTGCAATTCTTGGGTCATTAATTTCAGATATTGTATTAAGTCTGGTAGACCCACGAATTCGGATTAAATAATACATGCTCAAAAAGAGGTGAAATGAAATGAAAACAAATCAATCAAGTGTAAATATAGAGACTGAAGAGCAACTCGAAGAAAGTCCAAGTGGTTTAAGAGTCATCTGGCGTGAATTATTGAAAGATAAATTGGCGTTAACATCGTTAGTGCTTTTAATTTTAATCGCGGCATTTGTTTATGGGATTTCACTCTTTTTAAACCAAGATGAAATTGTAAAGGTAGACTTGTTTGCAATTAATGAAGCACCTTCAAGTGAATATTGGCTTGGAACAGATTACGGTGGACGTGATGTATTTGGACAATTAATTATCGGTACGAAAAACTCATTGTCCATTGGGATTTTAGTCACGTTAATGAGTGGTTTTATCGGTATTGTTGTCGGAATTATTTCAGGTTATTTCGGTGGCACGGTCGATAATATTATGATGCGCGTTGTCGACTTTTTTATGGTATTACCATTTTTAATGATTGTTATCGTTTTTGTTGCGATTGTTCCAAAGTATAGCATAATGTCATTTTCATTAATTATGACGTTGTTTTTATGGATGGGAATCACCCGGCTTATTCGTTCTAGAGCCTTACAAGAAGCGGAGTTAGATTATATTCAAGCGTCTAAAACATTGGGCTCATCACATATTAAGATTATGTTTACGCAACTATTGCCAAACTTAAGTTCTTTAATTATTGTGACGATGACTTTGAATTTAGCAGCGAATATTGGGATTGAATCCGGCCTATCGTTTTTAGGTTTTGGATTTCCTGAATCTACGCCGAGTTTAGGGACATTATTAAGTTATGCGCGAAATCCACAAGTATTGGAACATAGATGGTGGATTTGGTTACCGGCAGCGCTGCTCATTTTGGTTTTAATGTTAGCAGTGCGAAATGTTGGAGAAGCGATGAAACGAGCAACAGATGCTAGACAAAGAAGAGGTTAATCGTGGCATTCAACAAAGGGTCAAAATCACATCACAAATCACTTTGAGGAGGTGGTGCACTAGAGCTTCAACATAGCTGTAGAGCATTGGTAAACGAATCAAGGTAAAAATTATAAGAAGGGGGAGTTCATAAATGAAGAATTTCAGTAAAGCGTTGTTAGCACTCATGTTAGTGTTAGTATTGGCGTTAGCTGCATGTAGTGGCGGCGATGATCAAAAAGACGCGGGCAAAGAGAAGGAAGAAGGTAAAACAGAACAAAAAGAAGGCGCAGGAGAAGATGCTGGCGAAGACGCAGTAGCTGATTCACCAATTTCCGCTTTCGACACGCGTTCGGAAACTGGAGAAGTTGAAGAAGGTGGAACGTTAAACTTTGGTCTAGTATCTGATACACCATTTGAAGGTACGCTTAACTTTAACTTCTATGCTGGTGCACCAGATGCGGAAGTAATCGAGTGGTTTGATGAAAGTTTACTTAGTATTGATGAGGACTTCCAGTATACACAAGACGGAGCAGCAACTTTTGAGCATTCGGACGATTACAAAGTATTTACGTTCAAAATTGGTGATAATGTAAACTGGCATGACGGGGAGCCTGTTAAAGCAGAAGACTGGGCATTTTCATATGAAGTCATTGGACATGCTGACTATGATGGTCCACGTTATGGTTCTGATTTCACAGTGATTGAAGGTATGGAAGCATACAACGCTGGTGAAGCTGAAGAGATTTCGGGTATTAAGGTTGTAGATGAAAAAACACTAGAAATCACGTATACAAATCCAACACCATCATTACTTGCGGGTGGAATCTGGACATATGCAATGCCAAAACATATTTTTAAAGATATCGCAGTAGCAGATATGTCTTCTTCTGATGCAGTTCGTAAAAATCCAATCGGAATGGGACCATTTAAAGTTGAAAGCATTGTACCAGGTGAGTCGGTCGTTTATTCTAAAAACGAAGATTACTGGCAAGGTGCACCAAAGCTAGATGAAGTTGTGTTAAAAGTAGTCGATCCATCAGTCGTTGCAAACGAACTTTCTTCTGGAAAAATCGATGTTGTCGATGCATTCCCAGCAGATCAGTATGAAACGAACAAAGACATGGAAGGTGTAAAATTCCTTGGCGATGTCGATAACGCATATACTTATATCGGATTTAAATTTGGTACATGGGATAAAGAAAATGCCCAAGTTGTTTATAAACCTGAAGAGTCAAAAGTAAGTGATGTAGCGTTACGTAAAGCAATGTGGTATGCGGTAGATAATGATGCAGTAGGAGAAAATTTCTATCAAGGATTGCGTTGGGCGGGTACTACACTGATTGCACCATCTCATGCGAACTTCCACGATGCAACAATTGAAGCACCGAAGTACGATAAAGAAAAAGCAATTGAAATCTTAACTGATGCAGGATATGTCGATACAGACGGAGATGGATTCGTAGAAGATCCAGACGGCAATGAACTGAAATTGAATTTCGCTTCGATGTCGGGTGGAGAAGTTGCGGAGCCAATCGCAAACTACTATATCCAATCATGGAGAGATATCGGACTTGACATTGAGTTATTAGACGGACGTTTACAAGAATTCAACACATTCTATGACCGCGTTGGTAATGGCGGTAATGATGATCCTGAAGTAGACGTGTATATGGGCGCTTGGTCAGTAGGATCAGACGTTGACCCAACAGGATTATACGGACCAAAAGCAATGTTTAACTTCCCACGTTATGTGAACGAGAAAAACACTGAACTACTAGAAAAAGGTGTTTCTGATGAAGCATTTGACGTAGAATTCCGTCAAAACGTGTATAAAGAGTGGCAACAATTAATGGTGGAAGAAATTCCAGTGTTCCCTACATTATACCGTGCTGTACTAGTACCAGTGAACGAAAACCTATTAAATTACACAATCGATCGTGATGACAATTTCTATAGACATGAAATTGGTTTTAAAAAGTAAGTAGTAATTGGTTAAGTCGTAATATGCGAGTTGGCTACATGCTGACTTGTGTGTTACGGCTTTTTTTAGTTACTTGTAATTTTAAAATTCGGCATGCGGGAGAATTACTCTCTCGACCATTTGAATTCCGCCCCGGCCGTTCTGAATCCCTCTCCTGGTCATTTGAACTCCGCTCTTGGTTTTGAATTCCTCTCTCGTCCACATAAATTCCGCCCTCGCCATTCTGAATTCCCCACTCGTTCGTTCAAACTCCCTCTACCAACCAATCTATGCTACTAAATTGCATAAAACTAACTACGTTCACATAGACTATGTCCTATGAGAGATCGATAGGTTGTTCGAGGTTGGCTGTAAGCGTTTGTTATCTAATAGATGCAAAATGCATGAATGAGGAGGGGTCGCTGAATGGTATTATACATACTAAAACGTTTTTTTATGATGATTATTACAATCCTTATCGTTGCCACATTGACATTTTTTTTAATGCATAAGATTCCAGGTTCACCGTTTGATGAGGAGCGAACTTCGAATCCAGCTATCCAGGAAAACTTAGAACGATTTTATAAACTAGATCAGCCAGTCTCTGTGCAATATGTAAATTACTTAAAATCGATTGCAACGTTTGACTTTGGGCCTTCTATTAAAAAACCAAATGAGACGGTGAATAGTTTGCTTGCGCGGGGATTTCCAATTTCATTGGAGCTTGGCCTCGTGACCATTCTCGTTGCAATTATTTCCGGGGTAATACTAGGGACATTTGCTGCACTGCGGCATAATGGCATCATTGATTATTCAGCAATGACCTTTGCTGTCATTGGTATTTCCGTCCCGAACTTTGTACTTGCAACATTGTTAATTCAAAAGGTTGCGGTCGATTGGCAATTGCTTCCCCCAGCTACTTGGAGCAGTCCGTTGCATATGATTTTACCGACTTTTGCACTTGCGACAGGACCGACAGCCATTATCGCACGTTTAACGAGGTCTAGTATGTTGGAAGTGTTAACCCAAGATTATATTAAAATGGCACGTGCAAAAGGGCTTTCACCGTTTCGAATCGTAACTAGACATGCCTTACGAAATGCGTTAATGCCTGTCGTGACAATTATGGGAACGATGCTTGCAGGGATTTTAACAGGAACTTTTGTGATAGAGAAAATCCTTGCAATTCCGGGGATGGGAAAGTATTTCGTAGACAGTATTAATAATCGAGATTATCCAGTGATTATGGGGACAACTGTTTTTTATAGTGCTTTTCTTGTTTTTATGCTATTCCTTGTTGACATTGTCTACGGTTTTCTTGATCCGCGGATTAAATTGCATAAGAAGGAGGGGGATGTGTGATGACTAAAAGTGGACAAGAGTTTGGAACCCGTAAAAGTGTTCAGGACGAATGGTTTAAACCACTTAAAAGGGAGAGGCATCAAGCCGAGTCGGTAGTTCGTCCCTCTATCTCTTATTGGCGCGATGCATGGCAACGACTACGGAAAAATAAACTTGCGATGACGGGATTATTTTTTCTATCCCTTTTGACACTTTTTGCAGTGTTTGGTCCGATTTTATCGCCTCACTCCGTTACAGAAATGAATTTACCGAACCAAAACTTACCTCCATCAGCAACCCATTGGTTTGGGACCGATGAAATGGGCAGAGACGTTTTCACACGAACATGGTACGGAGCTAGGATTTCGTTGTTTGTAGGTGTGATGGCAGCGCTAATCGACTTTTTTATTGGCATTATTTACGGCGGCATTAGCGGATATAAGGGTGGATTGACCGATACGATTATGATGCGGATTATTGAAGTTTTATATGGTCTTCCGCATTTGCTTGTTGTCATATTATTGTTAGTCGTGATGGGGCCAAGCCTAACGACAATTATAATTGCCTTAACGATTACTGGTTGGGTTGGCATGGCACGTATTGTAAGAGGGCAAGTTTTGCAAATTAAAAATTATGAGTTTATCACCGCTACAAAGTCATACGGGGCGTCAACGCCGAGAATTATTCGAAAGCATTTACTCCCTAATACAATGGGGCCAATTATCGTTCAAATGACATTAACTGTCCCGAGTGCTATTTTTGCGGAAGCATTTTTAAGTTTTCTTGGACTAGGGATACAAGCCCCTTTTGCCAGTTGGGGAGTAATGGCCAATGATGCTTTGCCTGTTATTTTATCAGGACATTGGTGGCGTTTATTTTTCCCGGCATTTTTCATCTCAATGACGATGTTTGCGTTTAATGTGCTCGGCGATGGCATGCAAGATGCACTGGATCCGAAATTAAGGAGGTGAGCATGTTGGCTAAACGAATAAATCACATGGATAAGGAAAGTGAGAAGATGCTTTCCGTTCAGAATTTGCACGTTGCATTTACAACATTTGGTGGAGAAGTTCAGGCGGTTCGTGGTGTTACATTTGATTTAGATAAAGGAGAAACCCTTGCAATCGTTGGGGAGTCAGGGTGTGGAAAAAGTGTAACGGCGAACGCAATTATGGGGTTAATTCCTGAACCGGCCGGGAAAATTAAAGCGGGCCAAGTCATTTTTCAAGAACACGATATGACAAAGTTAAATAAAACCCAATTAAGGAAGATTCAAGGGGTAGACATCTCGATGATTTTTCAGGACCCGATGACTGCACTAAATCCGACTTTGAAAATAGGAGAGCAGTTAATCGAAGGGGTGCGCACCCATTATAAACTATCCAAATTGGACGCGAAGAAAAAAGCGATAGATATGTTGGAACTTGTAGGCATTCCAAGTGCTGAAGAAAGGTTAAATCAGTATCCGCATCAGTTTTCAGGGGGGATGCGTCAAAGGATTGTCATAGCCATTGCGTTAATTTGTGAGCCAAAACTGCTCATTGCAGATGAACCGACAACGGCGCTCGATGTGACAATCCAGGCACAAATCTTGGAGCTATTTGAAGAGATTCAAGAAAAGACGGGCGTTTCAATTATATTAATCACGCATGATCTTGGTGTCGTTGCAAAAATTGCTGACCGAATTGCGGTGATGTATGCGGGGAGAATCATTGAGATTGGATTAAAGCGAGAAATTTTTTATCATCCGCAACACCCTTATACAAAGGGCCTATTAAACTCTGTTCCTCGCTTAGATTTAAAAGATGAAGAGCTAGAACCAATAGAAGGGACACCGCCGGATTTATTTTCACCGCCAAGTGGTTGTTCATTCACAGCTAGATGTCCGTTTGCAATGGAAGTGTGTGACTTAGTGTATCCAACAGACACGCATTTGACGAACGACCACATAGTAAACTGTTGGCTACAAGATGAACGAGCCATTCAGATGCAAGGATAATTAGGTATGTCGCATGAAAGTGCTGTTTATAAATAAAGGGGGAGTTTGTGTTGAAAAAATGGTGGATGTTACTCATTGTTGCTTTGATGGCAATTGCACTCATCGCTTGTACGGCGAATGAAGAAGCTGGAAAGGAGCCGCAAAAGGAAGGCGAGGAAACAGAAGAGACGGAAGAGGCAACCGATGAAAAGACGGATAAGAAGGTTCTCTATTTGAATAACGGAGATGAACCGACTTCGTTTGATCCGTCAGTTGGTTTTAATGCCGTTTCGTGGAGTCCATTAAACAATTTAATGGAAGGATTGACGCGCCTTTCAGAGGACCATATAGCAGAAGAAGCAACGGCAGAGAAAATTGATATTTCCGATGACGGATTAACGTATACATTTACGATCCGTGAAGATGCGAAGTGGTCAAATGGCGACCCGGTCGTTGCAGGTGATTTTGTCTACGGTTGGCTTCATATGTTAAATCCTGAAACGGCTTCTCCAGCCGCATTTTTAGCGTATTTTATTGAAGGGGCAGAAGCCTACAATAATGGGGAAGGTGCCGAAGAAGATGTTGCGGTGAAAGCAGTCGATGAACGTACTTTTGAAGTTGTTTTGACAGCACCAACGGAGTCATTTTTAAATATTATTACGAACCCAAGTTTTTTCCCGGTGAATGAAAAAGTGGCAACTGAGAATCCAAAGTGGCATACAGAGGCAGAAACATTTGTCGGAAACGGCCCTTTCAAACTTGTCGAATGGGACCATGATGTGAGTTTTGCTTTTGAGAAAAATGAACATTACTGGGATGCCGACGTTGTGAATCTAGACCGTATTGAATGGGCAATGGTGATTGATTCAACGACGGAATATCAAATGTATGAAGCAGGAGAATTAGACGTATCGGGCGTACCTGCTGAGTTATCTGAACAACTGGCAGATAGCGATGAGCTTCGTATCGATGATCAAGCGGGACTTTATTTCTTCCGATTTAATACATCGATGGAGCCGTTTACGAATAAAAAAATCAGAAGAGCATTTGGGCTTGCGGTTAATCAAGAAGAAATTGTTGAGTACATTACGAAAAATAATGAAAAGCCGGCACATGGTTTTGTGTCCTATGGATTTATCGGGCCAGATGGAAAAGAATTTAGGGATACAGCAGGAAAGCTTGTAGAGTTCTCACCAGACGAAGCGAAAAAATTATTAGCGGAGGGAATGGAAGAAGAGGGGTATGATGAACTTCCAACCGTTACGTTAACATATTCAACAAGTGAATCTCACCAAAATATTGCGGTGGCACTACAAGCGAAGTTTAAAGAAGTGCTAGGTGTCGAAATAGAGCTTCAAAATGTGGAAGGGTCTGTATTTTTAGCAGAACAGAAAGAACATAAATATCAGTTTTCTCGTTCTTCATTTTTACAAGACTATGCGGATCCAGTCAATGCGCTTGAAAGTTTCATCACCGATTCGCCAATGAATCGGACGACTTGGTCAAATGCGGAGTATGATGAATTAATTCATAAAGCGAAAAATGAAGTGGACGAAGAAAAGAGATGGGATTTACTTGTGCAAGCTGATCGATTATTAATGGAAGAAATGCCAGTCTTCCCGCTGTACTACTACAATGCGGTAACGCTTGAAAAGCCAGGTGTTGAAAATATTTTGCGCCACCCAGTTGGGTATATTGATTTGAAGAAGGCAGATAAAAAGTAAGACGGGGATCGTAAACGGGGGCGGCGAATAGCGGCCTCCTTTAAAGCATATCTTTTTACGTTCATTTTCTCTTCATTAAAGAATCATCGCGCCAGATGTCGTAATGATATGGTAGATTGAATGTAGAACAAAAGTTAGGAAGGAAAGTGAATAGTTGATGAGAGTTCGTCCGAAACGTTTACAAAAAGGAGATACAATTGGCATCGTGTCGCCTTCGAGTCCACCAGGAAGAGAAGAACTAGTGAAGTCATTGCTGTTTCTTGAAGAGTTGGGGCTAAAGTGGAAGTTTGGAAAGCATGCTAAAAACATTAATGGTTATTTGGCGGGAACTGACGAAGAGCGTCTTGAAGATTTAGAGACGTTGTTTCAAGATCCTGAAGTGAATGGCATTATTTGTTCAAGTGGCGGGTACGGGGCGGGTCGAATTGTGGATCAAATTGACTTGCAAATTATGAAAGAACACCCAAAAGTGTTTTGGGGATTTAGCGATATTACATTTCTCCATACAGCGATGGGCTTGTATTCAAACTTAGTGACATTCCACGGGCCAATGCTTGGGCCAAATATCGGGAAAGATACATTTGAAGACCTATCGAAAAAAATGTTCCAACAATTATTTGAACCGATGGAATTGCATTATACAGAGGATATTTCTCCGTTAGAAACGATCACTTCAGGCGTTGCGCGTGGAGAGTTAATCGGCGGAAACTTATCTTTACTTGTTCGTACGATTGGGACGAAATTTGAAGTGGATACGGCTGGGAAACTCTTGTTGATCGAAGATATTGGGGAAGAACCTGCACGTGTTGATGGCTTATTGAATCATTTACGTATGGCAGGCAAGTTGAAGGAAGTTGCGGGTGTTGTCGTAGGTGATTTTGCAAGGACTGAAACGGAGAAAAAGTGGACACTGACGTTAGATGAAGTGCTTGACCATTATTTAAAGCCGCTTCAAGTACCTGTGGTAAAAGGTTTCAAAATAGGTCATTGTGAACCACATTTTGCCGTTCCGCTTGGCGTAGAAGCGAAGTTAGATGCGAATGAAAAAACATTGACGATATTACCTGGGGTTGAATAAATAGAAATGTCTTCATGAAAATATCGTATATTGAAGTTTTAGTTCCACTGCTTGAACATCACCAGATTCAACCTTAAGCAATTGAAGCGTTGAAATAAAGGAGACAGAGTATGGAACAATCGGTGTTGCTTTCTGTGCAAAATTTAAAACGTTACTTTGATGTCGGCCGAGGTGTTCAATTAAAAGCGGTTGACGGGATTTCTTTCGATATTTATAAAGGGGAGACATTCGGTCTTGTGGGTGAATCAGGATGTGGAAAATCGACGGCAGGAAGAACCATCTTAGGCTTATATGAAAAAACAGACGGCAACGTTTTATATGAAGATAAAAACATCCATGAGTTGAATGAAAAAGACCGTCAAACGTTTTTACGAAAGATGCAGATGATTTTTCAAGATCCATATGCGTCGTTAAATCCCCGCCTAACAGTTCTGGAGATTATTTCGGAACCTATGATTGTTCATAAGGTGCTGAATTCTAAAAAAGAAATAGAAGAGCGCGTTATTGAGTTGTTGGAAGATGTCGGATTGAACCGAGACCATGCGAATCGCTATCCACATGAGTTTTCGGGCGGCCAGCGCCAACGAATTGGCATTGCCCGTGCGCTGGCGCTAGACCCGGATTTTATTATTGCAGATGAACCGATTTCAGCATTAGATGTATCCGTTCAAGCACAAGTGGTGAAGTTATTGCAACGTTTGCAGCGGGAAAAAGGATTAACCTATCTATTTATCGCGCATGATTTGTCGATGGTCAAGTATATTTCAGATCGTATTGCTGTTATGTATCTCGGGCATATTGTCGAATTAACGACGAGTGAAGCGTTGTATGAGCAACCTTTACATCCTTATACGGAAGCTTTACTCTCCGCAATTCCCATTCCAGACCCTGACGTTGAAGAAACGCGTGAGCGAATTTTGTTAGAAGGCGAATTGCCGAGTCCAACCAATCCGCCGTCTGGTTGTGTATTTAGAACGAGATGTGCTTATGCAATGCCTGTTTGTGCGATGGTAAAACCTAGATGGATTGAAAAAACGAAAGGTCACTCGGTCGCTTGTCATTTATATGATGAGGAAACGATGCAAAAAGAAAATAGAGCACCGGTTAAAAAGCAGTTATTCTTGTAGAATAACTGCTTTTTATGTTGGGAATAATTTATTTATGGAGGGTATGAGTAATTCAGTGTTGCGAGGTTTTGTGAGAGTGTTTCATTGTTTCGTGGAAGCGTTGCATTGTTTGTCTAAAACGTTGCGAAGGTTGGTGAGTGTTGCTAAGATTTCAAGAAGCGTTGCAAACTTTCATGCGTACATTGAAAAAACTTCAGCAGCCAATCAAAATAAGTGTATACTTGTAAATACCGTTAAATTAAAGGAGTAAAATATATGTTGAAAACACGAAAAATGAGCGAATCACGTACAGTTCAAACGAAACTAGTATTGCCGCCGGATACAAATCATTTAGAGATGATTTTTGGTGGAAATGTACTCGCATACATCGATGAAATTGCGGCAATTACAGCAATGAAACATTCTAATCGTGCAGTTGTAACGGCTTCGATTGATAAAGTGGATTTTGTTTCGTCTGCAAAAGTAGGCGATGTTTTGGAATTAGAGGCAGTCATTAGTTCAACTGGACGAACTTCGATGGAAGTATACGTGACCGTTCATTCGATTAATCCGCTTAAAGAAAGCGTTAGAAAATTAACGACGGAATCTTTTTTAACGATGGTGGCGATGGATGAAGATAATCAACCAGTTCCTGTTCCAGCAGTTCAACCTGAAACTAAAGAAGAAAAAGCTTTATTTGAAATGGGTCCAGCACGTTTGGCGCATCGAAAAGAACGTCTTAAAACGAAGCATTGATCAACATAAAAAGTCTGCCACGGCAGACTCTTTTAAATTAAAGTCATCAACAACCAAAAGAATGATATCAAGACTAAATGTGGATAAACCCATTTCGACTAATTTTTCATTTAGATATACACATGTGGATAACCTCGTTTTCTGTCGAATGAACATTTATACACATACTCTTGATCTTCTAGTTATGGACATAATAACCCCTGCTTTATTGCGGAAAATTGAACGATTCGCGTTTATTTTCGTATATAAGCAAAGAGGGGCACTCGGATGAAAAAGATGTTTGTAGAAAATCTTTTTATTGGTTGTTTATTCAAACTCTAAAAACTCAATCCGATTGCCGAATGGGTCGTTTGTGAAAAAGCGAGAACGTCCATCAATTGGGGCTTCTTCATGAATTGCATAGCCTGCTTCTGCCAATCGTAGTTTTAGTTCCTCAAGCGCATGAACGGTAAAGCCGGGATGCGCTTTTTTGGCTGCGACGAAATCTTTTTGAATGCCGATGTGTACTTCTTGAGAACCGCAAATGAACCAACAACCTCCGCGGCCTTGCAAATTTGGGGGCTTTGAGATTTCTTCCATGCTGAGTAATTCTCCGTAAAACTTTCTAGCTGTATCCTCGGAATCTGGTGGGCTAGCGATTTGAATATGGTCGATACCTGTAAGAAATGTGCTCATTTTCAATCACTCCTTATACTTACTATCTTTAGTATAATCATCTACTAATTAATTCACTATTCGTATATTCTAATCTGGTGCGATAAGAAAAAGTTATTGATTTATTAATTTAACATCTATTTCGCTAATAGGAATGGCTTTTCCTAAAAGAAATGGAACCTTTGCTTGATGAAGTCGTAGTACTAAGTGGGGCGCAATTAGTTGCCCGTGAAACGGTAGATGACATTCGAGAGTTGCACGGCGTTGATATGACGACTTGGATGGCGTCTTTATTTAAGGGGGAGAAGTAATATGGTAGAAAAACCAGTAGTAGAACTACGCGGTTTATCGAAAACAATTGGGAAGAAGAAAATTATTGATAACTTAAATTTGTCTTTGTATCCTGGACAAATTACGGGGTTTTTAGGGCCGAATGGGGCGGGGAAAACGACGACGATTCGAATGATGGTTGGGTTAATGAAGCCGACACATGGAGATGTGTACATAGACGGCGTTGCACTTAGCGAAAATTTTGAAGAAGGCCTTTCAAAAGTAGGGGTTATCGTTGAAAATCCTGAGATGTATAAGTATATGTCAGGGTATAAAAATTTGGTGCACTTTGCGAGAATGCATCCGAATGTGACGAAAGCGCGTATTGACGAAGTTGTTCAACAAGTCGGCTTGCAAAACCGGATTCATGAAAAAGTGGCTTCTTATTCGCTTGGGATGCGGCAAAGACTTGGCCTTGCACAAGCGCTGCTTCATCGACCAAAGTTTTTGATATTAGATGAACCGACAAATGGTCTGGATCCGGCAGGAATTCGTGAATTTCGGATGTACTTAAGAAGTATTGCGGAAAAAGAAGGCGTTTCAGTATTTGTATCGAGCCATATGCTTTCAGAAATTGAATTAATGTGTGACCGGATTGCGGTCATTCAAAACGGTAAACTGTTAAACGTTGAGGAGATGTCTGATGCAAGAGAATCACATTATTATATAGAAGCGTCTCCGTTAGAAAAAGTTGAGCAGATTTTGATGGCAGAAGGAAGATTAATGGAGTCATTTAAAGATGGACTGCTTCTTCAAATTGAAAAAGAAGAGGTTCCTATTCTTGTAGGTCAGTTGGCAGCTGAAAATATTCAACTCTATGCGGTCCAACCACATGTGAAAACGCTAGAAGATCAGTTCTTAGAATTGACAGGAGGTGGCCAAATTGCTGAAGCTCATACAAAATGAATGGATGAAATTATGGCAGAAAAAAGGAACTTGGGTAATGATGATTTTGCTGGCGGCAATTATTATTGGATTTACAGGGCTGGCGAAATTATCTGAGCGAATGTACGATAACACGGAGTGGATTGAGTCCATGGAGATGGAATTGGCTGATGTTGAAAAAGAGTTGGCCGCTCCAGAGTTAGATGAAGAAGATAAAGTTCATCTATTGCAGCGCCAGGAAGAACTTCAGGCTAACATCGCGATGAACGTGGAAAGTACGAAGCCGCAAACGCGTGAATCGGTTATTTTGGACACGTTTGGACTCATGTCGATTGTAACGTTAGTTTCAATCATTGTCTCTTCAAGTTTAGTATCAGTTGAGTTTTCACAAGGGACGATTAAAATGTTATTGTCACGGCCAGTGAATCGGTGGAAAATCCTAACGTCTAAATATGTGACGGTCATTTTGTTTAGTTTATTGGCCATGGTCGTGATGTTTGTAGTGAGCGTGATTGGGGCGTTTATTTTCTTCCCTGGAACGACAGAAAGCACGCTATCGTTTTACGAAACAGAGATTGCTACGTCCGCTGTTTGGGGAAAGTCCTTGTATTTAATGTTTTTAGCGTTGATTAATACAATTGTCATGTCAACATTGGCATTTATGATTGGCACGGTTTTCCGCTCTACGTCGCTTGCGATTGGGGTCTCTATTTTCCTTTATTTCACAGGCAATATGATTGTGTTCTTTATGGAAAAATATAAGTTCGCGAAGTTTATTTTATTCGCGAATTCGAATCTCACACAGTATGAAATTGGATATCCGATGTTGAGCAATACAACAATGGCTTTTTCGGCAGTTGTCATTGCTGTTTATGTTGTGATTTTCCTAGTTTTGAGTTTCCTTTCATTTACAAAACGTGATGTAACTGCTTAAAAAGTTGTCTGAGCGATAGGCGTCGGCGAGGCTGGTTCTTCGTCGACTTTTTAATAGCTACAAATAAAATCTATTTTCAAAATTAAAAGAGGATTTAAACAATGGTTTGACGAAGAAAATACCTATATCGAGAGGAGAATAAATTTATGAAATCACCAGTGGCAAAACGAATTCCACATCTCCATAAATTACATGGCGATGTGCGCGAAGATGACTATTATTGGCTGAAGGATAAAGACAATCCGGAGGTTATTCAGTATTTAGAGGAAGAAAATCGATACTATGACGAAATCATGCGCCCACTTGAAGAACGAACTGAACAGATTTATCAAAGCATGATTGACCGCGTTCCTGAATCGGAAGAGGACGTACCGGTGCAATATGGTCCTTATTTCTATTATTCTCGTATGGATAAAAGTAAGCAATATGCGATTTATGCACGAAAGCGAGCGGAAAGTAGGGGTGATTTATCTGAAGCGCAGGAAGAAGTAGTGCTAGATCTAAATGAATTGGCTAAAGAAGATGCGTATTTGAGTGTGACCGAGCAGCGAATTAACACGGATCAAACTCGTCTCGCTTATTTAGAGAACCGGGATGGAACGGATCGGTATACGATTTTTATTAAAGACTTGGAAACAGGAGAACTATTGGCGGACCAGATTCCAGATGTCTTTTTATTTGGGAGTATGGAATGGAGTCGTTGTGGCGAATACATTTTTTACATTACTGTGGATGAACATCAACGCCCGTCCCAGTTATGGCGACATCGTTTAGGAACTGATACGGATCAGGATGAAATGATTTATGAAGAAAAAGATTCGACGTTTACAGTATTTATCGCTAAATCACAAAGTGGAAAATTTATTTTTGTCGAATCATTTTCAAAAACGACGAGTGAGGTTAGTTTACTAGATGCAGATTCTCCGCTGGCCCCCTTACAGCTAATTGATGAGAGACGGGATGGAATCGAATATTCCGTAGAGCATTGGGGCGATGATTTGCTGATTTTAACAAATGAAGGCGCGCAGAATTTCCAGTTGCTTCGCTGTCCACTTGATGACCTGAACTCGAGGGAAAACGTTGTTGCGTACAAGGAGGCCCAATATCTTTTAGCGGTACATCCTTTTCATGATGCGTTGCTTGTCGCAGGCCGGGAAAATGGCTTGACGCAAATTTGGATGGTCCAAGATGGTGCGTTGGAGCGGGTTGATTGGGCGGATCCACTTTATACGGTGTCAGTGCTGTCTAATCAAAGTTACGAGGCGAAAGAAGTGTTAGTTGAGTATGAAACGTTCCTTACGCCAACTACAACGTATGCGCTGAATTTGCAAACGGGTGAACGACAGTGTTTACAAGTTGCGCCTGTTAGCGGGGAATACAACCCTTCGAATTATCGTCAAGAGCATTTGTGGGCGGTTGCCAAAGACGGTGTCAAAATACCGATGACGATGGTTTATCAGAAAAATGCGTTTAATCAAGGCCCTGCACCGTTGATTTTACATGGGTATGGATCGTACGGAGCGAATAGCGATCCACATTTCAGTCCTTACCGTCTTCCGGGATTGGACAAAGGGATTGTGTTTGTTACCGCCCAAGTACGCGGGGGTTCTGAAATGGGTCGGAGTTGGTACGAAGATGGAAAAATGCAGCATAAGCGAAACACGTTTACTGATTTTATTGCCGCAGCAAAACATCTGATTGCACATAAGTACACAACGCCAAGTCAAATGGCCGCTCGCGGAGGAAGTGCGGGTGGGTTGCTTGTTGGGGGCGTCGCGAACATGAGTGGTGAACTGTTCCAAGTAATTGTTCCGGAAGTTCCGTTTGTCGATCTTGTAACGACAATGCTCGACACGACGATTCCGCTTACTACTTTAGAATGGGATGAGTGGGGCGATCCTCGAGAACGGGAAGATTATTTCTATATGAAGTCGTATAGCCCCTATGATAATGTTGAGGCGAAAGACTATCCGCATATGTATATCACAACCGGCCTAAACGATCCGCGAGTCGGCTATTGGGAACCGGCCAAATGGGTCGCGCGGTTAAGGGCTTTAAAAACGGATGACAATACGCTCGTTCTTAAAACGAATATGGGGGCCGGCCATTTCGGTAAATCAGGTCGTTTTAATCACTTAAGAGAAGCAGCGGAATGCTATGCGTTTATTCTGGATAAAATCGGTGTTACGCAGGAATTAAAAATTTAATGACAATGAAAAAACAGGTGGAGAAATGATTCTCCGCCTGTTTTACTTTAGCGTTTTTTTAAATTACTTGTGAATTAATTACTGGTTGCCGTCGCTGCTGAACGTACGAACTAAACCAGCGATTGTACCGATACCAACGAATGCAAATAGCGTAAACATAATGTATAAGAACCACATGAAGCCTTCACTCCCTTTTATCGATCACTCACTTTGCATCTATTATATCACTTTAAGAAATTTCGGGCAATGTCATAACGCGGAAGATTGTGGCAATACAGAGAATGTTATTGTTGAAGAGTTGTTATATATAATTTTGTCGAATTTGGATACCGCTCAGCCTACTCTGAACCCTTAACCGAATTCCTCGCAATAGCTATTGAAGTTCCCGCAATCAACTTTGAACTCCACTCAATTTATTGAATTCCGCGCATTTGCATTTGAAGTCCCCGCAAAGTGCTTCGGATTCCGCTCAATCAATTTTGAACTCCGCCCAATGAATTCATAATCGATCTAAATCAAGGCATATACCAAACAACAAGATGAATAGACTAATTATTGTTTGAAAATATAAAACAGTCTAAGAAGATTCTTTCGTAAACCGAATAGATTGCTATAATAAGTAGAGGGGGAGGTTGTGAAGATGATTAAACAGTCAATCATTGAAAATGTACTTGAAGCCGCGCTTTCAACGGGCGGGGATTTTTCTGAAGTGTTTATTGAAGATCGTTATGCGAATTCAATTGGACTTCAGGATGGAAAGATTGAGCAAAGTATTTCAGGCCGGGATTTTGGGATAGGGATTCGTATCTTCTCGGGACTTCAAAATGTGTATACGTATACGACAGATTTCTCTGAGGAAGGTTTGGTAAAGGCGGCGAAACGAGCAGCGCTTGCTATAAAAAGTGGCGGAAATGGGTCGATTCATCCGCTTCAAAAAGAGATTATCCAGCCGATTCATCATATTGAAAAATGGCCTAGGACCGTTGCACATACGCAAAGAGTGGCGGTTATGAAGCAAGCAAATACCATTGCGAGAAATTATGATGAACGCATTCATCAAGTCGGTATTCGTTATATCGATGAAGAGCAAAATGTACTCATTGCAAACTCGGAAGGTAAGTTTGTCGAAGATACGCGCGTACGAAGTAGATTGGCAATGCAGACGACAGCTTCAGATGGTGCGGAATTGCAAACCGGATTTTACGGGCCGGGTGCTTATGCGGGATTTGAGTTTATTGAGAACTTAAATTTACATCATTATGCAGGAGAAGCGGCGCGAATCGCGGTGACGATGCTGGAGGCAGATGAATGTCCAAGTGGGAAGTTTCCGGTCATCATTGATAATGAATTTGGCGGCGTAATTTTCCATGAAGCTTGTGGACATGGGCTTGAGGCGACATCTGTTGCGAAGAATAACTCAGTTTTTGCGAATCGAATTGGCGAACGAGTGGCCCCGGAGATTGTTACGTATATTGATGACGGTACGATTCCGAATGAGTGGGGTTCCCTGAATATAGACGATGAAGGGGAAAAGACGCGTAAAAATGTATTAATTGAAAATGGAATTTTAAAAGGGTACTTAATTGATAAATTTAACGCACGTCGGATGAATGCTGAGGCAACCGGTTCTTCCCGTCGACAATCGTATCGATACAACCCGACATCTCGGATGACCAATACGTATATTGCACCTGGTCAATCGACGCCGGATGAAATTATTGCAGCTACAGAAAACGGCATTTATGCAAAATATATGGGCGGCGGTTCTGTAAATCCAGCAACCGGTGACTACAACTTTGCGGTTTCGGAAGCGTATCTTGTAAAAGATGGAAAAATTGATAGACCTGTACGTGGTGCAACGCTTATTGGAAACGGTGCCAAAACATTACAAAAAGTGGATATGGTCGGGAATAATTTAGGCCATGGCGCGGGAATGTGTGGATCACTGAGCGGTAGTTTGCCAGTGAATGTCGGTCAGCCGATGATTCGCGTAAGTGAAATAACAGTCGGCGGAACGAAGGGGGAATAAATGTTGAAAAACAATGAATTTCAATCCAAATTATTAGCTGAAGCGAAGAACGCAGGTTTTTCGGAAGCTGAAATCTATTATGAAAAATCTTCTTCTTTTCACTGTACAATTTTTGAAGGCGCGATAGACAGTTATGAAACTGCCGAAGAGGGCGGAATCGGATTTCGTGGTTTGTATAACGGAAAAATGGGTTACGCCTACACTGAAAAAGTTGATGACGATTCCATTGCCTTTTTAATTCATCAAGCAAAAGAAAATGCATCCATTCTTGACGAGGATGACGGAACGACAATTTTCGAAGGAAGCGAGCAGTACAATACGCATTCTTTTTATAATGAAGCCTTAGCGAATGTACCAAACGAAGAAAAGATTGCGCTCATTCAGTCGATTGAAAAGAAAGTGCTGGCGTATGATCCAAGGATTGTCACGCTGAATTACTGTGTGATTCAAGATTTTTCTACAGAACGTGCGATTGCAAATGATAAAGGGTTATCGATAGATGAAAAGAGAAATGGGCTTGTCGTTTTTGTTTCGGCTGTTGCGAAAGATGGAGAAGAGATGAAAACGGGCAGTGCTGTTAAAATGACGCGCGATTTCAATTCGATCGATGCGGATGTATTTACAAAAGAGGTAGCTGAAGAGGCATTGTCACACCTCGGCGAGCAATCGATTCCGACGAAAAAGTATCCGGTCGTTATGCGCCATGATGCTTCAGCGTCCTTACTTTCAACATTTTCACCTATTTATTCAGCAGAAAATACGCAAAAAGACCAATCTTTATTAAAAGGAAAAGTTGGCCAGACGATTGCATCTTCCGCGTATACACTAGTGGACGACCCAAGTCACCCAGATTCCTTACGGGGAACAAACTTTGATGGTGAAGGGGTCGCTACGAAAAAGCAGACGATTGTATCAGAAGGAAAGTTGGAAACACTTTTCCATAATCGTAAAACCGCACAAAAAGACGGCGTTGAAACGACGGGGCATGCCCGTAAATCATCCTATAAAGGAACACTTTCAGTTGCGCCAATTAACTTGTACATTGCACCAGGCTTGAAAAGTAAAGAGGATTTAATTGCCTCGATTCAAGATGGTGTGCTCATTACAGGTTTAGCAGGTTTACATTCGGGCGCCAATACTATTTCTGGGGACTTTTCAGTGGCGGCAACAGGATTCCATATTCAAGACGGCCAAATTACTGCTCCTGTCAAACAGATGACGATTGCAGGGAACTATTTTGATTACTTAAAACAGATAGAAGAGGTTGGGGCAGATTTGGAGTTCTCCCCAGGTGGCTATGGTTCACCTTCTTTATTGGTCAAGGAACTTTCCGTCACAGTTGATCATTAAAAAGAAAACAGGGCATGTTAGATGCCCTGTCTCTTTAAACCTTACTTATTTGCGTTTTGTTCTTTTAATAAATCACGGATTTCTGTCAGTAAAGCTTCTTGTGCATCAATCGTTTCTTCTTCTTCTTCCTCAACGACTTCTTCTTTACGTTTAAACTTCGCGAGTAAACGAATGAATAAAAAGATGACGAATGCAACGATTAAGAAATCGAGGACAGATTGTAAAAATACACCGTATGTAATATCCACGCCTCTTATTTTTTGATTGAGGCCGGTTAAGTCAATACCGCCTGTTAGAGCGCCAACAATCGGCATAATAATATTTTCGACGAGAGAGGAAACAATTTTTCCAAACGCTGCGCCAATCACAACGGCGACCGCTAAGTCCAACACATTTCCTTTAAAAGCAAATTCTTTAAAGTCTTTCCACATATAATTCCACTCCACTTAACTATTTTACTGCTCAAGACATACTTGTTTTTCATACCCGATATTGATAGGAATGAAACCTTTATTATTCTAAAAAACTTTTCACCTTTTGTAAACCATTAGTTTGCGCATCGCCATTGGTATTTACTTAAATCGATTTTTCCGTGGATTGAAAATTCGACGCCTTCCATCTCAAGCATTACCCGTTGTTCACTTGCAGTAAGGGAAATTTCTCCTTTTGAATTAATCACCCGATGCCACGGTAATTGATATTTTTCGCTCGCTGAATGAAGAATCCAGGAGACTTGCCTTGCAGCACGTGCACTTCCTGCTGCTTTCGCAATTTGTCCGTACGTTGCGACTTGACCATATGGAATCGATTGAATCAGTGCAATAACTTTTTTTGTGAATGGTTTCATAGTCGTTCTCCCTATTCTGAAGTATCGTATTGAAAATTGATATCGTTAGTATACTGAACTGTAAAGTGACAGACAACTGTACAGAAGGAGGGATTAGGCGTGTCCAATCAAAAAATTACCCCATTATTAATGTTCAATGGCGAAGCGGAAGAAGCGATGGCACTTTATACATCTGTTTTTGAGGATGCTAAAATCGAGAGTATATTACATCAAGAAAACGGGGAAGTGCAGCATGGAACGTTTTCTATTAACGGACAAGTTTTCATGACGGTGGACAACAGCCATGGCGAATTAGTCGATTTTACGCCTGCAATGTCTCTATTTGTGACTTGTAAGAGGGAAAGCGAAATTGATTACACATTTCAAAAGTTGTCTGAAGACGGAACGATTGTCATTGACTTAGCGGAAACCCCGTTTGCTGTAAAATTTGCTTGGATCATTGACAGGTTTGGCGTTTCCTGGCAATTGCAGCTTGAGAAGAGTGAGTAAGCAGTTCATGAGACAGAACCTTGGCTACGTGGATTCTGTCTCGTTGTTTTTGCGTGGATGTTGACAAGCGCTGTAAATGATTGCGCTAATGGTCACACATATTGTGCTCGCTGCGATTCCACCAACAACATCACTTGGATAATGAACACCGAGGTAAATACGGCTAGTGGCAATCATAAAGGCCATAAACGAAGCAAATGAAAGGAGAGCAACGCGGCCTCCTACCGTTTTAATATTGCGCCATAAAATATAGGTAATCATTCCGTATAAACTAAAGGCCATCATTGTATGACCACTCGGAAAACTATACCCACCGGCATCCATAATTCGATATATTTCAGGGCGTGCTCTTTTAAAATGACCTTTCAGCAATTCATTTAAAGCAATCGTTCCAACAATTGAAAAGGCGAATACAAATGCCTGCTGACGATGTTTATAAACGAAAAATAAAAGAAAGCAAACAATTATTGTGATTGGAACGACGGCTTTGGCTGAACCAATCCAAGTGAATGTTTTAAAAAGGACCGTTAGCCAAGGTGCCTCTAGTCCTTGGACTAATCGAATAATTGGTAAATCAAAGCTTTCAATTTTTCCGCTACCAACGAGGTTGGCCATGGTTATAAATAAACTCCCACTCACAACAATAATTACAAGTACAATTAAAATGTTTTTTGATAATCCTTTCATCGCTAACCTCCATTTTCTACGATTGTATACCATTTTTAGAAAAAGTGTTAAAGATATCCGATGAGCACTACAACTCGTAATTGGAAGTATCTTTGATATAATAAACATAGAAATCAAAAGATAAAAGGGAGCTGATCATCATGAAAGAATTAGTAACTGTTGAAGAGTGGAAAGAAGTGTTAGAAAAATCTAAAGACGAGCCAATCCTACTATTAAAACATAGTACGACGTGCCCGATTAGTACGCATGCTTTTAACCGTTTTGAAGCGTATGAAACGGACATACCGAAATACTGGTTAAAAGTAAGAGAAAGTCGCCCAGTTTCAAATGAAATTGAAAGTGATTTAGGCGTTACTCACCAATCACCACAAGCATTTATTTTAAATAAAGGTGAACAAGTTTGGAATGCATCTCATACAGTCATTATGGAAAGTGAGATTAATAGAGGGCTAGAAGCAGCCGATTTAAAATAATTTTAAAGGCACTCCAACAAAATGGAGTGCCTCTTGTTATTTCTGATAAACTTTATTCCCATCAATATAAGTTGCCTCTACGGTTGAACGAAGATCAAATGGGTCTCCGTTCCAAACGACAAAGTCCGCATCTTTCCCGACTTCAATCGAGCCGACTCGGTCTTCTACGCCGATATGTTTTGCGGCATTCAAAGTAATTGCTTCAAGCGCTTGTTCTTCCGTCAATCCATTTTTAACCGCAAGAATTGCACTCGTCATTAAATGTTCGATTCCAACGACTGGATGGTCCGTTGTAATTGAAACGGGAATCCCTTCATTCGCTAGGGCAACAATTGTATGCCACCCTTTATCCGCTAATTCTATTTTAGAACGCGTCGACATCGTTGGTCCAACCGAAACACGTACATCGTGCTTGGCGATGAAATCCGCAATTTGATGTCCTTCCGTACAATGTTCGATAGTTAGGCGGATATTAAATTCTCTTTGAATGCGCAGAACAGTCGCAATGTCATCCGCTCGATGTGCATGGACGCGTAACGGAATTTCTTTATTGAGTACCTTCGCGATATGCTCTAGTCCAAGATCACGATCACATTCATTCTTTTGACGTTTATTCATGTAATTTTGTGCTTCTATTAATTTCTCGCGAAGCCTTGCTGCCAATCCCATACGTGTCGTCGGCATTTTTCCTTTACTTCCGTAAAACCGTTTCGGATTCTCACCAGTTGCTGCTTTTAAGCCAGACGGATTTTTGACAATCATCTCATCTACAACGTTCCCGACTGTTTTCACCACAAGCATTTCTCCGCCAATTACATTAGCGCTGCCTGGCATAACTTGAACAGTCGTCACCCCGAAACTTCGCGCATCTTCAAATCCCTTTTCTTGCGGATTAATGCCGTCAATTGCACGCACTTGAGGCGTAGATTCTGAGCTTGTTTCATTAAAATCATGTCCTTCTTGTCCAATACCTTCTTCATACACGCCAAGATGTGTATGTACGTCAATGAGTCCCGGTGTAATAATTTTCCCACTAACATCAATACATTGGGCACCTTCTGGAATTATGACGGATGAACCAATTGCCTCGAACTTTCCATCTTTTACAGTAAAATTCCCTTCAACTACATCGCCAGTCCCAGTTAAAATCTTTGCGTTTTTTATGTACAACATCCTTATCCCTCCCTACCTCTCAGTATACTGAAAGTTCTTCGGTATGCGAAATATATAAAACTTTATGACATATATGACACTTGTCATATAAAACTCATGACAAACGTGTCTTCAATGAAATTGATATTCCATTTATCATAAAGATAAGAAATGAATGAATTTACAAAAACTTCGAATAGGGAGGATAACATGAGTAAAGAAAAGACGAGAAGGTTGCATAAAGACGTGGCGCCTTTTGCAAAGTCAGACACAAAGAAAAGTGTGATTCAACTAGTAAATACAATTCCCCCATTTTTTCTACTATGGTACTTAGCCTATGAAAGCTTAAAAATCTCCGTTTGGTTAATGATTCCTTTTGCAATGTTGGCAGCAGGATTTGTTGTCCGGATGTTTATTATTTTCCATGATTGTACACATGGATCGTTTTTGAGAAGCAGAAAAGCAAACGATGTGATTGGTACGATAACAGGTGTCCTCACATTATTTGCCTATGAAAAGTGGAAGCGTGAACATGCAATTCACCATGCATCCAGCTCAAACCTTGATAAGCGAGGCGTTGGTGATATTTGGGTAATGACAATTGACGAGTACCTAGAAGCGTCAAAATGGGAGCGCTTCTGCTATCGACTTTATCGCAACCCTTTAGTCATGTTCGTGCTCGGACCACTATACTTAGTCCTAATCTCAAGTCGTTTTAACCGGAAAGATGCGAGACAGAAAGAAAAAAATAATACGTATTTAACAAATCTAATTCTAGTCGTATTATATACGGGCATGATTTTACTCGTAGGTTGGCAAGCGTTTGTCATTGTTCAAGGAACGACTATGTTTGTCGCAGGTGCACTCGGAATTTGGTTGTTCTACATTCAGCATACATTCGAAGATTCCTATTTCGAAGAGGAGTCCGAGTGGGATTATGTGAAGGCGGCTGTTGAAGGAAGCTCTTATTACAAATTACCGCGTGTGCTTCAGTGGGTGACAGGAAATATCGGTTTCCATCACGTCCACCATTTATCGCCAAGAGTTCCAAATTACAATTTGGAAGAAGCACATAACTCAACACCACCCCTTCATATGGCAACGACAATTACGCTAAAATCGAGCCTTGAATCATTAAAATACAAATTATATGCACCAGAAAAGAAACACTTTGTAACCTTTGGTGAAATCAAACACCTCCTTCAAGAAACAAGTTCAAAAATGGACTTAAAACCGAAAAAGACTAGTTTTGAAGGAGAGTAATTAAAATAGTATGAATTCATGTAGAGGGGTATCTCACACCCTCTACTTTTTCTATTTTCAACGGATGGGAAGTATGAGTATGACTTTGGATGGGTTTATTATATATAATGAATTACCGTTGATTGGAGCGGAAAGCGTCCACCCGGAACGGAAATCAACATTATCCGGGTAACGCATATAATTTTATTTGAAAATTTGGTACAATAAGTACAATTAAGGGCGGTGACACTAGAGGTGCAGCATTGGTATAGTTTATTTCCAAAAAATCCATGGCTAAGTATTTACGCATGGGCCGTTTTTTGTTTATTACCTTTCTTTTTCATATTTCGTTCATCTTCTCCAATCGAAATCGCGATTGGAATTACATTACTGCTGTTGTTTTTCTTGTCATATCGATTTTCATACCGCTCTAAAACAGGCCTTGTGTATATGTGGGTCAGTTTCGAAATGGTCATCAACATTGCGATGACGCTACTATTTGGTTATGTCTATTTGTCTATATTTATCGCTTTCTTTATCGGGAATATTCGACATCCTGTTGGCTTTTTCATTATTTATGGATTACATATTGCGCTGACAATCGGTGCCATTGTGACAGGATTTTTCATTGAGATTGAATTGTTTTTACCACAATTTCACTTCATTTTAATATCGGTCATTGGCACAGTGCTGCTGCCATTTAATTTATATAATCGTAACAAGCGCGAAAAGTTGGAAGGGCAGCTGGAGAACGCACGGGAACGAATTGCAGAACTCATTATCTTGGAAGAGCGTGAACGGATTGCGCGCGATTTACATGATATTCTAGGGCAAAAGTTATCGCTTATTGGCCTGAAAAGTGATCTTGCCGGTCGATTAGTTTCTAAAAATACGGAAGCTGCCGAAAAAGAGTTACAGGATATTCGACAAACTGCTAGTGCAGCGCTCAAAGAAGTTCGCGATCTAGTAGACGATATACGGATGACAAAATTAACAGATGAGCTCATTCGTGTACGACAAGTACTGAAAGCGGCGGAGATGACGTTCACAGTAAAAGGGGACCCGCAGTTTACAAACATTCCGCCATTGGTTGAAAATGTTATGAGTATGTGTTTAAAAGAAGCGGTGACCAACGTTGTCAAGCATAGTTATGCATCGGCTTGTTATATTACATTTGAACAATTGCCTGAGGAATTCAGCATTCGTATACAAGACGATGGCATTGGCATTCCTTCGAAAGGTTGGAATCTCCCCGGTAACGGGTTAAAAGGAATTCGAGAACGGCTTGAGTTTGTCAACGGACAACTAGAAATTAATAGCGATAAGGGAACGGAATTACTAATCCGCGTCCCAGTCATACTTAAACAAAGTAAGGGAGGGGATTAAGGTGATTCGCATCGTCATTGCAGAAGACCAAGGGATGATGTTAGGTGCCTTAGGGTCATTAATTGGAATGGAAGAAGATATGGAAGTCGTTGGGATGGCCAAAAACGGGGAAGAGGCCATCACACTTGTCAAAGAGCAGAATCCTGACGTTTGTATAATGGATATCGAAATGCCAGTTAAGACAGGATTAGATGCTGCAGAGGAATTAAATGATTACCCATGTAAAATCATCATGTTAACGACATTTGCGCGTTCGGGTTATTTTGAACGTGCACGAAGAGCTGGCGTTCGTGGCTATTTATTGAAAGATAGTCCAATTGAGGAATTGGTGACTTCCATTAGATTGATTATGGATGGGAGACGTATATATGCACCAGAACTTGTTGATATCGCTTTTGATGACCATGGGGAAAATCCATTAACGAATCGGGAGAATGAAGTGTTGAGGCTCGTGGCCAAAGGACGAACAACAAAAGAAATTGCGAATGAACTATTTTTAACACCAGGAACAGTACGAAATTACATATCTACAATTTTTGAGAAGTTAGAAGTGAGCAATCGAATTGAAGCCATCTCACGGTATAAGGAAAAAGGATGGTTTAAGTAATCGTAGTGTAGATTTGAAATATCCGTAGAACATAGGGGGGAATGGGCAATGGATAAAAAAACAGTCGAGTATGCGCGACATTTGGATGAAAAAGATGTGTTGGCACATCTCAGGGAAGAGTTTTATCTTCTGGAAGACAAAATCTATATGGATGGGAATTCGCTCGGTTTATTGTCGAAGCGATCTGAAAAGGTCTTATTGGACTTGCTTCATTCTTGGAAAAGTCTCGGAATTGATGGGTGGACAGAAGGAAGACATCCATGGTTTTATTTATCTGAATCTGTCGGGGAGAAAATGGCGCCGCTTGTCGGGGGACAATCAAATGAAGTCATTGCAACCGGATCAACCACGACGAATTTACATCAGCTAGTCGCAACCTTTTATCAACCATCTGGAGAGCGTACTAAAATTCTTGCCGATGAACTTAATTTTCCATCAGATATTTATGCACTTCAAAGTCAATTGAAATTGAAGGGTTATGATCCAGAAGAACATCTGGTTCGTGTGAAAAGTCGGGATGGTCGATTTTTAAAAGAAGCGGATATTGTGGACGCCATGACTGATGAAGTAGCACTGATTGTATTACCTTCTGTGCTTTATCGGAGTGGGCAAGTGCTAGATATGGCTTATTTAACGCAAGAAGCCAAGAAACGAGGCATTCCGATTGGTTTTGATTTGTGCCATTCAATCGGTGCAATTGAGCATCGATTACATGAGCAAGACGTCGATTTCGCTTTTTGGTGCACGTATAAATATTTAAACGGGGGACCCGGTTCCGTTGGCGGTTTATTTGTCCATGAAAAACATCATGGCGTGTTACCAGGAATAACTGGTTGGTTTGGCTCCGATAAAGCGGTCCAGTTCGATATGTCGCATACGATGACACCTGCACAAGATGCAAGTGCTTTTCAAATTGGCACGCCACATGTATTAAGTTTAGCACCTGTTATTGGCGCTTTAGAGCTTTTTGAAGAAGCAACAATACAGCGGATTAGAGAGAAGTCTTTACGTTTAACAGAGTATTTTTTAACGCTCATTGATGTGGAATTAAAAGGGTATGGGTTCACCATTGGCAATCCAATGGATGAGACTCGTGGCGGTCATATTTTATTGGAACATCAAGAGGCGGCACGAATTTGTAAAGCTTTGAAAGCGGAAGGTGTCATTCCAGATTTCCGCGCGCCGAATGGGGTAAGGCTTGCACCCGTTGCCTTGTACAATACGTTTGAAGATGTTTGGAAAACAGTGCAAATCCTAAAACAGATAGTGGATGAAAAACGATATGAACGATTCGAAAATAAAAGGGGCGTAGTCGCATGACCGGTGATTGGATTGATATTTCACAACCGCTACATAATGGGATTGCAGAATGGCCGGGAGATACGCCTTTTTCTTATGAAGTTGCTTTTAAAAAGGCAGATACGGGATCAGTTAATATTGGAAAATTAACGACGAGCACTCATATAGGTACACATATCGATGCCCCTTTTCATTTTGCAGATGACGGTGAAAAAGTGCATGAACTGCCGATTGACACGTATATTGGGCGGGCGCGTGTCATAGATTTATCGGAAGCTGCAAGTATTGGTCGTCAAGAATTGGAGGCAGTTGATTTTGGCAGTGCCGAACGGATATTATTGAAAACGGGTGGTCGTAAAGACTTAACGGTTTTCCCGGAACTCTTCACTTACTTGCGTGCCGATATTGCACCGTTACTTCAAGAACGTGGCGTCCGGCTAATCGGCATTGAGTCACCATCTGTTGACCCGGAGCAAAGTAAGACGCTGGATGCACATCATGCCTTATATGCACACCAAATTATGATTTTAGAAAATATCGTTTTGGATGACGTAGTGCCGGGAGATTATGAGTTGATTGCGTTGCCATTGCCACTCCATGGGGCTGATGGAAGTCCAGTTCGTGCCGTCATTCGGGCAATCAAAGAGGTGGACTAAATGGATGATAAAGGGATTTATACGGATTTTAAAGAGCAGATGACGTACGGAGAATATCTCAATCTTGACCATATCCTTTCAAGTCAAACGCGCTTATCAGGTCATCACGATGAAATGTTGTTTATCGTCATTCATCAAGTGAGTGAATTATGGATGAAACTCATTTTGCATGAAATCACAACAGCTATTACGGCGATACAACGTGATGAATTACCTGAAGCGTTTAAAATGTTGGCACGTGTTTCTCGTATTCAAACGCAAATTATTCAAGCGTGGGATGTTTTATCGACGTTGACTCCCGCAGAATATATGGAATTTCGAGACAGTCTTGGGCGGGCCTCGGGATTCCAATCTTATCAAAATCGTCAAATTGAATTTGCGCTAGGCTATAAACAACCACATATTTTAAAAATTTACGAGAAAGATCCAGCACTTGCTGCTACATTAAAAGAGGCATATGAAGCACCGAGTATTTACGACGTGTCGATCAAAGCATTGGCAAAAGCAGGTTTTCCAATCAATGAATCCTTATTAAAAAGGGACTTCTCAGTGACCTACACAGGCGATGAGTCAGTTGCAGCTGCTTGGCTGAAGGTTTACAAAGACGTTGACACGTATTGGGATCTCTATCAACTTGCCGAAAAACTCGTAGATATTGAAGATAGTCACCAACAATGGCGTTTTCGCCATATGAAAACGGTTGAAAGGATTATTGGACATAAGACAGGAACAGGCGGTTCTTCCGGTGTTTCCTATTTAAAGTCTGTCCTTGACCATCGCTTTTTCCCAGAACTTTGGGATGTACGTACCAAACTATAAACAGAAAAACGCTACCTAAAAATAGGTAGCGTTTTGTATTTTGTTTATTCATTTCATGATAAATTCAAAGTCGGTAGCATGGATTGCTGCTCGACTTATCCCATCACCTTCCTACTCACTCATCTATCCTTTGCCAGTCTAGCTAAGCTGTTGGCGCGTAACAAATCATCGTTATTATCCGATGCCGGCTGAACATCTAGTGCATATACTTATGCACTTCATGCATACACTTTATGCATGAATTGCAAAGAACTTTGCAATCAACCTTGTCGAATTGATTTTCCGTCGCCTGTAGGAACGCCTCCTCGAACCGTTAGGGGTCATTGCAAGTCCTTGAAACAAACAATTCGCGACCTCCTTTCTTAAAAATAGGCCAGCAAATCTCGTTTTCATTGAAGTGAAACATCGTCTTGATGATTTGTTACCTTATTCTATTCGAAGGGATAGCAGACGGTGTGTGCAACTGTATTAGTAAGGATTAATTTATCACTCCTTCTAATTAATCTACTATATGATGGGAGGTGGGGGGATTATGAACTTATTGTAGATTATTCTAAATTAATCAAAAATGATACAAGCGTTAAAAAAAACAAAGATAGATAAGAATAAACTGTAAGAATGTTCTATGTTATACTCTTTAGTAAATACTCAGAAAAGGTGTGGCGTACATATGATGGAGCAACATAGATTAGCGGAATTGAAAGAAAAGCACCCACTTCTCGAGAAAGTGATGCATCGGGAAGAAGTGTACTGGTTAAACCCTTTAATCGAGAGTGCTAATGAAGGGTTTTCTAAATTAACGGTAAGTGAAGCAGAAGTAAAAGAAGCATCTGAACGATTACAACGTTTTGCACCTTATCTAGAACGTGTATTTCCTGAAACGAAACAATCAAAAGGCATTATTGAATCGCCGGTGACTGCGATTCCTTCTATGAAGAAGAAACTAGAACAACGATACTCGATTGCAATTCCAGGCGAGCTGTTGTTAAAAGAAGACAATGCATTGCCGATTTCGGGTTCTATTAAAGCGCGAGGCGGCATTTATGAAGTATTAAAGCACGCTGAAAAGCTAGCCCTAGAACATGGACTGATTACAGAGGGAGAGAATTACAGTAAGTTTGCGGACGATGCCTTTCGCGAGCTATTCTCGAAACATAAAATTGCGGTCGGTTCGACGGGGAATTTAGGACTCAGCATAGGCATTATGAGTGCTCAATTAGGATTTGAAGTAACTGTACATATGTCAGCCGATGCGAAACAGTGGAAAAAGGATATGCTTCGTGAAAAAGGCGTAATCGTAGTTGAATATGAAGACGATTATAGTAAAGCTGTCGAAGAAGGTCGTCGTCAAGCAGAAGCAGATCCACTTTGTCACTTTGTAGATGATGAGAACTCCTTAGATTTGTTTTTCGGCTACGCAGTCGCTGGTGAACGATTGGCTGCACAATTAGCTGAACAAGGCACAATTGTCGATGCAGATCACCCTTTGTTTGTCTATCTACCATGCGGTGTCGGTGGAGGACCGGGCGGTGTTGCCTACGGATTAAAACTAGCATTCGGTGACCATGTGCATTGCTTTTTCGCAGAGCCAACCCATTCACCGTGTATGTTACTCGGCATGATGACAGGTCTACACGATGCAGTTTCCGTCCATGATTTTGGACTAGACAATGAAACTGCAGCAGACGGACTTGCGGTCGGAACGGCTTCCGGTTTCGTAGGAAAAACAATGGAACCATTATTGTCCGGCTGTTACACAATTTCCGATGAAACGATGTTTAAGTTACTTACCCAATTGACAGATTCGGAAGGCATCCGCCTAGAACCATCTGCGTTGGCTGGGATGACTGGCCCTATCCATTCAATTCAAGCATCAATGAAAAATGCTGCTTCAAAAAATGCAACACATCTTGTATGGGCAACGGGCGGAAGTATGGTACCGGAAGATGAAATGAATTTATATTACGAGCAAGGCAGGAAATAATTCGGTTTATTTCCTGGGAAATCGACAGAAACCTCAAGTATCGTTTGAGGCATTCTGTCGATTTTTGTTTTAGAGTTATTTTGAGGGGAAGAATCAATACTAAAAGCAGTGACATTGACATTATAAAATGAATTCTATATAATTACCTTGAATTCGAGATAATGTAGGCAGCGTTTAAATATATCAAATCATTTTACTGGAGGAATAAGCATGAACCATTTAAAAGGTGTACATCACGTTACAGCGATTACGAGTAGTGCAGAAGAAAACTATAAATTTTTTACGTATGTATTAGGCATGCGTCTTGTGAAAAAGACGGTCAACCAAGATGATATCCAAACGTATCATTTGTTTTTTGCAGATGATGTCGGAAGCGCAGGCACAGATATGACATTTTTCGACTTCCCAGGAATTCCAAAAGGCGTTCACGGGACAAACGAAATTCATAGAACAGCATTTAGAGTTCCGTCAGATGAAGCATTGACCTACTGGGAGAAACGTTTCGATCGTTTACAAGTAAAACATGACGGGATTCAGGAACAGTTTGGTGTAAAAGTACTGTCCTTCGTTGATTTCGATGACCAACAATATCAACTCATTTCCGATGCGCATAATAAAGGCGTAGCATCTGGGACACCTTGGCAAAAAGGTCCGATTCCTTTAGAGTATGCCATTACTGGATTAGGGCCCGTGCATATCCGCATCGCGCAATTTGATTATATGAAAGAAGTGTTGGAAAAGGTCCTTTTATTTAAGGAAATTGCGCAAGATGGCGATTTTCATTTATTTGAAGTAGGAGAAGGCGGGAACGGTGCGCAAGTGATTATCGAGAAAAACACGACGTTGCCGGTGGGACAACAAGGTTATGGAACAGTGCACCACGTGGCATTTCGTGTAGACGATCGTGCTGTTTTAGATGAATGGACAGAACGACTTGAACAATTTGGTTTTCAAACGTCAGGACATGTGGATCGTTTCTTCTTTGAATCGCTCTATGCAAGAGTTGCGCCAGGGATTTTATTTGAATTTGCAACTGATGGGCCAGGATTTATGGGCGATGAACCATACGAAACGCTTGGCGAAAAGCTTTCACTCCCACCTTTTTTAGAGCCTAAACGCGAACAAATAGAAAAACTAGTACGTCCAATCGACACAGTTAGAAGCACGATTGACTTTGTCAAAGAATGATAAGGGGCTGTCTAAGTAAGTCTACTGGGAATTAAAATAGAAGATACGATGTTTTTTCATCCCGTTCTAGATTAAGTTCTAGTTGCTTGGAGTGGAAACCGGCGACTCCAGCGGGAACAGCGCGAGCTAGCCGAACAGCGAAGGGTTCGGTTTGTATAATTTTTGTGGTCTTTACAAAAATTATACAGAAAGTTCTTGCCCCGCAGGAACGCAGTGACGAGGAGATTGAAGCCGTGCCCGCGGAAAGCAACGGGGAATAGAATGATTTCTATATAGAAGGAGTTGTCCCAGAAAAAATGATTTTCTGGACGGCTCCTTTATTTTTTAAGCAAAGTGGTTGAAAGTCAAATAAGGTCAATGTATAATAAAGTCAGAAAGTCAAAGATAGTCAAAGTCAAGGTTTGATATATATTTAATTCGCTAAAGGAGGAAACCCAATATGAATTGTCAACATTGTGGTAAAAACAAAGCGGCTGTGAATCTGAGATTACATGTCAATAATCGAAACATACAAATACACATGTGTCGTGCTTGTTTTCAAGAAATACAAGGACAAATGAATGCTGGAAACTTCTCTCCATTTAATAATCAAGAAAATAACTTTTTCCAACAAAATGGTGGACAACAAGCAAGAGCGCAAACGATACAAGCCCAAGACCATCAAAACAATGGTTTATTAGACCAGCTTGGTAAAAACCTTTCAAATGATGCGAGAGAAGGACTGATTGATCCAGTCATTGGACGTGATCAAGAAGTAAAACGCGTCATTGAAACATTAAATAGAAGAAATAAAAACAACCCTGTTCTCATTGGTGAACCAGGTGTCGGTAAAACAGCCATTGCTGAAGGATTGGCAGTTAAAATCCATGAAGGCGATGTACCGGTTAAACTGATGAATAAAGAAGTATATGTGCTCGATGTCGCATCACTCGTCACGAACACGGGCATTCGCGGACAGTTCGAAGAGCGCATGAAAGAACTGATTGAGGAATTACAAGCTCGACCAGACGTGATTTTATTTATCGATGAAATTCACTTACTCGTCGGAGCCGGGTCGACAGAAGGTTCTCAAATGGATGCAGGGAATATTTTAAAACCTGCGCTTGCACGCGGTACGTTACAATTAATTGGGGCAACGACCTTGAAAGAATATCGTCAAATAGAAAAAGATGCTGCCCTTGAGCGTCGTTTTCAACCGATTATTGTCAATGAACCTTCAACGGAAGATACCATTAAAATCTTGAACGGCATTAAAGACCGTTATGAAGCGTTCCACGAAGTTCATTATCCTGAAGAAGCCATTCATGCTTTCGTAACGTTGTCACAACGGTATATTCAAGACCGTTTCTTACCAGACAAAGCAATCGATTTAATGGATGAGGTCGGCGCGCGCTTGAACTTAGCGCATGGAACCATAGACCCAGCCTCACTACAAGTACGTCTAGATGAAGTGATTCAGGAAAAGGAACGTGCAGCTGAAGCGGAAGACTATGAAAAAGCTGCATATAAGCGCACAGAAGAAATCCAGCTTCGTAAGCAGTTAGAAGAAGCAAATCAAAATGAAAATACTGAGCCAACAGAAGTTTCAGTCGCGGATATTGAGTTAATTGTTGAAGAGAAAACAGGTATCCCTGTTACGAAACTGCAAGCGGCAGAGCAAGAGAAAATGAAGGATATGGCGGACAACCTGCGTGCTAAAGTAATTGGTCAAGAGGAAGCAGTCGATAAAGTGGCCAAAGCAATTCGTCGGAGCCGCGCGGGACTAAAATCTAAAACACGTCCAATCGGTTCATTCTTATTTGTCGGCCCAACAGGTGTCGGTAAAACGGAAATTACGAAAGTATTAGCGGAAGAATTATTCGGCTCACGTGATTCGTTAATTCGCCTCGACATGAGTGAATATATGGAGAAACACGCCGTTTCTAAAATTATTGGTTCACCTCCAGGGTATGTCGGTCACGAAGAAGCTGGACAATTAACAGAACAAATTCGTCGCAAACCGTATTCAATTCTCTTACTTGATGAAATTGAAAAAGCGCACCCAGACGTTCAACATATGTTCTTACAAATTATGGAGGACGGTCGATTAACGGATTCTCACGGTCGAACAGTGAGTTTCAAAGATACAGTCATTATTATGACAAGTAACGCAGGAACAGGCGTTAAAGAAGTAAGTGTCGGCTTTAACCGTCCTGAACATGATGCGGTAACGACATTAGAGTCGTTGAGCGATTACTTCAAACCAGAATTTCTCAACCGTTTTGATGCAATCGTTCAATTTAATGAATTAACAGAAGAGAACCTTCTTGAAATCGTGGACTTGATGCTCATTGATTTACAAGAAACAATTGAAGAAAACGATATTGACATTACAATCACAGACGAAGCTAAACAAGCGCTCGTTTCACTTGGCTATGACAAACGTTTCGGCGCAAGACCGCTGAGAAGAGTCATCCAAGATAAAATCGAAGACCCATTAACTGATTTAATTTTGGAAGAAGATGTTGTTGAAAAAGTTCATGTTGATGTAGTGGATGAAGAGATTGTTGTAACAAAAGTATAAGTATTTTTTAAATCCCGCTGAATGATTCGGCGGGATTTTTTAGGTTCCAGTCGCCCAAACAATTTAGTTCGCATTAATAAACTTAAGAAATTCTTCATGAATAAGATAGCTAGTTCTACACTTTTGTTCACTATACTTAATCTATGATTTCCTATAAAGGTGTGGATGATATGAAGAAGCTTTTATTTCTTGTGCTAATTACTGTGCTCGGGGCTACGTTCATAGTAAAGGATAAACCGTTCTTTACAGAAAATGTAACCTTAAACGTGGACGCGAAAGCAATGATTTTAATAGATGCGGAAAGTGGAAAAGTGTTGTACGAAAAAAATAGTAAAGAAGCATTGCCAATTGCGAGTATGTCTAAAATGATGACGCAATATATTGTGCTTAACGCAATTAAAAATGGAACGCTCACTTGGGAAGATACTTATGAGCCGAGCGAATATGTTCAACAAATGACGGCGCAATCAGGCGCGGTTAAATTGGGTATGACGCCTGGAAATTTGTATACAGTGAAAGAACTTTTTACGGCGATGACGGTGAATTCTTCAAATGATGCAGCAGTGGCACTTGCTGAAATGGTGAGTGGATCGGAAGAGGCTTTTGTAACGCTAATGAACCAACAGGCAAAGAGTTTCGGCTTGAAGAAAACAAGCTTTTTTAATGCGAGTGGGCTCGATGGGGACTATATTGGTAAAAGTGCTGATGAAACGAATATTGCTTCAGCATGGGACGTTGCTAGGATTGCTCAAAAGCTAATAGAGAGGCACCCAGAGGTTTTCGATTTTACAAAAATGACGGATTTTAGGACGAGTGCAGGAATCCAATTATGGTCCACAAATTTAATGTTACCTGGAATGCCGCTAGCGATGGCAGGAGTTGATGGGTTGAAAACAGGCTACACGGATTTGGCAGGTTCATGTTTCGCCAGCACAGGCATCTTTGATGGCAAACGTGTAATTAGCGTCGTGATGGGTGTTGATGAAAAGGGCAGTGATACAACGAACCCAAGATTTCAACTGACAGAAGAGTTAATTGAGCACTTTGTATTAGAATAAATGAAAGGGATTGAAGGTTCCAGTCACCCAAAAGATAAATAGGTATTAAAAAAACCCGCTAATCAGCGGGTTTTTGGATAGCTATTAATGTTTTTGCAACAAGGATAAAACTTCGCGCAATCTCTTTCTCAGAACTTGTGGTGTTGTATTGTTCTGTGTTAATCTTACGAAAATATTATTTGAGATTAATGCAAAGATAATAAATGCAGTTCCGATGTAATCATATACCGTAAGTGGACTACCTTGGAAAAATTGGACTGCAAGTGTTGTGATTGGAACAAAGTTAATGAACAATAGCGCGTTTAATGGCGATAGAATTCTTACCCCAACGTTCCACCCAAGCAATGCGATTAACCCAGGGAATATGGCCATAAATGCAATATGTGGGCTGACGATTTTGATTGTTTCCATCGTCGGCAATGTCACGTATCCAGTATATGTAATGATTAGCGTAACGGCCGTTGCAGTAAGGGTTCCCAGTAAACAACTTAGCGTTGAAAATCGAAGTGCAGACCAGCCAGCTTCGCTGAACTTACTGCCGCTCATCGTATAGACAACCCATCCAACAACAGCGATAAAGATAAGTAATGAAGGTACAATATCACTTGTTGCAGTTATAAACGCCCCGAAATCACCTTTTGTGATGACCAGTGTTACGCCGACAAACGCAGTAAATACAAAGAACAACGTGACCCCATGTGGTCGGTTTCTACTAAGTAACCAAACAATCACAATGGAAATCATCGGCATTAAAGCCTCGTTAATCGATGCAATCATAACGCCTGGCTCGCCCAGTAAGTCTTGTCCCCAAAAAATCAGTAAATTATAAACGGTAAAGGCCATTGTCCCGAAGAACCATAACGACAGTCCTTTTCCATCAAAGCGAAAAGCCTCTTTACCTTCTTTCCACAGAAGCATAACGACTAAAATCACAGTTACGGATAGGTAGCGAAAAATCGTAAAATAAAACGGGTCAATATGATTAAATGCGTGATTTGCTACCGGAAACATTGCCCCCCAAGATACACTAGCAATGAAACATAGAAATGCACCCAACAAAATATTATTCTTCAATGATTCCCAGTCTCCCTTATCTCTTTCTCTATATTCCATTCAACACTAAAATAGACATCAAGTAAAACGAACGTTAATGATGATGGGTATCATTTTTCGTGATATCATAAAAGGGAGATGGGGGAGATGACATCATGGAATTTAAAGACTTAGAGATTTTTCAAGTCGTCGCAAAGAAGGGGACAATCTCCGCTGCGGCAAGAGAGTTGAATTATGTACAATCAAACGTCACCGCAAGAATTCAAAAGCTCGAAAAAGAGCTAAATTCACCATTGTTTAATCGGCATAGCCGTGGAATGAATTTAACGCCAGAAGGGAAAAAACTATTAGTCTATAGTGATAAAATACTAGCATTAACAAATGAAATGAAAAAAGTCATTCAAAGCAGGGAAGAACCGGCCGGAAAATTAGAAATTGGTACAGTCGAAACGGTGATTCAACTACCGTATATTCTCTCAGCTTACAATAAAAAATATAAAGAGGTAGACCTAACTTTGGTATCAGGCGTTACCGAAAAATTACAAGAAGATGTTTTAAATCATAAATTGGACGGCGCCTTCGTTACGCAAACAAAACTACATCCAGAACTTGTTGCGCATGATGTTTTCCAAGAGGAACTTGTGTTAATTTCAGACACAAAAGCAACCTCACTTGAACAATTAAAAAATGAACCGTTCTTATGTTTTAGTGAAGGGTGCGGATACCGGGCGAGGCTCGAACGATGGTATAAAGACGAGAACATTAAACCTAAAAAAATCATGGAGTTTGGTACATTAGAAACGATTTTAAGTAGCGTAACAGTGGGGCTTGGCATTACATTTGTTCCAAGGAAAGCAGCTTCCCATTTAGTGAAAAAAGGGTTCGTCCATTGTCATACACTTCCTGAAAAGTACAGTAAGATTAATACAATTTTTATTCGACGTGCTGATTCCTATTTAACTGCCACTATTGAAAAATTTATTGAAACGATTGAGGAGTTTAATAGTGAATTAATATCTTAAACTCAGACCTAGCGCTAACTTTTAGCACTAGGTCTTTTTAGTAATGGTCATAATCAGGCCACCGTTACCTCAATTCTTTATGCACAAATGGACACTTACCTACAATCGGTTCTGCATCATCTCCGATAAAAAACTGTTTCCACTCATTGTGAGTTGGGTCGCCGTAGTGGCTAATATCAGGATGCTTCGGCAACTGATCCCATACCTCAACCCGTTGGCGGACTTTTTCGCGAGACATGATGCCGCCTTTTTCTGTTCCTTTTAATCCTTCAAATATTTTACGAGGTTGAAAGCCGAGCACCATCGCATTTCCTAAGTCACGTGTTTTTCGTTGCTTATAAGCAGGTGCATTCCCGAATACAAAAATGGGTTCACCGTGGAATCGAAAATCCCATAGGTAATGCTCCGGGTCGCGGGGACTGTCGGTCGGCCATTCAATGTCATCCACTTCATGGAGATACTGTAGAATCTCCCAAAATTGTTTTCTGTAATCTTCTAGTGCACCTTCCACCTCAAAAGGTTCCACAAACACAAAAAGTCCATGTCTTTTATGGTTTGGATTATTAAAAAGTGCTAAAAATGATGTTAATGCCTTCGGTAAATTGGACCAGTCGTTTTGCGTGATGTAGGCATACCGAAGTTCACCCCTAAGTTCGCCACCCATGCCAAAATAGCAAGGAAATGTTTTATCCGTCACCGTTTCGTGGAAAGTTTGGTATTCATTTATCAACCAATTAGGTAAGTCATTTCGTTTCATGAAATCTTCTTTCACGAGCAATTCTTTACTTGTTTGCACAAAATCACTCCAATCTAATTCATTTCATCGTAGAAAGTATATGCATCACATATCACTCTTCTTCCCGGTTATGAACAACTAAAACAAATGCACATTGTTAGCGTTTGAAAATGAAGTAATGGGGCATTGATAAGGGTAATCAAATATTGTCAATTGGAGGTAGGCAATGAATTCCCGATTAGAGCAAGACCTTGAAACAGGATGTTGGAGTGAATATGATACATTACACCGCGTTATCGTTTGTGAACCCACATATATGGAAATCCAAGAAGTGATTAACGATGTTCAGAAAGAGTATGAAGATGAGAATATTAATAAACGAATTGCAAAGGAACAACATGAGGAATTTGTAAAGAAACTCGAGGAACATGGGGTAGAAGTGATACGTTTACCTGCTTCCGAACAATTCCCGGAACAAGTTTTCACACGTGATATTGGATTCACGCTTGGTGATGATGTTTTTGTCGCTGAAATGGCCAGGGAAATTCGTGAGGGTGAAGAGGATGCATTAGAACAGTGGTTAAAATCATCTAATATATTATTTCAGAAGCTGCGTGCGAATAAAATCGAAGGCGGCGACGTGATCATCGACCGCAACACCGTCTATGCCGGCGTCAGTAGCCGAACGAGCAAAGAAGCGATTCAAGAATTGGATACTAAGCTTCCATACCATCAAGTGATTCCAATCCCGTTCGATGAAAAATACCTGCATCTAGATTGTGTATTTAATATACTTTCGCCAAAAATCGGCCTAATTTTTCCGCCAGCACTCGATAAAGAGACAGTAGACATGTTAGAAAAGAAATACAAGCTTATTGAAGTATCGGAAGAAGAACAGTTTACATTGGGCACGAATGTCCTTTCTATTGGAAATAAAAAAGTGTTTAGCTTACCGCAAAATACCGAAGTGAATCAACAAATGCGCAATCACGGCTTCAACGTCATCGAAGTCGACTTCTCAGAAATTATCAAATCAGGCGGTTCTTTTAGATGTTGTTCGATGCCGGTAGAAAGAGCTTCAAGTTAATGTCTGGTACCACTATGGCCATAATGATTCAAAAATCCACATGATAATAAAGTAAGATAATGTAAGTAGAATTTTTTGTCTTTTCTTATTTTCTGGCGTATAATAGAAGTAGATACGCATAACATGAAAAGACCGGATGCGGGTACATCCGGCTTTACAACTACTGACCGCAAGAAGAGCGGTTGGCCAAGATTTGTATAGAAATAACCGTCAAACCTTGTCATGGGGGACGGTTATTTCTTTTTTGCAAAGAATACAATCAACGAGATTACAATCGTAAAAGCCGCTAACATAACAGCGCTAAGCTGTAAAAGCAAACTCATCGTTTCGTAAGTCGTCATGGGATCACCTCCCCAAGAGGAAGTGACCAACCGCCCACCCTGCCTATGTAGTTGTCTTTCTAGTTTAACATAGTTAGAATTTTAAACCTATTTAAAATAAAGTCGATCAAACAATCGAGTTTTTGGTATAAATATGGAAGTGTTGATTAGTAAGTATCGAATATCCTTTGTATTTCAGCATCATCCTCATATTTGAGCAGTGCCAACATGAGTAAAATCCGCGCTTTCTGCGGCGATAAATTATCTGTCGTTGGAGCTTCCAAGTACTTGTATTGTTCAATTGGCACAACTCTTCCGCTTCCAACTCTACTGCCCATGACAACTTGAATGCCTTTTTTACGCGCCTTTTGTAATGCAATTTCTTCGGCATCTGAACAACGACCCGCACCAGTTCCTGCCATAACGATACCGTCTACATTCGCATTGATTAAGGCCTCAATCATTGTGCCGGTTGCACCAGCGTAGGAGTAAACAATATCAACACTTGGAAGCGTATCGATTTTAAGTGTGGAGAACTCCGACTTACTTGTATGTTTTCGAATCGGTGCCCGATAAAATTGAACTGTATGATCTGGGTCTATAAATCCCATGTACCCAAGCTCACGAGATTGGAATGTTTCCAACCGATATGTATTTGTTTTTGAAACATCCCGTGCACAGCTAATTTGATCATTTAATACGACAAGAACACCTTTTCCGTACGATACGTCTACACTCGCGACCCTGACTGCATTAAGTAAATTTAAATGGACATCAGAGCTAAGGCCCGAAAACGGTCTTTGTGCGCCTGTTAATACAACCGGCTTTGTTGTGTTTACCGTTAAATGAAGAAAGTAAGCTGTTTCCTCTAATGTATTTGTCCCGTGGGTAATGACAATGCCATCATACCCCTCGTCATTTAGGCTTTTCTCAATATTTTCTTTTAGCGCTAACCAATGCGTCGAATTAATCAAAGTACTACTGACATTCGATAGTTGTTCAATTGTCACATTGGCTACTTCTTGAATTTCAGGGATCGCTTGTACAAGATCCTCCCCCGTATAATGGCCAGATACATAATTTCTCAAATCAGTACGATTATCGTGATGAGCGGAGATTGTTCCGCCCATTGCTATGATTTTTATATTTTTCATAATGCCTCCAAGAATTAAGGTATTCGATTGCTAAATAAATACGATGATACGTGGAAAGGAATTATATTATTTTGGTTTAACGTCTAGTCCTATTAACCAAATAGGAACTTTTAATATACTGCTATATTCATTTATTATATGTTCCATGCTTTGATAATTCACATTACCATCGCTCAAGTAACTGTCTAACTCCCCGGTTCCCGTAATGTAAATCAACAAATCTAAATCAGCTAAATTATCTAGGTGCAGCACTTTAAACATATCGTAATAAGCTAAAGCCCAATTTCCAAACTGCACTTCACCTATAACGGTTGGTACTTTTTTAATGATAGGTAAATCAATGCCTGCATTTTTGGTTAAGTCAGGTAGGTTTAATCTGTCGGCGGCACTTTTCCAATCTACTCTTTTATCTAATTCATTTGTCCACTCGTCGATACCTTGAAATACAGCCTTCTTTCCAAAGCAATAGTTTCTAAAATTAACGATGTTAAAGTCTTCGTCAAATAGGGCGAAGTCAAATCCACCTGTCTTAGGAGAATCAAATAAAACGCCGTCCTTATACTCGACTTCAAACTTAAGGTTACTAATTGCTTTTAGACTATCTTTTATAACTTTGTTTACTGAATCGGCAGTTAATCCTTTATGTTTCCGCTTGTTCTTCTTTCTAATACTGTGGTTAACGCCTTCAAGTTTTTGGGTTAATCTATCCGTAATATCTACTTTTAAATTAGGGTAACTCTTCAGAAAAAGTTCCGCATTCCTGTGGAACATTTCGTTGGCAATATAAAACTCACAATTAGTATTGGTTATCCATTCGGCTTTTATCTCAGGCGTTAACATATTTATTAACACTATCCTTTTATGTTTTTTTCGGGATTGATAGACTCTATTATTTCTGCAATATACTTATTATCCAACCAAAATGCTTGTTTAGTAATCATTCTTCCATCAGGCAGTTCAGTTTTATCACTACCATCTCTTGCTTTTGGTCGAATATGACAAACACCGTTGTATCCGGGTTTTGGAAGGTTATTCCTAACGATTGTTCTCGTTTTTTGTTTTACAGGGGTTAATTCAATACCATCCTGAATCAAAGACTGGGTATGTACCCAAAAGTCTTTTAACTGATTATCTATTTTCTTCTTTGGCATATTCCATAACTTAATTCCCTTGAAATATAGTTTTCCGTCAGGGTTTTCGCCTTCTGTTTCTTTATATTCAAATACCACGAAAAGCAACTTAGTCTCTTCAAAATAATTTTTTAGCCAGCTATCATCCCAACTCTCGTTAGCCCATTCAATAAAATCAATATTTTTAAATGACATATGCTCTTTTGGTATTCCATTTGGTTCCAGTCTTATTGTTTTTAGATGGATATTGGCTTTTGCAAATTCCTCGATTTGGTTAAGCCTTATTCCTCTTATACCTAGTAATCCACTAACAAATTGCTGAAGAAAGTGTTTAGGGTTTGGGTTAATAACTTGCTGGGTAACCTCCGATATTTCTTCTAAACTTTTACCGATGTAAGGCGAGAACTTATCCCAAAGAAGTTGCTCGAGTGATTTCTTTTTAAGTTCACTTGCTGTACTAAATCGAACTAAATCTTCTTGTCGAATGACTTTCCGAACAAGTGCGGTCATATAGCTTTGCTTTAATGAAAAGGCGCGTTGCATCGCCATTTCATCACTAAATGGTTGCGAACGTAAAGAAGACTTGTTTGCCCCTTTTGAGCAAGCTCCCAAATAGTTGGTATCGGCTTCTGATAGCTCATGCGCCCGGCCGTCCTTTATTTTTTGAACGATTAGCTCCCAATCTTTTTTTATTACTTCCAAATCTTCTTCTGGATACTTATGTAGATAAGCTTTGAGTATTCTATAGTCTGCTCTTTTAACCTCTGGAAACCATTTATAAAACATCATCAGGATCTTCTCGTTTTTTAACCAAAAACTTGAAGTATGGAAATCCCGTTGAACTTCCTCGTGAAAGTTGATGATATTTAAAACAAGTCTTTCCTTTGCAGACAAGGTTCCATTTTTATTTCGTCTAACGGGAGTTACTTTTAATTCAACACCTAGATTTTCAAAATCGGCTTCCCGATTTGAATTCACTTCATAGCCGAAATGACTTTCTTCTACTATTTGACCTAAATGTCCTTTTGCACGTTCATTTTGAATACGGCCGCTTTTATCAATGTCGCCAAATGACTTACCTTCTGCCCTCCGTGCCTTATAAATAAGTTCCTCCTCAGTTTTGTAAAGCATGTAGAAAACCCCTCCAACATAATCCTTTCTATTTATTTTAGCACAAATAAAAAGTTGACACATTTTTGTGTCAACTCAATGGAAGTGCTATTTGTACCTCAGATGGGGTATGGATGTCTTCTATCTCAGCAATTCTATTGCCCATTATCTCAATTAACCCTACGACAAGCGCATTGCCCATACAAAAGTACCTCATGCGATCTGTCATTCCTTTAGTCCAGTCATCTGGAAAACCATTCAATCGCTCACATTCAATAGGCGCCAATAATCTTTTTCGCCCGTTTACCTCGACGATATGTGTACTGCGATTAGTAGAACCTTCACTTGTTAACATTGTTCTACCCGGCATATCTAATAAATCAGTCGGAGACATTCCACCTTCAGAAAATACATACTTATGACCGCTAGCAGATGTTCTTTCGATTTTCTTAGGACCTCTTAAGTATTTAAACTTCTCTTCAACCTCAGGTGAAAGGTAGTACTTTTCGTCAACTAACTCTTCATCCAATAAGATATCACCTAAAGGAGTAGGTTTTGTTATGACAGGGTCAGCATGTACCGTATATATTTTTCCGTTTCTCATAATACCAGCCGTGTGAAAGTTGAAAGAAAAATTATCGGATACATCAACAATATCTTTAGGAAGTTTTACTGAATCGACACGATTTTTAAACGGTTCATCTTTAATAGGGAAGGGTTTAGCGAAGAATCCTTCTTTGAAAACAATTTCTTCGTTGTTAAATTCATTTTGGGAATCAGAAAATGAAATCCCGTTTTTATATGCAAAAATAAAAACTCTTCTACGGCGTTGCGCAAAGCCATACTCTGCAGCGTTGATAACACGCCACTCAACTGTATAACCTAAATCTCTAAAAGTAGTTAACATTACAGCAAAGTCTCGTCCTCTTTGAGCAGATGGAGATTTTAATAATCTATCCACATTTTCTAGAAGAACATATTTAGGGTGTGTACTTTCCAATACTCTTTTTATTTCCCAGAAAAGCACACCTTTTTTCCCTTGGATACCTTGTTCTCCTGAAAGTGTTCTTGCTACGGAATAGTCTTGGCAAGGGAAACCTCCAACAACTAAATCTGGGGAATATTGTTCAAAGGTTTCATTTGAAATTGTGGCAATATCTTCGTTGCTATGTACGCCACTTTGAAAGTTTCGAGTATAGCATTCAAAAGCATCTTGAGCTTTTCGGGACGGCTCCCATTGATTGGCCCAAGTAATGTCGAAAAGGAAAGGGTTAGCCTTTTCTAATCCGAGACGGAAGCCACCAACGCCAGCGAATAATTCCATTACGTGTAACGTATTGTCATTTTTCATTATTTTACGAACGTCCTTTCGACAATTTTATATAATTATACCCTATTTTGGTGAAAAGATCAAATAATATACGGAAAAACATATAAAAATGTCGAGAAATAATTTATCTGCAAGTTTATATAAAGTTTTTCTATAAAATTAGCTATTTTATAAACTCAATAAAAAATAAATAAAATATAAGTTTGAGAGTGTAGGGATTTTTGATAATGAATAAAAACAAGCTGACATTGGCCAAAAAGCCTCCGTCAGCTTGTTTTCGTATTAAAATATAAAGCGTGCTACTTGCTCGTCTTCGTAAATATGGTGATCTACTCTTCCATTCTTACTTAAAAAACGGCAGCTTCTTCAGCACGACACACGCTGGAATTGCCACGCCGATTCCGATGACAATCTGAACAACGTCGCCTGGAATGGAGGCGGCTGGGATGAGCCAGCTTTTAAAGATAATGGCTTCTCCGATGTAGTAGCCTGCAATCATGAATGGTGCCGAAATAATTGTGGCTAATAGATTGAAACCTAAACTATTCCCATTGCGGCCATTTGACCAAGCAATTTTTCCAACGATATAGCCTTGAATACCGCGAGCTATAAAAGTGATGGGCGCCCATAAAGTCCAACCGGCGACCAAGTCAAATAATCCCATGCCGACAGCACCAGCGATGGCGCCTTTTCTAGGGCCAAAAAGGATGGAAACGATAAAGAGCATCCCAGTGCCAAGGTGGACCAAGCCGCCATTTGCCGCGATTGGCAGTTTGATATTTAATAACATCGTAGCAACAAATACGAGTGCAATTAACATCGATGTGATGATCAAATTATAAGTGCGTGCGCTTGAATAAGTTGTTGTTTTTTGCATTGCATATCCCTCCAGTGATTTAATATCTTCATTCTAAAAAGATGTTCGTTAGATTGTCTGATAACTTTAACAAAGGATTGGTCTCTTTGTAAGTGCCAACTTTCGATAAAACTTAGGGGTCAGTTTGAATCGTCAAAATGTGACACGCGCCTGATTTAAGACTCCCCCTTGCTCAAATCTAATTCGAATATTTGTGGTAAATTAATTTTCGGTAAACCTTCATTTTCACTCCTGTATGTTTCCAAATAGTTTTCGAAATTTGTTGCATTGAATAACGTTGAAGGTCGTAAATACTTTTGCCAGTGTGCATCAGTTAGCCATTCGTCTACCTTCGTGTCAATGACCCGTCGGAAATCATCCATTTCGTAACCTTCCTGAAAGCGAGCATTCACTAATCGCGTTGTTGCAATCGACGTGGTCTTGAAATTTTTACCGGTTTTCTCATTTAAATAATCAATGACAGACACAACGTCGGGATGCTTCCCGACAATATCTTTTTTAATACTTTTAATCTCTTTGGTTATTGCTAGGGGCATTTTGCCTTCATCACACTGGGCAATTTGACCTTCCTCTTCGTTTGATTTTGCTTCCATGATGGGGGCATTTTGCTCCATCAAGCGTTGAAGGGCCACATACTCAATCCGGTACCATTTCGTCTTGTCCATTTTCATCCGATTATACGATGAGGTCGAAACAATTAACCCTTTACTCTCCAGCCTACGAATCGTTCGTTTAATCGTATCGACAGACCAGAATGGGAATTCTTCGCGTTGCCATTCTTCATATGTTCGATAAACCCACTTATGCAGATCCCGTTCATTTCTCGAGATGAGCAGTCTGTAGTGTAGTTGTTGGATTAAAAGTGCATCGTTTAATCCAAGGATCATAGCCAATGATGGGAGCACTTGCAGTGGTGATTCATTAATTAATAATTTCATTTTAAATCCCCTCCAATTAATAGACCTTGTCATTCTTTATATAGAAGATTTATTTGAAAAAGAATACAAAAGCGTAAAAATATTTTTTGAATGTGTATGCGTGACAAGGAAAGAAGGAATTTGATAGGGGGATAGTGAATAGTAACAATAAGATCTGTTTGATTAAAAGGAGAAGACATCAATGCCATTTAAAATAATTGAAGATGACATTACAAATCTCGACGTCGATGTCATTGTGAATGCCGCGAATAAAGAACTGCAACAAGGCGGGGGTGTTTGTGGTGCGATTTTTAATGCCGCTGGGGCAGCCGAGTTGCAGGCGGCTTGCGATGAAATCGGCGGTTGTCCGGTAGGGGAAGCGGTGATGACGGATGGTTTTCAACTGCCTGCGAAGAAAATTATTCATACGGTTGGACCGATTTGGCAAGGTGGACATGCAAATGAGGCAACGCAATTAAAAAAATGTTATCAAAACGCATTAACACTTGCGCACACAAATGATTTTCAATCCATTGCCTTTCCGCTCATTTCTTCAGGCATTTACGGATATCCGATTGAAGAAGCTTTCCGCATGGCGGTATCTACCATTCGCGAATTTTTGCAAGAACATGAAATGGTTGTATATCTTGTCATATTCGATAAGAAAATACTTCGTGTCGATGAACATTTAATTACGTCTATTTCAAAGTACCTTGATGAACATTTAGAAGAAGAACAGGTTTATTTGCAAAACGAAATGGAAGATATCGTTTTAGAGGAATCTATCGAAAGTAGTTTGGAAAGTGTGCTGGAACGATTAGATGAGTCGTTTTCTGAAAGGTTACTCCGTCTAATTGATGAAAAAGGAATGACGGACGTTAAAACGTATAAGAAAGCGAATATTGACCGTCGATTGTTTTCGAAAATCCGTAATTCGGATACGTATAACCCGCAGAAGAAAACGGTCATTGCGTTTGCAATTGCGCTGGAATTAACGATGGAGGAGACGCTCGACTTATTGGCAAAAGCGGGCTATACGTTATCGCGCAGTAGTAAATTTGATGTGATTATCGAATACTTTATCGCAGAACAAAATTATGATATCCATGAAATTAACGAGGCGTTATTTAATTTTGACCAAATTTTATTAGGCGCATAAATGTCGCTTTCGAAGCGACCAAATCGCAAGGTTGAATTGTTATCCTTAATGTAACAAATAGCAAACGAGGGATAACAAATGAGTGAAAACACAACAGAATTGGTTTTTATTTTGGATAAGAGTGGTTCAATGAGTGGGCTAGAGGCAGATACAATTGGCGGCTATAATGCGATGCTTCAAAAGCAAATGGAAGAAAATGGGGAAGCGACGATTACGACGGTATTATTTAGCGACGAGTATGAATTGTTGCATGATGCGGTCCCAATCAGCGAAGTGGAAATCATAACGGAACGGGATTACCAAGTCGGCGGCATGACTGCTTTGCTGGATGCAATTGGATTTTCCATTCAAAAAACTAGTCGTAAAGAAGCTGAGAACAAGGTGCTTTTCGTGATCACAACGGATGGAATGGAAAATGCGAGTCGGGAATATGAATCTGAAAAGATCAAGGCGATGATTGAAAGTAAAAAGGCTAATTGCGGTTGGGAGTTTATCTTCCTCGGGGCGAATATCGACGCCATTGCTACTGCTGAGAAGTTCGGTATTCACGAGGACTTTGCCGTAAATTATCACGCGGATAGTGAAGGCGTACAAGTGAGTTACAATGCGATCAATGAAGCGGTTGCCTCGTTTCGAATGGATGAAAAAATAGACCATACGTGGAAAAATGCTATTGAAGAAGATTACGAGCAACGATAATTAGGAGGATTCAATGACACACGAACAAACTGACTTACCAAAACTAGCCAAACCGGCACTCCGTGCATTAGCGGGAGCTGGTATATCAAAATTGGATGAATTAGCCAAGTATCGAGAAGAAGAAGTGATGGACCTCCATGGGATGGGCCCGAAAGCGATGGCTGTTCTGCAGCAAGCGATGGAAGAGAATGGTGTTTCGTTTCTTAAGTGATATAAGCATGTACCATTTTTAATTGGCGTAATAAAAGCCTAATTCCTTATTGTAAAAAAGGAATTAGGCTTTTTGATAATCAAAATATTGATTGCTAAATAAACGTAAAAGATAAGTAATGATCGTTCGATGTCTTTCTCTCTACATATATTATACCAATATTTATGACTGATTTTCAGTCTGTTTTTTAAAGAAATTTGCACTATAATGAAATGCAAATCTAGATAAGAGGTGTATCTGTTTGAACAATAAAAAAGACGTCTTAGATAATGGTCCGTTTTTTCATGGTACGAAAGCAGAACTGGAAATTGGAGATTTATTAGAACCACAACACTTATCAAATTATCAAGACAAAAAATCCAATTATATCTACTTTACTGCGACATTAGATGCGGCTAAATGGGGTGCTGAGCTGGCAACATCCAAAGCAAAGGAAAGAATCTATATTGTCGAACCATTGGGTGATTTTGAAAATGACCCGAACTTAACCGACAAAAGATTTCCTGGAAACCCAACACGTTCGTATAGATCAAAATCTCCTTTGAAAATAATAGCCGAATTAGGTTCATGGGAAAGACATTCCGATGATGAAATCAATCATATGCTGACATCATTACAAAAGTTGCGTGAACAAGGAAAAGCTATCATATACGATTAATCCTTAATAGGGGAGGGGGGCGAAAGTGATGGTTGTACTTCAATAGGCAACGGAAGAGAGCGATATTTCGCTTCTTACGTGATTTTGGCATAGGCATGACCATTATCATCGTCTTTCTCACCGGTGATTGCCGAAGTACGTACTTCTTTCCGCTAATGCATTTACTGATAGAATAATAAAAGCCTAATTCCTCTTTTTGACGAGGAAATAGGCTTTTGATTTATAATAATCGCGCTAGAAAATTGAAGACTTATTTACATGACTGACTACTGATACCATTTCAAGTTTTCTTTTCCAACAAAACCCGATAAAGCTCTTCAAGTTTTTGAATCTCATAGGTAGGAACAATCTTTGTGTGATTAGGCTTCATTTCAGGGTTAAACCAACATGTGTCTAGTCCTGCGAGCTGTCCACCTTGAATATCCGCACTTATAGAATCCCCGATGATTAAAGCTTGGTTTACATCAAAATTAGCAATTCTTTCAAATACATAATCAAAATACGCCTTCATTGGCTTCTGAGAGCCTGTGTCCTCTGACACAAAAATATCTTTAAATAATGGATATAATCCTGAAGCGCGTAATCGCTTATGCTGAGTCTTGGAAACACCATTCGTAACAATGTATAAGTCATAGTGATCTTGCAGGTCTGTTATCAATTCAAGCGCCCCGTGAACTAGTTGTTTACCCTCTTCCAAGTAGGTGCGGTAGCTCTTCTCAAGTATCGCACCATCCACTTCTCGATGATATGCCTTAAATAAAATCGAAAAGCGAGTATTCACGACCTCGTCGCGATCTATTTTTCCTTTTTCAAAGGATTTCCAGAGATCTTGATTGATTCTTTTATAGTTTGCTTCGATTTCAGGGTTCAAGGGTATGTTTTGTTCCTTAAATAACAAGCGTAAGGCTTCCCTTTCTGCAGCGCCAAAATCTAATAGTGTATTATCTACATCAAATAATAAAGTTTGATACTTTTTCAAGTTACTTCTCCATTTCCTACTTTTGTTATTGTGCATTATAGTCAGCCTAATTAAGAAAACATAGTGTTTAAGAATAGGCGCAATCCTTATTCTAAAATATTGATCAGCGAATAAATGCCGTTTCCTTTTTTGAAAGAGCATCTTCTAACCATTGAGGGTGCATAGTTAACAAATCTGCTGGTAAGTTGTCCGGATCAAAAAATTTAATTTCAAGCGATTCGTCTGAGTTACATGTAAGTTCGCCACCTGTGATTTCAGCAAGAAAACAAGTCGTAATAAAATGTACTGCCTTCCCATTTGGATACTTGAAAACTTGTGAATCAGGGTCGGAATAAACACCAATCAGTTTTTCGATTCTTACATCTAAATTAGTCTCTTCTTTTACCTCTCTAATGACTGCTTCAGACACTGTTTCACCAATTTCCACATGTCCTGAAGGGATTCCCCACAAGCCCACATCAGCTCTTTTTTGCAATAGAACTTGATTCTCTTTGTTCAAAATAATGACAGCAACGCCAGCTTTTAAATCATCAATTTTTTTCAAGTCAAAACCCCTTTCTACAAGAAAATGACGTTTTTTGAATCAAAAACCTATTCATATAAATTTGGTATAACAAGTATAGCATTGATCATTCAAAGGATGTATTTGATTTTAAGTTGAATGACCCAGCAGACGCGATGGGGATTCCTGTAGAACAAAAAAAGACCGGGCATCACTGCCTGGTCTTCTCAATCTAATTATTGATGGAAAACTTTCCATCGACTTCTATAGTCTCAAACATATTAATAAATGCATTTTCATCATGTTTTCTCACAACATTTTTGACGTGCAACGTTTCGTAACGAGTCAACACCATCATTAAGATATCTTTCTTTTCTTGTGTGTAGCCACCGTAGCCTTCCGTGATTGTAATGCCACGGTAAATCGACTCAAGTAGTTCGTTTCTAATCGCATCGCCTTGCGTCGTAACAATTTGCATCGTTAATTTGAGGTGGTCTGTAAAGACTGTGTCAATCATTTTCCCTGTAATATAAATCGACAAAAGTGTGTACAGGGCAATTTCCCAGTCAAAGACAAATCCTGAAATGAGCACGATGATTCCGTTCATGCCTGTTAGTAGTAAACCAACGCTGAAAGAACTGGCACGCGCGATGATGATGGCGATGATATCCAATCCGCCTGACGTTCCGGCAAATTTTAAAATGAGGCCTACACCAAGCCCGCCAATGCCTCCACCGAAAACGGTAGATAATAGCATATTGTCCGTAATGGCGACAGCTGGGATTAGAAATAAGAATAACGAGAGAGAAGCTACACATACAAGTGTGTTAATCGTAATTGTTCTGCCAAGTTTAAAATAACCTAAGATGAGTAAAGGGACGTTTAATAGAAAGTTATAAATCCCCGTATCGAAGGGTGTAAGTATTCCGAGTAAAATCGCGAGACCGCTAATTCCACTGCTTAAAATTTCGTGAGGAACAAGAAAGCAATTAAAAGCAAATGCAACAATGAGTGAACCTAGAACGACAACTAAATTTTTCATCAGACAAATCTCCTTTTTCACAAAATTTAGAGATAGCAAAGTGGAACAGAGTCTTTGTAGGTATATTTTGGATAAAATAAAAAACCCGCCCATGCTAAGGGACGAGTTTATACTCGCGATACCACCCAAATTCCGCAACAGTCAATATGCGGCGCTCAGTCAACGTACTATCATACGTGCTCTTTGATAACGGTAGAGACACCGGCGTCACTTACAAAATTTCAGTGAGGCATCTTAGAGATGATTTTCGGATTAGCGCTGCCCATCGACTTTCACCAACTGTCGACTCTCTGAAGAACAGGTTGCAAATCGTACTATTTCTCGTCATAGATTTTTGTATTACTAGCTAATTTAGCAGAGAAAAAAGAGGGTGTCAATATGTGTAAGAAATTGCAATTAATTTACATATATCAGAAAAATAAACATTGAATGTATCTGAGGAGAATAGAATTCATACAGTCCTATTTTAGGTTTTCCAATGAATACTTAACGCTTAAACAGCGGTTAAATTTGGCAATTTAAGTTTGTGTTTTCATCTATAGGGAAAAGAAAAGTATTACGCAAGGAGGGAACATGATGGGGAAAACATTGTATGTTGTTCGCCATTGCCGAGCAGAGGGACAATCGCCGCATGCGAAGTTAACGGAAGAAGGCAGACAACAAACGAAAGCACTTGTTGATTTTTTTAGAACGAAGGATTTCGATCAAATTATTTCAAGCCCTTATCTTCGTGCAAAGGAGACCGCATGGCCGATAGCCGAATCGAAAAAACTTCATTTGGAACAGGATAGTCGATTATCAGAACGTGTCCTTAGCGACCGTAATTTTGAAGATTGGTTAGTTAAGTTGGAGGATAGTTTTCTAAATCTTTATCTTAAATATGAAGGTGGTGAGTCATCAATTGAGGCGATGACACGTGTGAAAAATATGGTAGATTCATTGCAAGAAGGCGCTCGAACGGTACTTGTTACACACGGCAATCTAATGACGCTCTTGTTACGGTGTTTTGATGAACGATTTGGTTTTACTGAGTGGCAAACGTTAACGAATCCAGATGTGTATGTCATTCATATAGAGAAAGAAGTGGCTCAAGTTGAAAGGATTTGGGCGGATCATTTTATTCATTTATGACGAAAACGTTCCATAGAATTTGTAGTTTGGAGTACAAATTCTATGGATGTTTGTTAGATTTCTAATTTTGTTCGAATGGCTGACCTGTTCAGGCGAGCGGCTAAAATGACGCCGAGTAACGCACCACTTACGCTTGATACGAGAAATGGGGGCATGAAAAAGAATGCTGTCACCGTTGTCCCCATTAAGATTTTTGCGTAAGGAACTGCAAATAAGGAAGCAATGATGCCAGTCCCAATCACTTCACCGATGGCTGCAAATGCTGGTTTTCCGAATCTTTGGTAGAGGATGCCCGCTAAATAAGCACCGATCATCCCGCCTGGAAAAGCGAGAAGCGAGCCAGTTCCTGTTAGGATTCGAACGAGTCCAGTTAAAAAAGCAATCGTCAATGCAGGAATGGGACCTAACGTAATGGCGGCAATCACATTGACAGCATGTTGAATCGGGTAGGCGCGCGCAATTCCTGCTGGAAAGGAAACAAATACAGAGCCGGCAACTGCTATGGCGACGAACATTGTCATGATGGTCATTTTTCGAAGGTTCAATGTGTAGGTTCCTCCTCGTTTAGTGCGTTTAGAAAGTGAACAGCAAAGTCTCCAGGTCCGACCGCGAGCGCTGCTGCTTTTTCTCCGGCTTTTTTATAGAAAGTTAGGGCTGTTGCCGCTGCTTCGACACTGTTTTCCTCAGCAGCTGCTAAAAATGCGCCTACGACACTACTTAATAAACATCCGGTGCCTGTCACTTTTGTCATGAGTGGATGTCCGCCCTCTATATAAAAGGTTTGATAACCGTCTGTGACGATATCGATTTCTCCAGAAACAGCGAGTAAACAATTATGTTTTTTCGCTACTGCTTTTGCAATACTTTCAATATCTGCATCACCTACGCCAGCATCAACGCCTTTCGCTGTCCAATCCACACCCGCGATGGCTGCAAGTTCGCCTGCATTACAACGAATGAGGGTAACGTCAACTTCTTGTAAGAGTTGTTGGATACTTTGCTTGCGAAAAGTAGTGGCCCCGACACCGACTGGATCGATGACGACAGGGATGTTTCGTTCCGTTGCGCTTTTCCCCGCGTGAATCATAGCTTCTAGCGTAGTTGGATTGAGTGTTCCCATATTAAGAACCGTTGCATCTGCCACGGCTGCAATTTCAGCAACTTCTTCCATGGCATCCGCCATGATCGGTGAGGCGCCTAGTGCAAGTAATCCATTTGCTTGGAAGTTGGCAACAACGATATTGGAAATGCAGTGTATCAGAGGATTCTGTTGTCTTAATGCTGCAAGTAGATGATTGTTTTTCTTCATAAATCATTTGGCTCCTTTTTTAAAATAGAAAAAGCCGCTCCTATATATAGTAGGAAGCGGCCACGATTTCGATATGGTGTAAAAGAAACGCGGATCCACTTCCCTCCGCTGGTCTAAACCAGATCAGGTTCAAAGAGTCCGCATATGTATATGCATCTCAGCCTTTCACAAAGGCACCTCCAGTGGCAATAAACTATTTGAATTTAGATTCACTATAGCATAATTTTGCTAGATGAATCAATTTCACAATTGCTTATTTTTATAATATAGATGAATTTAAGTATCCTTACTTTTTTAAAAGTTCATCTTAATGATGAGGGTGTCTCGTTGATTGTAGTGGAAAGCGTCCGCCCGGAACGGAAATCAACATAGTTCGTACTTTATTGTAATTAGGATAAAGTTTACATTTGATGACAAAAAATGAGTAGATTTCGGCAAAGGTTATTCAGTTAAATTTGTAAAAGTTTCTTAAAGGTTCTGTGAACAAGGCAATATCCTTGTGTAAATGTGCTATAGTGAATAAAAGCTGAATAGTTCTACAACCACTAGGAGTGCCTAACAAAGGCTGAGATGTATATGTTTTGTACAGATCCTTAGAACCTGATCCGGATGATACTGGCGTAGGGAAGTGGCACGTCTTTTTGTATAAAAGGATGACCGCCGCTTTCTAACGTTACCGGAAAGCGGCTTTATTTTAAAAAAGGACGTGAGTTGAAATGGTTCAAATCGCAATGACAATTGCTGGTTCAGATAACAGTGGAGGTGCCGGTATTCAAGCGGATTTAAAGACGTTTCAGGAGCTTGGGGTATTTGGTACGTCCGCATTAACAGCAGTGACGGCACAAAATACGCAAGGAGTTCATGCGATCCAATCGATAGATCTAGAGATCATCGCCGCACAAATTGAAGCCATTTTTACGGATTTTCCCGTGCATGCTGTGAAAACGGGGATGTTGTTTTCATCAGATATTATTAAAGTCGTGGCTGAGCAATTAAAGAAACAGGAAATTCCGCTCGTCATTGATCCTGTGATGATCGCAAAAGGTGGGGCTTCTTTACTTCAGGAGGAAGCAATTGAGGCGTTGAAGAATGAACTTCTTCCTATTGCGACAGTAGTGACACCCAATATTCCAGAAGCTGAAGTTCTGACGGGGTTACGTATCCAAAACAATGCGGACATAGAAAAAGCGGCCAAGCATATATTGGCATTAGGGGCGCAATCCGTCGTCATTAAAGGGGGACATCGGGTAGACGTACCTGATGCGGAAGATTTATTTATGTCTGCCGCAGGGGAGAAGTTTTACGTACGTACGCCTTGGATTGACACAAAAGATACACATGGGACAGGTTGTACGTATGCGGCTGCGTTGACTGCCTTTCTTGCAGAGGGTAAAAATCAAGCAGATGCTGTTGTTTCTGCAAAGAATTTTATTCATGCTGCAATTGAAAATGGGTTAGACATAGGGAGTGGACATGGCCCAACCAATCACTGGGCATATAAGCAGCAAATGAAAGCTGAAAAACATGAAAAGGGAGTTGTGATCGATGGATAAAAGTAAACTACAATTATACTTTATTGCCGGAACAACAAATATTGGAGATCGAAATCTACTTGATGTTTTACAAGCTGCTTTAAAAGGGGGCATTACTACTTTCCAATTGCGTGAAAAAGGGGAGGGCGCGTTACAAGGGGATGATTTAAAAGCATTAGCTGAACAATGTAAACAGCTTTGTAACAAATTTAAAGTTCCCTTTATTGTGAACGATGATGTCGACTTGGCCGTAGAAGTTGGCGCAGACGGTGTTCATATTGGACAAGAAGATGGGGACATTGCTAAGGTCCGTGAAAAGATTGGTTCAGAAAAGATACTAGGCGTTTCCACGCATTCGATTGAAGATGCCATGGCGGCTTCCGATGCGGGTGCGAACTATGTTGGGATTGGGCCTTTATTTGAAACGACATCTAAAGAAAATGCAGGTGCACCGGTCGGGACAGAGCTAGTTCGTCAAGTGGCGAATGTACTTCCGGGTCTTCCGATTGTAGGTATTGGAGGCATTACAGAGCGGAAAGCAGGAAGGGTTATTCGTGAAGGGGCTTCAGGTGTCGCGATGATTTCGGCAATTGCAAATTCCGAAGATGTAGAACAAGTAACGCGCGCAATTAAAGGGAGTGTAACGCTAGCGTCAACTGGTGTTGAAATGTAAAAAAATGAATAATCCTCAATGAAATTCGCCACACTTTCCTAAAAGGAGAGTGTGGTTTTTTATGGTTAATGAAGCGTTGTTTGAAGTGCAAACTGTGACGCATAAGCATGATGTCATTCATTTTACTTGGCGCGATTTGGGTGGGAATTATTATGTATATCGCGACGGTGAACTTTTATACGAGGGGACGGTAGCGGAGTTTAAGGACGGTGATTTTAAGCATGCGAAACTGTATAACTACTCGATTGAACGTGTTGTGAATGAAGAGGTTGTGGATGTTGTGCGCCTTCAAACTTCGGCTTATGCAGAAGAACGCAATGTTAAAAACCCTTTGCAATTTCTTGTCATGACGACCATCGTAGCCAAGTCCCAAATTGCATTGTCTTGGGAAAAAATAAAAGACGTTTCACATTATGAAATTTATCGAAATGATGTATTTATCAAAGAGGTGCAGAAGAACCAATATATTGACCGTGATATTTCAATGGATCAAACCTATACATATCGAATTCAATCGAAAAGGCCCCTTGCGATGTCAGAAGAACGGTTTAGCAAAGGGAAATCAGTGGCAGCTACAGTCCTTGGGATGATGAATAAAAAGACGTCACAGAAACAACCAGCGATTGAAAGGTTTACGGTGACGAAGGAAATTGGAAGGCCGCGTGAATTACTGATTCCAACTTTGCAACGAACAGCTAAAAGCAAAGTGAATGAATGGCAATTTCGCTATACAACCTTTTTGAAAGAAGAAATGATTAAAAACCCCAATTTCTTTTCCAAAAATCATCTATTCAAAGGGGATGCGAGAGATTTTAATCCAGACGGTACGAGTTTTCGCACAAGGGTCGATGTTTCACTCGACTATGGACAGGTAAAGTCGCCAATGGTCTGTACAAGAAATATTGGGATGACAGTGGCGTATGATCATGTAGGCCGAATTAGAAAAGAAGCGCAAGCCACTAGTGACGGGGTTGTTTTGGAAAGAAGCGATCATAAGCCAGGAGAGGCCGGTTTTCTGTTAATGCATGAAGTCCAAAATCCACTTGTTCAAGCACCGAAGATTAATTATGAAGTTCGTGCTGTTCTGCGAAGGGATGGGACATTTGATATGACTGGGTACCATAATCAGGCGCCGCATCATGAAGTCTATCTTGTGCGCGGCGCACAAAATGGATGGATACCCATTCATCTAGCCGAAAGCAATGGACTTATTTGGATGTCTGATGTGATGAGTTGGCATTATTGGCGTTTTTCAAACTTTGAATAAAACGGATAGATTGACAAGGTAAATTCCCTTTGTTAGTATCGTCTTGAATTCGAGATAGTTTAGGAAGCGTGTTCTGGGGAATGAAAAGCGTATAATGAGGATCCTAGTTCACAATCGAAATAGGGGGAATGACATATGATTCATGTTTTTAAAGAAGGTAAAGATGCGGCTAAGCCAGTTCTTTTATTATTACATGGTACAGGCGGCACGGAAGAAGATTTATTGCCACTTGCAGATTTAATTGATCCGGATGCGGCGGTGTTAAGTGTTCGTGGAAATGTTTCTGAAAATGGCATGCCACGATTTTTCCGCAGATTAGCGGAAGGTATATTTGACGAGGAAGATTTAATTTTTAGGACGAAAGAGTTGCACGCGTTTCTTGACGAGGCAGCAGAAAAGTACAAATTTGATCGGGACAATGTGATTGCTGTGGGTTATTCGAATGGTGCAAATATCGCTGGAAGTTTATTATTCCATTATGAGGGAAGTTTAAAAGGAGCGAGCCTTCATCATCCAATGGTGCCGAGAAGAGGCCTTCAGTTACCAAATCTTGAAGGAACGAAAGTGTTCATTGCCGCGGGTAAGAATGACCCGATTTGTCCAATGGTTGAATCGGAAGAATTGGATGAGCTTCTGAGAGGTGCAGGTGCTGAAACTGCGTTACACTGGGAGATGAACGGTCATTCGCTCACGAGGACGGAAGTAGCAGCGGCTGCTGAGTGGTTTGAGACGAATTTCGGTTCGTAACAACAATGCGAAGCGGGGAGTAAGACATGGGTTATTTATATAGAATGTTTGGTAATGTGAGTGCAAAGGGGATGGAAAACATGACCAAAACGGCAATTGTTTATTACAGTGCTGGTGGAACGAATTATCGATTGGCCAAATGGGCAGAAGAAGGGGCGAAAGCGGCGGGGGCTGAAGTAAAAGTATTAAAAATACCTGAAACCGCGCCGCAATCAGCAATCGATGCCAACGAAGGATGGAAAGCACATGCACAAGCGACAAAAAATGTGCCTGAAGTGACGCCTGAAGATTTGGAGTGGGCGGAAGCGATTATTTTTAGTGTGCCGACGCGTTTTGGAAATATTGCGAGCCAAGTGCAAAGTTTTATCGATACAGTCGGTGGTCTATGGGCAGAAGGTAAACTTGCGAATAAAGCAGTGAGCGCAATGTCATCCGCGCAAAACCCACACGGCGGCCAAGAGGCAACGATTTTGTCTCTTTATACGACCATGTATCATTGGGGAGCCATTGTTGCGGCTCCGGGCTATACGGATCCTGTTATATTTAGTGCAGGGGGCAACCCATACGGAACAAGTGTCACGGTCGGACAAGACGGTAAAATGGTGGAAGATGAGGCAGCTATCAAAGCAGCAGTAGCTCACCAAGCGAAACGAACAGTTAGCGTCGCAAACGCATTGAAAAATTTAGAGTAAATGTATACATTTGAATCAAAAAAACCGACACCTGGATGTGTCGGTTTTTTGCTAACTTATTTGTCTAGATTGTTTTTGATGTCGTATTTTTCTCTTGCTTCTTCTAACCAAGTGACGTATTCAGTTTGCATTTTGTCTTCAAATAGCTTTTCGCGAATCTCAACAACATGGTCTTCAAAAACGGCATCTTTTGCTTCTTTTTTATCTAATACTTCAATGATATGGTAACCATATTCACTTTTTACAGGTTCGCTAATTTCGCCGACTTTCAAAGAAAAGGCTTTTTCTTCGAACTCAGGTACCATTCTACCGCGTGTAAAGAAACCTAAGTCTCCGCCCAGTGCGCCTGAACCTTCATCTGTTGAATACTCTTTCGCTAATTCAGCAAAATCTTCACCGTCTTCTAGCTTTTGTACGATTTCATTTGCCGTTTTTTCGTCTTCCACTAAAATATGTCTTGCCTCAACTTGTTCTTCAACATTAAAGGCCTCTTTATTTTCTTCAAAGTACGTTTCAATTTCTTCGTCCGTTACTTCAACACGTGGTTCCATTAATTTACGAATGGATAAGTATTGAATGACATCATCTTTAAAATCTTTTTCTGTCATACCACTTTGTTCTAATGCGTTATTAAATGCTTCTTCGCCACCTGCATTTTCAATGAATTTCGTAATTTCCTCATCAATTTCTTCATCCGAAACTTTGATGTCTTCTTTCTTCACTTCAAGATTTACAATTTTTTCATCGATTAAAGCATCAAGTGCTTGTTGTCCATTAGATTGTACAAGAATTTCATACAGTTCATCTTTTGTAATTTTTTCACCATCAACAGTGGCAACAGACTCCCCATTTGAACAACCAGTGATTACGACTAAACTTAGGGCCGCCAATCCGACCTTTACTTTCGTATTCAACCATTTCTTAACCATTATTTTTCCTCCAATACCATATGTGTGAATCAATTATATTGCGTAAATATGGACGAGATATGAACGAAATAGTAATTGATATTCAGCTTCTGTTGTAAGTATAGCATGAACCTCTTTATTGTTGTTTTAAAGTGATGAAAAACTTTGTATCCTTTTCCTTATTTACTCCTATTCCCCAGTTTCGCCATGTTCCTGAGAAAACATTCCTAACAAATTGACGTCTGCAATTTTTTAAGGTTTCAATTCCATTATTTAAGTGATGGTGTTTTCGGTAGAAGAACAATTTGACAGCGGTTTCAGATTCTTTCTAGGTTATCGGAATTAATCGAATGGTTAAAAAACGCTTATTCATTATATTAAAAAACTATTTGCAGAATAGAAAGAGTTGTGTTATTATTTCACAATCGACATTATAAATTTATGTCTATTTGATATTTTTAGAAAAGAGGGATTGTTATGTCGCAAATGTTAGCTTTAGTACTTGTTGTTGCTATATTATTTATCGGAGATCTTGTTGCCGTTCGCACGAAAGCTTGGATTCCCTCTGTTTTTGTTAGTGCGGTCCTCTTCTTGCTTGGATATTGGACTTTTTTTCCGCAAGATATTGTTGCGCTTGCAGGGGTTCCGCCTACTGTTGCGGTCATGTTAATCTATTTACTGATTACAAATATGGGTACACTATTGTCTGTTCAAGAATTAGCTAAACAATGGAAAACGATATTAATTTCCTTAGCCGGGATTCTAGGTATTATTGTCATACTATTCGGATTTGGAACAATACTATTTGATGTTCAAACAGTACTTGTTGCCATTCCACCGCTCGTTGGCGGCATTGTTTCCGCGTTAATTATGTCGGAAGGTGCAGCAGAAGCCGGGCTTACGATGTTGTCGGTATTCGCGATAGTTATCTACGTGATGCAAGGTTTCGCGGGATATCCGATGACTTCTTTCGTTTTGAAGAAAGAAGGAAAAACGCTTCTTAGCAAGTATCGCAATGGAGAATTAGAAAAGAAGACGGAAGATATAGAGAAAGAGGAAGCGTCAAAAGAACAAGAGCTTAAATTATTTAGTAAAATGCCTAAGAAATACAATACGGATTACTTTAAGTATTTAAGATTAGCGATTGTTGGATATCTTGCCTATTTGACATCTGAATTGCTCGCACCATTTGTAGCTGTTAGCCCGTTTGTCCTTTGCTTAGTATTCGGTGTTATTGCAACAAGCGTTGGGTTTTTAGAGCGTAATTCATTGCAAAGGGCAAATGGATTCGGGTTTGCGATTCTTGGGTTAATGCTCTTCGTCTTTGATGGTTTGAAAGTCGCCACACCCGACATGATGTTAGGTATCTTATATCCACTCGTTGTTTGTATCGGATTTGGTGTGATTGGGATGTACATCTTCTCGTTCATTATGGGGAAAGTGTTAAAAGTCAGTAAGGAAATGGCATTCGCTGTATCATTGACTGCGTTGTATGGTTTCCCGGCAGACTACATCATTACAGTCGAAGTCATTAATGCCTTAACAGAAGATGAAGAGGAAAGAGAAGTTTTGACAAGTCATATGCTTCCGCCAATGCTTGTCGGTGGTTTTATAAGTGTTACGATTGTCTCTGTTATCCTCGCGGGTACTTTTGTTGCATTCCTATAAGTAGAGAGGGTTGAAGTTATGAAAGCAAATCAAAACCGGATTCAACAGCATATCGAGTTATTAAGCCAATTTACGGCAACGCCAGGTCAAGGTGTAACAAGATTGACGTATAGTCAAGAAGATTTACTAGCACGAAACTACATTAAGGAAAGAATGGTCGAATACGGGCTTACCGTTACAGAAGATGGTTTCGGAAATATTTTCGGGAAACTTGAAGGGCAGATGCCGGACAAGCCTTCCGTACTGGTCGGCTCTCACTTTGATTCTGTTCCAAATGGTGGTGCCTATGACGGGACTGCTGGTGTAGTTGTGGGGTTGGAATTGGCTGCACTGTTTAAGGAAAATGCCATTACGCCTCTCTATCCTCTTGAAATTATTGCGTTTGTTGAAGAGGAAGGCTCGCGGTTTGGGGGCGGGCTTATGGGCTCAAGGGGGATGATGGGCGTCCTAACTGAGTCGGACTTTGATCAGTTGGCGGATGCGGAAGGCATATTAGCAAAAGATGCGATGTTGGAGATTGGACTAGATCCTTCGAAAAAGAAAGTGCGCGATCCGAAAACAATTCTTGCTTTTCTTGAACTGCATATCGAGCAAGGTCCGATACTTGAAGAAAAAGGAATCCAAGTTGGGATTGTTGAAGGAATTGTTGGCCTCACCCATTTAGAGGTGACGGTGCAAGGGCGAGCGGGACATGCAGGGACGACGCCGATGGACAGACGTTCGGATGCGCTCGTCACTGCTGCGCGCATAGTTGGCGATTTGCCTGAGATTGCCGCTACGGTCGGTAATGGAACTGTCATCACAACAGGACGATTAAACGTATTCCCAAACGGGTCAAATGTCATTCCTGAAAACGTCACTTTCACAGTTGATATACGTTCAGGTGAAGAGGAGCACGTGCTCGAGGCTGTCAAGCGCACGAAAGAAAGAATTATGACTCAAAAAGATGAAGGTATTCAAATAACTGTTAAAGAACAGATGTCTATTCAACCGAAATTATTAGATGCAAGCATTCGTTCTGTATTGAAAGAATCGAGTGATTTACTGGGTTCTTCGAATTGCTCTATACAAAGCGGAGCGGGTCATGATGCGATGGTTTTATCAGATTTCACCGCTTGTGGAATGATTTTCATCCCGAGTAAAGCTGGACTGAGTCATTGCCCGGAAGAATGGTCGAGTGCAACAGATTTGGCGGTAGGTACAAATATTTTATTCGAAACGATTAATAAATTAATGAAGGAGAAATCATCATGATCAATCAACAAATTAAAGATACAGTTACACGGGATCGTGAAGAGCTAATCGCATTGCGACGAACATTCCATAGTGAACCGGAGTTGCCGTGGGAAGAAGTGAAAACAACCCAGTTCATTTGCGATTATCTCGACAAGCTTGGCATTTCGTACCGAAAAACAGAACCAACAGGAGTCATTGCTGAGATAGAAGGTCAACCAGGCGGTAAGACGGTTGCGCTGCGAGGCGATATGGATGCGCTACCTGTTGAACAGTTAAATACGCATGTCCCATACGCTTCAAAAGTAGCGGGGAAAATGCATGCGTGTGGACATGATGCGCATACTTCCATGCTGCTGATGGCTGCAAAAGCCTTGTCGGAAGTGAAGGACGGGCTTCAAGGAAATATCCGTCTAATATTCCAGCCAGCTGAAGAAATTGCAGAGGGAGCTAAGGCGATGGTTGAACAAGGTGCGATGGAGAGTGTTGATCATGTATTTGGAATCCATATTTGGTCACAAATGCAGACACATCAAGTGTCATGTCCGCCTGGACCATCGTTCGCCGCCGCTGACATTTTCAAGGTTCACTTTGTAGGAAAAGGCGGGCACGGAGCGATTCCTGAAGATTGTATCGACGCGGCAGTTGTCGCTTCTTCATTCGTGATGAACGTTCAAACAGTGATCTCGCGGACAATCGATCCGCAAAATGCCGCCGTTCTTACAATCGGCAGAATGGATGTTGGCACGCGATTTAACGTGATTGCTGAGAATGCACTTATAGAAGGAACAGTGCGTACATTTAATCAGGAGACGCGTGATCATATTGAAAAAAGCATTGCCGATTATGCTCAAAACGTGGCAGCAATGTACGGTGCGACTGCGGAAGTCGAATATATTCGTGGTACACAACCGGTGATTAATAATGAAGCCAGCGCGATGCTTGTACAGCAAGTTGCTACAGAAGCATTTGGTCCGGATGTTCTTTATAATGAAAAACCAACGATGGGCGCGGAAGACTTCTCGTTTTATTTGGATAAAGCCCCAGGTAGCTTCGCGCTTGTAGGAAGTGGGAACACCGAGAAAGATACGGAATGGTCGCATCACCATGGCAGCTTTGATATTGACGAAGATGCACTTGCGACAGGCGCAGAACTCTATGCACAATTTGCATGGGCGTATTTGAACCAGTAAATGAATGGTTTTAATATACTAAAAGGAAATATCGAAAATTAGAATTCATTGGTAGTAATTCTATAATCATTCAGCGATTCAATCTCTATAAGAGATGAATCGCTTTTTTATGATGTTTTATAGGATTGATTGGCATTCACCATGCGTTATTAAAAAATAAATAATTCATGCATATTATCTAGTATCCTCCCATAGAGTAGTAGTGCGTGTAAAAACGTATTGATTCGTCAAGGTTTCGATGATCAGCAGAAGGAGAGCGATATATACGGTAAAAGTAAAACGACAAAAAGTGAAACATTCACGATAAAAAGGAATGACACTACCAATTTGACAGAATAGTTGTGTTATTGTAGTGTTGGTAATGGTACTAAATATTTAAAAAATTCAATGCTAAATTGGAGGAATGTAAATGGTACAAGCTGTTGAAAACAAGGTCTATGCGTTTCCAAACACTGAAGGTGCTGTCGTTAATTTTAAGGAGAAGTATGACAACTATATTGGTGGGAAATGGACGCCGCCAGTAAAAGGGCAATACTTTGATAATGTAACGCCGGTTACTGGAAAAGTTTTCACAAAAGTGGCACGCTCGACGGCAGAAGATATTGAACTTGCATTAGACGCAGCGCATGCCGCAAAAGATGCGTGGGGTAAGACATCTGTCACAGAACGTGCGAACATCCTCTTGAAAATTGCAGATCGTATTGAAGAAAATAAAGAATTGCTGGCAGTTGCGGAGTCTTGGGATAACGGTAAAGCAGTTCGCGAACCGTTAGCTGCAGACATACCGCTTGCGGTTGATCATTTCCGTTATTTTGCAAGCGCAATCCGTGCGCAAGAAGGCGGCGTGAGTCAAATCGATGATGATACGGTTGCTTATCATTTTCACGAGCCGATTGGCGTTGTTGGACAGATTATTCCTTGGAACTTCCCAATCTTAATGGCTGTGTGGAAATTAGCGCCAGCATTAGCAGCAGGAAACTGCGTTGTCTTGAAACCGGCTGAACAAACGCCGGCATCTATTATGGTGTTGCTAGAGTTAATTGAAGATTTACTTCCAGCAGGCGTTGTGAACGTCGTCAACGGTTTCGGTTTGGAAGCAGGTAAACCGCTCGCGTCTAGCCCGCGAATTGGCAAAATTGCATTTACTGGTGAGACGACGACAGGGCGCCTCATTATGCAATATGCATCACAAAATACAATTCCAGTAACATTAGAACTTGGCGGAAAGTCACCGAATATTTTCTTTGAAGATATCGCTGATGCAGACGACGAGTTTTTCGATAAAGCAGTAGAAGGATTTGTTATGTTCGCACTAAACCAAGGTGAAGTATGTACATGTCCTTCCCGTGCGCTCATCCATGAGTCCATTTACGATAAATTTATGGCGCGTGCACTTGAAAAAGTAAAGGCGATTAAAACAGGAAATCCACTAGATCCAACTGTTATGATGGGGGCACAGGCATCATCTGAACAATTGGAGAAAATCTTGTCTTACCTGGATATCGGTAAACAAGAAGGCGCTGAATGCTTAATTGGCGGCGAGAAGAATGAACTGCCAGGCGATTTGAAAGACGGATATTACGTGAAGCCAACTGTCTTTAAAGGCAATAATAAAATGCGCGTTTTCCAAGAAGAAATCTTTGGTCCTGTAGTCTCTGTAACGACTTTCAAAACGAAAGAAGAAGCATTGGAAATCGCAAACGATACTTTATATGGATTAGGTGCTGCAGTATGGACGCGCGATATTAATACTGCGTATCGTTTTGGCCGTAATATCCAAGCAGGTCGCGTCTGGACAAATTGCTACCACGTCTACCCTGCACATGCAGCTTTCGGTGGCTATAAAGCATCTGGTATCGGTAGAGAAAATCACTTGCAAATGCTCTCTCATTACCAGCAAACAAAAAATATGCTCGTAAGCTATGACAAAAATAAAACGGGTCTCTTTTAAGTAGAGATGAATGAAATCGCGCGCGTAATCGCTACCGATGCGACTCTTGAACTTCTAGCCTTATTAAAGTCGAAGTATGGACCGCTCATGTTCCACCAATCGGGTGGTTGCTGTGATGGGTCTTCGCCAATGTGCTATCCAAAAGGCGAGTTAATCATTGGTCAGCAAGATGTGTTGCTCGGTAAAATTGGAGACGTTCCGTTTTACATGCACCAAAACCAATTTGATTATTGGAAGCATACACAACTGATCATTGATGTAGTCGATGGACGGGGCGGCATGTTCTCTCTTGAAGGCGTAGAAGGCAAACGATTCTTGACGAGGTCACGAGCCTTTACAGATGAAGAAAATGAACGATTAGCCAGTATAGAAGGTTAGCAGGGTTCATCATAAAAATCGCAAGTAAGTTGTAAAAACTCGCTTGCGATTTTTTTAGGTTCAGGTGAATGCTCTCAGAGGAATCTTCTCCTAATTTCAGAAGAAGGCAATGTACAAGAATCTTTCTTCTTGGCAAACCAATTATACCGATTTTTCGCGATACACTTATAAACGCCGTCACGAATTGGGCGTGGAATGAGTATAAGTAAGAACAATAGATGCCATAACCCGTCTAGTTTTTTGGCAATATGCAAGGCGGCAGAAGACTCCGTATAGACTTTATTATTTTCAATCAGGACGAGACTGTCTTTCTCTTTTGGAATCGCAAACTTTTGAACAAGTTCTTGGCCTTTGTCACTTTGTAATGAAGAAAAGTAGAAATGTGCATAAGGATCACGATTAATTATAAAATGAACATTTGCATTACAAAAGTTGCACGCTCCATCAAATAAAACAATTCGTTTCATGAGACCGCCTCCTTAATTGATAGTATACACGATATCTCTAGAGGATGACTGTAAAAAAAACTTAAATATCCTGATTGTAAGGTGGAAGTGAATCGCGCTACGTCTATGCCGATTCACGATGTCTAGCATGGAACAGTTTGTTATATACAGAGTACTTGGCATAATAAAGGTGATTAGATGAATAGTATAATTGACAATCTCGGTTCCTATCACATTTAGCCACGGTTAATATGTAGAGGAGGTTGGTCCATATGAATTATATACCTATTGATCCGGAAGAAATGGCCAAAAGACAAGATGAAGATGTCAATGCAGCATTGAATATGATTGGTGAAGGATCGCCAGTCTTTGAGTCGTATCCATACGGGGATTCTGAAGTGTTTGATAGAGGAGAGTCCCATCAAGAAAAGGAATTACCAGAGACCTATCAATAATCATAAACCTCACAATTACGTGAGGTTTTTTATATTGCTATAAATGAACGATGACTCGGATATATGAAGTAGGGTGTTGAAATATCATAATGATACATAGATTAAGATAAAGGGTAAGGGAGGAATGGGATGAATCCTTTTCTATCAATTTGGTCGAAACCGGAACAAACTTTGCAAGATATGATTGAGCAAAGATCACTCGGTTATGGAATTTTAGTTACTGTGATTGTATCCATTGGCACAAGTGTGTTTTCATTTGCAGATACGGGTCTATTATCAGGATTTTCATTGCCGACAATTCTTTTTATTTCTTTATTTATTGCTATTACAATGAGTGTGTTTTTCTATTTTTTTAATGCGGGCGTGTATTTATTTATTGGAAAAATTCTTGGCGGAAAAGGTCAATGGAAGCAAATGTGCTTGGCGGTCGCAAGTGGTTCACTTCCAATGATTGGAATGCTTCCTATCTCAATCATTGCAGTACTGATTTATGGAAAAGATTTATTTAGAGAGCCTGTTGGACCGTTTGCGGTTACAAATATGTCGTTCGGTTTTTATGTATTTTATCTGATTGTCATGATGGGTTTATCAATCTATGGCATCGTTATTCTGTCTAAAGCAATTGGGTATGCACATCAGTTTTCGGCGTTAAGAGGGTTTGGAACAATTATGATATACGCAGGAATTGTCTTCGTCATCGTTATTTGTCTCGTCATTTTAGTGATCAGTGGTTTAGTATTTTTGGGACTCTGAAACTTCTCATGGTGCTCCCTTTAATAACTTAGATGTAGTGATTGTTTCTATCATTTTTTAGCTATCTAGTCTCTTGCCCGTGTACTTGTATTTTTGTTGCATGTACTAGAGGGAGGAGGTGATAGAGCATGATGAATCATGGAAATATGCCTGAACAATGGGGGCACCATCCAACGGGGCACAGTCCAATGGGGCACAATCAAGTTGAACCAATTGTATGTCCGCCTGTCTATCGTTGCCATGATCAGTTTTCTCAGCGCGAGGTACCGGTTATCCATCCAGTTGTCAACGTAAATAGGCACCATGTCGTCGATGTTCCGAGACACTATTACACTGAAACAACACAGGATGTAATGGGCGCTTCGTTTTCGCCTGGCGAGAACGGACCGGGATACGGACCAGGACCAGGATATGGACCAGGAATGGGGCTTGGGCCAGCATTCGAAGGAGGGCACGGACACGGACACGGCCATGGACACGGATGCGGTTGTGGATGTGGCGGTGCAAGACGTTGCCCGTGGATGTAATTCCGAATTATGGTAAACTAAGTTTACTATAATTTATTGAGGGTGAACTGCTTGCGGATTTTTAAATTTGTGATCCCGATCATGCTCATTGTTGCTTGGGCAAGTTGGGCGATATTAAATCGGAATCATACGGATGTTCCTGAAGAGACGCGAATCTATATCACAATAGGTGCAGTCATTGTAAGTGGGATCATTTCGTATTTCCTATTTCCAAAAAACGAAGAAGAAAGATAAGAAGTAGAAATCAAAACCGATGGCGAAATGCTGTCGGTTTTTTAATTTTATTTCTTTTTCCTGACTTATTAAACCTACTCCAAGTTCTGACGCGCCTCACCGAATATATTAGTAATCCCACTCAAAATATGAAATGATGACCTTCTTGTAATAGGTTAACTAAAGTAAATAAGTGGTTGACTCAAATGAATTATTCTTTTATTATGTTAATTATGACAAACATCTAGAGGTGACAAATGACAACAGTAGTAGAACACAGAAAAGGAATGGATGCATTAAGTCTAGTGCATTGTGGCATGTTTGCGGCACTTATGATGATTGGTGCAAACATAACGGCGTTCGTACCGTTTTTAGTAGTTGGTGGGGTTCCTATTACGTTACAAACTTTTTTTGCGATTCTGGCGGGGCTCATTCTCGGTAGTCGTTTAGGTGCTATTTCGATGACGGTTTACATGTTCATTGGACTAGCAGGTGCACCTGTATTTTCAAAGTTCAGTGGTGGCTTTGGGGCAGTTGTGAGCCCGACGTTTGGATTTATTGTTTCCTTTATATTTACGGCCTATATCGCTGGGAAGATTGTTGAAAAGAATGGGAAATTACAAGGGTACATCATCGCTGCGCTAGTTGCGATGACGGTGAATTATTTATTTGGAACGAACTGGATGTATTTTGCTTATAAACTGTGGGCTGCTGCGCCTGATGCATTTACATATAAAGTGGCGTGGCTATGGATGTTACCACCATTACCTAAAGATATTCTTCTCGCGGTATTGGCAGGGATCTTTGGACATCGAATGTTCAAAATATTGAGAGTGAGGCGATAATATGACGACATTTCAAGCATTAGCGAATCAAGTTCTTGACGGACATATTTTGACGGATGCGGAGGCGCTGTCAATTTTGGAAAGTGATGATGAGGATTTACTTCCTCTTCTACATGCTGCTTATAAAATTCGAAAGCATTATTATGGCAATAAAGTGAAGTTAAATATGATCATTAATACGAAGTCCGGATTATGTCCCGAAAACTGCGGGTACTGTGCGCAATCCATCGTGTCGAAAGCACCTATTGAAAAGTATTCAATGATGAAACGGGAAGAAATTATTGCAGGGGCTCAGCGTGCTGCGGACCTAAATGCTGGGACTTATTGCATTGTTGCCAGTGGACGTGGGCCTGCAGACCGAGAACTCGATATTGTCGTTGACTCGGTAAAAGAGATTAAAGCGAAGCATGAGCACATGACAGTTTGTGCATGTCTTGGTCTCTTAAAGCCAGATCAGGCAAGCCGATTAAAAGAAGCGGGCGTAGATCGGTATAATCATAATATCAACACATCCGCAGCACATCATGATCAGATTACGACATCACATACGTTTGACGATCGCGTAAATACAGTGGAATTGGCAAAGGCGTCAGGGATTTCCCCGTGCTCAGGTGTCATTGTCGGAATGCGCGAAACGAAAGAAGATGTCATTGCAATGGCCCGAAGTTTACATGCGATGGACGCAGATTCAATCCCAGTAAACTTTTTACATGCCGTCGATGGCACGCCGCTTGAAGGAACGTCTGAATTAACACCTCGTTATTGCTTAAAGGTTCTTTGCCTATTTAGGTTTATGAATCCGACGAAAGAAATTCGAATTTCCGGTGGACGAGAAGTGAATTTACGTAGCCTACAACCATTTGGACTATATGCTGCAAACTCGATATTCGTCGGCGACTACTTAACAACAGAAGGCCAAGAAAGTAATCGAGACCGAGAAATGCTTGAAGATCTTGGGTTTGAAATTGACCTAGAACCATTAAAGAGAGAAGCTGTTACGCAATAAAACAAGAATTGGACTTTCCGTAAAAGTGGAGAGTCCTTTTTTTATGTGGATAAAAGGTATCTTTTTCCTCAAAGTTTCGTATAAATAAATATGAAACCATTTGCTAGTAAGTCCGTATCATTACTATGAATGAAAATCTTCTAAATAGAAAAGAGTGTTTTATATGATTCATTTAATGATATTCTCAGTCGTTGTCGGCATCATTGCAAGTGCGGTGATTGTTCCAGTTGCGATCAACGATCAAGAGACGGAGAAGACGATTCCATTTAATCGATGGGCGGCATTACTAGCAACTGCAGTCTTTATCACCCTAATTATATTCGGGCTCTACTATGCTACGAATTTAGACCGTAATTGGACATCTCTATGGGTTGTATTGCTCATTGTTACGTTTATCAGTGTCTTAGTCGCGGGTCAAAAAGAGCGAAAGCTAAAAATAGGTTTATTCCTGGCAGCGCTTGCTGTAGGCATTTTTATATTAAGTGCGCCATTATTCAATGCCAATAAAAAGTACAGTATCGTAGAAATGGACCAAGAAATCGAAATTTCAGCTTTTGACGAAACAAAAACGCCAGCAAGTGTCCCACCGAAATTTGCGCGGAATAAAATGAAAAAAGCTTTTGGCCAAGTCCCAAATACGAGTTACTATGAACTAGGAAACTTGCAAATTCAAAAAGTGAACGGCGAATTTGTCTATATTGCGCCTGTTGAGTTTTCAGGTTTATTTAAATGGTTGAACGGGAAAACAACACCAGGGTATTTCACGATGAGTGCAACCAATTCGGCAGATAATCCGAAGTTTATTAAATCAGAAATGACTTATACACCTTCTTCCTATTTCCATAAGGAAGTGAAGCGTCATATTCGTATGAAAATGCCAAACCTTATTTTCTACGGAGATGTTCAGCTTGAAATTGATGATGAAGGGAAACCATTTTATATTCGTTCATATGGAAACTTTATTACTGCACGTGACGGTTTTGATGTGAAAGGAATTATCATGGTTGATTCAAAAACAGGTGATGTAAAAAAATATCCACTTGCTGAGATCCCAGCCTTTATTGATGGGGCAGTTGCGCCTGAAGCGGTTAGTTTACAAAACAGTTATTTTGGAAAGTATATTCACGGTTTCTGGAATTCTGTCTTCGGGAAAAAAGATGTGAAAATTCCATCTGATGAAGGAACAGAAGCAAATGTGAGTCCGATATTCGATGAAAACGGCCATATGTATTACTTTACTGATTTCACAAGTCCAAAAGAGGGTGTCGATTCGATGCTTGGCTATGCCTTGACGGATGGTCGAACAGGAGAAGCAACGTATTACACTGGAAACTTAGAAGAGTCGTATATGGATTCGCAAGGTACTTTACAAATTATTGAGAAGAAATTTATTGAAAAGAAATGGTCTGGCGAAATGCCGGTACTCTACAATTTTTACGGGGAAGCTAGCTGGTTAACGCCGGTCTTGGATTCAAATGGTTTCTTACAAAACTATTTTATTGTTTCCGCGGCCAATCCTGAAGTTTCAGTATACGGCAATACGCCGAACGAAGCGTTAAAACTATATAAAACGGCACTTCAACGTGGCGGCAGCTCCGTGGACGGCAGTTCAAATGCAGAAGAAGGGAAAACAGCGATTACTGTCCAGCGTGTATTCAAAGAGCGCGTAGGCGAATTCACACTCGTATCGATATTAGCGGACGACGGAAGAAGTTTCCTGGTCTCTTCTGAAGTTGCCCCATATTCAATCTATATCCAGGAAGGCGATAAACTTTCCATCACCTACCTAGAAACGGGCGAACTCTTCCTACCAGTGAAGGAACTAAAAAATATAAGCGTGGAAGCTGAATGAGTGTATAAAAATAGAATGGACTTTCTTAATTTAAGTAGGAAAGTCCATTTTTCTATAATTAAATGATTAAATAATGATGGCTTAAGCCGACACTATCATAGTCGAATAAATGAATGCGTATCGATTGCGAACCATGTGATTCGTCTGTACAATTAAGTCAAAGATAGTCAAAGTCAATGAAGACACCTGGCATGAAAGAGGTGAAGAAATGAGAAATATTTCTGACATCATTGAAGGATATTTGAAGGCGATTATAGAAGAAGAACAAGACGGCGTAATCGAAATCAAAAGAAGTGAAGTTGCAGAAAAATTTCAATGTGTCCCTTCACAAATTAATTACGTGATTAATACACGTTTTACAGCTGAACGTGGTTATGCAGTTGAATCGAAAAGAGGCGGCGGCGGGTATATCCGAATTTTTCGCGTTCGAGCAAATACCCGTAAAGACTTAATTGAACATATTTTAGCAGGTCTCCAAAATGGTGTTTCGCATACAATGGCATTCGATATTGTATATCGACTGTTAGAAGAAGAGGTTATTACAGATCGCGAGTCGAAACTTATATTGGCAGCAGTTGATCGGGCGACGATTCGAATTCCGTTACCTGAACGTGATGAACTGAGAGCGCGTGTTTTACATGCCATGCTCGTGACGCTTATTTATGAAGAGTTTTAATGAAAAATCAACTTTACAAATGTGAGGTGGCATGTAGATGATTTGTGAAAAATGTAAGGAACGGCCCGCATCCGTTGTCATTACGAAGGGCTATATGGGCGAGTCGATTGAGCATCATCTATGCGAAAAATGTGCTTTCCAATCAGAAGCGTTTCATTTTAGTCCAAATGAGGAACCTTTATCTATTCAACAATTTTTATCTCATTGGTTTGGCGGTGGCGATACATTCCAAACGCAACCAAAAAGGCGAGGCACGACAGCCCATCAACTGGAATGTCCTGATTGTAAATTAACGTTTGGAAACTTTCTGGACATCGGCAAGTTCGGTTGTGCCACTTGCTATGAAACATTTAAAGAACGACTTCCGCATGTGTTTGGGAAGTTGCACAATGGGCAAACAACCCATACAGGTAAGATACCTGTTTCATTTAATGAATTATATGCGATTAAAAGAAAAATTGAAGAAGTAAGAGTAAAAATGCAAGAAGCGGTAGAAGCGGAACGGTTTGAAGAAGCTGCCGAATTACGCGACGAGGCAAGAATGCTGCAACAACACCTTTCCAATGGAGGTGAAGCATACAATGTCGATTGAGAAGTTTATGCAAAGTGCGATCACAGGCTGGATGACGGGTGAAGGAGAGTATTCTGATATCGTCATGGCAACCCGTGTGAGATTAGCGCGAAACTTAAGGGGGTATCGTTTTCCTATCGCTGCAAGTGAGGATGAAGCATTAGCAGTCGATAAAATGGCTGCCGGCGCATTACTAGATGAAGTTGACGGTAAAGGTTATGCCTATATTAGAATGTCCGATCTCTCAAAATTGGACCGGGAAGTGTTAGTGGAAAAACATTTAATTAGTCCGCAATTAACCAATCCGGAACGTCAAGGTGCTGTAGTTTTATCAGAAGACGAAACAGTCAGCATTATGGTGAATGAGGAAGATCATATTCGCATCCAATGTATTTTCCCGGGATTGCAATTGGAAGAAGCTTATCAACAGGCAGATGCCGTGGATGACTTGTTAGAAAAGCAATTGCCTTATGCTTTTGATGAACAATTTGGTTACTTAACGAGTTGTCCTTCCAATACTGGAACTGGCGTGCGCGCCTCTGTCATGATGCATTTACCAGCATTAACGATAACCAAGCAAATTAAAAGAATCATTCCAGCAATCACAAGGCTCGGCATTGTTGTCCGTGGGAGTTACGGGGAAGGCAGTAAAGCGCTAGGGAATGTTTACCAAGTGTCAAATCAAGTTACACTTGGCAAGACAGAAGCGGAAATTTTAGAGGAGTTAGGAAATGTAACTGCTCGGTTAATCGCACATGAGCGTCAAGCGAGGAAAAATCTTTTAGAGAAATCACGAACGGCACTCGAAGATCGATTGCATCGTTCGCTCGGAACGCTTGTATATGCAAGGCTCCTGCCAACTGGAGAAGCTGCGAAATGTCTATCGGATGTTCGACTCGGTGTCGATCTTGGGCTCATTAAAGACGTAGATGTTTCGATCATGAATGAGCTAATGATTTTTATGCAACCGGGTTTTCTCCAACAATACGCAAACGCAGAGCTAACACAAGAGGAACGCGATATTTTTCGAGCAAAATTATTCCGAGCACGTCTTCTCATTGATGGTGCATTGCCATCAACGAAAAAATCGAAAGAAGATTGAGTTTTCTAGTTTGTATACTTTGGTAAAAATTAGTCAATCCTATGTGTGAAAAAGGATTTTATTAGATTACGTATGAGCGTCCGTGGAATAGATTATATATAGAGAGAAGGAGTGGACATAACTATGATGTTTAACCGATTTACACAACGCGCACAGAAAGTGTTACAACTTGCTCAAGAAGAGGCAATTCGCATGAAGCACGAATCGATTGGCACAGAACATATCTTGCTTGGGCTGATTCGCGAAGGTGGCGGCATTGCTGCCAAAGCGCTTGAAGCGATTGAAGTAAGTTTCACGACAATTGAGGAAGGCGTTGAGAAACTCGTTGGGACCGGCACAAAAGACGTTGGTCCAATTGTTCACTACACACCACGTGCTAAAAAAGTAATTGAGCTTTCAGTAGATGAGTCGCGAAAGTTAGGGCATTCGTATATTGGAACGGAGCATATTTTACTAGCACTCATCCGCGAAGGTGAAGGAATTGCTGCACGTGTGTTAAGTAACGCAGGGGTAAGTTTGAATAGAGCACGTCAACAAGTATTGCAACTTCTAGGGAGCAATGAAAGTTCATCAAGTAATTCCTCTAACAATACGAATTCCGCTGCAACACCGACGTTAGACGGACTTGCGCGTGATTTAACGGAAGTAGCTCGGGAAGGACAGCTTGATCCAGTCATTGGCCGTAGCCAAGAAATTACACGTGTTATTGAAGTGCTTGCACGTCGTACGAAAAACAATCCTGTTTTAATTGGAGAACCTGGTGTAGGTAAAACTGCAATTGCAGAAGGGTTGGCCCAGCAGGTTGTGAATAATGAAGTTCCGGAAATTCTTCGCGACAAGCGCGTCATGACGCTAGATATGGGAACGGTTGTAGCGGGTACGAAATACCGCGGAGAATTTGAAGACAGAATGAAAAAAGTGATGGAAGAAATTCGCCAAGCGGGCAACGTCATTTTATTCATTGATGAGTTGCATACGCTAATTGGCGCTGGTGGCGCAGAGGGTGCGATAGATGCCTCGAACATCTTAAAGCCTTCGCTTGCACGCGGTGAACTACAATGTATCGGTGCAACAACGTTAGATGAATATAGAAAGTATATTGAAAAAGATGCGGCACTTGAGCGTCGTTTCCAACCGATTCAAGTCGACGAGCCGTCCGTAGAAGAGTCTATTCAAATATTAAATGGTTTACGTGATCGTTATGAAGCACACCACCGTGTGAAAATCACGGATGAAGCAATAGAGGCTGCTGCGAAAATGGCAGACCGCTATATTTCTGATAGATTTTTACCGGATAAAGCGATTGACTTAATTGACGAAGCGGGCTCAAAAGTACGTTTGCGTTCTTACACAACACCACCAAATCTAAAGAACCTTGAAACGCAACTAGAAGCGATTCGTTCTGAGAAAAATGCGGCAGTCCAAAGCCAAGAGTTTGAAAAAGCGGCTTCTTTCCGTGATAAAGAACAGAAAATGAAAGAAGAACTTGATACGACAAAAGCGGCTTGGAAGGAGAAGCAAGGGAAAACAGAATCGAAAGTGACTGTAAATGATATTGCAGAGGTTGTTGCGATGTGGACTGGAATTCCAGTTTCAAAAATTGCAGAAACAGAATCGATGAAACTACTAAACATGGAACAAACCTTACATGAGCGTGTCATCGGTCAATCGGAAGCGGTCACTGCGATTTCGCGGGCAATCCGCAGAGCGAGAGCAGGCCTGAAAGATCCGAAGCGACCAATTGGTTCATTTATTTTCCTAGGCCCAACAGGGGTTGGAAAAACAGAACTTGCGCGTGCCTTAGCTGAAACAATGTTCGGCGATGAAAATGCAATGATTCGCGTAGATATGTCTGAGTATATGGAAAAACACTCAACGTCTCGACTTGTTGGTTCACCACCAGGATACGTAGGCCATGAGGAAGGCGGACAATTAACAGAACAAGTTCGTCGTAAACCCTATTCTGTTATCTTGCTTGATGAAATTGAAAAAGCACACCCAGACGTTTTCAATATGCTCCTTCAAGTATTAGATGATGGTAGACTAACTGATTCCAAAGGACGTACGGTAGATTTCCGTAATACGGTTGTCATTATGACTTCAAACGTAGGTGCAACGGCGTTAAAAACGAATCGTTACGTCGGGTTTAATTTACAAGATTCAGACCACGACTATGAAGGTATGAAATCAACAATGCTAGAAGAGTTGAAGAAAACGTTCCGTCCTGAATTCTTAAACCGTGTGGATGAAATGATTGTTTTCCACGCGCTTGAAAAAGAACATTTACGTCAAATTGTTAGCCTCATGTCTAATGAGCTATCCAAGCGTCTCAAAGAGCAAGATATTGAACTCGAATTAACAGAGGAAGCGCAAAACAAAATATCTGACATTGGGTATGACCCGGATTACGGTGCACGTCCTTTACGTAGAGCAATCCAAAAGCATGTGGAAGATAGATTGTCTGAGGAACTGTTAAAAGGCACAGCATTAACTGGCGGAAAAGTGACAGTTGATGTAGAAGACGGAGAGTTTATCGTACGGACAGCAATGCCGGTAGGAAAATAATTTTTTTGAGATTGAGATAGTCCATTCATTAAGAAAATTAGTGAAATGGACTGTCTTTTTCATCTATGGAGGAAAGCATGTCAAAGAGAAAAACAAAATTTATGTGTAAAGATTGTGGGTACGAGTCTCTTCGGTGGATGGGACGTTGCCCGGGTTGCGGGGAATGGAACACGATGAACGAGGAAGTGGAAGTGGTTCGAAAAGGTCCACGTGGTGCGTTCCAACATACCGATGAAGTTCAACAAAAAGCAGTGCCGATTAGTCAAGTTGAGACGATTGAGGAACCGCGTGTTGAAACAGAATTAGGAGAGTTAAACCGAGTGCTAGGCGGTGGCATTGTGCCAGGTTCACTGTTGTTAACTGCAGGAGACCCCGGAATTGGAAAATCTACTTTGCTCCTTCAAGTTTCCTCGCTTCTCGCCAACCAGAATCATCGTGTATTGTATATATCTGGAGAAGAATCCATTCGACAAACAAAGCTTCGCGCGGAAAGGTTGGGGGTTCTTTCGGACGAATTGTTTATTTATGCGGAAACGGATCTAGAAAGAATTCATCACACAATCGATGAAATTAACCCTGCGTTTGTGATTGTAGATTCTATACAAACCATCCATCATCCTGAAGTCAAGTCCGCACCGGGAAGTATTACACAAGTAAGAGAGTGTACGGCGGAATTAATGCGTATCGCGAAAACCAAAAACATTGCCATATTCTTAGTGGGTCACGTAACAAAAGATGGACAGATTGCTGGACCACGTATTTTGGAACATATGGTAGATACAGTTTTATACTTTGAAGGGGAACGTCATCATACATATCGTATTTTACGAAGTGTGAAAAATAGATTTGGTTCAACGAATGAGATCGCTATTTTTGAAATGTTGCAATCGGGTCTAAAGGAAGTTTTAAATCCATCCGAGTTGTTTTTAAGAGAGCGTTCTCAAGGTGGTGCCGGTTCAACCGTCGTCGCATCTATGGAAGGTACGAGGCCGATTCTCGTAGAAATCCAAGCACTTGTGACGCCTTCAAGCTTTAACTATCCAAAGCGGATGGCGACAGGATTGGATCAAAACCGGGTTTCGCTATTAATGGCCGTGCTTGAAAAACGAATGGGCATGCTGTTACAAGCACAAGATGCTTATATTAAAGTTGCTGGTGGTGTGAAATTAGACGAACCTGCTATCGATTTAGCCGTCCTAGTTAGTATCGTCTCTAGTTATCGAGATTCTGCCGCTGGATTATCAGATTGCTTTATCGGAGAGGTTGGTCTAACGGGAGAGGTGCGCCGTGTTTCTAGAATTGAACAACGTGTGCAAGAGGCAGCGAAGCTTGGATTCGAGCGGGCAATTATTCCGTCTTCCAATTTAGGTGGATGGGACTATCCGGAAGGGATTCAAGTGATCGGTGTTGAAACAGTTAGTGATGCGTTAAAAGTTGGGTTCTCGCAATAAAAAAGTTGCAAGGGAGGTATTTACCGACCTTGCACCCCCATTACACTCATTTTAGTTATCGTGGTTAAGTATGTTATTGAAAGCTGTTTTAAGGGAATACATGTATAATTATTACAATAAGGAGGTGAAGTGCATGTTAAGGAAAGTCGTTCAGCTATCCTTTTTGCTGATTGGAGGTACGCTTGGCGTATTATTTTTACCGCAATTATTTGATCTATTTTCATTTTCATCCAATCCGCTGATTAATAATCCATATGTAGCTGCAATTGTGGGTGGATTATTATTTTTTCTCTTGAATCTTTTTCTTACAACACCTGTCGTTAATTTCATTAAATGGATGGAAGAACGATTGCTAGGTGCTCCAATTTTTGATTTACTATTTGGAACGGTCGGTCTTATTATTGGGTTAAGTGTTGCTTTTTTAGTTAGTTTTTGGCTTGGGAGTATTGAAATTCCAGTTATTTCTTCTGTTTTACCTACCGTTTTATTTTTAATTCTTGGGTACCTCGGTTTTCAAGTCGGCTTCAAACAACGCGAAGAAATTATTCATGCAATGCAATCTATACGGACGCATAGTCCGAAGAAAAAAGACGCTGAAGAGCCACAAGTTAGAAAAACCCGTGATACAATGTATAAAATATTAGATACAAGTGTCATTATAGATGGCCGTATTGCGGATATTTCTGCTACGGGATTTCTTGAGGGGATACTTGTTGTACCACAATTTATTTTAACGGAACTTCAACATATCGCAGATTCCTCGGATACATTGAAAAGAACGAAAGGTAGAAGGGGATTAGATGTACTGAAAGCACTGCAAACAGATGGCGGACCAGGTATTTTAATTACCGATGTGGATTTTGCTGACGTCGCTGAAGTGGATTTGAAGCTCGTTCATTTAGCAAAAGATATGGGAGGACTCGTCGTTACGAATGATTTTAATTTAAATAAAGTTGCCGCACTACACGGTGTTGCTGTATTGAACATCAATGATTTGGCGAACGCAGTGAAACCAGTCGTAATTCCAGGTGAAGAAATGCATGTCGTCGTCATTAAGGATGGAAAAGAGCAAAATCAAGGCGTCGCTTATTTAGATGACGGTACAATGATTGTCGTAGAAGATGGGAAAACGCACATTGGCAATGCAATTGACGTAATCGTTACCAGTGTGCTACAAACATCCGCAGGTCGTATGATTTTCGCTAAACCTAAACATGGGAGAGCGGTAAGAGCAAATTAACGTTAGTTTTTGTTTGGTAAAGGAAGATGGTTATTGGAGTATACAGTGATGATACCCGCCGCTGGTAGTGGACAGCGGATGGGGGCAGGGGTTAATAAACTTTTCTTAACACTTGGTGAAAAACCGATTTTTATCCATACATTAGAGGCATTCGAAGCAGATCCTTTATGTGCGGGCATTATTTTAGCTGTTAAAAATGAAGAAAAACAAGAAATTGAGTCTTATCTAAAACAGTTTGCCATTTCAAAAGTTCAAGCAATTGTCGAAGGTGGAACGGAACGCCAATATAGTGTGGCGGCATGTCTTGAGGCGTATTTGGAGGATGGGGTCGTGCTAGTTCATGACGCAGCACGTCCTTTTATCCGCCGCGCAGTCATTCATGCGTTAGTGCAAGAGGCCGCGGCACATGGGGCGGCAATCACGGGCGTAAAGGCAAAAGATACGATGAAACTAGCGCCTACAGGCATTGTTGAAGAGACAGTCAATCGAGACGCGCTCTGGATTGTCCAAACCCCCCAAGCTTTCCGATATGAAATCTTGAAAAAAGCCTCAGACCAAGCGATAGCAGATGACTTTCTCGGAACGGACGAATCGATGCTCGTAGAAAGAACTGGGCATCCTGTTCGTATTGTGGAAGGTACATATGACAACGTGAAAATGACGACGCAAGAAGATTTGGCCATTGGCGAAATACTGTTAAAGAGAGTACAACAGGAGGAGAATAAATGATTCGAGTTGGACAAGGTTTCGACGTACATAAATTCGAGGAAGGACGTCCATTAATTATCGGCGGCGTCACAATCCCGCATGAACGTGGATTAGCTGGCCATTCCGACGCGGACGTATTGCTCCATACAATTACAGACGCAGCGCTCGGCGCAATCGGCGAAGGAGACATCGGCCGCCACTTTCCGGATACAGACGAAGCATTCAAAGACGCAGACTCTGCCATCTTATTAGAAAAAATTTGGCAACTCGTGAATGAGCGCGGCTACCAGTTGGGCAATATTGATTGTACGGTCATTGCAGAAAGACCAAAAATGTCCCCTCACATCGAAGCCATCCAAGCACGTGTTGCGGAATTGCTTCGAGCGGATATTTCCCAGGTGAACGTCAAAGCCACAACATCCGAAAAACTAGGCTTCACAGGACGTGAAGAAGGAATCGCTGCAATGGCAACGATTTTGTTGCAAAAGAAGTAAGGTATTTATGAATTGTTTAGGAAATATGTTGTTTCATTGTTTAACTGGTAAAGGTGCAGTTGATTTAAGGCTACACTTGGAGTTTGGCGGTTTTTATTGCGAATGTTAATTAGTGATTTCAATTTGATCTTCATATTAAAGGTATCTCCATTGATTGGAGTGGAGGGTGGCGACTCCTGCGGGATGTAGCGAAAGCCGTCACGAAGAACGGCTTTTGTGACCGAAAAGCGAAGCGTTTGGGAGCACATCTTTGCCTTAAGTCGTCACGAAGAACGGCTTTTGTGACCGAAAAGCGAAGCGTTTGAGAGCAGGAATAGCATTTGGATGCCTTAATTTCTGCAAAAACCGCAGAAATACGGCAAATCGCAATCTTCGTTTTGCGATTGGCTCACCCGCGCCCCGCGGAAAGCGTCCACCCGGAACGGAAATCAAAGATTGTTTGGAATCTAACATTTATGGAATGGAACCTAACTCATTTATTTCAATCAAAAAACAACATATGATAAGATAGTTCAAGATAAACGGACGAAAATTAGGAGGATTTACTATGACGAAAGAAGTTCGCGTACGCTATGCGCCAAGTCCAACAGGTCACTTACATATTGGAAACGCACGAACAGCGCTATTTAACTATTTATTTGCCCGCAATCAAGGCGGTAAATTTATCATTCGAATTGAAGATACAGATGCTAGCCGAAATATCGAAGGTGGAGAAGAATCTCAACTGAACTATCTAAAATGGCTTGGCCTCGACTGGGATGAAAGTATCGACGTTGGTGGAGAATTTGGACCTTACCGCCAATCAGAACGTAATGATCTATATAAAAAGTTGTACGATGAGCTACTAGAAAAAGGGGTAGCCTATAAATGTTATTGTACGGCAGAAGAACTCGAAGCTGAGCGTGAAGCACAATCAGCAAACAATGAAATGCCACGCTACAGTGGTAAATGCCGTCATCTTACTACGGAAGAGCAAGAAGCTCTTGTAGCGGAAGGCCGTGAACCAAGCGTTCGTTTTGCCGTGCCAAAAGGTAAGGTTTATACATTTAATGACCTTGTGAAAGACAATGTTTCTTTTGAATCTGACGGCATTGGTGATTTCGTCATTGTGAAAAAAGACGGTGTACCGACTTATAACTTCGCAGTTGCGGTAGATGATCACTACATGGAAATTACACACGTACTTCGTGGGGATGACCATATTTCAAACACGCCGAGACAACAAATGATTTATGAAGCATTTGGATGGGAACCGCCGACTTTCGGTCATATGACATTAATTGTAAATGAGAGTCGTCGTAAATTAAGTAAACGTGATGAGTCTATTATTCAGTTTATCGAACAATATGAAGAGCTAGGTTATTTACCAGAAGCCTTATTTAACTTCATCGTATTGCTTGGCTGGTCACCTGAAGGAGAAGAGGAAATCTTCTCGATAGAAGAACTTGTTTCGATTTTCGACGCAGATCGTTTATCAAAATCGCCAGCTGTATTCGATAAAGACAAACTAACATGGATGAATAACCAGTACGTTAAAAAATTATCTACAGAGCAAGTGATTGAGTTGGCATTGCCGCACTTGCAAAAAGCGGGCGCATTACCAACTGAATTAACGGACGAACAACGTCAGTGGGCACATGATTTAATTGCTTTATACCATGAGCAGTTAAGTTACGGTGCAGAAATTGTGGAATTAACAGCCCAGTTCTTCAAAGATACGATTGAATATGATGAAGCAGCGCAAAAAGTACTTGCGGGAGAACAAGTGCCTGAAGTTATGGCGGCTTTGAAAACACAATTTGAAGCGTTAGAAACATTTGATTCAGCTTCAGTTAAATCAGCGATTCAAGCGGTTCAAAAAGAAACAGGACACAAAGGTCGTAACTTATTTATGCCGATTCGTGTCGTCACAACGGGTGAAACGAGCGGTCCGGAATTGCCAGCTGCCATCGCGTTAGTTGGAAAAGAAAACGCCCTTGCTCGCGTAACGGAGTATGCGCAATCTTAAAAGTTACGTACTTGAGATTTGCACGATTTGTGAAGAACGTGTAAGCTTAAGAGTAATTTAACTGATTTAAAAGTGATTTGGATAGAGAAATCGTAGAAAAGGATAAGTACATATTTGCATGCCTTTCAGAGAGGATCACCATCGGGTGGAAGTGATCTAGGTCAATGCAATGTGGAAATGCCCCTTTGAGAGCTAGGCCGAAACAATTTGTTGGAGTAGGTCGGACGCATCGCCAGCGTTATGAGGCGTATTAAGCGGAAAGGCGGCAATATGCCTTTCAAGCGGAGTGGAACCACGTAATTCATTACGTCTCTGTCATTTTGACAGGGGCGTATTTTTATTTTTTAAAGATATAGTTTTTATTAACTCAGTTTTTAGTCGGTATTCCTAATAGTTCTTGGAAATAGGTGTTAAGGGGGGACGTAAAATGTTTCGTAGAATGAAAGAAGATATTAAGTGTATTTTTGACCAAGACCCAGCCGCGCGAAGCACATTTGAAGTGGTGTTAACTTATTCGGGTTTGCATGCAGTTTGGGCGCATCGTGTTGCGCACGCTTTATTTAAAAGGAACTTACTTTTTTTAGCCAGAAGTGTGTCGCAAATTAGTCGTTTTTTCACGGGGATTGAAATTCATCCAGGCGCACAGATTGGTCGGAGGTTATTTATTGACCATGGTATGGGAATCGTAATTGGAGAGACATGTGAAATTGGGGATGATGTTACCATTTACCAAGGTGTCACACTCGGTGGTACTGGAAAAGAGAAAGGCAAGAGACACCCAACAATCCATGATAATGTATTGATTGCAACGGGGGCGAAAGTGCTTGGTTCGATTACAATTGGTGAAGGTAGCAAAGTTGGTGCGGGATCTGTCGTGTTGAAAGATGTACCACCATCGTCAACGGTTGTCGGCATACCAGGGACAGTAGTCATTTCAAATGGAGTGAAAGTAAAAAATAAATTGGACCATCAGGATTTGCCTGACCCGATTGCTGAAAAATGTGAGACATTAGAAGAAAAAATGCTACGGCTTGAAGAGCGAATTAAAGAGCTAGAACAAACGACGATTGAGAAAGGGGATGCCTCATGAGCATTCAATTATACAATACATTAACGAGAAAAAAGGAGCCTTTCATTCCTCAAGAAGAGGGGAAGGTATCAATGTATGTTTGTGGTCCAACGGTCTACAACTATATTCATATCGGGAACGCTCGTCCAGTTATCGTTTTTGACACGGTGCGTAGGTACTTGGAATACAGAGGGTACGACGTGAAATTTGTCTCAAACTTTACGGATATTGATGATAAAATCATTGCAGCTGCGAATGAACTCGGAGAAGATGTGAGTGAATTAACCGAGCGATTTATCAATGCTTATTTTGAAGATGTGACGGCGTTAGGGTGCAATAAGGCGGATGTTCATCCGCGCGTTACGGATCATATTGAAGATATTGTAAACTTTATTCAAGTGTTGATCGATAAAGGGTTTGCGTACGAATCTCAAGGGGATGTGTATTACCGTACGAACAAATTTGACGGCTACGGAAAATTATCTAGCCAGTCGACAGATGAATTAATTGTTGGTGCGCGTATTGAAGCTGGCGAGAAAAAAGAAGACCCGCTTGACTTTGTTTTATGGAAAACTGCGAAAGAAAATGAAGTTTCGTGGGATAGTCCTTGGGGAGCCGGGCGACCAGGATGGCATATCGAATGCTCCGTAATGGCACGTGAACATCTTGGAGACACGATGGACATTCACGCAGGTGGGCAAGACTTGATGTTCCCGCACCACGAAAATGAAATTGCTCAGTCGGAAGCGATGACGGGTAAGCCATTTGCTAAGTATTGGATGCATAATGGTTATATTAATATTGATAATGAAAAAATGTCCAAATCACTTGATAACTTTGTCCTTGTCAATGAAATTCGGAAGCAAGTAGATCCAAAAGTGCTCCGTTTCTTCATTCTTTCTGTGCATTATAGACATCCGGTTAATTTTTCGGAAGAGCTTGTGACACAGGCGGAAGCTGGTTTGGAGAGAATACTAACGGCCTATAAAAATGTGGAATATCGTTTGGGGGCATCTGCAAACCTTGGCGACCAATCCGATATTTGGTTGCATAAAATTGACGCTTGCAAAGATGATTTTGTTACAGCGATGGATGATGATTTTAACACAGCAAATGGAATTGCAGCGATTTTTGAACTTGCTAGGTTAGCGAACGTTTATTTATTAGAGAAGAATACAGCGAAAGACGTTCTAGAGAAGTTTTTAGTAACGTTTGAATCGTTATTGGATGTCTTGGGCATCCCGATGGACGCTGAAGAAGATTTACTCGATGAAGATATTGAAAAACTAATTGAAGAGCGATTAGAAGCGCGCCGCAATCGTGATTTTGCTAGATCTGATGAAATTCGAGATGAGCTAAAAGAAAAAGGCATTCTCCTTGAAGATACAGCGCAAGGAACTCGCTGGAAACGAGGGTAACAACATGTACGTACTAAGAGATGTTGACGTAAAACAATTGAATGCACTCGCCTTAGCATATATGGGTGATGCAGTTTATGAACAGGCGATTCGAGAGCATTTATTACGTTCAGGACGTGTCCGACCTAACGTGTTGCATAGAGAAGCAACACGTTATGTGTCGGCGAAATCACAAGCGGCGATTTTGCAAACAATGCTTACGCAAGACTTTCTAACGGAAGCAGAACAAATGGTGATGAAGCGTGGGCGGAATGCAAAGCCAGGATCGACACCCAAAAATACAGATGTGGGAACATATAAAAATAGCTCTGGTTTCGAAGCGGTACTCGGTTATCTCTATTTGCTAGAGGACGAGAAAAGAGTGGAGCAGTTTATACTTGAAGCGATTCGTATTATTGAAAACCCAAAGGAGGATGAATCTTGATGACTACAAATAACTCAGAATTGCTAGGCGGTAAAAATCCAGTCGTTGAAGCATTACGTTCAGGTCGTGAACTGAATAAAATTTGGGTTGCAGAAGGGATTAATAAGAAAAGTATTGGTGAAATCCTATCGCTTGCCAAGAAGGCAAAGGTTATCGTTCAATACGTCCCCAAACAGAAACTCGACGGCATGCTTGACAGTAATCATCAAGGCGTGATCGCTTCAGTCGCGGCTTATCATTATGCAGAACTGGAAGATATCTTTGAATTAGCTGCAAAACGTCAAGAAGACCCACTTCTGTTAATTTTAGATGAATTAGAAGACCCGCATAATCTTGGTTCAATCTTAAGGACAGCTGATGCAGCTGGTGTGCATGGTGTGGTTATTCCAAGGCGTCGTTCTGTCGGATTAACAGCGGTTGTCGCAAAAGCTTCTACGGGTGCGATTGAATATATTCCTGTTGTGCGTGTGAATAACCTTTCCCAAACGGTTGAGCAATTGAAAGAGCGAGGGGTTTGGATAGCAGGAACCGATGCGTTGGGCTCTGCTGACTATCGAACGATGGATGCAACACTTCCGCTAGCTATCATTATTGGGAGTGAGGGAAAGGGAATGTCACGTATTTTAAAAGAAAAATGTGATTTCCTTTACCACTTACCTATGGTAGGCAAAGTCACTTCTTTAAACGCTTCTGTTGCAGCTTCACTTTTAATGTACGAGGTGCTGCGTAAGCGACAACCTCTCACCGAAAAGAAATGAAAAAGCAAAATGTCCTCATTGTAGATGGCTACAATATAATTGGCGCATGGGCGGAATTGCGCCAATTAAAGGACAGGCAGTTGGAAGAAGCAAGAGATTTGTTAATCGAACGGATGGCTGAGTACAAAGCGTATACAGGGTGGCGGGTTATCGTTGTCTTTGATGCTTATTTAATGCGTGGAATTGAAAGTAAGATTAAGAAACATGATGTTGAAGTATTGTTCACAAGAGAAAATGAAACAGCAGATGAACGAATTGAAAAACTTGTTTTAGAACTATTGCATCGACGTATTCAAATTCATGTCGCGACTTCTGACTTTACGGAGCAGTGGATTATTTTTGCGCAAGGTGCACTCCGGAAGTCGGCGCGCGAACTTGAAATTGAAATGAAAAAAATTCTTACTTCTATTTCTGGTAAAGTAAAAGATTTTGAGAATCAACAACCGACTTCGAAGATACCGCTTTCAAGGGAAGTTAAAGAAATATTTGAAAAATGGAGGCGTGGAATTCGATGATTGGTTGACGTTAAAAAAATTAATACGCTATACTGGAAAGAGGTCTATGACGATTCGGGGGGGTGATCCTGTTGGTGGAAAAAACATGTATGACTAATAGAGTGTTAGATTTCACTACGTTGTCCGACGAAGACATCGTTGCGATTATTCACGAAGGCAATGCAGATGCACTTGATTTTTTAATTACAAAATACCGGTCTTTTGTTTGGTTGAAAGGCCGTTCGTATTTTTTAATTGGCGGCGATCGAGAGGACATCGTGCAGGAAGGAATGATTGGTTTATATAAAGCGATACGTGACTATAAACCAGACAGATTAAGTTCCTTTAAAGGATTTGCTGAATTGTGTATTACACGTCAAATTATTACAGCGATTAAAACAGCAACAAGGCAAAAGCATATTCCGCTGAATTCTTCGGTATCTCTAGATCGACCTGTTTATACCGAGGAGTCTGAGCGTACACTACTGGATATGCTTGCAGGTCCCCCTCTTGAAGATCCGGAAGATTTAATGATTCATAAGGAAGATTTTGACCATATGGAGATAAAGATGCAAAAAGTGTTAAGTGAGCTTGAAAGACAAGTGTTGGCGCTTTATCTAGATGGACAAACTTATCAAGAAATCTCGATTAATTTAAACCGACCAGTCAAGTCTGTGGACAACGCACTTCAACGAATTAAGAGGAAACTAGAACTTTATTTAGAAGTAGACACAGTAAAGTAATCGCATGCATCTCGAGGGAATTGCGTTAAAATTTAGAATAATAAAGTGGGCGTCTAATTGCTTGGAAGTGGATATCCTTAATAGTGTTGACATGCTTCTTGTAAGGTGGTACTCTTTAGCAAGATTATAGGACCTAATAAGGTGATAGAATTGTCTAAAAAGATAACTTTGAGTTGTGAAGATTGCGGAACACGTAACTATTCCGTTCCAGCACAAAAGAATCATTCCACGAAACGCTTAACAATTAAAAAGTTTTGTAAGCATTGCAATGCACATACTATGCATAGGCAAACCGTTTAACTTGATTCAACAATGTTCATCACACCACTTCTAAAGTGGTAGAAGCGGCTTTTTGTTTCTGGGATGAATAAAGTGGATAGGAAAGAATCGCTTATTCATAGATGTTTAGTTAAAGTAATACATCTTATTTCGGAGGGTTACGATAAACATGGGGAAGATAAGTAATTTCTTGAAGCAAGTCGTTTCGGAAATGAGAAAAGTAAGTTGGCCAAAGCGTAAAGAATTGACGCGCTATACGATTGTTGTTCTTGTGACAGTCATTTTCATGGCGGTTTATTTTGGTATCACCGATCTCGGCATTTCAAAATTAATGGATTGGTACGTAAGCTTTTAAAATTTACGTACGTTACGCTATAATATAATAATAAATAAAAATTATGAATCCCTTAGAAATAGCCCGTCTGATTGTATGAACGGGTTTTTTAATTCTTTGGGAAACTATAAAATTTCGAACTATGGGTAAGTACTATGCTAGAGATTCTGCATCTAGTGTCGGGCGTTTTACGCTTTTGAACTACTCGTGGTGAAAGGAGGGACGGACTTAAAGTCCTTATATATATGGAAATAGAAAAAAATTGGTACGTTGTTCATACGTATTCAGGCTATGAAAACAAAGTGAAAGCAAACCTTGAGGCACGCGTTGAAACAATGGGTATGCAAGATAAAATCTTTCGGGTGATTGTTCCGGAAGAGGAAGAGACCGATTTTAAAGACGGCAAAAAGCGTACGGTGATGAAAAAAACATTCCCAGGGTACGTGCTTGTTGAGACAATTATGACGGACGATTCTTGGTATGTTGTTCGTAATACGCCAGGGGTGACAGGATTTATTGGTTCGTCTGGTGGAGGAACTAAGCCGACGCCGTTATTAGAAGAGGAAGTTGACTTTATTCTTAAGCAAATGGGTGTCAAAGATAAGGTTGCTGAACTTGATATTGAAATTGGTGAAGTGGTTCAAGTGCTTGAAGGACCATTTGCTGATTTCCAAGGTAAGGTCGAAGAAATCGATATGGCGAAGCAAAAAGTTAAAGTCGCGGTAGATATGTTTGGCCGTGAAACGAAGATGGAATTAGATTTTGATCAAGTACAAAAAAATTAATTACTCTGCTACTTGCATAAGAGGCGAAAGAATGTTATCATTTCAAAGGTCAGGCTATCAATTGATAGCGTGAGATAAGATGATTGATTCTCCCGATGCGAATCGGCAGACACATATTTGAGTGGGAGGGGAAACCCAATTACCACATCACGGACTTAAGGAGGTGTGTCTCGTGGCTAAAAAAGTTTCTACGGTTGTAAAATTACAAATTCCTGCAGGAAAAGCGAACCCGGCTCCACCAGTTGGACCAGCGCTAGGTCAAGCAGGTGTGAACATCATGGGATTCTGTAAAGAATTCAACGCACGTACAGCAGATCAAGCAGGCTTAATCATTCCTGTTGAAATCACTGTATTTGAAGATCGTTCATTTACATTTATTACTAAAACTCCACCGGCAGCAGTATTGCTGAAGGTTGCTGCAAATCTTCAAAAAGGTTCAGGCGAACCAAACAAAACGAAGGTTGCAACTGTGAAACGCGACAAAGTTCGCGAAATTGCAGAACAAAAGATGCCAGACTTAAACGCAGCATCAGTTGAAGCGGCGATGGCAATGGTTGAAGGTACTGCACGCAGTATGGGAATCACAATCGAAGACTGATTCCTTGAAATAGAGTTACGCTTTGGTTGGGTTGCGGTTGTTCTCCGGGACACGCAGCCTTTATTCGTGGGAGGTTCATTATCCGTTAACACCACAACATAGGAGGAAATTAAAATGGCTAAAAGAGGTAAAAAGTTTACAGAAGCGATGAAGCTTGTCGACAACTCAAAACTGTACGACGTAAAAGAAGCTATCGAACTTGCGAAAAAGACAAGCACAACAAACTTTGACGCAACAGTAGAAGTCGCATTCCGTCTTGGTATTGATGTTAAGAAAAACGATGAGCAAGTACGTGGAGCAGTAGTTCTGCCGAACGGTACTGGTAAAACTCAACGTGTTCTAGTTTTCGCTAAAGGTGAAAAACTTAAAGAAGCGGAAGCGGCGGGTGCAGACTACGTTGGCGATGCGGACTTCATTAACAAAATCCAACAAGGTTGGTTTGAATTTGACGTTATCGTAGCAACACCAGATATGATGGGTGAAGTTGGTAAAATTGGTCGTATCCTTGGACCAAAAGGACTTATGCCAAACCCAAGAACAGGTACTGTAACATTTGATGTTGCAAAAGCTGTTGAAGAAATCAAAGCTGGTAAAGTTGAGTACCGTGCTGACAAAGCGGGTATCGTACATGCGCCAATCGGAAAAGTTTCATTCGAAGATGAAAAGCTAGAAGAAAACTTCTTGGCAGTTTTCGATGCAATTGAAAAAGCTCGCCCAGCAGCTGCGAAGGGAACGTATATGCGTTCTGTACACGTAACTACAACAATGGGTCCTGCTTTGAAAATTGATACTTCAGGCGTAACTGTAAAATAAACTATTGACAATATGCTTGTCCTGTGATAACATGATGAGCGTTGTAAAATATATAAGTATTTTGTACCGTAGACCGCAGGGGTGGCATGCCGCTTAATGATCCTGCCGAGGACAAGACGATCTTTTCGTATTGAAGAAGACGACTTTTTCTGCCCTCGGGTCTCCAATGTAGACCGGGGGCTTTTTATATCGGTATAAGAACTTGAAAAATAATCTAGGAGGTGTCCAGATGAGCAAAGTATTAGAAGCGAAACAAGCGGTTGTAACTGAAATCTCTGAGAAGATGAAATCAGCAGCGACTGTCGTAGTGGTTGACTACCGTGGTTTAAACGTAAGTCAAGTTACAGAGCTTCGTAAAAACCTTCGTGAACAGGGCGTTGATTTTAAGGTTTACAAAAACTCAATGTCACGTCGTGCAGCTGAAGAGGTTGGCTTTGAAGGGCTAAACGAACATTTAGTAGGACCAAACGCAATTGCGTTTTCTGAAGATGATGTTATAGCACCTGCAAAAATCCTTCACGAATTCGCAAAGGAAAATGAAGCGCTCGAAATTAAAGCTGGGGTTATTGAAGGTGAAATTGCAAGCGCAGAAGAGATCAAGGCGTTGGCAACACTTCCATCACGCGAAGGCCTACTATCTATGCTTCTCAGCGTTCTACAAGCACCAGTACGCAACTTCGCACTTGCAACAAAAGCTGTTGCAGAGCAAAAAGAAGAGCAAGAAGGCGCTTAATAGGACAATTACCTGCCTAGTCAGGGGATTTGAACGAGTGCAATTGCCTGCTTAGTCAGGTAATTTGGATGGAAAAATTCAGCAAGGGTACAACTTGCATAATCGGACCTATCAAAGAATAGGCAAAAAACATTTAGGAGGAAATCATAATGACTACAGAACAAATCTTAGAAGCTGTTAAAGAAATGACAGTTCTTGAATTAAACGACTTAGTAAAAGCAATCGAAGAAGAATTCGGCGTAACTGCTGCTGCACCTGTTGCAGTTGCTGGCGGTGCTGCTGGCGGTGAAGCTGCTGCAGAACAAACTGAATTCGACGTAATCCTAGCATCAGCTGGAGACAAGAAAATCCAAGTAATTAAAGCAGTTCGTGAAATTACAGGCCTTGGCTTGAAAGAAGCGAAAGGTCTAGTAGACGACGCTCCAAAACCAGTTAAAGAAGGCGCTGCTAAAGAAGAAGCAGAAGAAATCAAGACAAAACTTGAAGAAGCAGGCGCAACTGTAGAACTTAAGTAATTTCAATGAATAGTGAAGAAAAGCTCGTCGGTTAGACGGGCTTTTCTTCGTTATTTTTACAACGTTAGAGATTATTGTAAGAGAAGGCCTGTATAGATTAAGGTTTACTTTTAAAAATAAAGATAAACTATTTCATTATGTTACGTTTATCTTCATGAAGTTATGGATAACGTTGGAAAGAAGGGACAAGCGCGATGTCAGAGCACTATTATTCAAGAGAACCGAAAGTGAAAAGTCAACGTCAAACCGTTTCAACGGAATTGCGCGGCGAAACTTTACGATTTACAACCGATGCGGGTGTATTTAGTAAGGGAGGCGTAGATTTTGGTTCACGACTCCTAGTTGAGTCATTTGTGATGCCTGAGGTAAGCGGTGATGTTCTTGACGTTGGTTGTGGCTATGGTCCAATCGGCTTAACGATTGCTGTAAGCTATCCAGAACGTCAAATTCAAATGGTAGATGTGAATGAAAGAGCAATTGCGCTAAGCAAGGAAAACGCTGTTGAAAATCTTTTGGAAAACGTCGAAGTTTATTCGAGTGATGCGTTGCTAGCTGTAACAGAATCTGATTTTGCGGCAATATTGACGAACCCACCCATTAGAGCTGGGAAAGAAACGGTCTTTGCTTTTTATGAAAGTTCGTTTTCTAAGCTTAAGGTTGGTGGAGAGTTGTGGGTTGTGATTCAGAAGAAGCAAGGGGCACCGTCATCCGCGAAAAAACTAGAAGAGGTTTTCGGAAATGTTACAGTAGTTGCGAAGCGAAAAGGTTACTTTATTTTAAAAGCCATAAAAAATTGACTGTTGGTTAGTTTTGTGGTAGCGTTAAAAGATGATTAAATAATATCATGCAATCGTATGCCCTTTTGCATGAATTTTGCATCACAAATGGCATTTAGACGATGGTAAAAGGTTGTCGAACCGAAAATGAGCTCTGTTAGAACTCATTTTCTTTTTGCCTTACGTCATCATACATTGTTTTTTATGTTTTGAAAAGGATTATTATTGCTTATGAGGGGTGAAAGAGTTGACAGGTCATTTAGTTCAATACGGTCAACACCGTCAACGCAGAAGCTTTGCGCGAATTAGTGAAGTGCTTGAACTTCCAAATCTAATCGAAATCCAGACGGAATCTTACAAGTGGTTCTTAGAAGAAGGGCTACGGGAAATGTTTCATGATATTTCCCCAATTGAAGATTTTACAGGAAATCTTTCGTTAGAATTTGTCGATTATCATCTTGAGGATCCAAAATATCCTGTTGATGAATCGAAAGAGCGCGACGTAACTTATGCAGCGCCACTTCGAGTTAAAGTTAGACTTCATAATAAGGAAACTGAAGAAGTGAAGGAGCAAGACGTATTCATGGGTGATTTCCCACTCATGACGGATAACGGTACGTTCGTTATTAACGGTGCGGAAAGAGTTATTGTTTCACAGCTTGTTCGTTCCCCAAGTGTTTATTATAACGATAAAATTGACAAAAATGGGAAGCGTGGTTTTGCTGCAACAGTGATTCCAAATCGTGGCGCATGGCTTGAGTATGAAATTGACGCAAGAGATGTTCTTCACGTAAGAATCGACCGTACGCGTAAGTTGCCCATTACAGTTCTTCTTAGAGCGTTAGGCTTCTCGTCGGACGAGGAGATTATTGGTTTAATCGGAGATAACGAGTATTTACGTAACACGCTTGAAAGAGATAATACCGAAACTTCCGAAAAGGCGATGCTTGAAATTTATGAGCGTCTTCGCCCAGGTGAACCGCCGACGCTTGATAGCGCGAAAAGTCTATTGTATTCTCGCTTTTTCGATCCGAAAAGGTACGACTTAGCGGATGTAGGGCGCTATAAATTAAATAAAAAACTTGACGTCAAAAACCGTTTGTTCAATCAAACATTAGCGGAGACGCTTGTGAACCCGGAAACAGGTGAAATTCTTCTTGAGAAAGGCGAACTTATTGATCGTCGTGCACTAGATCGAATAGCACCTTACCTAGAACAAGGAGTAGGGTTCCAGGAGTTTGAACATATCGAAGGCGTTATTGAAGAGCCAACGACAATTCAAACGATTAAAATATATGCACCTAAGCCGAATTCTGAGGAACCGCAAGTGATTAATGTGATCTCAAACGCGAACGTTGAAAATGAAGTGAAAAACGTTACACCTGCAGATATCATTGCATCCGTCAGTTATTTCTTTAACTTATTACACGGTGTAGGACACACAGATGACATTGACCACTTAGGAAACCGTCGTCTACGTTCTGTTGGAGAGCTTCTCCAAAATCAATTCCGCATTGGGTTATCCCGTATGGAACGTGTCGTAAAAGAGCGTATGTCAATTAACGATACATCTTCTATTGTGCCACAACAATTAATTAACATTCGTCCGGTGATTGCTTCCATAAAAGAGTTCTTTGGAAGTTCCCAGTTATCTCAATTCATGGACCAAACAAACCCACTTGCAGAATTAACGCATAAGCGTCGTTTATCTGCACTTGGACCTGGTGGATTAACACGTGAACGTGCTGGAATGGAAGTACGTGACGTTCACTACTCTCACTATGGTCGTATGTGTCCGATTGAAACGCCTGAGGGACCGAACATCGGATTGATTAACTCCCTTTCAACATTTGCTAAAGTAAATAAATTTGGTTTTATCGAGACGCCGTATAGAAAGGTCGACCCTGAAACTGGACGCGTAACAGACCAAATTGATTACTTAACTGCAGACATTGAAGATAATTACATTGTTGCACAGGCAAATGCGGCGTTAGATGATGATGGCTCATTCATTGATGAGGAAGTCGTCGGTCGTTTCCAAGGTGATAACACGGTATTTAAACGTGATCAGATTGACTATATGGACGTTTCGCCTAAGCAAGTTGTTTCTGCTGCGACAGCATGTATCCCGTTCTTAGAGAACGATGACTCCAACCGTGCGCTCATGGGAGCAAACATGCAACGACAAGCTGTTCCACTACTAGAACCTAAATCACCATTGGTAGGAACTGGAATGGAACATGTTGCTGCACGAGATTCTGGAGCTGCGGTACTTGCGTCACATACAGGCATTGTTGAACATGTAGAAGCAAAAGAGATTCGCGTTCGTCGTATAGAAATTGTTGACGGCAAAGAAGTACAAGGTGATTTAACAATTCACCGATTAGAAAACTTTATCCGTTCCAACCACGGAACTTGTTACCACCAGCGACCAATTGTAAGCGTAGGAGATCGCGTAGAGAAAAACGATATCTTAGCTGACGGTCCGTCAATGGAACAAGGTGAACTTGCACTTGGTCGTAACGTATTAACAGCGTTTATGACTTGGGAAGGCTACAACTACGAAGACGCGATTATTATGAGCGAGCGTCTCGTAAAAGACGACGATTATACTTCTGTACACATAGAGGAATATGAGTCTGAAGCGAGAGACACGAAGCTTGGACCTGAAGAAATCACGCGCGACATTCCAAACGTTGGTGAGGAAGCACTTCGTCATTTAGATGACCGCGGAATCATCCGTATCGGTGCAGAAGTTCGCGATGGAGACATCCTTGTTGGAAAGGTAACGCCTAAAGGGGTTACTGAATTAACAGCTGAAGAACGTCTTCTACATGCAATCTTTGGAGAAAAAGCTCGTGAAGTCCGCGATACATCGTTGCGTGTTCCACACGGAGCAGGTGGGATTGTACTTGACGTGAAAGTGTTTAACCGCGAAGATGGCGATGAACTGCCACCAGGTGTAAACCAACTCGTACGTGTCTATATCGTTCAAAAACGTAAAATTTCTGTCGGAGATAAAATGGCAGGAAGACACGGTAACAAAGGTGTTATTTCACGAATCCTTCCAGAAGAAGATATGCCATATCTTCCAGATGGTACGCCAATTGACGTAATGTTGAATCCATTAGGGGTTCCATCGCGAATGAATATCGGACAAGTGCTCGAAATGCACCTTGGTATGGCATCCCGTGCACTCGGCATCCATATGGCATCACCAGTCTTTGATGGCGCAAACGAAGAAGATGTTTGGGAAACAATGGAAGAAGCTGGAATGGACCGAGACGGTAAAACGATTTTATACGACGGACGTTCAGGTGAACCATTTGATAACCGTGTATCTGTCGGCGTGATGTATTTAATTAAACTTGACCATATGGTTGACGATAAACTTCATGCACGTTCAACTGGGCCATATTCACTTGTTACGCAACAACCGCTCGGTGGTAAAGCCCAGTTCGGTGGACAGCGTTTTGGTGAGATGGAGGTTTGGGCGCTTGAAGCTTATGGAGCTGCTTATACTTTACAAGAGATCTTAACTGTTAAGTCGGATGACGTCGTTGGACGTGTGAAAACTTACGAAGCAATTGTTAAAGGTGAAAGTGTTCCACAACCAGGTGTTCCTGAATCCTTTAAAGTTCTAATTAAAGAGCTTCAAAGTTTAGGACTTGATGTCAAAATGTTGACAGAAGACTACGAAGAAATTGAGTTACGTGATTTAGACGAAGATGATGACACGCAACCAACAGATGCTCTAAACCTGATAAAGGCCGAGCAGCAATCTTAAGTTATTTAAGTTGAATCATATTTAAAGTAAGGGGAAAGTGACTGCTTTCTCCTTACTTACTTATAAAAATCCAGTTGCCAGCGATAAGACTAAAGGGAGGTAGGCTCCTTGGTAGATGTAAACAATTTTGAGTATATGAAAATAGGACTTGCTTCATCAGATAAGATCCGTTCATGGTCCTACGGTGAAGTGAAGAAGCCAGAAACAATTAACTATCGTACGCTAAGGCCTGAAAAAGAAGGTCTTTTCTGTGAACGTATTTTCGGACCTACAAAAGATTGGGAATGTCATTGTGGAAAATATAAACGTGTCCGTTACAAAGGTGTTGTTTGTGACCGTTGCGGAGTTGAAGTAACGCGTCAAAAAGTACGTCGTGAGCGTATGGGACATATTGAACTTGCAGCCCAAGTAACACATATTTGGTATTTCAAAGGAATCCCGAGCAGAATGGGCCTTATTCTCGACATGACACCACGTGCTTTAGAGGAGATTATTTACTTTGCTTCTTATGTAGTAGTCGATCCGGCAGATACACCACTTGAAAGAAAGCAACTTCTATCTGAACAAGAGTATCGCGCATACCGTCAGAAATACGGAAAAAAATTCGAAGCGTTGATGGGTGCTGAAGCAATTGAGCGTCTCTTAAAAGCAATTGATTTGGACAAAGAGATGGATGCTCTAAAAGAAGAGTTGAAAACAGTTCAAGGACAACGCCGTACACGTGCAATTAGACGTTTAGATGTTGTTGAATCATTCCGAAATTCAGGCAACCGTCCTGAATGGATGGTCCTAGAAGTGTTACCAGTTATTCCGCCTGAGCTTCGTCCGATGGTACAACTTGATGGAGGACGTTTTGCAACTTCCGACTTAAACGACTTATACCGTAGAGTGATTAACCGTAATAACCGACTAAAACGATTACTAGATTTAGGTGCGCCAGGCATTATCGTTCAAAACGAGAAGCGTATGCTCCAAGAAGCTGTTGACGCACTTGTCGATAATGGTCGTCGCGGTCGTCCGGTTACAGGTCCAGGCAACCGTCCATTAAAATCACTTTCACACATGTTGAAAGGTAAGCAAGGACGTTTCCGTCAAAACTTACTTGGTAAACGTGTAGACTACTCAGGTCGTTCGGTTATCGTTGTTGGTCCGAACTTGAAAATGTACCAGTGTGGCTTACCGAAAGAAATGGCGATCGAATTATTTAAACCATTCGTGATGAAAGAACTCGTAGAAAGAGGTCTAGCACACAATATTAAGAGTGCTAAGCGTAAAATCGAACGTCTACATTCGGAAGTTTGGGATGTTTTAGAAGAAGTGATTAAAGAGCACCCGGTCTTATTAAACCGTGCACCTACACTTCACAGACTAGGGATTCAAGCATTTGAGCCTGTTCTTGTTGAAGGACGCGCAATAACGCTACATCCACTTGTATGTACAGCTTATAACGCTGACTTTGACGGTGACCAAATGGCTGTTCACGTTCCGCTTTCTGCTGAAGCACAGGCTGAAGCACGCCTACTCATGCTAGCAGCTCAAAACATTTTGAACCCGAAAGACGGAAAACCAGTCGTAACACCATCTCAGGATATGGTTTTAGGAAACTATTACTTAACGTTAGAGCGTGAAGGTGCGACGGGTGAAGGTTTTGTATTCCGTGATGCAGATGAAGCGATAATCGCTTATCAGAATGGTTATATACACTTACACACGCGAATTGCGGTACAGGCAGGGTCATTTAATAACCCGACATTCACTGAAGAGCAAAATAGTAAATTACTACTTACAACAGTAGGGAAAATTATCTTTAACGAAATTTTACCGGAATCATTCCCTTATATAAATGAACCAACATTAGCCAACTTGCAAGTTCAAACACCAGAGAAGTATTTTGTTTCAGGAACAGAAGATATCAAGGAACTGTTAAAAGAAACAGAGTTAGTTGGACCGTTTAAAAAGGGCATACTCGGTGATATTATCGCTGAGATTTTCAAACGTTTCCATATTACCGAAACGTCGAAAATGCTTGACCGCATGAAGGATTTAGGATTTACGTACTCAACACGTGCTGGATTGACAGTCGGAATGTCCGACATTATCGTCCTTCCAAACAAGTATGAACTTCTAGACGAAACACAAAGTAAAGTAGATAATGTCTTGAAGCAATTCCGTCGTGGTCTGATTACGGAAGAAGAGCGTTACGATCGCGTAATTGCTTACTGGAGTGCTGTTAGAGATGATATTCAAGAGAAGCTGATGGAATCTCTAGATAACTCAAACCCGATTTATATGATGAGTAACTCCGGAGCACGTGGTAACGTTTCTAACTTTACGCAGCTTGCGGGTATGCGTGGTTTGATGGCCAACCCGGCTGGACGGATTATTGAACTTCCAATTAAATCATCATTCCGTGAAGGGTTAACCGTTCTTGAGTACTTTATTTCAACGCACGGTGCGCGTAAAGGACTTGCGGATACAGCGCTGAAAACTGCTGACTCAGGTTACTTAACACGTCGACTCGTTGATGTTGCTCAAGATGTCATTGTTCGTGAAGACGAGTGTGGTACTGACCGCGGCTTAGAAATCGGTGCGTTAATGGAAGGCACTGAGGTAATCGAGCGACTTGACGAACGTATCATTGGTCGTCATACGAAGAAAACAATCTATCATCCAGAAACGGGCGAGAAGATTCTCGAGAAAAATGCGCTCATTACAGAAGATACGGCACGTATCATCATTGAAGCAGGTATTGAAACAGTAGCAATTCGCTCTGCATTCACATGTGATACAAAGCATGGTGTATGTAAGAAGTGTTACGGTATCAACTTAGCAACTGGCGAAAAAGTCGAAGTTGGAGAAGCAGTTGGAATTATTGCTGCTCAATCCATCGGTGAGCCAGGTACACAGTTAACAATGCGTACATTCCACACAGGTGGGGTTGCTGGGGACGATATTACTCAAGGTCTTCCGCGTATCCAAGAAATTTTCGAAGCGCGTAACCCGAAAGGTAAAGCGATTATTTCTGAAATTAAAGGAACCGTTACTGCGATTGATGAAATCCGTGAAGGTCAACATGAAATTACTGTTGAAGGTAAAGTTGAAACAAGAAAATACCTTGGACCATATAACGCACGCTTCACTGTACAGGTTGGCGATGTAGTTGACCGCGGTGAGCCACTAACGGAAGGTTCGATTGATCCAAAAGAACTTATCGTTGTGAAAGATGTTGCGACAGTTCAAGAGTATCTATTGAAAGAAGTACAAAAAGTTTACCGTATGCAAGGTGTTGAAATCGGTGATAAGCACGTTGAAGTGATGGTTCGTCAAATGCTTCGTAAAGTGCATATTATTGAAGCAGGAAACACTGATTTACTTCCTGGTTCACTCGTTGATATCCACCAGTTTGCAGAGGCGAACAATAAAATGTTTGAAGAAGGTAAAGTGCCAGCAACTTGTAGACCGGTTATTCTTGGTATTACAAAAGCTTCACTTGAAACTGAGTCATTCTTATCTGCAGCATCCTTCCAGGAGACAACGCGTGTCCTGACAGATGCGGCAATAAGAGGTAAGATGGATGAGTTACTTGGCCTGAAAGAGAACGTTATTATTGGTAAGCTGGTACCAGCAGGGACGGGAATGCAACGTTACCGTCAAATCGAAATCGAAAAGAATGATTTAGAAAACGCTGGAGAAACTGCAACTGCGGAATAACTGAAATAATTTACGGGGGGGCCTGTAGAATAAGGCCCTCCGATTTTTTCTTTCGTGTTGACAGGTAGAAAAAAAGATGTTAATATACAAAAGGTTGATAGTTACATGTCTGTACTTTGGAGGATATGAAAATGTCTTATGAAAAAGTGAAGCAGGCAAAAGAGACAATCATCGGTATAAAGCAAACAGTAAAAGCAATTCAAGCAGGCAAGGTAACAGAAGTTATCATTGCTCAGGATATAGAAGAACGGTTTACTCGACAGTTGTTAGAAGTAACCAATGAATATTCAATTCCTGTGACTTATGTTGCTTCAAGAAAACAGCTTGGAGAAGCATCTGGCATTGCGGTCGGTACATCCGTTGTTGCGCTTACTGAATAAACGTTTTTGTGCATTCTCGCACGAAAACTTGTTTTTACCCCTAAAATGAACCACCTGGATGTGTGGTCTTGCAAAACGTAAATGAGAGGAGGACAAAATCAATGCCTACAATTAACCAATTGGTTCGTAAAGGTCGTAGATCAAAAGTTTCTGGTTCTAAATCACCTGCACTTGGAAAAAGCTATAACAGCTTTAAAAAGACGATGACGGATGTTAATTCTCCACAAAAACGTGGCGTTTGTACACGTGTTGGAACGATGACACCGAAGAAGCCGAACTCAGCCCTACGTAAATATGCACGTGTGCGTCTAACAAACCAACTTGAAGTGAACGCTTATATCCCAGGTGAGGGACATAACCTTCAAGAGCACAGTGTTGTACTTATTCGTGGTGGACGTGTTAAAGACTTACCGGGTGTTCGTTATCATGTTGTACGTGGTGCGCTTGATACAGCTGGAGTTACTGGCCGTATGCAAAGTCGTTCTATGTACGGTGCGAAAAAACCAAAAGAAAAGAAATAATGTGAAATACAATCTAAGTGAAGTTGCATAAAAACCCAGCTGGTATTAAATGTGCAAATGACTTGATCCTTAAAATATAAGAAATGTGTGAAAGGAGGACAAAAACATGCCTCGTAAAGGTCCTGTAGCTAAACGTGATGTACTACCAGATCCGATTTATAACTCGAAACTTGTTTCACGTCTTATAAACTCAATGATGGTAGATGGTAAGAAAGGTACTTCTCAAAAAATTCTATACGGTGCGTTTGAACTTGTAAAAGAACGTTCTGGAAAAGATCCATTAGAAGTATTTGAAGCAGCACTTGAAAATGTAATGCCGGTTCTTGAAGTGCGCGCACGCCGTGTTGGTGGAGCGAACTACCAAGTTCCAGTAGAAGTACGTCCTGAGCGTCGTACAACACTAGGCTTACGTTTCTTCGTAAACTATTCTCGTCAACGCGGTGAGAAAACAATGGAAGAGCGTCTAGCTAACGAAATTTTAGATGCTTCAAACAACACTGGTGCTTCCGTTAGAAGACGTGAAGAACTACACAAAATGGCAGAAGCGAACAAAGCTTTCGCTCACTACCGTTGGTAAGTTGAAGTTATATATAACTCTTAACCGAGATGGAAGGAGATTGACAACATGGCTAGAGAGTTCTCCTTAGAGAATACTCGTAACATTGGAATCATGGCTCACATCGATGCCGGTAAAACGACAACGACTGAGCGTATCCTTTATTACACAGGTCGTATTCATAAGCTTGGTGAAACACATGAAGGTGCATCTCAAATGGACTGGATGGAGCAAGAGCAGGAGCGTGGAATTACAATCACTTCTGCAGCGACAACAGCTCAGTGGAAAGGTCACCGTGTTAACATCATTGACACGCCAGGTCACGTGGACTTCACAGTTGAAGTTGAACGTTCCCTACGTGTACTCGATGGTGCGGTAACAGTTCTTGATGCTCAATCAGGTGTTGAGCCACAAACTGAAACAGTATGGCGTCAAGCGACAAACTATTCTGTTCCACGTTTAGTATTTGTTAACAAAATGGACAAGACAGGTGCGGACTTCCACTATGCAGTGGGAACAGTACGCGAACGTCTAGGTGCAAACGCACATCCAATCCAATTACCAATTGGTGCGGAAGATCAGTTCCATGCAATCATTGACCTAATTGAAATGAAAGCTACTTTCTATGGTGATGACTTCGGGAAAGATGTTGAAGTAAGAGACATTCCTGAAGAACATCTTGCTGAAGCTGAAGAGTACCGTGAGAGTCTAATTGAAGCAATTGTTGAATTCGATGAAGACCTTATGGAAAAATACTTAGGTGGCGAAGAGCTAACTGTAGAAGAAATCAAAGCAGCAATCCGTAAAGCAACACTAGATGTTGAATTTTACCCTGTTGTTTGTGGAACAGCTTTCAAAAACAAAGGTGTTCAACTAGTTCTAGATGCAGTAATCGACTACTTACCAGCTCCAACTGATATCCAAGCGATTGCTGGATTTAATCCTGAAAACAACGAAGAGGAAACTCGTCCTGCTGATGACAATGGTCCATTCTCGGCACTTGCGTTTAAAGTTATGACGGATCCTTATGTTGGTAAACTAACATTCTTCCGTGTGTACTCTGGTACACTAAAGTCAGGATCTTACGTACGTAACACGACGAAAGATAAGCGTGAGCGTGTAGGACGTATCCTACAAATGCATGCTGACTCTCGTGAAGAAATCGCAGAAGTTCACTCCGGTGACATTGCTGCTGCGGTTGGTTTAAGAGACACAGGTACTGGTGACACATTATGTGATGAAAAAGCACCTGTTATCTTAGAGTCAATGGAATTCCCTGAGCCGGTTATTTCCGTTGCAATCGAACCAAAAACAAAAGCTGACCAAAGTAAAATGGGTGAAGCTCTTGCGAAACTTCAAGAGGAAGACCCGACGTTCAGAGCACATACAGATGAAGAAACTGGCGAAGTAATTATTGCTGGTATGGGTGAATTACACTTAGACGTTCTAGTTGACCGTCTACGTCGTGAATTTGGCGTTGAAGCTAACGTTGGAGCACCACAAGTATCTTACCGTGAAACATTCCGTCAAGCAGCGGAAGTTGAAGGTAAGTTCGTTCGTCAATCTGGTGGTCGTGGACAATACGGTCATGTATGGGTTGAATTCTCTCCAAACGAAGAAGGAGCAGGTTTCGAATTCATCGATAACATCGTTGGTGGAACAGTTCCACGTGAATATATCGGTTCTGTTGAAGAAGGTATCCGTGATGCGCTGGATAACGGTGTAATTGCAGGATATCCACTAATCGATATTAAAGCACGTCTATATGACGGTTCATACCATGATGTTGACTCTAACGAAATGGCGTTTAAGATTGCTGGTTCTATGGCACTGAAAAACGCTGCTTCAAAAGTTAACCCGGCACTTCTCGAGCCAATGATGAAAGTTGAAATCCAAATCCCTGAGGAATACTTAGGTGATATTATGGGTGACGTTACTGCTCGTCGTGGTCGCGTTGAAGGAATGGAAGCACGTGGTAACTCACAATTAGTTAATGCGATGGTTCCACTTGCTGAAATGTTTGGATACGCAACTTCATTGCGTTCTAACACACAAGGTCGCGGAGTCTTCTCAATGGTATTTGACCACTATGAAGAAGTTCCAAAATCGATCGCTGAAGAAGTTATTAAAAAGAATACTGCTGAATAATTGTAATTCACTCTTGTTTTCAGTATAAATAAGCTATAGAGTATAGGTGACTGGGGATTAATCTCCAGTACCTATAAAAATAAAAAACTTTCATATACTTAAGGAGGCTTTCCATAATGGGTAAAGAAAAATTTGATCGTTCAAAAACACATGCGAACATCGGAACAATTGGTCACGTTGACCATGGTAAAACTACACTTACAGCTGCAATTGCAACAGTTCTAGCGAAAAGACTAGGTGGAGAAGCACAATCTTACGACCAAGTTGACAACGCGCCAGAAGAGAGAGAGCGTGGAATCACAATCAACACGTCTCACATCGAGTACGAAACTGAAAACCGTCACTACGCACACGTTGACTGCCCAGGTCACGCGGACTACGTTAAAAACATGATCACTGGTGCAGCACAAATGGACGGCGGTATCTTAGTTGTATCTGCAGCTGATGGTCCAATGCCACAAACACGTGAGCACATCCTACTTTCTAAAAACGTAGGCGTTCCATACCTAGTTGTATTCATGAACAAATGTGACATGGTTGACGACGAAGAACTACTTGAGTTAGTAGAAATGGAGATCCGTGATCTTCTATCTGAGTATGACTTCCCAGGCGATGACATTCCTGTAATCCAAGGTTCAGCGCTTAAAGCACTTGAAGGTGACGAAGCATACGAAGATAAAATTATTGAACTGATGGCTGCTGTTGACGAGTACATCCCAACACCACCACGTGATACTGAGAAGCCATTCATGATGCCTGTTGAGGACGTATTCTCAATCACAGGTCGTGGTACAGTTGCAACAGGACGTGTTGAGCGTGGAGAAGTAACTGTTGGTGACACTGTAGACATCATCGGTATCGTTGAAGAAGCTAAATCTACAACTGTTACAGGTGTAGAGATGTTCCGTAAACTACTTGACTATGCTCAAGCTGGTGACAACATCGGTGCACTACTTCGTGGTGTAGCACGTGAAGACATCCAACGTGGACAAGTACTTGCTAAGCCAGGTTCAATCGTTCCACACACTAAGTTCAAATCAGAAGTTTATGTTCTTTCAAAAGAAGAGGGTGGCCGTCACACGCCGTTCTTCTCTAACTACCGTCCACAGTTCTACTTCCGTACAACGGACGTAACTGGTGTTATCGAACTTCCAGAAGGCGTAGAAATGGTTATGCCTGGAGATAACATTGAAATGGTAGTAGATTTAATTGCACCAATCGCACTTGAAGAAGGTACACGTTTCTCTATCCGTGAGGGTGGACGTACTGTAGGTTCAGGCGTTGTAACTTCAATCGTAAAATAATTTTAAATATAAAACTCCCGCCGGCGCCGGTGGGAGTTTTTTTAATGCGCAAATATGTTGACTTGACGACTGTATAATTCCTCAAAATCAACCCAAAATACAATACTTCCTCATTACATCTGACTAGATTAGTGTAAAAATATTCAAGGAAACTTGTAATACTTATTGACAGATTTCCTATCCTTTGATAAATTAATAATACACTTTAACACTTTAGCATGATGAAGTTTATTGGGAGGGGAAAATATAGATGAATGCAGTTATATTAGCGGTGCTAGTTATGTTGATTTTAAGTTTAATGAGAGTGAATGTCGTATTGGCACTTGTCATAGGTGCAATAACCGGTGGACTAGCTGGTGGCCTTACTGTTGAAGAGACGATTACATCATTTAGTGGCGGACTAGGAGCGGGGGCAACAATTGCGCTTAGTTATGGGCTATTAGGTGCTTTTGCAGTGGCTATTTCAAAAACAGGCATTCCTCAGTTAATCGTTAATGCAATGTTACGGATTATGAATAAAGATAGCAATGGAGGTCGTAAATCATTAGTGAAAGTGCTTGTGATCCTCGTGTTATTATTAATGGCTGTGTTCTCGCAGAACTTAATCCCAATACACATTGCATTTATTCCGTTATTGGTACCACCAATTTTACAAGTCTTAAACATGTTGAGAATTGATAGAAGACTTATTGCTTGTGTGTTGGCGTTCGGACTTACGACGCCATATATCATATTGCCGTACGGATTCGGTTTTATCTTTCAGGAAATTATTGCAACGCAAATGGCAGCTGCAGGCATGCCGATTGATATGGCAGATATTCCGAAGGCGATGGCACTACCAGTCGCAGGACTTTTAGTAGGATTACTTTTTGCGATATTTATTTCGTATCGCAAGCCACGGGATTATAAAGACGAGTCGATGGGTATTGATTTACAGGACTTCGAGATCAAAAAACGTAATATTATCTTCACTGTTGTTGCGTTGATTGGGACGCTAGCAATTCAAATCCCAACTCAATCTATGATAGCCGGTGCAGTTACAGGGATTGTTATCTTATATATTACAGGGACTTTAAAAAGACAAGAAGCAGATGGTTTAGTAAATGAAGGCATGCAGATGATGGCGTTTATCGGATTTGTGATGATTGCAGCGAATGGATTTGCAGCTGTTCTTCAAGAAACAGGACATATCCTTTCGCTAGTTGAAAATACAAGTCAGATACTTGGTGATAATAGAGCGTTAGCTGCATTTTTAATGTTATTAGTAGGGCTTGTTGTTACGATGGGAATAGGTTCTTCATTTGCAACAATTCCTATCATCGCATCGATATTCGTTCCACTTAGTGTTGCATTTGGTTTTGGACCAATGGCAACAATCGCTTTGATTGGTACGTCAGGTGCACTGGGAGATGCAGGTTCACCAGCATCAGACTCCACGCTTGGCCCAACGGCAGGATTGAACGTAGATGGTCAACATAATCATATATGGGATACATGTGTACCTACCTTTCTTCACTTCAATATTCCGCTGCTCATTTTCGGGTGGTTGACCATCTTGTTTTTCGGTTAAAATAATAGTAATGTTTAGACTACTCGCTTAGGTATTGCATATCGAAGGCAATCCTATTATAATATATAAAGCATTGAAAGGAATTTCGCCAAAAGACTTGCGGAATTCTTTTTCCTTGTGTATAATGTTGAATGTTGCTCTTTGACTGCGATGAAGCGAGAGGTTGCCGACACACCCGGCCGCATTGCCATGGCGGGTATGTGGGAAATTTTCGTGGAGAATGTCTATTAATTAGGCGAGAGGGAGGGAAAGTAATGGCAAAACAAAAGATTCGTATTCGTTTAAAAGCTTATGATCACAGTGTCTTAGATCAATCAGCTGAAAAAATCGTAGAAACTGCAAAACGTTCAGGTGCTAGTGTATCGGGTCCGATTCCACTACCAACTGAAAGGTCAGTTTACACAGTGCTTCGTTCCGTGCACGTAAACAAAGATTCACGTGAGCAGTTCGAAATGCGTACGCATAAACGTTTGATTGATATCGTTAATCCGACACCACAAACTGTCGATGCATTAATGAAACTAGATTTACCATCAGGCGTAGACATTGAAATCAAACTATAATCTATAGAAAATTTATGAATATTACAGGAGGTGTGACGAATGACCAAAGGAATCTTAGGAAGAAAAGTCGGTATGACGCAAATTTTTGCTGAAAACGGCGATCTTATCCCAGTAACAGTAATTGAAGCTACTCCAAATATCGTTTTACAAAAGAAGACGGTTGAAACGGACGGTTACAATTCTGTACAATTAGGATTTGATGACAAACGTGATAAGCTTGCAAACAAGCCAGAAAAAGGACATGTTGCAAAAGCTGAAACTGCACCTAAGCGCTTCATCCGCGAATTCCGTGGAATGGACGTTAACGCACACGAGGTTGGTCAGGAAGTCAAAGTTGATACATTTGCAGAAGGCGATGTAATCGACGTTACAGGAGTTACAAAAGGTAAAGGATTCCAAGGTGTTGTTAAACGCTACGGATTTAAAATTGGTTTTATGAGCCATGGTTCACGTTTCCACCGCGCACCAGGTTCAATCGGTTCTGTTGATGCTCAGCGTGTATTTAAAGGAAAGAAACTTCCAGGACGCATGGGTACAAAAACAGTAACAATCCAAAACCTTGAAATTGTAAAAGTTGACGCAGAGCGTAATTTATTACTAGTTAAAGGTAATGTTCCAGGCGCACGTAAATCACTTGTACAAGTGAACAGCGCAATCAAAGGGAACAAGTAATTAAAGGAAGGAGGAAGTTAGAATGTCTAAAGTATCGGTACTAAGTCAAACAGGTTCTTCAGTTGGCGACATCGAACTAAACGAAGCAATCTTCGGCATCGAGCCAAATGAAGCAGTATTGTTTGAAGCAGTGGTCCAACAACGTGCATCATTACGTCAAGGTAACCACAAAGTGAAAAACCGTTCAGAAGTTTCGGGCGGTGGGCGCAAGCCATGGCGTCAAAAAGGTACAGGTCGTGCTCGTCAAGGTTCGATCCGTTCACCACAATGGCGCGGAGGCGGTGTTGTATTCGGTCCTACACCAAGAAGCTATGCATACAAACTACCTAGAAAAGTTCGTAGACTAGCGCTCTTATCAGGACTATCATCAAAAGTACGTGAAGAGAACTTAATCGTTCTTGATGAACTAAAATTTGATGCACCAAAAACAAAAGAGTTTGTTCAAGTATTAACAGATCTTTCGATTGAAAAGAAAGCATTATTTGTTACTGCTAACCTAGATGAAACAGTAGCATTATCTGCTCGTAACATCCCAGGGGTAACTGTTATCACTGCTGAAGGTATCAACGTGTTAGACCTCGTTGGACACGAAAAACTTGTGATGACAAAAGCAGCTGTAGAAAAAGTAGAGGAGGTGCTTGGTTAATGGAAGCACGTGAAATTTTGAAACGTCCGGTCATAACCGAGCGTTCTTCTGAGCAAATGGACTTAAACAAATACACATTCGAAGTTGACACGCGCGCAAACAAGACTCAAATCAAAGACGCTGTCGAAGAAGTCTTCAATGTTACAGTAGAAAAAGTTAACGTCATGAACTACAAAGGAAAGTTCAAGCGTATGGGAAGACATGCAGGTTACACAAACAAACGCCGTAAAGCGGTTGTTACATTAACTGCTGATTCAAACGATATCGAACTTTTCGAAATCTAAAACGTAACGACTAAGTTACATGAAATATTATAAGGAGGGACAAAAAATGGCGATTAAAAAATACAAGCCTACTTCTAACGGACGTCGTAATATGACTTCATCAGATTTCTCTGCGATTACAACAGATAAGCCAGAAAAATCACTATTGAAGCCAATTACTCGTAAAGGCGGACGTAACAATACAGGTAGAACTACAGTTCGTCATCAAGCGGGCGGACACAAACGCCAATACCGTGTCATCGATTTCCAACGTCGAAAAGATGACATTCCAGGACGCGTTGCTACGATCGAATACGATCCAAACCGTTCAGCAAACATCGCATTAATTAACTATGCAGATGGAGAGAAAAGATACATTCTGGCTCCGAAAGGTCTAGAAGTTGGAATGACACTTATGTCAGGTCCAAACGCAGATGCAAGATTAGGAAACGCATTACCACTTGAAAATGTTCCAATGGGTTCAACAATTCATAACATCGAATTGAAGCCAGGAAAAGGTGGTCAACTCGTTCGTTCAGCTGGTACATCAGCACAAGTTCTTGGACGTGAAGGAAAGTATGTTCTTGTACGTCTCCAATCTGGTGAAGTACGTATGATTTTAGCTACTTGCCGTGCAACAATCGGTCAAGTTGGTAACGAACAACACGAACTTATTAATATTGGTAAAGCAGGCCGTTCACGCTGGTTAGGTAAGCGTCCAGCAGTCCGTGGTTCTGTAATGAACCCGAACGATCACCCACACGGTGGGGGAGAAGGACGTACTGGTATCGGGATGCCTTCACCACTTTCACCATGGGGCAAACCAACACTTGGTTACAAAACGCGTAAGAAATCCAATAAATCCGATAAGTACATCGTTCGTCGTCGTAAGAAGTAAATTATACGCACTGCGGTTCAATGACTGGACCGTAGTACAAACAGGGAGGGAGGTTCTAACATGGGCCGCAGCTTGAAAAAAGGACCTTTTGCAGATGATCATCTAATGAAAAAAGTAGATGCACAAAAAGGATCAGAGAGAAAGCAAGTTATTAAAACTTGGTCAAGACGTTCCACAATCTTCCCATCATTCATCGGTCAAACGATTGCAGTTTATGATGGTCGTAAACATGTACCTGTTTACATCACAGAAGATATGGTTGGTCATAAATTAGGTGAATTCGCACCTACACGTACATTTAGAAATCACGGTGGCGACGACAAGAAGACAGGTCGCTAATTGAGAGGAGGTTATTCTGATGCAACAAGCAAAAGCTACTGCCAGCACAGTCCGTATTGCTCCTCGCAAAGTCCGTTTAGTCGTTGATCTTATCCGAGGGAAGAAAATCGGTGAAGCTGTGGCAATTCTACGCCTGACGCAAAAAGCGGCATCTCCGGTTGTAGAAAAAGTTTTACAATCAGCAATCGCAAACGCTGAGCATAACTATGAAATGGACGTCGAGAACTTAGTTGTTAGCGAAGTATATGTTAACGAAGGTCCGACTATGAAACGTTTCCGCCCACGCGCACAGGGGCGTGCAAGTGCGATCAACAAGCGTACAAGTCACATCACTGTCGTGGTAGCAGAAAAGAAGGAGGGATAATTCGTGGGTCAAAAAATAAATCCTAATGGTTTACGGGTAGGTATCATCCGTGACTGGGAATCGAAATGGTATGCAGAAAAAGATTATGCAACACTATTGCACGAAGACTTGAAAATTCGTGAATTTATTGATAAGCAGTTAATCGATGCATCTGTATCGAAAGTTGAAATCGAACGTGCTGCAAAGCGTGTAAACATTTCAATTCACACTGCGAAACCTGGAATGGTCATTGGTAAAGGTGGGTCTGAAGTAGAGGCTCTCCGTAAAAAGCTAAATGCAATTACAGGCAAACGTGTACACATTAATATTGTTGAAGTTAAACGTGCTGACCTTGATGCGAAATTAGTCGCTGAAAACATTGCACGTCAATTAGAAGGCCGTGTTTCATTCCGTCGTGTTCAAAAGCAAGCAATCCAACGTACGATGCGTGCTGGAGCAAAAGGAATTAAAACACAAGTTTCTGGACGTCTTGGCGGTGCAGACATCGCTCGTGCAGAAGGGTACAATGAAGGATCTGTTCCTCTTCATACTTTACGTGCTGACATTGATTATGCACATGCTGAAGCCGATACAACATTCGGTAAACTTGGCGTTAAAGTATGGATCTATAAAGGAGAAGTCCTTCCGACATTAAAGGACACAAAGGAAGGAGGCAACTGATATGTTAATGCCTAAACGCGTGAAATATCGTAACGTATTCCGTGGAAATTTACGTGGTAAAACAAAAGGTGGCGCGACAGTTGGATTTGGTGAGTACGGTCTCCAAGCTACTGAAGCTGGTTGGATTACAAGCCGCCAAATTGAAGCAGCACGTATCGCAATGACACGTTATATGAAACGTGGCGGTAAAGTGTGGATCAATATTTTCCCACACAAACCTTATACGAAAAAGCCTCTTGAGGTTCGTATGGGTGCCGGTAAAGGTGCTGTAGAAGGCTGGGTAGCGGTTGTTAAACCTGGTCGTGTAATGTTTGAAATCGCAGGTGTTGATGAAGAGGTTGCTCGTGAAGCACTTCGTCTTGCATCTCACAAGCTTCCTGTTAAGAGCAAGTTTGTAAAACGTGAAGAAATTGGTGGTGAATCTAATGAAAGCTAAAGAAATCCGTGAACTCACAACTGCAGAAATCGAGCAAGAAGTAAAGTCACTGAAAGAAGAGCTTTTCAACCTTCGCTTCCAATTGGCGACAGGTCAATTAGAAAACACAGCACGCATCGGTCAAGTTCGTAAATCGATTGCGCGCATGAAAACCGTAATACGTCAAAGAGAAATCAGTGCCAATAACTGATGAAGGAGGTACAATTCATGACTGAGCGTAACCAACGTAAGGTTTATACAGGACGTGTTGTATCAGACAAAAATGATAAAACAATCACTGTTATGATCGAAACGTATAAAAAGCATACTTTATACGGAAAGCGTGTAAAGCATTCTAAGAAATTCCAAGTCCACGATGAATTGAACGAAGCAAAAATGGGCGATACAGTTCGAATTATGGAAACTCGTCCACTTTCTAAGTCAAAACGCTTCCGCCTCGTTGAAATTGTGGAAAAAGCAATCGTTATTTAATAAAGTTCGGATAGCATAATCCGAGAGGAGGTAGCCTAAATGATCCAACAAGAAAGCCGTATGAAAGTCGCTGACAACTCCGGCGCTCGTGAAGTTCTTACAATCAAAGTTCTTGGTGGTACTGGACGTAAAACTGCAAACATTGGTGACATTGTTGTTTGTTCAGTGAAAAAAGCAACACCAGGTGGCGTTGTTAAGAAGGGTGAAGTCGTAAAGGCTGTTATAGTCCGTACGAAAAGTGGAGTTCGTCGTGATGACGGAACATATATTACATTCGATGAGAACGCATGCGTAATCATCCGAGATGATAAGAGCCCAAGAGGAACACGTATTTTTGGACCTGTTGCACGTGAGCTACGTGACAACAATTTCATGAGAATCATTTCTCTTGCTCCAGAAGTACTTTAATTTGACAGTTCCAAACAAGGAGGTGCGATACAATGCATGTTAAAAAAGGCGATAAAGTAAGAGTAATTTCGGGTAAAGATAAAGGCAAAGATGGCGTTATCTTAGCAGGTTTCCCGGGGAAAGATCGCGTGCTTGTTGAAGGTGTTAACATCGTCAAAAAACATACGAAGCCTAACCAGGAAAACCCTCAAGGCGGAATTGTGAGTGTTGAAGCTCCAATTCACGTTTCAAACGTCATGCTGATCGATCCGAAATCAGGTGAACCTACACGCGTAGGATACACATTTGAAGAAAAAGTAATCGACGGTGAAAACTGCCTCGTAAAATATCGTGTTGCGAAAAAATCTGGCGAAATCATTGACCAGGTTAGCAAAAAAGTAATCAAAGCTGAGAAAGGAGGTTCTTCGGATTGAGTCGTTTTAAAGAGAAGTTCGAAAAAGAAATCACACCTGCTTTAATGAGCAAGTTTGAATATACATCTGTAATGCAAGTCCCTAAAGTAGAAAAAATCGTCATCAACATGGGTGTTGGTGATGCTGTCCAAAACTCAAAAGCGCTTGACGCTGCAGTTGAGGATTTAACAACGATTTCTGGTCAAAAGCCAGTAATTACTCGTGCTAAAAGATCAATCGCTGGTTTCCGTCTTCGTGAAGGAATGCCAATCGGAACAAAAGTTACATTACGTGGAGAGCGTATGTATGAGTTCCTTGATAAATTAGTATCAATTGCACTGCCACGTGTTCGTGACTTCCACGGTGTTTCTAAGAGAGCATTTGACGGTCGCGGAAACTATACACTAGGGGTTAAAGAACAACTTATTTTCCCTGAAATCGATTATGATAAAGTTTCTAAAATCCGTGGTATGGATATCAACATCGTTACAACTGCTAACTCGGACGAAGAAGCTCATGAGTTATTAAAGCAGTTCGGTATGCCGTTCCAGAAGTAAAAGAGAGGGAGGCGAAATCATGGCTAAAAAATCAATGGTAGCCAAACAAAAACGTAAGGCGAAATTTAAAGTGCAGGAATACACACGTTGTGAGCGTTGTGGACGTCCGCATTCCGTATATCGCAAATTTATGCTTTGCCGTATTTGTTTCCGCGAATTAGCTTATAAGGGACAAATTCCTGGCGTTAAAAAAGCAAGCTGGTAATCCCCAAAATATGGGAAGGAGGTCAATAGAATGACAATGAGTGATCCGGTAGCAGATATGCTTACACGCATTCGTAACGCGAACATGGTTCGTCACGAAAAGCTGGAAGTACCTGCTTCAAACATGAAAAGAGAAATTGCTGAAATCTTAAAACGTGAAGGTTTTGTCCGTGACGTAGAGTTCGTCAAAGACAACAAGCAAGGAATCATCCGTATTTTCTTGAAATATGGCCAAAACAACGAGCGTGTTATTACAGGTCTAAAACGTATTTCAAAACCAGGTCTTCGTGTTTATGCACAAACAAACGAAGTTCCTAAAGTTTTAAATGGTCTTGGTATCGCCCTCGTTTCAACATCACACGGTCTCCTAACAGATAAGGAAGCACGTGCGAAGCAAGTAGGCGGAGAGATCGTCGCTTACGTTTGGTAATACTGAGCAAATGAATGGAGGTGCAATTAATGTCCCGTATTGGAAAAAAGCCAATTGAGGTACCTGCTGATGTAACAGTTACAATTGAAGAAGGTAACTTTGTCACAGTAAAAGGACCTAAAGGCGAATTATCAAATCAGTTAAGTACTGAAATCAAAATCGAACAAGAAGGCAACGAGATCACATTGGTCCGTCCTTCTGAGTCGAAAGAACATCGCTCCATCCATGGAACGACTCGTTCACTTCTCGACAATATGGTAACAGGTGTTTCAAAAGGGTTTGAACGTTCACTTCAACTTGTTGGGGTAGGTTACCGTGCACAACTTCAAGGTAAGAAACTTGTATTGAACGTAGGTTACTCACATCCGGTTGAGTTCACACCGGAAGAAGGAATTGAAATTGAAGTTCCTGAAAACACGAAAATTACGATTCGCGGTATCGACAAAGAGCGTGTTGGTGCACTTGCATCTAACATTCGTCAAGTTCGTCCACCAGAGCCATACAAAGGCAAAGGGGTTCGTTACCAAGGCGAGCGCGTACGTAGTAAAGAAGGAAAAACTGGTAAATAATGCCGCGTAGGGCATTTTGGAAGGAGTGACCACGATGATTACGAAAAATGATAAAAATGCTGTTCGTAAAAAGCGTCATTCACGCGTACGTACAAAAGTAAGCGGAACAGCAACTCGTCCACGTTTAAACGTATACCGTTCAAACAAGCATATCTATGCACAGTTAATCGATGACGTTAACGGTGTAACGCTTGCGAGCGCTTCGACTATGGACAACGCGTTTGAATCCGATTCTAAAGCGAATGTAGAAGCTGCTGCAAAAGTCGGCGAATTAATCGCGAAACAAGCCGTTGAGAAAGATCTAAAATCGGTTGTATTCGACCGTGGCGGTTACCTATTTCACGGCCGTGTAAAGGCTCTAGCAGATGCTGCACGTGAAAATGGTCTGGAATTTTAATTAAGAAGGAGGGACACATTTAATGCGTCGTAATGATCAGAACAAAAGTGAGTTTGAAGAACGCGTAGTTACGATTAACCGAGTAGCAAAAGTTGTAAAAGGTGGACGTCGTTTCCGTTTTACTGCTCTTGTTGTTGTCGGTGATAAAAATGGCCGAGTTGGTTTCGGAACAGGAAAAGCGCAAGAAGTTCCAGAAGCAATTCGCAAAGCAATCGAAAGTGCTAAGAAGAATCTAATTGAAGTACCAATGGTAAGAGGAACTACACCACATGAAATTCTTGGACGTTTCGGTGCAGGGCAAGTTCTTATTAAACCTGCTGCACCTGGTACAGGAGTTATCGCAGGTGGACCTGTCCGTGCCGTACTCGAACTAGCAGGAATCACAGACATTCTTTCTAAATCTTTAGGATCAAGCACACCAATTAACATGGTACGTGCAACAATCCAAGGACTTGAGAACTTGAAGCGTGCGGAAGATGTAGCGAACTTACGTGGAAAAACTGTAGAAGAACTGCTAGGTTAAGGGGGGAAAGACGATGGCTAAAAAACTTGAAATCACCCTTACGAAAAGCGTGATTGGTTCAAAACCAGCACAACGTAAAACAATCGAAGCTCTAGGACTTAAGAAAATTAATCAAACAGTTGCACACGAAGACAACGTCGCAATTCGTGGCATGATTAATAGAGTGTCTCACTTAGTCACAGTAAACGAACTATAATTCCTATTTTGTATATAAGGAGGTGCCAATGAAATGAAATTACACGAAATGAAACCAGCTGTTGGTGCACGTAAATCCCGTAAACGTATCGGTCGTGGAATCGGATCTGGCTACGGAAAAACTTCCGGTAAAGGTCATAAAGGACAAAACGCCCGTTCAGGCGGTGGTGTACGTCTTGGATTCGAAGGTGGACAAACACCACTTTTCCAACGACTTCCTAAACGTGGCTTTACTAACGTAAATCGTAAAGATTATGCTGTTGTGAACCTTGACAAGCTAAACCTATTCGATGAAGGCACGGAAGTAACACCTGAATTGCTGCTTGAATTAGGAGTTGTAAGTAAAGCGAAATCAGGAATTAAAATTCTTGGTAACGGTAAACTTGAAAAGAAACTTACAGTAAGAGCTCATAAATTCTCTGCTACTGCTAAAGAAGCAATCGAACAAGCAGGCGGGCAAACAGAGGTGATTTAATGTTTCAGACAATCTCTAACTTTATGCGCGTTAAAGATATTAGAAATAAAATCCTCTTTACATTGCTCGTTTTAATTGCTTTTAGACTTGGTGCATTTATACCTGTACCAGGTGTAGATGCAACTGCATTGCAACAAACTGACCATAGTTTAATTGGCTTTTTGAACGTCTTTGGTGGTGGTGCACTTGCGAACTTCTCCATTTTAGCAATGGGAATTATGCCTTATATTACTGCATCCATCATCATGCAATTATTGCAGATGGATGTTGTACCTAAGTTTGCTGAATGGGCAAAACAAGGTGATGTGGGTAGACGTAAACTGGCACAGTTCACGAGATATTTCACGATCATCCTTGCGTTTATTCAAGCAACGGCAATGTCATTTGGTTTTAACCGAATGTATGGTGGTATGCTAATAAAAGACGAAAGTATCGCAACCTATGCTGTTATTGCGATTGTATTAACGGCAGGTACTGCATTCTTGTTATGGCTTGGGGAAAAAATCACTGAAAAGGGTGTTGGAAATGGTATTTCCATCATCATTTTTGCTGGGATTGTTGCAGGAATTCCAACTGCAGTTAACCAATACTATGCAACGCAAATTCAAGATGCAGGAGATGCATTATTCATTAAGTTAGGTATTACAGTATTATTGCTTCTCGTCATTGTTGCAGTGACAGTGGGCGTGATATACGTTCAAGAAGCATTGCGTAAAATACCAGTTCAGTATGCAAAACGCGCTACAGGTCGTGGTCAGATGACTGCAGGCCAGCAGACGCATATGCCTTTAAAACTAAACGCAGCTGGTGTTATCCCTGTAATCTTTGCTGCGGCATTTTTCATCACGCCGCAATCATTGGCAACGTTTTTCGGAGAAAATAAAGTTACAGCGACGATTATTAACGTATTCGATTATACAAACCCGGTGGGTATGGTGATCTATCTCGCATTAATTATCGCATTCACTTATTTCTATGCTTTCATTCAGGTCAACCCTGAGAATGCAGCGGAAAACCTAAAGAAACAAGGTGCCTATATTCCAGGTATTCGTCCTGGGCAAGATACTCAGGATTACTTAACGAGCACTTTGTATAGACTGACCTTCGTTGGGGCAATTTTCCTAGCGCTGGTGGCAGTAATGCCAATATTCTTTATTAACTTGGCGAATCTTCCACAGTCATTACAAATTGGAGGAACGAGCTTGCTCATCGTTGTTGGTGTTGCACTTGAATCGATGAAGCAACTTGAATCACAACTTGTAAAACGACACTACAAAGGTTTTATGAAATAAACTTCTTGATTGAAGCGAAGTGTGGAGGCTAATCCGTATGAATATCATTTTAATGGGTTTGCCTGGAGCTGGTAAAGGTACACAGGCAGACAGTATTGTTGAAAAGTACGATATCCCTCATATTTCCACAGGCGATATGTTTCGTGCTGCTATCTCTGAAGGTACAGAACTCGGTTTAAAAGCAAAATCGTATATGGATCAAGGTGCATTAGTACCTGACGAAGTAACGATTGGTATTGTTCGCGAGCGTTTAAGCAAACCTGACTGTGAAAAAGGATTCCTGTTAGATGGTTTCCCCCGCACAGTCCCGCAGGCAGAAGCGCTTGATGAATTACTAGCAGCTATGAATCGAAAAGTTGAGCATGTTATTAATATCCAAGTGGATCCAGATGAACTTGTTAAACGTTTAACAGGTCGTCGGATTTGTAAAGTATGCGGAACGTCATACCATCTACAATTCAACCCACCGAAAAATGAAGGGGTTTGTGATAAAGATGGTAGCGAACTTTATCAGCGTGAGGATGACAATCCAGAAACTGTAAAGAATCGTTTAGACGTAAATATGACACAAACAGCCCCACTTTTAGATTTCTATGAAACAAAAAGTGTGCTGTCAAATATTAATGGTCAACAAGACATTCAAAACGTTTTCAAAGATCTGGACGTTATCCTTCAAGGGAACGCTCAGTAAACCTTTCCGGGCGCATGCAATCATGGCTAACTGATGAATTCAGGAACCATGAAGCAGCATGTGAATGCTAGACGGAAAGGGCATTTCACACAAAGAGCTGCAAAAGCATATGATGCCCGGCATAAGAACTGCTGGAGTTCTGCGAGACGAATTGGTTCTGAAATTCCTACATTTAGTAGGAGAAAGAACTGTCATAACGTAACTTAGGAGCTCGTTTACGGCACTCTGGACGGGGTCGTGTTCCATTCCGGTGCGATTAAATTCCCGTAACTGGGAATATTGACCTCCGGGAAACAAATATGGCAGACGTCTTTCGAACATCACTCTTGCGTTCCAGACATATGTTGAAAAAAAGCTTTAAAGGCGACTAATGCCGATTGTTGGTGAGAACCTTTAATGATATAGAAGGGAGACAGGAATGATGGCGAAAGACGATGTAATTGAAGTCGAAGGAACTGTAGTAGAAACGTTGCCAAACGCGATGTTTAAAGTAGAGTTAGAAAATGGCCATACGATACTGGCACATGTATCCGGTAAGATTCGTATGCACTTTATTCGCATCCTACCTGGCGACAAAGTAACTATGGAACTTTCGCCCTACGATTTAACACGCGGTCGAATTACGTACCGTTTCAAATAAACTTTTGCACTCCGGAATATGAAGGAGGTTGGGTAAGATGAAAGTTAGAGCATCTGTAAAACCGATCTGTGAAAAATGTAAAGTTATTCGCAGACGTGGGCGAGTAATGGTTATCTGTGAAAATCCAAAACACAAACAAAGACAAGGCTAATATAAAAGGAGGTGCACAATCTTTATGGCACGTATTGCTGGTGTAGACATTCCGCGCGATAAGCGCATTGTTATCTCATTAACGTATGTTTTCGGAATCGGTAAAACGACTGCGAAAAAAGTACTTGAAGCTGCTGGTGTATCTGAAGAAACACGTGTACGTGATTTAACGGATGCAGAGTTAGACAAAATTCGTACAGAAATCGACAGTCTAAGAGTAGAAGGTGACCTTCGTCGTGAAACTTCTCTTAACATCAAACGTTTGATGGAAATCGGAAGCTTCCGTGGTATCCGTCACCGTCGTGGATTACCTGTTCGAGGACAAAACACTAAAAATAACGCACGTACTCGTAAGGGTGCTAAGCGCTCAGTTAGAAAATAATTTATTGGTAAAGGAGGTTTCTTCTTAACATGGCAAAAAGACAAGTCACACGTAAACGTCGCGTGAAAAAGAATATCGAAAACGGTATTGCACATATCCGTTCGACGTTTAACAATACAATTGTTACAATTACAGATATGCAAGGGAATGCACTGTCATGGTCAAGTGCTGGTGCACTAGGCTTCAAAGGCTCCCGTAAATCTACTCCATTTGCAGCACAAATGGCTGCTGAAACAGCTGCTAAAGTTGCAATGGAACATGGACTTAAAAATTTAGAAGTAACTGTTAAAGGACCTGGCGCTGGTCGTGAAGCTGCAATTCGTTCTTTACAAGCTGCTGGTCTTGAAGTAACAGCGATTAGAGACGTAACGCCAGTACCACATAACGGTTGCCGTCCACCAAAACGTCGCCGTGTATAATAATGGCTTTTACTCCATTTGATTGAGAAACACAATTTTTGTCAAAGATAAATTGTATGATAGAAATTCGCTAATGCGAAAATCGATTTCAATATGGAACGGCCAGTATATACGACGTTTCGAAGGAGGGTAAACGAATGATCGAAATTGAGAAACCGAAGATTGAGACAGTAGAAATCAGCGAAGATTCCAAATTCGGAAAGTTTATCATTGAACCGCTAGAACGTGGATACGGGAATACTTTAGGGAATTCCTTACGACGCATTCTTCTTTCCTCATTACCAGGAGCAGCTGTAACATCAATTCAAATTGATGGCGTACTTCACGAGTTTTCAGCCGTTGAAGGTGTCGTTGAAGATGTTTCTTCAATCATTTTGAATGTGAAAAAACTTGCGCTTAAAATCTATTCGGATGAAGAGAAAGTAATTGAGGTAGACGTAAAAGGTGAGGGAGACGTAACTGCAGCAGATATTACGCATGATAGTGACGTTGAAATCCTAAACCCTGAACTAAAACTTGCAACGCTTGGTAAAAATGGCCATTTACGTATGCGTATGTATGCGGTACGTGGTCGTGGATATGCACCTGCGGATATGAACAAACGTGAAGATCTTGCAATTGGCGTAATTCCAGTTGACTCGATTTATACACCAGTTTCACGCGTAAACTTCCAAGTTGAAAACACGCGAGTTGGTCAATTAACGCATTTTGATAAGTTAACACTCGATGTTACGACAGATGGCAGCATTGGACCAAAAGAAGCTGTTTCACTTGGCGCAAAAATCCTTACTGAGCACTTAAATATATTCGTAAACATGACAGATGAAGCACAATCTGCAGAAATTATGGTAGAAAAAGAAGAAGATCAGATTGAAAAAGTACTAGAAATGACGATTGAAGAACTAGATCTTTCTGTACGTTCTTATAACTGCCTAAAGCGCGCAGGCATCAATACTGTCTTAGAGCTTTCGAATAAAACAGAAGAAGAAATGATGAAAGTACGAAATCTTGGCCGTAAATCACTTGAAGAAGTGAAAGCGAAGCTAGATGAACTTAATCTCGAACTACGAACTGAAGATTGAGTGATTTCATAGGTTGAAGGAGGGAAACTTTTATGGCATACAGAAAACTAGGACGTACAAGTTCACAACGTAAAGCGTTGCTTCGCGACCTTACAACTGATCTTATCGTACATGAGCGCATTGAAACGACTGAAGCACGTGCAAAAGAGCTTCGTTCTGTCGTTGAAAAAATGATTACACTTGGTAAACGTGGCGATTTACACGCACGTCGTCAAGCTGCACAATTCATGCGCCGTGAAGTAGTTGCGACTAAGAACGAAGAAGGTAAAGAAGTTAAAACATATGCAATTCAAAAACTTTTTGATGATGTTGCACCACGTTATGCAGAGCGTCAAGGTGGATACACACGCATCATGAAGATGGGTCCTCGTCGTGGAGACGGTGCACCTGTTGTTGTTATCGAACTTGTTTAATGTTTAACTTTAAGAGGGTGTGTCCGGCTAACGTCTGTCCACACCCTTTTTTTAAAATGATTTATACGACAATTTAAAGCTGAGTGTTACGATCGGCAAGATGACTCTTGTTTGGTCTAGCTCTACGTACCTCATCTGCAATAACGGCTTGAGCACCCGGTATTGGTTATAGAGATGTGCGCGTTTCTTCGGATGAGGTACGCGCTTTTTTTTTATTTGTACAAACAAAAGTATTAAGACAGCATAGCTTGATGGGGGTGTTGGCAGTGAAGGAAATCTTATCAGTTGATCATGTCTCATTTGCCTATCCTACCGATGATGAAGAGGTAAAGAGAAATGCGGTAGATGATGTTTCATTTACAATTCATGACGGTGAATGGATTGCAATTGTTGGACATAATGGTTCGGGAAAATCGACACTTGCAAAGCTAATGATTGGACTCTTATTTCCTGACGAAGGAAATATCCATGTATTTTTAGAGCAATTAACTGCTAGAAATATATGGGATGTTCGTTCTAAAATGGGAATCGTTTTTCAAAATCCTGATAATCAGTTTGTTGGATCGACTGTTCAGGATGACGTTGCTTTTGCATTGGAAAACAAAGGTGTTCCTTTTGAAGAAATGGTAACGGTCGTTCGCGAATCATTAACCCTGGTTAAAATGGAAGATTTTCTAGATCATGAGCCGCATCACTTATCCGGGGGGCAAAAGCAACGTGTTGCAATTGCTGGGGCATTGGCATTAAAACCTAATCTCCTCATTATGGATGAAGCGACGTCGATGCTTGATCCACAAGGAAGAGAAGAAGTGATTCAAATCGTATCCGAATTAAAAAGAACAACGGATTTAACAGTCATCTCAATTACACATGACCTTGAAGAAGCGTTACTGGCGGATCGAATTATCGTCATGAATCAAGGGAAAGTACTGGATATTGGAACACCAGAAGAAATATTTTCGGATGGTGATAAACTTGAGTCAATCGGTTTAGATATTCCATTTGCTATGAATATGTCGAATTTAATTCGTCAAAATGGTTTGGACTTAGCTGGTGAACATATGACAGAAGAAGAATTGGTGAATGAATTATGGACATCTCACTACAACAAGTAGGGTATTTATACGGGAAGGATACGCCGTTTGAAAAAAGAGCCTTGCATGGCGTAGAGGCGAGTATTCCAACCGGTTCTTACACGGCAATTATCGGTCACACGGGTTCTGGAAAGTCAACACTCTTGATGCACTTGAACGGGCTGTTAAAGCCATCTGAAGGCATTGTGGATATTGGCGATATTGCAATCCATGCCAAGACAAAAGGGAAAGAGTTAAAAGAAATACGTAGACATGTCGGCATCGTCTTTCAGTTTCCGGAACATCAGTTATTTGAGGAAACCGTTCTGAAAGATATTATGTTTGGACCATTAAATTTTGGCGTGTCAGAAGAAGTAGCAGAAAAACGAGCATACGAACTTATTAAGTTGTTAGGACTGCCGGAAGATGTTGCAACTAAGTCGCCATTCGATTTATCAGGTGGGCAAATGAGAAGAGTTGCCATTGCCGGTGTATTGGCCTTTAAACCTTCTATACTAATATTGGACGAGCCAACTGCAGGATTAGATCCTCGTGGTCGGAAAGAGATTATGGAGTTATTTCATTATCTACATAAAAAAGAGAATCTGACGACGATTCTCGTCACACATAGTATGGATGATGCAGCTCGATATGCGGATCATGTCATTGTCATGCATGATGGAACTTCTGTCATGACAGGTTCTCCAAAAGAGATATTTGGTAATGAGGAAGAACTTCTCGCCAATCGACTTGGGTTACCCAAAACGGTTCAATTTCAAAGAGATTTTGAAAAGCTGATTGGTCGCCCACTTCCGGATACTGCTTTAACGGAAGAACAGCTAGCAAAAATGATTGCGCAAGCAGCACGAGAGGGGGATCATTCATGTTAGAAAAGATGATTTTCGGTCGTTTTATACCGGGACAATCTTTTATACATAAACTTGATCCACGGTCAAAGTTAATCTTTGTATTGCTGTTTGTTTTCGCTGTTTTTCTGGCAAATAATGTTCAAACGTACGCCACTTTATTAGGCTTTACATTGCTTGTCATTTTTGCGTCTCGAATTCGTCTGTACTTTCTTCTGAATGGATTAAAACCGATTTTGATTTTAATTATATTTACATTCATCATGCACCTGTTTTTTACACGGGAAGGTGCATTGTTAGTAGACTGGAAAATGATTAAAATTTACGAAGAAGGCTTACGACAAGGTATTTTTATTTCATTGCGTTTCTTTATACTCGTGTTAATTACTTCTATTTTAACCCTGACGACGTCACCAATATCGATCACAGACGGGATGGAGGATTTACTCAATCCACTCAAACGATTCAAGTTACCCGTCCATGAACTTGCGTTAATGATGTCTATTTCTCTACGTTTTATCCCAACATTAATGGATGAAACGGATAAAATATTAAAAGCCCAGCTTGCACGCGGTTCTGATATCAGCTCAGGTACAATGAAAGAACGTATTCGAGCCGTTATTCCGCTTCTCGTGCCGCTGTTCGTAAGTGCTTTTAAACGTGCAGAAGACTTAGCAGTCGCTATGGAAGTGCGTGGCTATCGAGGGGGAGAAGGACGAACGAGATACCGACAACTCAAATGGGATGCTCGTGATACCACTGCAATGGTAGTTTTAGTTTTGTTAATCGGTTCCCTTTACTTTTGGAGAGGGTAGGAGGTTTAGAAAATGGGGCGTGTTAAAGCAGTCGTTGCCTATGATGGGACAAATTTTTCAGGCTATCAATCACAACCCGGGATGAGAACGGTCCAATCAGAAATTGATAAAGCTTTAGTGAAAATTCATAAGGATAAAAGCGTTCATTCTGTTGCAAGTGGGCGTACGGATGCAGGCGTTCATGCCAATGGACAAGTCATTCATTTTGATACACCGCTGACATTGAAAGAAGAACGGTGGCAAATGGCCTTAAATGTATTGTTGCCAACCGATATTCGTATCGTAAACGTTTGTTACGTGGATGAAAATTTTCATGCAAGATATTCAGCAACTGGGAAGACCTATATCTTTAAATGGTCCTATGCAAGCGTGCATAGCCCATTCGAACGTAATTATTCTGTTCATTTAGGTAAATGGCGTCCTGATGTCGAAAAGATGAAAGAAGCCGCTAAATATTTAATTGGCACATATGATTTCACTAGTTTTTGTTCAGCTAAAACAGCCACATCCAATCGTGTGCGTACCGTGAGATTATTAACGCTAGAAAGGCACGACGATGAGCTCATTATGACTATCGAAGGTGACGGCTTTTTATATAATATGGTGCGGACGATTGCTGGCATGTTATTAGCAGTTGGAAAAGGTTGGCATCAGCCTGAAGAAGTGAAAGAAATACTCGCATTAAAAGACCGTCAAGCAGCAAGTAAAACTGCGCCAGCACACGGTTTGTATTTAGAAAATGTCACTTATGATCATGACAATTTATCTAAATAAATAGCTTCATATTGATTGAAAAATGGCCGCTAAATTGAAGTGAATACTTCATAACAACTTTACCGTGTGTTTTTCAATAAAATGCTTGACTATAAGCAGAAATCGTTATAAGATTAGAAATGGTAATTCTAAAACCCCACAATAAGCCCCGGAAGGTTATTTGTGTTTAGGGATATAGAGATTAAATCGGGAAATTTACAGTTAATTAGGAGGATACAATTATGCGTACAACATTCATGGCGAAAGGCCACGAAGTAGAACGTAAATGGTATGTTGTCGACGCTGAAGGTCAAACGCTTGGTCGTCTAGCTTCTGAAGTTGCAGCACTTTTACGTGGAAAACATAAGCCAACATTTACACCACACGTTGATACAGGTGACCATGTTATCATTATCAATGCTGAAAAAATTCAACTTTCAGGTAACAAATTAAAAGACAAGAAATACTACCGTCACTCAGGTTACACAGGTAGCTTAAAAGAGCGTACTGCACTTGAAATGCGCACAAACTACCCAACTAAAATGCTTGAGCTTGCAGTTAAAGGAATGCTTCCAAAAGGTCCTTTAGGCAGCCAAACATTCAGAAAACTAAACGTATACGCTGGAGCGGAGCATCCGCATGCGGCACAAAAACCTGAAGTTTACGAGCTTCGCGGATAATAAGAGGAGGAAAAAGTTTTGGCACAAGTACAATATCTCGGCACTGGCCGTCGTAAAAGTTCAGTAGCTCGCGTACGTCTCGTACCTGGTGATGGGAAAATTATCATCAACGATCGTGACGTAGAGGACTACGTACCATTCGAAACATTACGAGAAGTTATTAAGCAACCACTTAACATTACAGAAACATTAGGAAGCTACGACGTTTTAGTTAACGTTCACGGTGGAGGATACACTGGACAAGCTGGTGCAATCCGTCACGGCGTTGCACGTGCACTATTAAACGTTGACCCGGATTTCCGCCCAGCACTTAAATCTGCTGGATTCTTAACACGTGACCCACGTATGAAAGAGCGCGAGAAGTACGGTTTCCGTGGAGCACGTCGTCGTCCACAATTCTCAAAACGTTAATATTGTTGTATATCAACGTTTACAGCCCTTTTCCGATTATATCGGAAGAGGGTTTTTTTATGTTGAAAGTTTTATCCTCTCGGAAAAAAATCGTATCTAAAAAGTAATGTAGGGTACGATATAAAGTAGTTGATTATATCACGAAAAAGTTCATTCGCATTGATTTGATTTGGATAGAAGGAGAAAAATTGATGAAAATCCGTTTTGGGTATGTTGCCAATGCATTAGGATTATGGGATGCAAGCCCTTCTAAAACGTTAACCTTTGCTCGCTACAAAAACCTTTCGAAAGATGAACGCTTGGATAAGCTCAAGTCTGTCACAGCACAAAATTTACAGCATACGAAAAGAATTTTGTATTATAATATCGCTCACGAAATAGAACTGTATCGGTTTTCAAGTTCACTTGTGCCATTGGCCACTCACCCTGAAGTCATGTGGGACTTCGTATCGCCATTCAAAAGAGAGTGGGAAGAGTTGGGCCAACTCATTCAACAATTTGAGCTACGGCCAAGCTTTCATCCTAATCAATTTACACTTTTCACAAGTCCGCGAGAAGAAGTGACCAAAAATGCAGTGGTTGATATGGAATACCATTTTAAAATGCTCGAAGTGATGAATGCGTTGGACAGAGGTCTTATTAATATTCACATCGGCGGAGCGTATGGGGATAAAGAAAGTACATTAGAGCGTTTTCATCAAAATCTAAAAACGTTACCTGCCAATATTAAAAACCAAATGACGCTTGAGAATGACGATAAGACCTATGATGTAGAAGAAACATTGAATACTTGTGAAAAAGAAGGAATTCCTATGGTTCTTGATTATCACCACTACATGGCTAACACAGGTGAGGAAGACCTCTCAAATTATTTACCGCGCATATTCAATACATGGACAAGGTTTCCTGAAGTGCCAAAAGTTCATCTTTCCTCACCAAAATCAGATCAAGCCTTCCGTTCACATGCAGATTTTGTTTCTTTTGATTTTATCCTTCCTTTCTTGAAAATGGCGAAAGAACTTAATCAGGATTTTGATATTATGATTGAAGCCAAACAGAAGAACCTTGCGATGTTTAAACTGATTGAAGAAATAGCATCTATTCGAGGAGTCAAACGTATCTCAGGCTCAACATTGGAATGGTAATAATGATTGTTTGAATGACTAATGGCGATTGAGGTGGCAAAAGTGACAATTGTACGTTTAGGTTATGTGGCAATGAGTATGGAATTAAAAAACGCATCTCCCTCACAAACGATGACTTATGCGCAGTTTCAAAAGATTGATGACCGGGAAGCTGCAATTCGCAAATTAGAACGGATTTCAATTTCTAATTTACATCATACACTTAGAATTTTAAGGCATAATGTCGCATCAGAGATTTACTTCTATCGTTTAACTTCCCGGTTAATTCCTTTGGCTAACCATCCTGAGCTCCTTGATTGGAATTATATGAAACCCCTGCAAAAAGAGTTGCGAGAGATTGGAAAATTCGTAAGAGACAACAATATAAGAGTAGATTTTCACCCAGATCATTTTGTGCTCATTAACTCATCGAAGAAAGAAATTCTAAAAAATTCATTACAAACGTTGAAGATGCATTATCTTTTATTAAAAGGCATGGGCATAGACAGAACGCATCGCTGTGTCATGCATGTAGGAGGCAATTATAAAGATACAGGCGCTTCTCTTGAACGTTTTATCGATAATTGGGCAGTGGTTCCGAAATCGTTGCAAAAAATGATTATGCTTGAAAATGATGATACCTCATTTACATTGGAGGATAGCCTCTACTTATGCGAAAAACTGGAGATTCCTCTTGTATTTGATTATCATCATCACCTTGCCCATCATCAAAATTCGGATTGGAAAAGTCATTGGGATCGAGTGGTACAAACGTGGAGGCATTCTCCGCTTCCAATAAAGATGCATATTTCTAGTCCTAAAAGTCAGAACGCATTCCGACATCATGCGGATTACGTTGATGTAGATATGTTTTTTAAGTTCTTAACAGAAATAAAGGGGAGCATTCCACAGATTGATTGTATGATTGAAGCAAAAAGAAAAGACGAGGCCTTGTTTCGGTTGATGGAGGAGATAAAAGTTAGGGATGATGTTGAAATGATTGATGGCTCTTCATTTAAATTAAGATCATATCAGTGAGTCGCGAAGGAGCCAAAGTGGTTCCTTTTTTTGTTCCTTTGATGATTAGTTTGGACATATCTTGTTTCTCTTTTACGTATAGTAAAGGAAAAAGGCGGTGTCTAGAATGAAGCGATGGATGATTATTGGCATTTTATTATTAGGTTCTCTTGGAATTGTTGTGTACAGTACACAGGCATCGGACCGAGGATTTTTTATGCCCGAAGAATTTGCGGGCGTAAAAGTGGTCATTGATCCGGGGCATGGGGGGCCTGACGGAGGGGCTTCTGAGGGGGATGTGATAGAACGTGACATTACACTCAACATTTCAAAAGAATTAGCGAAGCGACTTGAAAAAAAGGGTGCGACAGTTGTAATGACACGTAAGAAAGAAGGAGATGCACTCGCTGAACATACACCTGAAGAAAAGTTTTCGACCCTTCGTTCACGTAAGATTGCTGATTTAAAATTACGTGAATCAATTGCGATTAATGAAAACCCGGATGTTTTTATTAGTGTTCATGTAAATGCGATCCCAGATTCAAAGTGGCGTGGTGCACAAGTGTTTTATCATGAAGGCGGTCATCCGGATGGCGAATTTTTAGCAAAAGCGATTCAATCCTCTTTTCAAAGTAATTTACAAAATACAGATCGTGAAGCATTAGCCATTAGTGGTGTATATTTATTGAAGAAATCGCCTGTGCCTTCAGTATTGGTAGAAACAGGTTTTATTTCGAATCCGGAAGAAAAGGCATTGTTGGTTGATCCAAAATATCAATCGAAGGTAGCGGACGCAATTATGGAGGGAATTTCAGAATTTTTAAATGCCGAGGAAATGTAGAGCTAGTTCCATCGTTTGCACACTATCATTATGCTATACTTGAAGTAGAATTAATTATACCTTCAAGGAGTGTCAGAATTGATTGATGAGCAAACAGTACGCGAATTAGTAGGTCAGTTGAAAGATCCGTTTTTACATAAAACACTTGCAGAAACGGAAGGTATCACAGAGGTATCGATTAATGTTGAAAAGAAACATGTAAGTGTGAAGTTAGCACTAGCAAAAATAAATACTGCAGAGCAATTACCGTTTCAAATGAAAGTCGTTGATATATTGAAAGAAGCAGGGGCAGAAACCGTCGGCATTCGATTTGAAGAACTGTCGCAAGAAGTGCTCAATAAATTCCGTGGAACGGCAACAGGGGCAGAAGCACAGGATATTTTATCACCATTAAATAATGTCGAGTTCATCTCAATTGCATCAGGTAAGGGCGGCGTTGGAAAGTCGACAGTTTCTGTCAATATTGCGGTAGCGCTTGCACGACTTGGAAAGAAAGTCGGCCTTATTGACGCGGATATTTACGGATTTAGTGTTCCGGATATGATGGGTGTTACGAAAATGCCAAAAGTACGTGGTGAACGTATCATCCCTGTTGAAAGACTCGGTGTAAAAGTCATTTCAATGGGCTTTTTTGTAGAAGATAACGCACCAGTTGTATGGCGTGGGCCTATGCTTGGAAAAGCGCTCGATCAATTTTTTAGAGACGTAGAATGGGGAGACTTAGACTACTTGCTCTTAGATTTACCACCAGGTACAGGTGATGTTGCGCTTGACATACACCAAATGTTGCCAACATCAAAAGAGGTTATTGTCACGACACCACATCCAACAGCAGCATTTGTCGCTGCACGTGCGGGGGCGATGGCATTACAAACAGAACATGAAATTCTAGGCGTTATCGAAAATATGTCTTGGTTCGAATCAAAAGCTACGGGTGAAAAGGAGTTTGTATTCGGTAAAGGCGGAGGAACGCGACTAGCGGAAGAGCTTCGTACTGACCTGCTTGGACAAATTCCACTTGGCCAACCAGATTGGGATGAAGAAGACTTTGCGCCGTCTGTTTATGCAGAAGATCATCCAATTGGAAAAATATATACAGAAATTGCACAAGAAATCATTAAAAAGAAAAACGACTAAGATGGAGCGGAGAGGGTTACTGACCCTCTCCGCCTTCTTTAGATTGCCCTTCTTCTTTGCCTTTCTCCTTCTTGCTGTCACCTTTTCCGGCTTCTTGAATTAACTTTTCCCATTTTGTTTGAAGTAATGGACTGTTAATCGTTTCTTCAATTGCTTTTTCGTACTGTTCTTTCATTGTAGAGGATTTCATAATGCTCTCTAATTGTTTTTGCATATCAGGTTGTCCAAAAAATTCCTCTAATTGTTTTTGAAAGGATGCATCGCCCATCAATTGTTTCATGACGTCTTCTTGTTGGTCTTTCATGCTCTTAGCAATTTTCTCGGCAAACTTAGGGTCGTCAAAGGCTTGCTTCCAAAAGTCTTCGCCTTGTTTAGATAATAAAGTTTCTTCTATAGACTTTTTCACCTCTGGCTGCTCTAACACAAGAAGCTCACGAAAATCATCCTCCGTCAATATTTGTCGTAATGCTTTTTTACCCTCCTCTGTTTGAATGGCATCTTTCATCATTTTTTTTATCTCATCAAAGGATGGTGTTGCTTGAGGCGGTTGTGTACAGCCGGCAAGGAGAAAAATAACGATCAATAACTGAATGAATTTCGTTTTCATGGGATTTCAGATCATTCCCTTCATAACTCTTTTCAATTATTGTTCACAAATCGACGAGAAATATGCATATGTCGGCATTTGAAATAGATTTTTGGACAAATCGTTGATACACTTATGAGAACAAGCAAAAACGGAGGCACATTGTCTTGACAATACGAAATTGGATTAAATTTTTCTTTAATGCACTTTGGATTGGTGGGCTTGTCACGGCCATCATTGGGTTAATTGTTCGGTGGGAGTTTTTCTCGAGTTATCTACAGTCTGGAGAAACTTGGCAATTCTTAGGGGCGCTTTTATGGATGGTGTTTCTTGGTTTTACAATGAGTGTCATTGCACAGATGGGTTTTTTCGCGTATTTAACAGTACACCAATTTGGTGTTAATATTTTTAGGTCTCTTACTTTATGGAACTGGGTTCAATTGTTAATCATTGTAATTGTTTTATTTGATTTAGTCTTTTTCCGCTTCCGCTTAACATCGGAAGACACAGGTAGATCGTTATTATACTTAACTTTACTTGCATCGCTTGTCATTGTATCGGGAATAACAGCTTATTTAAAGGCACAGTGGACGAAGAAGCATACACTGATTTCAGCATTGTTTTTTATGATTGTCATTACGACACTCGAATGGCTACCCGCTTTAATGGTGAGGTCAGGCAATATTGACACGTGGGTAACAATTCTTTTATTCCCACTACTAGCTGTGAATTCCTACCAGATCTTAGCTCTACCAAAATATAATACGATGTCCGACGTTGATAAGGCGAAACTTGATGAACGCCGCGCAGCACGAAGGCAAAAAGCAAAAGCAGCTTCTTCAAAATAACACAAGCAGCACAATCGATTGAAATGATTGTGCTGTTTTATGATTTCCATGAATGTTTTAGAAGGAAAATGGACATATTAAAATTGTTGTCAATATGATTATTTGGGAATTTTTTTCATTTTGCCAACAGGACCAAAAAGGACTTCATCCAATGTTTTAAAGTCTCTACTCTCATTGAGTTTTTCCAATTTGGATAAATCGATTCGATCTTTTCGATGATGTGAAACGGAAATAATTTCCCCATCTATTACAGGGGGGATTTTTCCACCTGTCCATGTGAACGTCGAACCGAGTGCATTAATCTCAGCTTTCCACAGAAGTGTCTGCAAATAATGAGGGAATGTCTCGTCAGTTGTTCTAAACCAAAGTGGCTTTTCGCCAAATAACTTCTCGTACTTATTCAATTGGTTTATGAATAACTTCTCATCGATTTCATAAGCTTCACCTTTATGCCCAAGTAAACCGGTAGGAATTTTTTTCTTTTGAATGAGCTTAATTGTTTCTGGAAACCTTTCTGCCCAGTCATTATCGATGATTAATAGAGGATAAGGCTTTTCAAGGGTATCAATCCAATCTTTAACTTCATCATCACCAAAGGATATATTGATGGTTAGTGCAGAACCAGTTGTGCCACGGACAATTGCAGCAGGCTCTTCAGTCACACGGAAGACTGAGACGAGTGAAAGTTTTTCAGGTAATGGTGGGAATATTAAAAAGAAACCGCAACCTACAATAAATAGTATTACTAACTTCTTCCGCATATAGTATCCTCCTTAATGGAATCTATGTACATCCTATGAGTAAGATTTGACAAATATGAATGGACCGTGTTACTATAAAAGAGTCGCTGTCCAAATAAAACGTTTTTTGTATTTAGGGCTTGCAAAGTAAAAAAGTTTTGGTATAATAAATGGTGTCGAGAAAATAATAGTAATTATTCCGCAGTAGCTCAGTGGTAGAGCAATCGGCTGTTAACCGATCGGTCGTAGGTTCGAATCCTACCTGCGGAGCCATATGCTTCCATAGCTCAGTAGGTAGAGTGCTTCCATGGTAAGGAAGAGGTCACCGGTTCGATTCCGGTTGGAAGCTCCAGAGAGACGCGATCATAATCGAATACATAGAACGAACTGAATGAATTTGGCTAACGTAGCCATGCGATGATTATCGTGGTTTTAAATTAGGTGGGGTAGCGAAGTGGCTAAACGCGGCGGACTGTAAATCCGCTCCCTCAGGGTTCGGGGGTTCGAATCCCTCCCCCACCACCATTTTATTTTAAGGATTGCGCAGTTATGCGATATATATCAAATTATCCTTGTATAATCTTCCTATTCTTTATTTAAAATTGGGAGATACGAGCAGAACAAGGAAGCGATTGAGAGAAGGAAGGAGCGTACTTAAGTACGTGACTGACTGAGCGAGTGAAGCTGACGCAGTTATGCGATGTATATCACAATTTTAAACGAGGCCCCTTGGTCAAGCGGTTAAGACACCGCCCTTTCACGGCGGTAACACGGGTTCGAATCCCGTAGGGGTCATTATAATTTAAAAGCAAGAAGTGCTTTTAAATACGCTAATTTAAACATAGCAAACAACATCCTCTGCATAAATCACATAAATGTAGCCATAATACGTATATCAAAATTTTAAAATCGGTGGGGTATAGCCAAGCGGTAAGGCAACGGACTTTGACTCCGTCATTCGTTGGTTCGAATCCAGCTACCCCAGTAATATAAAGCTAATCCTTAGTCATCAAGGCTAATGGATTAGCTTTTTTATGTTTTGAAATTGTATCTTGGAACATTTGAAAAGTGTTTAGGATGACGTACTTCGAGTTGAATTTTAGGTTGCTATGCGGATAATTGAAGGTCATCCAGTGTGCCTAAATGGTAGAATTAATCCGTAATGTTACGTGTGTGTTATGATTTTATGATGAATGGTTTCGTGAAAAATATTTTACAAGAGGTATAATGAGTAGTGAAAAATTACTACTTCCTTTATAATAAATACAAAAACTTACATAAAAAGTGAAAATTGGTACATATAGAAAAAGAGGTGTCAATATGCGAGAAGAAAAAATGTCGACATCGGAAATTTTCGTTCATAATGAGGAACTAACAGCCGATAAAAAACTGCAAGATATCTTATATGCCTTAGATCAATCAGCTATCGTAGCGATAACAGATCCTAACGGAAAAATTACATACGTCAATAAGAAATTTACGGAAATGTCACAGTATACTTCAAATGAACTTTTAGGGAAGAGTCATCGCATGATTAACTCTGGCCATCACTCCAAGGGTTTTTTTAAAGAAATGTGGAAAACGATTGGGAGTGGACGTGTATGGAAAGGCGAGGTTAAAAATCGAAGGAAAGATGGGACATACTATTGGGTAGATACAACGATCGTTCCATTTCTAAATGACAAACGTATTCCTTATCAATATGTTTCGATGCGATATGAGATTACTGTGCGTAAAGAGGCTGAGGAGATGATTCGACATCTCGCATATAATGATCAATTAACAGATTTACCAAATCTACTTTTTTTTCGAAGACAACTGTTGGAAGCGGTATCAAAGGCCAATAAATTCAAAATGAAAGTGGTTGTCGTTAACCTAAATATCGATCGCCTTCGATATGTGAATGATTCTTACGGCTATGAGTGTGGAGATTATGTACTTTCCATAGTCGCTGAAAGGTTAAAATCAACTTTGCCGAAAGATTGCGTGGTTGCACGTATAGGAGGAGACGAGTTTGCGTTTGTTCTCGAAGGAATGAATTGTGCGAATAAAATAGAGGCGATTGTCAGGGCGGTTCAAGAGTCGATTGAAAAGCCGATCATAGTAATGGGCAGTTCCCACACAGTAACTTCCAGCGCTGGGATAGCCATTTATCCTGAGCATGCAACTGAAGCATCGGAATTATTCTCTAAAGCAAGTAGGGCATTATTGGAAATGAAGGAGCGCGGCGGCGACGGGTATAAAATTTACGAGCATGGGACGATAAAAAAATCAATTGAACGCATGGTTCTAGAAAATGAACTAAGTAAAAGTATTGAGCTAGGCTGTTTTCACCTTGATTATCAACCCATATTTAACTTGGCAACTAGTAACTTAACAGGTGTCGAAGCGTTAGTTCGGTGGGACCATCCTGATCTTGGACGGATTCCTCCAGACCAATTCATTGAGATAGCAGAAGAAACGAGATTGATTATTTGCCTAGGAAAATGGGTGTTAAGACAAGCATGCCGTCAAGCGAGAAAATGGGAAGAAAAAGGGTATTACTATACAATGGCTGTCAATGTTTCAGCGGTTCAATTAGCAGACCCTGAATTCCTTATGATTGTTAAAAATGTTTTAGAGGATGAAGGCAATAATCCTAGTTTGCTTGAATTAGAATTAACGGAAAGTGTGTTAGGAAATCAAGCAGAGATACTTGGAGTTGTAGAAGAGATAAGAAAATTGGGTGTTAAAATAGCACTTGATGACTTTGGTACAGGGTATAGTTCCTTCAGTTATATTAATGAACTGCCAATCGATACATTGAAAATCGATCGTTCATTTATTCACAATCTTGATGCAAAAGTACAGAACGGTGCAATTGTAGAGGCGATTTTATCGATTGCTAATACGATAGAATTAAATGTAGTAGCTGAAGGCATTGAACGGCAAGAACAGCTTACAATCCTTAAAAAGCTTGGGTGTCAGGAAGGTCAAGGTTACTTTTATAGCAAACCAATAGAAGCTGAAGAATGCGAAAAGTATATGAAGATAAATCGTCAGAGTGAATAAAAATTCAGTTTTCTGTCCAGTTGAGCCAATGCGCGACACGTTTTATAATGAGTGTATTGGTAAAGGGGGAGAGAGCATGGAGAAATTATCAGTTTCAATGATAGGGGTATCCCTGGATTTAGGGCAAAGTCGTCGAGGTGTAGACATGGGACCTAGTGCGATACGCTATGCAGGCGTGGTCGAACGATTGGAAGCACTTGGACATCAAATCACAGACGAAGGTGACATACATATAAATGCTGGTCTAAAAGCAGAAAAAAGCAATGCTAAATTAAAAAATTTAAAAGAAGTGCTTGAAACAAATCAAAAACTTGCTGAAAAAGTCGAATCTGTTTTAAAAGACGATAGATTTCCGCTTGTTCTGGGAGGAGACCATAGTATTGCGATTGGTACATTGGCGGGCCTTTCAACAAAATACAAAAATATGGGTGTAATTTGGTATGATGCGCATGCGGATATGAATACGGATGAAACCTCACCTTCAGGGAACATTCATGGCATGCCGTTAGCGGTGAGTATTGGTCGCGGAGATGAAAGGCTTGTTAATTTACACCATGATGGTCAAAAAATAAAGCCGCAAAATATTGTCATTATCGGTGCCCGTTCTATTGATCCAGGCGAGCGATTATTAATTAAAGAACTGGGCATCCAAGTGTATACGATGCACGAAATTGATAAATACGGGATGACAACAGTGATGCAAAAAGCAATTCAGCATTTTGAAGATAATCAGGTAGACGGTGTTCATCTGTCCCTCGATCTAGATGCGTTAGATCCGTTGTATACACCTGGCGTTGGTACCCCAGTCCCAGGTGGGGTGAGTTACCGGGAGAGTCATTTGGCGATGGAAATTCTTGAAGAATCAGGCTTAATTACATCGGCGGAACTCGTCGAAGTGAATCCAATATTAGATGAAAGAAATAAAACAGCAGATGTAGCGGTAGCGTTGATGGGATCTTTATTTGGAGAAAAGCTGTTGTAAAATAGTATATTAAGTAAAATATTTTTCGCGATAAAAAGATGAGACTACGATGTTAAGTAGCTGCTCATCTTTTTTTAGTCGTTCGTCCTATATACGTTACCAAATTATCAAGTTTTTGAGTAGCATACACAAATTGTCCTATATCTGATAAAATGGGTTAGATAAATTTAAAATAAATGAAACCTGTTGATGCCTTCAATCGTATAGAAGGGACAGCCGCATAGAGCGGAGGGGAATTGTGTGGATGAGTTGATCAATAAACGGATAAATGAAGTTATAAAAGGAAACCAAGAAGCTTTTGAAGAGATTGTTACACTCTTTCAGCATCGTTTATATCATGTCTGCTACCGAATGTTAAGCAATCGACAAGAAGCAGAAGATATTGCACAAGAAGCTTTTGTTCGTGCGTATATTAACATTCATACGTTTGATCAAAAGCGTAAATTTTCAACTTGGTTATTTCGAATTGCAACAAATTTATGCATCGACCGAATACGCAAGAAAAAGCCAGATTATTATCTTGATGCAGAGGTTCCCGGAACGGAAGGGTTGACGATGTATTCACAACTTGCATCTGATGTAGAGCTTCCTGAAGATGAAGTTGAGAAGATGGAAACACAAGAACGTATTCAGTACGAGATTGGACGACTATCTGATAAATATCGTTCAGTCATTATTTTGCGATATATGGAAGAGTTACCGTTGCAAGAGATTAGTGATATTTTAGAATTACCACTTGGGACCGTAAAAACCCGTGTTCATAGGGGTCGAGCTGCGCTCAGAAAACAAATAGGTGATTTGTAGGAGGTAATTTAGTATGAATACGTGTCCGGAACAAATTGTTCATTATATGCACGCGTATTTAGATGGCGATATTAGTCGTGACGATGAGCGAGTATTAAATGAACATTTAAAACAATGTACATCCTGTCAGGAATTGATGGATGATTTAACTGATGTGGTTCAGTTTATAGAGAAAGCCGATCCTATACAAGCACCTAGTGGCTTTGTGGATGGCGTGATGGCGCGGCTACCAAAAGAGAAGTCGCAAGCAGGTATACAAAGGTGGCTACGCAGACACCCACTCCTTGCAGCCGTTGCCATGTTTTTTATACTCATGAGTGTTTCTGTCTTTTCAAGTTACGGAAACGATCAACAATTTTCCGTTACAAAACAACCGAATTTAATTGTTGAAGGTGAAACTGTAACTGTTCCGGAGGGCGAGGTAGTCAAGGGGGATGTTGTCGTTAAAAATGGAGAACTCCACGTTGAAGGTGAAGTAGATGGTAACGTAACAGTTATTCGGGGTTCTAAGTATATGGCATCTACTGCGATTGTCACAGGAACGAGCCAGGAAATTGACAAAGCATTTGACTGGTTATGGTATAAGATTAAGAAAACTTTCAAAGACGTTTTTCAGCCTTCCGATGATGAATAAATCGTAACGACCGCAATTATACGGGGATGTATGACTGCGGTCGTTTTTAATTTTAATGAAGGGGATTCGGGCAAATTAAGGTGTGGGTATGGTATACTAATGCATATGAAATCGTCAAAAAAGGTAGGCGAAGCACATGCCGTTTTGGGAAAAAATCGTTAACCTAAGTCCAGTTGCAACATTCATTAATATAATGGATGTGCTTCTAGTATGGTTTGTCGTATATCAACTTATAAAAGTGGTTAAAGGGACAAAAGCTGTCCAGTTGTTAAAGGGTATATTTGTGATTATTATTGCGCGAATTGTAACTGAAGTATTTGGGCTTGCTACGTTAGGGTGGATGATGGAGCGAGTTATTGATTGGGGATTTTTGGCGATTATCATTATCTTCCAACCTGAGTTGCGACGGGCACTTGAGCAGCTTGGCCGGGGACGTTTATTTGCACGAACGATGATGGATGAAGAACAAGAGCGGAAGCGACTCATTGAAGCATTATCGAAATCAGTGAATTATATGGCGAAACGTCGAATCGGTGCGCTCATTTCTATTGAAAAAGAAACAGGATTGAATGAATATATTGAAACAGGCACACCGCTAAACTCGGATTTAACTTCCGAACTGCTCATTAATATATTTATCCCGAATGCACCGCTTCATGATGGGGCGGTTGTTGTACAGCGCAATCGAATTGCTGCTGCGGGATGCTATTTACCGTTATCGGAAAGTCCATTTATTTCAAAGGAATTAGGGACCAGGCATCGTGCGGCGGTTGGTTTGAGTGAGGTTTCTGACGCAATCACGATTGTGGTGTCAGAAGAAACGGGCGCCATTAGTATTGCGACAGACGGTGATTTAAATAGAGGTTTAAGTATCGAAGAGTTTGAAATTCGACTGAGGCATCTCTGGTTCGGCGCAACAACGAATCAAGAAAATACCTCCAAATGGAAATGGGGCGTGAAGAGAAATGGATAGACTACTTGATAGCCCATGGTTTCTTCGATTTACTGCCTTGTTTCTTGCAATTTTATTGTTTTATACTGTGAAGGCGGATGAAGGGAAGTTTGAGAATAACTCGAGTAGTGAAGATATGGAAGTTATTCGCGATGTGCCAGTTGAAGTATATTACGATAATGAAAATTTAATTGTAACGGGTGTCCCTGAAACCGTGAATGTAGCGATTGAAGGTCCAGTGAATATCGTTCAAACGACCAAGATGTTAAAAGACTTTACTTTGTATGTTGATTTAACATCATTGCCAATGGGCGAACACCAAGTTCGAATTCAACATGAAAACATTTCGGAAAAAGTGCATGTACGGATAGATCCAGCATCCATTGACATTAACATTGAAGAGAGAATCACAGAAACATTCCGTATCGAACCCGAGTTCAATGAACGGTTACTGGCGGAAGGTTTTAATTTAGTCAGTATGGAAGCACAACCTTCGACAATTGAGGTAACGGGTGCAAAAAGTGTGGTTGAATCAATTAGTTTTGTAAAAGTAACAGTCGCTATAGATGCAGGTGTGCAAGAATCATTTGAACAAGAAGCTAGAGTGCGCGTACTAGATCGGGATTTAAATAAATTGGACGTCGACATTACACCAGAAAATGTTACCATTAAAGTTGACGTTCAAGAAAATACGAAAGAAGTACCTATCGTGATCAATGAAACAGGCACCCCACCTAATGGCGTCACGATAAACTCTATCACACCAGAAGCAGCTAGTATTGTTTTATCAGGCCCTAAACGGATTTTGAATGAGATAGAAGCTTTTCCAATTGATATAGATGTATCAAAAATTGAAAAATCCGGTACAGTTGAAGTGAAACTAAAGAAACCAAATGATCTTTTTAGTCTTTCTAGAACAACCGTGAATGTGAAGATTGATGCGACGATTGAGGGTGCAGTCGAAGAAGAAGAAGAAGAGGAAGTTGCTGAAGAGACTGTAGAGGAAGTAGAAACGACTGTTGAGACGACAGATGTTGAAGATGTACAAGTCGTCATTACAGGATTAGATGAAAAGTTTAAAGGTACATTCGTAGAACCAGTGAATGGTTTAGTGACCATCACTGTAAAAGCTGCCCCAGATGTAATTAGCAAGTTGAAGAAGTCAGACTTTGCGGTTTCAATTAATGCATCTACTGCTTCAGAAGAAGGGGAAGAAGTGTTTCCGATTCATGTGAAAGGTCCGCCAGATGTGGAGTGGACGCTATCGATGGAAGAGGCAACATTAAAAATTGAACTTGCTTAGCTAATCTAGAGGGCATAATGTACAGGATTGAAAGGGAGTATGGAAATGACAAAGTATTTCGGTACGGACGGTGTACGCGGAATTGCAAATGACGAGCTAACACCTGAACTGGCTTTTAAATTAGGACGGATAGGAAGTTACGTATTAACAAAAGAGTCAGAAGGGAAACCAAAAATTCTTGTTGGTCGAGATACTCGTATTTCGGGTTATATGCTCGAGAATGCATTGATTGCTGGTATTCTATCAACAGGTGTGGAAGTGATGACGCTCGGCGTAATTAGTACACCTGGCGTAGCTTATTTAACACGTGTTATGAATGCAAATGGAGGTGTCATGATTTCTGCCTCCCATAACCCTGTTGAAGACAACGGCATTAAATTTTTCGGTGCGGATGGTTATAAATTAACAGAAGAACAAGAAGAAGAAATGGAAAATCTTCTGAATGAGGCGGTAGATACGCTACCGCGTCCAACTGGATCAAATGTCGGTTCAATTACGGAATACTTTGAAGGCGGGCATAAGTATATCCAGTACTTGAAGCAAACGGTAGATGAAGATTTCACGGGCATTCATGTTGCAATTGACTGTGCACATGGTGCAACTTCATCACTCGCTACGCATGTATTTGCAGACTTAGAAGCAGATATCTCTACGATGGGGGCTTCACCAAATGGTTTAAATATAAACGACGGTGTTGGTTCTACACATCCGGAAAAACTTGCGGAGCTTGTGAAAGAAAAAGAAGCTGATATAGGACTAGCATTTGACGGAGACGGTGACAGACTCATTGCCGTGGATGAACATGGCGAAATTGTCGATGGCGATAAAATCATGTTTATCATCGGTCGTTATTTAAAATCAAAAGGTCGCTTAAAATCGGATACAATTGTATCTACGATTATGAGTAACTTAGGATTCTATAAAGCATTGCGTGAGCACGAAATGACAAGCGTTAAAACGGCAGTCGGCGACAAATATGTTGTTGAAGAAATGAGGAAAAATAATTTTACCCTTGGCGGAGAGCAATCAGGACATATTGTCATGCTCGATTATAATACGACGGGGGACGGGCTTCTTACAGGACTTCAATTGGTCAACATTATGAAAGTGACTGGCAAAAAATTGTCTGAACTGGCAAGCGAAATGACGGTTTATCCACAAGAACTAGTTAACGTTCGCGTCACAGATAAACATGCCGTTACTGAAAATGAACGCGTTGCAACGATTATTGCCGATGTAGAAAAAGAAATGGAAGGCAATGGCCGTGTGCTTGTTCGTCCTTCTGGAACAGAGCCACTCGTTCGTGTCATGGTAGAAGCGCCAACGAACGAAGAGTGTAAGCAGTACGTAGATAAAATTGTTGCGGTTGTTCAAGAAGAAATGGGATTGGAAGACTAATAGTAGTTCAAAAGAAAAGCTATCCAGCTGTTCATTGATGAACAGTGGATAGCTTTTTTAAATGGCATTATTCAAATATATATGTTAATGCTTGAATCGCTTGGTCGACCGTTTCAACTGTAGCATGTGCTTTGCGTGAAAGTTCTTTTAACGCATGGTGGTGCACTTCTTGGCGAATTAAAATAAGTGGTTTATCGGATGCAACCGCTGCACTTGCATCCATCGCTGTATTCCATTGTTTATATTGTTCGCCAAATAAAGCGATGACAAGGTCTGCTTTTTTCATTAATATTTCTGTACGTAAATTATTAAAGTTGGAAGCCGCTGCATCTTTGAAAATAGCATTTGGCTGTTCTCCTAGAATTTCTTCACCAATGTTGTCAGAACGATCATGATCTTCCATTGGACCTACAAAATCAATGGGTAATTCTAATGCTGCCGCTTTCTCTTTAATTTCATCTCTCCAGCTCGTATGAATCTCTCCAGCTAAATAGACAGTTAATCTCATTAAAAAATCCCTCCTAGTCATTCTATTCCCATTGTATCACTTTTTGATTAGGGCGTTGCTTGTGATTGTATGAAAGTTTAGAATATAGGTAACGGATTGAAAGGGGTTACGGCAGATGAAGACGGTTTGGCATAACGGGACGATGTATACGATGTGTGCAGAAGGTGATCAAGCAGAAGCTTTATTAACAGAAGATGGACTAATTATTCAAATAGGTACTTACGATGAATTGAAGGGGAAGGCTGAAAAGGAAATCGACCTGCAAGGGGCAGTGCTGTATCCGGGATTCGTCGATAGTCATATGCATATAATTGGGCATGGCGATAAATTAAGAAGTTTAGATTTATCGAAAGTAATGTCAGCAGAAGAAATGTTAGAGAAATTGCATCAGGCAAATGAAGGTCTTGCAGCAGATGAGTGGCTCATTGGTGAAGGGTGGAATGAAAATAATTTTCCGGACAAACGAATTCTTACCGCTCAGGAATTAGATAAAGTGACGACCGCGCCTATTATTTTAAAAAGAACTTGCCGACATGCGGCACTTGCAAATACAAAGGCATTAGCGCTCGCAGGTATTACAACAGAAACACCTAATCCTGTAGACGGTACAATTGTACGAGGAGACAACGGGGAAGCAACTGGTTATTTATTGGAAGGGGCGCAAGATTTAGTGCTCGATTTAATCGGTGAACCGACCGAAGCTTCTTTAACAACGTCCCTTCGTAAGTCTGTGGATGATTTATTGGCGCTTGGATTAACAGGGGCTGTAACAGATGATCTTGGTTATTACGGAGACTATCGCAAGCCTTTACAAGCGTTTAAAAACGTTATCGGGAATGAAAAGAAGTTCCGTGCCCATTTGTTGCGTCGTTCTACTGTTTTTAAACAGTTAATGGAAGACGATGCAACGTATTTGGAACCTTGGATTAGCCGAGGTGAAATGAAGTTCTTTGTAGATGGTGCACTGGGTGGAAAAACAGCGCTTTTAAGTGAGCCTTATGCGGATACACCTGAAACGTCGGGAATGGCGGTTCATACGGATGAAGAGATAGTAGCGCTTGTGAAACTAGCAAGGTCTTATACCGAAGCAGTTGCTGTCCACGTTATCGGAGACGGAGCTGTTGAAAAAATTCTAGATGTTTTAGAAAAATACCCTGCCCCGGAAGGAAAGAGGGACCGGCTAATTCACGTGAATGTATTGCGCGATGACTTAGTAGAAAGAATGCTAAACTTGCCGGTTGTATTGGATTTGCAACCTGTTTTTGTCTCTTCAGATTTCCCATGGGTGATGGACCGGTTAGGAGAAGAACGACTCGATTGGGCTTATGCATGGAAGAGACTAGTAGATAAAGGATTCATTTGCGGCGGCGGTTCGGATGCGCCAATCGAAGAAGCAGACCCTTTGCTTGGCATCTATGCGGCAGTTACGAGACGGAAAATGGGAGAGACACATGAAGGGTATTTGCCCAAAGAAAAATTGAGTCGTTTTGAAGCGATAAGTCTCTTTACATCGGGCAGTGCAGCGACCATTGGGAAAGCACATCGTCGAGGCAAGTTGATAGCCGGGTATGATGCTGATTTTACGATACTAGATAAAGATTTATTCGAAGTAGATGAAGAGAAGATTGTATCAGCACAAGTGAAGATGACAGTCGTTGGGGGAGAAGTGATGTACAAGTCTTGAAGTTCATGTGGTAGGACGGCCTGTGATAGACTGAGATAAAAAGGAATGAGTGTAACAATGGGTAATCAGTGGGATGAAAGATTTTCAACAGATGAATATGTTTATGGGAAAGAACCGAATGCTTTCGTTGTGGAGGCGGCTAAACAGTTGCCGCAAGGTAAAATCCTTTGTATTGCAGAAGGAGAAGGTAGAAATGCAGTATATTTATCGACGCTTGATCAGCATGTAACTGCATGGGATTTTGCGAAGTCTGGGTTAGAAAAAACAAATCGACTAGCGCAAGAAAAAGGTGTGCAGGTCACAACAGAACTTCGAGATTTGTCAGAAGTTGAATGGCAGGCGGAACAATGGGATGCAATTGTGCATATTTTTGGCCATTTACCAAAACCTGTGATGGAACGAACATTTGCAGGCGTGAAGAAAGCGCTGAAACCAGGCGGCTATTATATTAGTGAGCTCTATACGAAAGAACAGCTTCATTATGGGACGGGCGGCCCGAAAAATGAAGACATGCTTACGGACCCGAAGGAAATGCTTGCCCAGTTTGAAGGGTACTTGATTCAACATTTTTTTGTCGGTGAGGTGGACCGTCAAGAAGGCATATTGCATACTGGCAAGGCCCATATAGTGCAATGTTTATTCCAGAAAAGAGAGGAGGCATAATGATGAGTGGGAAAAATCGAAGTGAGATTCATGCAGGATTAGAAGTCGCAATCATTTTAAAGAAAGATCAAAGGACAGGCGTGACAACAAAAGGTATCGTAAAAGATATTTTAACAAACTCTTCCTATCATCCACATGGGATTAAAGTGCGGTTAGTGGATGGACAGGTGGGCCGCGTTGCAGAAATTATAAAATAAACATGTTGTTTATGACTTTAGAAAGGAGCCCGATTAAATGCTAAAGAAACTCGGTATTACGCATCCAATCATTCAAGCACCGATGGCGGGGGTAACAACACCGAAGCTTGTGGCGGCGTCTGCGAATGCCGGAATCTTAGGGGCTATCGGGGCTGGCTACTTAAGTGGAGAAGAGACGCGGCGGTTTATTCGTGAAGTAAAAAAGCTTACGGATAAACCTTTTATGGTAAATCTATTTGTGCCGGAAGAAAATAAAGTTAGTGAAGAAATGATTGGTAAAGCCAATGGTGAATTACGTGGGATCCGTGAGTCCCTGGAGATTTCTGAAACTAAGGTTCAATTTCAGGAACCTAATTTTGACGCACAAATTGAAGTTATATTAGAAGAAAACGTTAGAGTTTGTTCGTTTACATTTGGTCTGCCAGCACGAAAAAACGTAGAAAAATTGAAAGCGCACCATGTGTTTGTAGTTGGCACCGCAACAACAGTCGGAGAGGCTAAGCTTGCGGAAGAAATCGGGATGGATGCAATTATTGCGCAAGGAAGCGAAGCAGGAGGGCATCGAGGGTCATTTCACGGGGAATTAACATTGATGCCACTGGAAAATCTACTTCACGATATTGTAAAGACTGTTCATATTCCAGTTATCGCGGCTGGCGGTATTGCAAATAAAGCAATGGTAGACAACGCATTAGCAGCGGGAGCGATAGCGGTTCAAATTGGGACAGCCTTACTTGCGTCTGAAGAAAGTGGTGCGCATGATGTACATAAGAGCGCAATTTTACAGGCAAAAAAGGATAGCACTGTGCTAACAAATGCTTTTTCCGGAAAGATGGCACGTGGCATACGAAATGAATTTACGGAGCAAATGAGAAATGCTGTTATTGCACCGTATCCTTATCAAAATGATTTAACGAAGGATATTCGAAAAGCAGCGGCTAAGCAAGGCAATTCTAAGTGGATGTCTTTATGGGCAGGTGAAAATGTCCATTTAAGTACAGAGGGAAGATTAAGTGACATCATTGCACGGTTTATTTAGGTGAGGGAAATTATGAGGAAATATATTGGAGAAATTGGACTAACGATAGCGGCCATTATTTGGGGCAGTGGATTTGTCGCAAGTTCGATGGCGCTTGAGCATTATACGCCGTATCAAATTTTGGCGGGCCGATTTTTAATTGGTGTACTGCTTTTAAGCATTGTTTTTTATAAAAAGTTTAAAGGAATTAGGAGAAGCACGGTCACTAAAGGTGTGATTTTAGGTGGTATCTTATACTTGGCTTTTGTGCTACAAACAGTCGGGCTTCAATTTACAACTCCGTCCAAAAATGCTTTTTTAACTGCGGTAAATGTTGTGATTGTACCGTTTATAGCCTTTTTCATTTATAAGCGAAAACTTGACGTTTTTGAATTAACGGGGGCGGTCATTGCTGTTATCGGAATTGCTTTGTTAAGTTTGCAATTTACTGCAGAAGTGAATATTGGCGACGTGTTGACATTGCTTTGTGCATTTGCCTTTGCGTTCCATATTTTTTACACGGCGCAATTTGTTAAAGATGAAGATCCGGTGGCCATTACGATGATTCAAATGATGACGGCAGCAGCGATTGGTATTGTCGTTGTGATTGTAAAAGGCGAAATGGTATTTCCAGTTGAAACGTCAGCTCTATTGCCACTTATTTACCTGGGCGTTTTTTCGACAACCATCGCTTACTTACTGCAAACAACTGCCCAGAAGTATATTACGGAAACCAAAGCTGCGATTATTTTATCGACAGAGGCACTATGGGGAACGCTGTTTTCAGTGATTATATTAAGTGAACTGTTGACTATGAAGATGGGGATTGGCGCAATACTGATTTTAGTTGCAATCCTGATATCTGAAACGAAATTGAATATGATCCCGTTACAAAGGCGATTGGAATAGCATCGGAATTTCTCCGGTGCTATATTTTTTGGTTGACCCTTACGTTACGTCATACCTTATAGTTGAAATTGAAGGGTGGTCAGGATGATGAAAGTAAAAGAAGTTGCAGAACTAACCGGCATCAGTGTGCGCACACTCCATCATTATGATGCCATCGGTTTATTGACGCCAGATGCTGTGACTGAAGCTGGATACCGGCTTTATTCAGATGATAATTTGGCAACACTACAGCAAATATTGTTTTTCCGTGAACTCGGCTTCCCTTTGATGAAAATAAAAGAACTGCTCGATAGTCCAACTTTCGATAGGCAAGAAGCTTTTGAACTGCAACATCAAATGTTGCTTGAAAAGCGGCGAAAATTGGACGAAATGATTGAGACGATCGAGAAAACAATCCAACAAGGAAAAGGAGAGCTTATTATGTCAAATGAAGAGAAATTTAAAGGTTTTGATTTTAATTCGAATCCATATGAACAAGAGGCAAGGGCGCGCTGGGGAGATAAGGCGGTAGACAAGGCGAATCAATTCACAAAAGAACAAGGCGATGCACTCGGCGAAGAAATGAACCGTATTTATTTCATGCTAGCCAAACTCCGCCATGAGTCACCTGAGTCCGAAGAGGCTCAAAAGGCAATTGGCGAATGGTACGACTTCCTTAACAAAATGGGCAACTACTCACCAGAAGCCTTCGCGGGACTGGGCCAAGTGTATGTAGATGATGAACGTTTTACAAAGAATATTGATCAGTTTGGAGAAGGGCTGGCGGTGTTTATGCGGGATGCGATGGCGGTGTATGCGCAAAAGTTAAAAGGGTGAATTGTATTAAAGTCTACTTTAGAAAATTAAAATCAGATCTTTGCAGAAAAAATGTACATTCGGATTTCCGGCGTTTCTCTGATTTTATAGGTCATTTGACAATTTAAACCATGTTTTGAGACGTAGTTTAAAAGTCGTCTGGTATTCGGCAGACGACTCATTCATTAATTTTCAGAATCAATCAGGCTCGCCTGAAAAAAGGTATGTTACAAAATACATTGTGCGAATGAAATTTTCGTACAATCTTGTCCATGAGCTATCGTCCTTTATTAGTGGATTTGAAGCGATTAAAACACTATGCATGCCAATATAGAGCTCTTTTTTTAGGGGGAAATAAAATTAGTGGAACTTATAAGTCGTTTCGCTTTGAAATGTTATCAATACAATACAAATGGCTATCTAATCTAATCATTATTGCGGTGTGGAATGCTTCTTGTGATACAGTACTCCAGGTCAAAGATGACTTCGCCACTACACGTTTCTGTGACTGGTGTTTCTGCTCCATGTTTAAAACATGCTATATCGAGTGATCTTAAACATTCGACAAAAATTGGGACGGATGCTCCAGGACTGACTGTAGCGACTAATGATGTACCGGCTATATCAGTGACCCGGACTTTCATGGAACAACCGCAAGCCGGCTTCCCCGTGTTTTTTACCACAACTAACCCGCTAAAATCAAGGTTCAACCGGCTTGTAAAATGGTTGTAATATCTACAATCGCAGGGTTGTGAAATAGGGTCGCAATGTTTAAAGCATCGTATTTCTTCTTGCTTTCGGCATAAATCAATTCCTTTAACTATATTTGTGTAGATTCTATCATTGCAATGTTCTTTATGCTGGTTGCATGATTCATCTGGTTCTTTTTCAAAACTGCTAGAGTGATCACAAAAATCTTTGCTGTCGCATTTGCAATTGTGTTTTCCGCAATTACCCGACTTGCAATGGTGCTTACCACAATCGTCTGACTTGCAATGGTGCTTACTGCAATCGTCCGACTTGCAATGGTGCTTACTGCAATCGTCCGACTTGCAATGGTGCTTACTGCAATCGTCCGACTTGCAATGGTGCTTACTGCAATCGTCCGACTTGCAATGGTGCTTACTGCAATCGTCCGACTTGCAATGGTGCTTACTGCAATCGTCTGACTTGCAATGGTGCTTACTGCAATCGTCCGACTTGCAACGGTGCTTACTGCAATCGTCCGACTTGCAATGGTGCTTACTGCAATCGTCTGACTTGCAATGGTACTTACCGCAATCATCCGACTTGCAATGGTGCTTTCCGTGACTTTCACAAGGATACTTTTCCTTTTCGCAGTTATCATGTTCAAACACCAATGTCGATTTTCCAATATAGTCATTTTCATTCGTGTATATTTTGGCGTTTCCCTCGTTACTATGGCATTGTTTACATCGTTCAGAGCCTCCCAAGCACCTTCGACATTTATCCGACTCGCAATGGTGCTTTTCGTTCTTTTCACAAGGATACTTTTCCTTTTCGTAGTTATCATGTTCAAACACCGATGTCGATTTTCCAATATAGTTATTTTCATTAATGTATATTATGGTGTTTTCCTCACTATTATGGCATTGTTTACATCGTTTAGAGCCTCCCAAGTCCCTTCGACATTTATTGCAACGTTTGGGAGTCCTCAAGCCCCTACGACATCGATTGCAGTTTTCAAATGCCCTACAACCGCAGGGTTTATTTATATAAAACATATAAATGCTTCCTCCTCATACCCTCAAGATATCATCAATATATGTATTATTAGGTTTCTGGACTCGGGCTAATTAATCAGTAAAGCATCTTTTGTGGGTTTTTATCTTGGATTGAATACCTATAATAACACTTGACAGGTCGTGAGTTATTTTCCGTAACTTTAAGCTAACTAAAAAAGAGAACCTATATCTGAGTGTTTCAAATAGGATTCTCTTTAAATGGTAGAAGGAATTACGCATATACCGGCTGTTGCATGGTTGTTTAGAATATAAATGGCTTAGTTAATATTTAGGACATATTAACAAAGTTTAGATGCGCAATACTCAAGGTCAAAAATTATTTCACCACTGCATATGTCTTCTGCGACCGCTGGTGGGGTCTCAGGAGTATTACATCTAATTTGAAGGTTTATTAACCCTTCAACGAATATTGGGAATGATGCGCCGGGGTTAAGTGTTGCAACTTGCTCAGTACCGGCTCTATCAGTAACAAGAACGTCCATGGTACAGTTGCTTGCTGTCACTGTGTTTGTAACTACGACTAAACCACTAAATTCAAAGTTTGTTCTGCTCCTAAAATAGCTATAGGGTGTTTCATCACACGGCTGTGAAATAGGCTGGCAATGTTTAAAGCATCTTAACTCATTTCTTTTTTTGCACAAATTGAACCCTTTTACTCTATCTGGACAAAAGTCCTTTTCTTCATGCCAATGTTTCTTAGGCATCTCACATTTTTCATGTTTATAATGTTCCATTTTTGGATACTCTCCCATCTTTTTTCTACACATACATTTTTCCTTGTCCTGACAGCTACACTGCTTACCTTCTGAATGATTAATTATCAAGCTTTTTCCTCCTTTGGTTTATGTTTCATAACAATATATGTCCCATTGTCTTTTGCGTACAGGCTAACCAATCAATATAAGTAGCCTGTTAAATCGTACCTAGTATTTGACTGCCTACAGTAAATCCGCTAATAGCACACAATGAGAAGACACAAATCTCGGTTGGATTGGTAATGTCGTTTACAAAATAGGCTAGACAGTCTTTTACTGTTAGTAGATAGAGAGGGAGTGGGGTAGTTTGTCCCTGAAGCAAAACATTTAGGAGTAATCCATAATCTACTGTACACCTTAACTCATCTCCGATACCTGATGCGCAACAAGGACAAACACATGTCTTTTTCTTTTCTTGGCAGGAGCTCTCCTCTAAATTTTCATTAGTCTGTTGGAGTAGAAATTCAAAGACATTTGATACTTCAGGTGTATCATCTGTATCTGTCGCGCATATACCTGCAACATCACACAATTGCACTACTGTATTCGGGACAGGTGTAGCCTGATCGGCAAGTCTAAATCTAAGGGTTGAACAATCTACTAGATTCGTGATAATTTGTCCTTCAGACGGATTCGCCAAACCATTCATCGTGCTGAAGTAAATGTCGATTTCTTGATCGGCAGGATTTACTAAAGTAGTTTGGAAATTCCGAACCCTTCTTAATAAATCTGCTAGGTTTCGGACACAACAATTACAATCTTTTGGACATTTATCTTCTTTATTCTTCTGGCAATTGCATTTTCCCACTTTATCTCCTCCTTGCTTTTTATTATTATTTTTCTCAAAGAAGTCATCTGGAAAAACAATAATAGGCTTACAATCGCCGCACTGTAAATTCACATTGACTCCATCTACTTCCACTGGAGTAGAAATGGTCTGGCTATTTTCCATGGTTTGATCACCATGTCTTTGGGCTTGTAACTGAGGACCTTGTGTTTGGTCTTGGTCTTCTGTTTGGTCTTGTATTTGTGTTTGTTCTTGTATTTCGACTTGACTTTGTGTTTGAGGTCCTTGGGTTTGATTTCCCTGAGTCTGAGGTCCTTGCTCTTGTTCCTGGGTTTGTGGGCCTTGTCTTTGCCCTTCTTGAAGTTGTTCTTGATGTTGAGGTCCTTGTTCTTGCTCGAGTCCGCCTTGTTCTTGTTGTTGTTGTTGTTTCTGTTCTCCAATGGATTGGCATTGCGGATTATGTTCAGAAAATGATTGTTCGCAATGTTCATTTGATTCCTGGTTAACCGTATCTAGGGTGCAAGAGTCTACACAAGTACAAAACCTTTGTTGCTTAAAACACTCCTTACATAATCCATAGTTATCACTCATAATTAACACCACCTTTCAGTAGTATCTTATGAAAATGGGAACTGAAATGAGTGGACAAATAGTCCACGTGCAAAAAAAAGTATCTGATAGTTGAAGTCAGCTTTATTTTAAGGCAGTGAGGCGTGATGTTTTTTAAGATTCGGTCTCTTACTAAAGCGATTCAATCGTATTTTTAAAAAATAAACTTGTTTCACGAATCTTAGCTTAAAAAATTCCATACCAAAAGAAGCTTTTTTATTTTCGCATTTTTAAAACGAACGTGAGATAATAAGAAAAAAGATGAATGGATGAAAACATGACAAAAACAATAGACGTACAGTTAAATGCAAAAGCGGTAGCCGAGTTAAAGAAAGGCTATCCATTGATTTTAAAAGACGCGGTTTTGAATCCTCAAGTGTTAAAAGAAGAAGGCAGCATTATCAAACTTGTCGATAGAAACTGGCGCTTTGTCGCAAAAGGTTATTACGGTGTGCAAAATAAAGGAATTGGTTGGGTGCTGACACGCAAAGAAAATGAAGCCATTGACTTTGATTTTTTCAAGTCACGTATTGCAGCAGCACTTAAAAGACGTGAATCTTTATTCGAAGATGCTGACACGACAGCTTTCCGTGTTTTCAACGGAGAAGGCGATGGTATTGGTGGGTTGACAATCGATTATTACGACGGATATTACGTGGTTAGCTGGTATAGTGAAGGGATTTATTCGCTGAAGCATCATATTTATAATGTGCTAGAAAAAATTGTCGAGTACAAAGCTGTTTATGAAAAGAAACGCTTTGATACGAAAGGTCAGTATATTGAACAAGACGATTTTGTGAAAGGTGAGCCTGGCGATTTCCCGATTATCGTCAAAGAAAATGGGATGAACTTTGCCGTTGATTTAAACGACGGTGCGATGACGGGGATTTTCCTTGATCAACGTGATGTGCGAAAAGCGATTCACGATAAGTATGCTGAAGGGCGAACTGTATTGAATACATTTTCATACACGGGTGCATTTTCAGTTGCGGCATCGCTTGGGGGCGCTGCAAAAACAGTTAGCGTTGATCTTGCAAGTAGAAGTGAATCTAAAACGATTGAACAGTTCAGTGTGAATGGTATTGACTATGAACAGCAAGAAATCCGTGTGATGGATGTTTTCGATTATTTCCGTTATGCGAAACGCCATGAATTGAAATTCGGTCTTGTGATTCTGGATCCGCCAAGTTTTGCACGTTCTAAGAAATATACGTTTAGTACAGCAAGGAATTATCCGGAGTTAGTGAAAGACGCCATTGCGGTGACGGAGAAAAATGGCTTTATCGTAGCTTCCACGAATAATGCTTCATTTGGCATGAAACGCTTCAAGACATTTATTGACAGAGCCTTTAAAGAAACAAATACAAGGTATAAAATTTTAGAAGAATCCTCACTACCGAGAGACTTCCGTTCAAATCGAGATTTTCCTGAGTTTAACTATTTAAAAGTTGTTATCTTACAAAAGCTAAATTAAAAACTGTCCGTATTGGTATAGCGCCAATGCGGATTTTTTTTGTAATTTTAACGCACTTGTTAGATAATTAAAAGACTAAATTGATAGGTAGAATAGGAGAGAGAAAGTTGGTTGAGGCAATTATCCACGGCGTTATTTTAGCATTCGGCTTAATTATTCCACTAGGGGCTCAAAATGTATTTGTGTTCAATCAGGGGGCTTTGCAACCAAAGTTTAGAAAAGCATTGCCTGTCGTGATTACAGCGGGCATCAGCGATACGATTTTAATTGTAGCAGCAGTATCAGGGGTTTCTTTACTAATTTTAACGTTCAGTTGGTTGGAAAATATTATATTCTCGATAGGGATTATTTTTTTATTATATATGGGTGTAGTATTGTGGCGGACAAAAGTTTCCACGAACGATTTAGAGGGCCAATCTTTTTCAATGAAAAGACAAATCCTATTTGCGGCATCCGTTTCACTTTTAAATCCACACGCTTTATTAGATACGATCGGTGTCATTGGGACGAATTCTTTAAGCTACATAGGGGATGCTAAAATTGCTTTTACCCTTACGACCATCTTTGTTTCGTGGATTTGGTTTATTGGGCTTGCCCTGTCGGGACGGTACTTCGGAAAACTGGATAAGAGCGGAAAGCTAATGACCTTGTTAAATAAAGTATCCGCCCTTGTCGTTTTTGGCGTTGCCGTGTATATGGCTTTGAAGCTTTATAGTAATTTGGCTTAATTAACTATCTTTGAAGTTTTGTTAAATCTGCATTCAATTTTTTTGCTTGCTGCCTGAAGTATATATAGAAACACGTCCAAATGACGGCGTAGAAAATGACGAACATCAGAATGGTGATGAAGAAACTAATCCATGTAAAAGGAATCCAGCCGAATCCGAAAGCGAGTAAAAAATATAAGATGAAAAGTGTCACGAAATGCAGTGCGGTTTGCTGTGACAATTTTAAAGATGGAATTTCAAAGTAAAGTGGACTGACCGCAGAGAACCAACCGCATAAGATGGAGCCAATTGAGTTTTTTATAAATAAAGCACCGTCTAACGTTTCGCGTCCTTCAAAAATGACAATGGCGTTTGTAAAGAGGACTGCGAGGAAGGCTCCGAAGAAAATCCCGATTATACTTCTGAATAAAAATGTTTTCATTTCATTTACCTCCTGTTCATTTGTAATGCATTTTTGATGTCTTTTACGTAAGTTCTCGAAACATATTCTTTGGCCCCAGATTTAAAATGGACGCAAAGTGTTCCATTAAAGGAAGCTTCAAATCGACTAAGTTCATATAAATTGGCAATCACAGATTTTGATAATCGAATAAACTGATGAGTTGGGAGAAGTTCCTCCAATTCATACAGTCTTTCCCTTAGTTGGAATGAGCCTTTCTTGGTAACAGCAATGACTTTTTCGTTTTCTGTATGGCAATAGTGAATTTCATTTGGTTTGATAATATGTTGCATGTCACCTTCTTTTCCAATTAAGAACTTTGTTGTCCTTCCTTTAATAAATGTTAAGACTTCCTGGACATCCTCGGTTAACTCGGGACATTCTATGGTAACTAACGTTTCATCAAAACGACTGTCAATGTCTAAAGAAACTTTCAACTTGTTTCGCCCCTTTCATGAAACTTTTTTATACGTTCATAATGTTCGTCTAATGTCCCACCAACTCCTTCCTGTTACTGTACTTCTATCATATCCGGATGGATTGCTATCGTCTGCATCATTTAGGTAACTGGTAGAACTAATCCGGTCACATGTAGAATATCTGCGGTGAAATACATGTACTATCATATGTTGGACAGTACATTAGAACTGAAAAGGAAAATCGAATGGATATGTCGAAGAAGTATCGGAAGAAAAAATGGAATGAATTCAAACAAAGAAGAAGGTTCTTTGTATGAAAAAATAGAGGATGAATGTAAAAGCGCTACTACATACTTGGATTGGGGCGGTCAAAATGTTCATTAGGCTTGCAGAACCTAGCGATGCTGGGAAATTGGTAAGTTTGATAGCAGAAGTAGAGCAGTCAAACTTTATGTTATTTGGTCCTGGTGAAAGGAAAATCACAGTCGAACAACAAGAGAAACACATTGAAGTCATGAAAAGACAAGAAACTTCAGCTATTTTTATTGCAGAAGAAGAAGCGCGGTTATTAGGGTACTTGTTTGCAATTGGCAAAAATCCTGCGCGCACCAAGCATTCGGTCTATGTAGTCATTGGCATCGCTGAACAGGCTAGAGAAAAAGGAGTAGGCACAAAGCTGTTTACAGCGTTGGAAAAGTGGGCAATCGAGCAAGAGATTCATCGGTTGGAATTAACGGTGATGACCCATAATGAAGCTGGCATCGCTCTATATAAGAAAATGGGATTTGAAATTGAAGGTACGAAAAGACATTCTTTATGGATAGATGGAAAATATATTGATGAATATTATATAGCGAAGCTTTTATAGTTTTTCCGAAGAGGGGGGGAAGTAATGAAATCAATTACTGGTTTATTCATCATAATGGCTTTGATTCATCTCATTTGGTTAACAAATATCACTTTATTAAAGAGTGAATATAACGGTATTGCAATGTGGTTAAGTACAGGATTATTTATCGCAGGAACCGCGTTTTATATAGCGAACAGAAGGTCTGAAGAAGATCAATAAAGGGGATGTTCAAGTGATCTTAGGATTAAAAAAGGGAGAAATTAATTTAGTAGAACCGCAAGTGGGTTGGATTGAAGAATTTCATAAAACACAAAAAGAGATCCATAGAGCGGCTCGTATTGCCGTGACTAGAATTGAACATATCGGCAGCACCTCTATTAAAGGAATCAAGGCGAAGCCGATGATTGACTTTGTTGTCGGCGTAGAAGATATACATCATGTTCCGGCATTTTTGAAAAGTTGCGGGATATTGGATTTTACCGGCTACGTGTCGAGCTTGAAGATGAGATTGTGCTCGCGCGATTTACCGATAAAACATTTGATGTTAAAACCCATATTATTCATCTAGTCGATTACCAAGGGAAGAAGTGGAATGATTTCATTGATTTCCGAAATAAACTTAATGCATCCAAACCGTTAAGGGAAGAATATGAGTCGATCAAATTGAGTTTTATCGAGAATAAGTCAGGCGATATGAATGACTATACAAATTATAAAGAGCAATTTGTTTTGGGTGTATTGGCGATGAATTGAATTGATGAAAGTTACATAATAGAATTGGATTACTATTATATCGAGCATTTGGTGTGATAGGGTGGAGGTTTCAGTCTCGGTACTATCTAAATATACAAAGATAAAAAAAGGAACCTCTCGCAGTTGTGAGAGGTTTCTATCCTTTGTATAACTTATTCAAGAACAAGTTCGTTTAAACAACTTCCTCGCCCTCGCGTCTAAAGTATCCAAAAATCCCTACTGTCTGAACGATATTCGTAAAGGCATTCGGATCTACTTCAGCGATAATCTTTTCCAAATCATACAACTCATAGCGTGTAATGACGAGATATAGCATATTATTCTCTTCTTTTGTATAAGCGCCTTTTGCAGGCAGAATCGTGATACCACGGACCATTTTTTCGTGGATGGCACATTGCAATTCGTCTGCTTTTCGCGTAATAATCATCGCTGTCACTTTTTCATGACGTGTATGAATAGCGTCAATGACGGCGGTTGTTACGTAAAGTGCGATGAGTGTATAGAGTGCATTTTCAGGTTCGTATAAAAAACCTGCAAGCACAATAATTACACCATTGAGCACTAAGAAATAGATTCCAATTGGCTTATCTTGTAAGCGTGATAATACCATTGCGACGATATCCATCCCGCCTGTTGAAGCTCCCCATTTTAAGGAAAGACCTATACCAATACCACTGACAACTCCACCTACAACCGTATTTAAAATAATATCATTGGATACAGAGATGATAGGTAATATTTCCAAGAAAAAGGTTGCACAAATAACAGAAACAATACTATAGATTGTAAAGCCTTTCCCAACTTTGTACCAACCTAATATAAAGACTGGAATGTTAAATAGGAATAGGAGAATTCCTGTACTCACATGCATACCTAAGAAATCTTCAAAAACACTGGATGTTAACTGTGCTGCCCCAGCAAACCCGCTTGCGTACACATTCGCATTAATTAAAAAGAAGTTTAGCGAAATGGCAAGTAAAAATGAGCCGAAAATCACGACAGCTATTCTTTTTGCTTCTATAAAAAACATAGGACAACTCCTTTAATTCTATTTTTAAAAACGCACCTTAACTTATTTATTTTATAATGATTGATGTAAAAGGCAAGCGTTTAGGTAGTGTTAATTTTTAAAAATACGATGTATATTTGTTTAGATAGTTTTGTTAACTCTTAGCGGGTTTATGAGTAGTGTGCGCTAATTGTTTAAGCGATTATACAATTGGTAGTTGAATACATATAAAAGTTATTCATTAGGAGAGTAAAGTAACAGGGAAGTTGAAACTTTAGCGGTTCGTATACCGTATGTATCATGAGGTGAATAAATTGTGGATATGTTTGAAAGACCGAAGTTAAAGTTGAAAATTAAATCATAGAATTGGTGCTAAACGTGATCACAATCATTTTATTCGTCGGAAGTCTTGTTTATTTATTCGTAAGTTGGTCGACCTTACCAGATGAAGTACCAGCGCATTATAATGCATTTGGAGAAGTAGACAGGTGGGACGTAAATCGGAAATGGTGATTCTTCCGATCATCGCGGCTATCCTGTGGATAGGTATGACGATTTTAGAGAAATACCCACATGTGTATAACTATGTCAACACACTCCACCTGAACGCAAGTCTTCGACTTTACGCTTTTCAGATGGAGCTTGTGTCGGCAATCCTAGATTACCGCCCGTTTAGCCCCCGCTAAACGAGTTTACACTTATATCTCTCCAGTAGTGCGAACGTACAAAGTACTCCTACCTTAAATTGAGGATATATCTGTATCTTATTTGATATAAGATACACAGGACGGTTGACTTCGCCCTTACGATGTCGGTCATGCCGAAATCGTACCGCCACGCAAGGTTTTCATACCTTTATCGTGGAGATTCATTGCGCCAATACGGTCATCATTTGATGTGTATGTGCAGTTTTTACAACAGAAAGTATGCGTTTTTTTATTGCGATTTGCTTTCCCTTTGTGTTCGCATTTTGGGCATGTTTGAGATGTATAAGCTGGGTTTACTATGATGACTAATTGTCCATTCATCGTTGCTTTATATGTTAACATTTCACGAAATTGATGGAATGCCAAAGACACGTGTACATATCTATTTTTAACGCATACTTTTTCAGTCGACTTACGTACACCTTTCAAATCTTCGAGCACAAAACAAGTCCCTCTTGGGTAGCGTTCAACGAGTGCCTTTGTGATTTGATGATTGACATCCGTCACATAACGGTTTTCTCTTGAACCAATTGCTTTTATTCTTGAACGTGCTGAAGCTGTTTGTTTTTTGGCTAGTTGTTTACGTAGTGCTTTATATTGACCGCGCTTCTGTTTGATTTGTTTGCCGCTAAAGAAGGTTGTTTTACCGTGGCTATCGTAAGAAGTTGCGAGAAAGTTTACACCGAGATCAATGCCGACTATATGATTTACATTGCGCAGTTTTAATTTCGCAAATTTTTTAGTCATGGGGATGTGGAGAAACCATTTGTTAAATTTCTGGACAAGTTTAGCCGTCCCAAATTTCCAAGTGCCATTAAAATAACGTTTCATTGCCTTTTTCTCAAACTTGAATTTTAACCGACAGCTTAAAGTGTTGACTGAAAAAACGTCTTGATTGAGCGAGTAATCGCGATTCCAAACGAGATCATATTCGGGCAGCCGAAAACGTACTTGGGACCACTTATGACCGTTTGATTTGGCGGATTTATATCTAGCAACGACCGTTCTCATAGCCGATTGTGCCATTTGGCTTTTTAATCCGAAGGTTTCCCGAAGGATTTTGTAGTAAAGATTGTTTAGATTGGCTAGATTTAGGACTCTCGTTTGAAAGATTTTTTTACTTAACCAATTACATGCTTGCCGATAAGCACTTGTTGTTGATTCGAGGATTTCAACGTCATGGTCAGGCACGTAAATTTGAATTTTAGCCGTAATTGTCGTCATTGGTGTTCACCCCATTTCAGTATGTTCTATTATAACATCGGCAGAGTATTGCGACAATGGAGAGGTGAACAAGCTAGAAATCTTTCGCTTGTCAGCGACGACAATTCCTCGCCACCTGAATTGTTGGCGCTAAAGCACCGTAACACAAATCAGACGGCATCTCCTTGTCGGAAGGGGATGAATTTAACGAAAGACAATTCTGAAGTGCAATAGTTGAATGGTCGACTTATGGTGAATGTGATAAAAAATATCATCACAATCATTTTTGCATATATAAATTGGAGCAACATTCAAGTGGCTTTGGGACGTCATGAATCACTTGGTGCATGGTTTACGCCTATGTTTTTTATTTGTATTTTTATCCCAATCGGGTATTTTATCTTTCGTTCGATTCGTTTGTCGAGGGAGTAGGGGAAAGGTGAGAAAGCTTTTAAAGTATAGTATGTCGTTTATCTTTGCGGTATTTTTCTTATACTTCATGGATATTTTGGAAGTCCCAACGCATATTTTCGCGCGTTTTATGCAGGTATTATTGTTGTTCAGCGGTGCTTTCATTATCTTGCGTCTTTTTGAAAGACGCAAGAACGGAGAGTGAAAAGCCATTTCTATCCATTTATAAGGAATGAAAATGGCTTATTTCATTTATCCTAACAATTTCGCTGCAATCATTCGGGCTTCGGCAATGTTTTTCGTTCCGTGAATCAGCATTCGTCCATCGCGGAACAAGACGATGCGGTGACTATCGAATTCAAAGGCAGCAAGATGTGGATTGTGGATGAGTTTCTGCACAATAGGTTCGACGGAATTCACGAATGTTTTTAATTCGACACGGCGGTTTGGCGGCCACGATAGTTGAACGGTATCACGTCCGCAGAGCACCGCAAAACGAGTAGATTCACGGGCCGATAAATAGGGGTATACCGATTCAGCAGAGCAGCTTGGGCAATTGTCTTTTTTCAAGCTTTCGACATTCATCGATGACCTTTCACCTGTCCATAAATTTGCAGATTCAAGTTTCGGCATAAATTCATTGCCCGTAATGTATTTAAGTACATCTGCAACTTGGCGGGCAGCAGTTGTGACGACGATTGGACTAATGACACCGACCGTATCGCAAGTTAATGACTGAGGTGGTAATGTTTCAAGTAAACAATGTAAGCACGGTTGCTCTTCTTTTATGCCAATCGGGAAAGTTAATCCGTAACTGCCTACGCAGGCCCCCATGAAAAAGGGGACGCCGCGTTTTAATGCAGCGTCATTCATAAGCAACCGCGTTTCAATATTATCGGTTGCATCCAAAATCACGTCATGTCCTTCAATTAACTCGAGTACATTTTCAGCTGTCACATCAACGACCATTCCTGATACATCCACATCCCCATTAATGCTTTTCAAACGTTTCTCCGCTGCCACTGCTTTCGGCAATTGATCGATAACGTCTTGTTCTGTATACAGTTGTTGACGGTGCAAATTGGTCCAATCAATGATATCTCGGTCAACAATGGTCACACGCTTAACGCCAGCGCGTACCAACATTTCTCCAGAGGAAGAACCAAGTGCGCCAGCCCCGAGAATAAAGATATTTGCTGCGCTAATTCGTTTTTGTCCTTCTATCCCAATCGGTGCGAACAGTTCTTGTCGTGAATAACGGCTATTCAATTTGGCAAGAGTCCTTCCATCGGACTGCTAGCTACTGCGTAGTCACGTTCAGGCATCCGTCCAGCCTCAAAACCAAGTCGTCCCGCTTCAATGGCAAGTTTCATCGCTTCTGCCATTTTCACTGGGTCCTTTGCTTCGGACACGGCCGTGTTTAATAAAACAGCATCCGCGCCGAGTTCCATCGCATAGGCTGCATCTTTTGGAGAACCAATGCCAGCATCAATAATGACAGGGACTTCCGACTGTTCGATAATAAAGGACAAATTCAGTGGGTTTAATATGCCGCGACCTGATCCGATAGGCGCTGCACCCGGCATGATGGCATTGACACCCATTTCACATAATCTGCGGGCAAGTACAACGTCATCAGATGTATAGGGAAGTACGATAAAACCTTCATCCAATAACATTTCTGTGGCACGTAACGTTTCAACTGGGTCTGGCAACAAGGAGTGGTCACAGCCAATAATTTCTACCTTAACCATGTCACATAAACCAGATGCCTTTGCCAGTTTTGCGATACGTACAGCTTCCTCAGCTGTTTTTGCACCAGCGGTATTTGGAAGCAAAGTATATTTTGATAAATCAAGTTGTTCTAAGAAATTTGGTTGTGATGGTTCAAAAACGTTCATTCGACGGACTGCGAATGTTAAAATTTCTGCTTCAGAAACACGAACAGCTTCTTTTTGAGTTTCAAATGATGGGTATTTACCAGTCCCTAACAATAATCTCGATGAAAATGAATGATTTCCTATTTTAAGCATGTTCATCCGCCTCCTACAAAGTGAATAATTTCGATCTGATCACGGTCCATAATCGGTTGATCATAAGCGCTTTTATTGAGAATGTTTTTATTCAATTCCACAATTAAAATTCTTTCCTCGAGATTTAAGTGTTCGAGCAATTGCTGGACACTTTCAACGTCTTTTGGGATTTCTTGTGTGTTCCCATTTAGTTCAATTGTTTTAGTCATTGATAATCCCCCTCTATGTATGAATGGCATCATAATACTCTTTGGCGATGTTTTTCGGATGTTCGCTTTCAAATATAGTAGACATTATCGCCACGCCTGCAATCCCTACTTCTCTTAATCGTTCGATATGACTTGGTCGAATGCCGCCAATCGCGTAGACAGGAATGGTTAGCGATGAAACAATTCGCCGCAAGTCATCGGTTCCGCGTGGTTGCAATCCAGGCTTTGAATTTGTTTTAAACAAATGACCATATAACACAGACTCTGCGCCATCCGCCTCAGCAACTATCGCTTCTTCAAGTGAGTGGACGGATTTTCCGAATAATAGCGCTGGATACTGCCGCATTAAATCAGGAAGTGGTAATCCGCCTGGCAGTTGTACTTTATCAATTTGTTCGGTATTTGCAATAGTAGGTTTTCCGTGGACAATCATTTTCTTTACGTTAAAATTTACTTCCTTAAGCTTTTGAATTAATTTCAAGATCTCTGTATCCGTTTTCGACTTTTCTCTTAAAATAACTGCGTCAATATACGGTTCAATCGCTAGTAATGTTTGAATTAATTCATCTATCGACATACGGTCATTCGTCACTGCAATGAGCTTCATCATATCCTCCTTTACACAAAAAAGACTACTTCCGCAGTAGGAAAGTAGTCGTCAAAGACAGTATTAATACATAAATAATCTGACGGCCACTTCCCTACGCAGGTCCAAACCTGTTCAGGTAATAAGGGTATCAGAGTTGTACTCTTCTCTCAGTCCTTTTCAAGGATTCCCCTAATGGTCAATGTTATGTTGAATTTTCAATCTACTATTAGTGTAGCATAGAGTCTTTTTGAATGAAAGAAAGGAGTAGGAATTACTGGAAAAGCAAGAAAATGGTTAGTTGCTTTCAAAGTATTAAAAAACCACCCTGTATGGATGGCTTTTAAGCGATTAGACGAGTAGTAAACTATCTAAATCTAAAATCTCTATTTTGCTGGGTGTATGTTGTCGAATCCATCCAGCCTCTTCAAAGTCAGCTAGTTTTCGACTGACTGTTTCGGGTGTTGTCCCAAGATGAGAAGCGAGGTCTTTCCGACTCATCGGCAGTGTAATGCGTTTACTTTTCGTTTCCTCTACTACATCCGCAAGGTACATCGCGATTCTTGTTTCGGTGGATTCCAACGCAATGCTTGCCGCCTGCTTTTCGGTTTTTGACAATCTCGTTGAAAACTCAGTGAGGACTTTTAAGGAAATTGCGGGATATTTCAATAAAAACTGTTGGAAATCTTTTCTTCCCATCACACATAATTCTACAGGTTCCATCGCTTCTGCATAGGCATCGTGCACGGATTCAGAGAATAAAGAAAGTTCTCCAGTGAAATCACCTGGTTCTAGAATACGCACAAGTTGTTCTTTGCCAGTGTCTGATAAACGATAGATTTTCACCCGTCCCTTATGAACGATATACAGCCCATCTGACGGTTCATTTGCTCGATAAATTGTATGGCCTCGTGGATGCTTTACAGAATTTGTAGTTTTGACAATCTCACTCATTTCGGCAGTTGTTAAATGGTTAAAAATCGGCACAATAGAGATGCACATTTTCTGCATCTCCACGGCTCTATGTTCGCAATGATTGTTTTCTGTCAACCTTCTCCACCTCATTCAGTTTGCAGTATTGGCGTCGCAGTCTCTTTTTTACCGTTCTTGTTATTATAACGCATTAATCGAACAGCGTTAAGAATAACTAGAAGCACACTTAGTTCGTGAATGAGCATACCTGATGCTAAAAATACTTTTCCGAGTAGGACACCTGCCAGTAAGATGACAACTGTTCCTACCGCAAAGAATGTGTTCTGTCGCATATTACGTACAGTGGCTTTTGCTAAAGAATAGGCGTGTGAAAACTGGTCGAGTCGGTCTGCCATTAAAACAACATCCGCAGTTTCCATTGAAATATCCGTTCCGCCTTCGCCCATTGCAAGCCCGATATCGGCAGTCGCGATGGCTGGTGCATCATTAATACCGTCTCCTGCCATAGCAACACGGTGACCCGCATTTTTTAACTTTTGGACCATGGCTACTTTGTCTTCAGGTAGTAGTTCCGCATATACCGCGTCAAAGTCAAGTTGCTTGCCAACAAGTTCAGCAGTATGTCGATTATCACCTGTTAACATAATGATTTGTTTGATGCCGTTTGCGCGTAACTCTTGTAGTGCGCTTGTGGCTTCGGGACGAATTTGATCTACGATGGAGATGATTCCCGCGATGGTTCCGTCAATAGCTGCAAAAATTGCTGTGTTTCCAGACTTTTCACGTTCTACCGCATAAGCTTCAACTTCGTTGGAAATCGCAATGCCATTGGTGCGCATCAGTTTTCGATTTCCGATTACGAGTGTTTGCCCCTCAATATCTGCGCGAATGCCGTTCCCTTCAATCACTTCTGCATTTTGGGGTTCATTCACAAGAATAAGATTTCGTCTCTTTGCTTCTCTTACAATGGTTTGGCCGAGATGGTGTTCAGAAATCATTTCAGCTTCGGCAACAACACGTAGTAAATCGTTTTCTTTGCGGCTAAATGTATGGATGTCCGTTACTTCAGGACGTCCGCGTGTCAAAGTACCCGTTTTATCAAATACGACTGTGTCGATTTTACCGAGACTTTCCATAATTTCTCCACCTTTAATCAAGGCACCATTACGGGCACCATTACCGATCCCCGCAACAATGGAGACGGGTGCAGAAATAACAAGTGCACCAGGACAAGCGACAACTAAGAAAGTAAGCGTCATTTCAATGTTTCTTGTGAATAAATAAACGAGAATGGACATGACGACAATTGCTGGTGTGTAGATATTTGCAAATCGGTCAAGAAACTTTTGTGTTTTAGACTTTGTTTCCTGTGCATCTTCGATGAGTTCGATAATGCGTGCGAAAGTTGTATCATCCCCAACACGGTCGGCAAGTACTTCGATAAATCCATTTTCTAAAATAGAACTACTAAATACACGGTCATTTTTCGTTTTCGTTACCGGTACAGATTCACCAGTAATTGCAGATTCATTTAAAGTGGCTTTACCGGAAATAATTTCTCCGTCAATCGCTACTTTTTCACCTGAACGGACGATGACGCGATCTCCTTCTTCTACGTCATCGACGGAAATAGTCATCGTTTCTCCGTCACGTAAAACCGTTGCCTCAACAGGCGCCATATCGATCAATGAACGAAGGGAAGAACGTGTTTTTTCTAATGTCCGTACTTCTAAATATGCACCGAATAGGAATAAAAAGGTTACTGCTGCTGATTCAACGTACTCTCCAATAAACAAAGCACCGACAACAGCGATGGTTACGAGCAATTCAATACTAAATGTTTTCATCCGAATTGCTTGAAACGCTTTAATGGCAATTGGCGTACCTGCAATTACCGTCGATATAATAAGTGTCCCTTGCCGCCATTCATGCAAGCCCCCGAGGTGGAGACCAATCGCGATAAGAAGTAAAGCCCCCGTGATGGCGGTAATTTGAGAGGTCCTTCTAGCATTCATCATTTATCCCACCTTTTAATGTTTGTTATGAAAATTGACGATTATGAGCTTGTAAAATTAGTAAGCCCCAGACGCGTCCGGGGCTTTTGTTTTACGAAACTTTTTTTGAAACGACAGGGTACCCAAGCTTAGTAAGTGTGTTTTCAATGTCTTCAGCTTGGACCTTGCTTTCATCAAATTGTGTGCGAACGCGGTTGGAATGGAAAAGAACTTTTATTTCCTCAATTCCCTCCATTTTCTCCAGTGTGTTTTCGATTTTCTTCACACAAGTCGGGCAACCAAGTGGTTCAAGATTAAAAACAGCTTTTTTCATATTGTTCATCCTCCAAAGTTTTATTTTGTATCTAAAGTATAAGGTGAATGTTCATCGCGGACCTTGACGTGCATCAAGTTCTGGAAAATTTATTAGATTATTTGAACACGCAACCTTTTAGTGTTGCTTTTCATCTTTATACATGAAGTATAGGGTGATTACTTAAAGGGTACCTTGACGCATATCAAGATTGATAGGAAAATTTAAGGTTTTGATAAGTTGAGGTTTTTGTTACTATTGTAATGTGTCAAAAGTGCTAAATTCGAGAGTGGATTATCATTTTTTAGTAGCTAGAAGTTGTTCATTCCATATGAAAAGTTATATGATAAATATAAGAAAGGACAAGGGATTGAACAATGTTAGAGAAAGAACAGTCATTTATTGACTTAAGAAGAAATATACTGTTAGTTATTTTACCTATCTTATTTCTTAGTGCTTTAGTTTCGATAGTTGTAAACATAGGTAAACAAGAAGTTCATTTTGATTTTATTATAAAAATGTTTTTGGCTTGTACTTTCATGATTGGCTGGTTTGCAGCTTTAGTCAGATGGAAAATGAAATTATTGGAATTAATTATACTGTTTGGTTTGTATGTCTATCATTGGCTAAAGGTTACAATATTTGTAAGAAGTCATCTAGGGGTTGTAGGAACGGTTCACTTTGATTCATTTGTCGTTTGGCTTCCGCTCATCATAATTTTTACATATGCCATTTGGAGTAAAAGGTTAGCGATAAGGCTCTCTTTACTGTTACTTATCGGTTCAATCATTCCTAGTGTGTATTATATAAATGAATTAAGTGCGGCATTTTTGGAATATTTTGCCCAGCTTATCTTAGCGATGATTGTCTATATTTTGGTACTCATTTTTTCATTTAAAATCATCAGAACGCATGCAGAGGTAGAAATCATGCGCCGTCAATTACGAGTAGATCCACTTACACAAGTTGGGAATCGTTTTCAAATTGATGAGTGGATGCAGTCGTTTTTGGGCAAAGCAAAGGAAGATGAATATTCTATTATTTTCTTTGATATCGATCATTTTAAAGAAATTAATGACCAATTTGGACATAATATTGGTGATGAGGTATTACGTGAATTGGCGCAAGTTGTTCAAAATGAACTAAAGAAAAATGAGCATTTTGGCCGGTGGGGCGGTGAGGAGTTTATGATTATTCTTCGTGGGTCAGAATGTGCTGCATATAGGCTGGCGGAAATTTTACGCCAAGCCATTGAGTCTCATAATTTTACTGGTATCCATCGGTTGACAGCAAGCTTTGGTGTGACTGGATATATTCAAGGAGATACGACAGAATCTATGTTATTAAGAGTGGATCAAAGACTTTACGCATCTAAAAACGTTGGAAGAAATATCGTCACAGGTAGAATAAACGAATAACCCTTTTTCTTCAGTCGATTCTGCATTATACTTAGAGTGAACGTTGATCCGAATAGAAAGGAATAGGCGCATGAAACTTATTTATAGTGGTAAAACGAAAGATGTATTTGAAGCTGAAAATGGTCAAGTATTACTAAAGTTTAAAGATGACGTAACAGGTGAAGACGGTGTTTTTGACCCGGGTGCCAATACAGTCGGTTTGACAATTGAAGGCATGGGCCAATCAGGTTTACGCATGACAACCTATTTTTTTGAAAAACTTGCGGAAATAGGAATTCCAACGCATTTTGTGGAATCTAATCTAGATGAAGCTACGATGCTTGTAAAGTCAGCGAAAATGTTCGGTGCAGGACTTGAAGTGATTTGTAGGTATCGAGCAGTTGGCAGTTTCTTAAAACGGTATGGTGCATACTGTGAAGAAGGAAAACCATTAGATGCGTTCGTTGAAGTCACGTTAAAAGATGATAAGCGAAATGATCCACCTATTAATCAGGATGGACTTGCACAATTAGGGATTTTAACAAAAGATCAATACGAAACACTCGTCACGTTGACGAAAGAAATATCTTCCGTTGTGAAAAATGAGTTGGTCGCCAAAGGCTTAGAACTTTATGATATTAAACTTGAGTTTGGTCTGGATGCAGAAGGAAACATGATGCTCATCGATGAAATTTCTGGCGGTAATATGCGCGTATATAAAGATGGACAATCTGTACAGCCACTTGAATTAGAAAAAATGTTACTCCAGTAAAACATGATGAACACTAAAAAGACGAGACACATTCACATTGTTGGATGTGTCTTTTCTGATGGTATTTGGATAACCTAGCGAGAGATAAACATAGGCCGTTGACAAAAACAATTAATCATCATATAATTAACTTGAATTCAAGGTAAATTAAAAGGTTGTTTTAAGGTTATTCGTTTTTTAACACGCGTATTAGAGTTAATAAAAAACCTGTGGAACAAGATATAATTTTTTTAACCACATACCTTGAATTCGAGATAATTTAATATGAAGCTTGATTAAAGTATTTAGTTAAAGGGCACCGAATAGTACGTCTGATTTTGTTCCATTAGTTCATGATAGAGGACCGGAGTAAAATGTTGGTTACATCGTTCATCTTTTAAGGGGGCGGTTTAATACAGAGTAATATGGAAATAATTTTAGAGAAGGTGGAATAAATGGGTTTCTGGAGTAAATTATTTAAAAAAACAAAGGAGATGGATAATATGTCAAACGTAAAATTAGCAATCGTATTCTATAGTATGGGTGGAACGAATTATCAATTAGCAAAGTGGGCTGCAGAAGGCGCACAAGAAGCTGGTGCAGAAGTTAGAGTGCTAAAAGTACAAGAATTAGCGCCGGAGTCAGTTATTGATGGAAACGAAGGTTGGAAAGCAACTGTTAATGCAACGAAAGACGTTCCAGTCGCTACTTCAGAGGACATTGAATGGGCAGACGCAATTATTTTCAGTACACCAACTCGTTTCGGTGTCATGGCATCCCAAATGAAGCAGTTTATTGATCTTCAAGGTGGATTATGGGCAAGCGGTAAAACGATTAACAAAGTTGTAAGTGCGATGACATCCGCACAAAACCCGAATGGCGGTCAGGAAGCGACATTACATTCATTATATACAGCGATGATGCACTGGGGTGCGATTATTGCGACTCCCGGATACACTGACCCTGTTGTATTTGGTGCAGGCGGAAACCCATATGGAACAAGTGTAACAGTAGACCAAGATGGCAAGATGGTTGATGACGTGGAAGCTGCAGTCAAACATCAAGCAAAACGCACAGTAACTGTTGCGGGATGGGTTAAAAAAGGGAATCAATAAGATAGTTTTTAAAGAGTCAATCAACTTTGATTGGCTCTTTAAGTTTAAATAAACCGATTAGAACCTATCCTATCAATGAAAAAGGATTAGGGAGGAATTTTTTTGAAGCGAAATGTAGTCGGAGTCATTTTGTTAACTGTGTTTGTTATTCTCGCTGGTTGTGGGAAATCCAACACGAAAATCCCGGTGAGTGGGAATAGTACAGACATGATTAAAGCGCCACTTATCAACACGGAAGGGACAGAAATGGGCGAAGTCACGATAACGGAAGATAATAAAGGTGTGACGATTCGGGTAGTGGCAGAAGGTCTTACACCAGGTACACACGGTTTTCATATTCATGAAAAAGGGGAATGTACACCTCCAACGTTCGAGTCTGCTGGTGGTCATTTTAATCCCACAAATAAGGAGCATGGGTTTGAAAATCCAAAGGGCTTTCATTTAGGTGACTTACCAAATATCCAAGTAGAAAAAGACGGTACTATCGATGCTACAGTGACAACAGCGGAAGTGACGCTTCAAAAAGGAAAGGAAAATTCAATTCTGGATGAAGACGGAAGTACCATTATGATCCACGAAAATGCAGATGATTATAAAACGGATCCAGCGGGAAATGCAGGAGATCGAATTGCTTGCGCAGTAATCGAGTAAAAAGTTGAAAATCCCTTTCAAATGCGAAGACGCATCAGAAAGGGATTATTTTAATAGAAAATTTTCAGTGTAATACGGTTGTTCTTGTTCATTAAATGCAACGCCGATGCCTAGATGGCTGTAAATATCTTGTAAAATATTCTCCCGATGACCTTTGGAGTTCATTAATCCTTCATGCGCAAAAATACTGCTAGATTGTCCATACGCGAGATTCTCTCCAGCTGCACGAAACGTAATACCGTCGGATCTCATTCGATCGAATGGCGAAAGGCCTTCCAAATTTTCATGACTAAAATAATTATGTTCGGCCATGTCAATGCTATGGAGGAGCGCAGTTTGTGCCGCATTCTCTTCCCACTTCAACGCTGGAAGCCCATGTCTGACGCGAGCTGCATTTGTTAAATCAAATAGTTGGATTTCAAAACCTTTTCTTAGTGTTTCGTTTCCAGGTGCGTAAATCCCATTTTTAGTATGTTCCAATGAACTGGAAACGAGTTGAATGGCAGTGACCTTGTCATCTTGATGTAAATCATAAAAGAAGTAAGCGTACAGATCACCGACTTTAAATAGGTCAAATCCCTCGCTATCTTGCAGAATATATATGTTCAATCCTTTTCGAATCTCAGTTAACGGTTCTCCGTACCTTTCTCTGACGACAGCTTTAGATGTGCCGTATTGAACCCCAGCGTCCGATGAAATCAAGTCATCATTTGTGTAGATTGCATTGATTTTCCGTTCATTGTCATAAGAAATCATAACGAAATTATGGTAATCTTGATGATATGTAGACCAGTTTGTCCCATATTCATTATGCGAAACTTGTAAGGGTTCACCTAGTGTAGCGGTGACCGTTTCTTCAGCATTCCCAATTTCAAGATTATGAATTGAAATTTGACTCGTTTTAGGCTCTTTCAATGTAGGTTTTTCAACGTTATTCACTTCATGATCTTGGACGTTTGTTTCTGCTAAAAAGAAAAGAATTGCTTTATCTGCTTGATCGCTAATAAAATGTACTGCTGTTTCGAACGGCTCACTCGTTAAAAATGCTTTTAATTTATTATCAACAGGCTCTAAAAAAGATAAATCCATATATTGTGAGACGGGCTTTTCCCATATAGGCTTAGCTAAGTAAATTGTGAATAACAGTAGAATCAATAGAAAAAATCGTTTCAAGGGCAATTCCTCCTTCCTTTCATTGTAACCTGTAAAGGTAGGTTGAATACAGTGTAATTTATATTTTAGATTACATTCATTTCCTATTTAACATCGTGAAAAGGTATACTAGAGTGACGATAAAAGAACGGAGTATAGATGATGGCTATTTCTAAAAAAATGATGAATGCGCAGGCACTTGCGAAAAATGAGCATCTCTTCCGCTGTCCGATTTGTTCATTGACAATGGAATTTAAAGAGGATGCGCGTCTTGTTTGCGAGAAAAATCATTCATTTGATTTATCGCGGCAAGGGTATGTAAATTTGGCGCCGCAAGCACATGTTACAAAATACGATAAAAGGCTTTTTGAAGCTAGAAAAACGATCATAACAAATGGTTTTTTTGACCCATTACTTGAACGTTTAACAGCATTGGTTGATGAGCGTGTACAAAATAAACAAGCCCCAACAATCATTGACGCAGGCAGTGGAGAAGGTTCTCATTTGGCGAGTATTGTATCAAAACTTTCCGATGCGACCACTGGAGTAGGCATTGACCTGGCGAAAGAAGGTGTACTGGCGGCGGCCAAAGATTATCCAGGGCATATTTGGCTCGTTGCAGATTTGGCTAATTGTCCGTTTCAAGATGATACGTTTGATGTCATGTTAAACATCTTATCTCCAGCCAACTACGCTGAATTTACTAGGGTTTTAAAACCGGCAGGGATGTTTGTGAAGGTCGTACCTGAAAACGATTATTTAAAACAATTGCGAACCATTTTTTATGACGACGCAGAACGACAAAATGAAGGAAACCCTGTTGAGAGAACGGGGGAATATTTTAACACCGTGAAAACGGAACGGATCACATATGATTTTCCGTTAAATCAAATGCTATTAGAAAAGTTAATCCAGATGACCCCACTATCATGGGGAGCTAGTGAGGATAAAATTAAGTCTGCATTACAATCCGAGATTCCAGCTGTCACCGTTGATTATACAATTATCATAGGGACCAATGAATAAAAGCTTATTCGAAAGAAGAGGAGGTTAAATATGTTTGCAGTTTTAAGTAGTGTCCCAAGTTGGTTCTATATTATTGCCGTCGCTGTTGTCATTGCATTTATCATTATTGCGGAATGGAAAACTCGTTAAGGGAGAGGTTGTTCGTGCAGAAGGCAAGAGGCAAGCGCCAACGTCCTAAGTTATCCGAGTTTCATGAAAAAATGGCTATTGAAGACATTGGACCAAGTGAACCGTATATTGAAAAAGTCCATTTTAATGGCGGCTATTTCGTTAGTTCTGAAGACGAGCGTTTGTCATTTGATGATGTTATTTTTAAACATGTCCGGTTTACAAACGGCGACATGCACGGTGCGGAGTTTGTTGATGTCGTTTTTGATACTTGCGATTTCTCAAATGTGCAGTTTCAGCATGCTGTGTTCCATAGATGCGAATTTAGAAACTCAAAACTGACGGGAACTGATTTTGCTAATGCTAAAATTGGCCATACTTTATTTATTGAATGTGACGGGAAATATAGTAACTTCAGTTTCTCAGGAATGAAAGAAGTGGACTTTATGTCCAGTCAGTTCATGGATAGTGATTTTTATGAATGTCATCTAAAACAAGTGCGCTTTTCGGAATGCAAGTTGGATCACACAAATTTCTCGGAAACGGATATGGCCGGGATTGATTTATCGACAAACACATACGAGCAAATTGAGGTTACTGTTTCTAAGATTCGTGGATGCATCGTCTCGAAAGAGCAGGCGCTAGGATTTGCACGCGTGTTAGGATTAAAAATAAATGAAGAATGAAAAGAGTGAAGATATGTTAACTTTTGAAGAAAAACAAGCAATCATTGAATCCTTTCCGGAATTAACACGTAAAGAGGTATCGATGAAACGGTTAAATTACCATTTTGAAGAAAGTGCTTATGATAAAAAAATCGTTGTGCAACATTTACATCCAAATGGCAATGGTTTCGTTTATGTTGCGGACATTCCAGGTTATGAGGCAGATGATCGTGGTCTTGTGAATATTCGTGAAGCAACTGAAGAAGAGTTGCGCAAGATTATCGCAGATTCAATTCAAGCGCTTGGACATGAAGAAGTGGAAGTGTCTGTCCAACAAACTTGGGTGAATGGGGACAATACGCTAGAGTTAAAGGAAGAAGAAGGCTACTGGAATGTGTATCACGGCTTAAATTTAGAAGATAGTTTTGGTGATTATGAAGAAGCCGTTACCTATTTAAAGGAAGAGCAGTTTACTTTAAAAGAGGAGTGAACAAAAGATGAAAGGAAGAACGCTTGTTATCGGTATCGTTTTATTCGTCATCATTGTTGTTGGTCTCATTTATTTCATGATGATGTCCACGATTAATCAAATCAAAGAGGAAAAAAACGAAGAAACATCGATGGCGGTCATTCAAGTTGTAGAAGATAGGCAACACGTGACCATTGAGTAGTTTTTTTCAGTCTTCATACATAGCTATTTCTTTTTTCAAAGAAACAGTGAGGAAAATAAAAACGGTTTTGCGACCTTGAGAAGGAGCAAAAACCGTTTTTTATTAATTTCTACGTTCAAATCGACGGTTATCCGAGCGGTAAAGTCCTTTTCCGAACGGCAACCACCAGTTCCATTTTCCGAACAACTTCATCAAACTTGGTACGAGAAGTAGGCGGATAATTGTTGCATCAATTGCGACCGCAATCGCAATTCCGACACCGATTTGTTTCACAGGTAGAACGTCGGTAAACGCGAATGCGCCAGTTAACACAATCATAATAAGTGCGGCTGATGTAATCACCTTGCTTGTCGTGGCTAATCCTTCGACAGTCGCTTTGTCATTGCTAAATGAAGTTGCATATTCCTCCTGCATGCGTGAAATTAAGAATACCTCATAGTCCATACTCAATCCAAACACAAGACTGAACACAAGCACAGGAATAATCAATGCAATCGTGCTTGCGGGAATTCCAAAATGACCATATTGGAAAATATATACAAGAATCCCGAACGTTGCCGCTAATCCAATGACGTTCATTAAAATTGCCTTAATTGGAATTAAAAGTGAACGGAAGGCAATCATTAAAATGAAGAAAGTCGACACGATAATGACTGCGAGCACGAGGCCAATTTTATCCCAAATTTCATCAAAGATTTCCTGGTTGAATTTTGGTTGTCCGCCAATCTTTAAGTTCCAATCTGTCTTTTTATCGCTCCACTCACGAACCCACTCTTGTGCTGTATCAGAAGCACCTTCCGCGGCAAGCGTGACTGGTATCATTAATTTTTCATTTTGAACGAATGTTTCTAGTAAAGGTGCCAAGTTCGCTTCCATTTCAGGCACCATCATCGCCTGATTCCACTGGTCTACAGTTGAAATTTCGCTTGCAGTAAAAATGGTTGTTACTTTATCAACAAGTGAATCGTTCGCGAGTGTTTCCTCTAACTCTTTTATCGCTTGCAACCCGTCTTCGTCTTTCCAACCGTCTTTTCGGTCAGCAATGACATAGACAGTTGAAGTGTCTGTGAGGTTAAAAGTGTCCTCCATTAATTCGAACGCTTCTCGAGAATCGTATGACTCCGGCAATGAATCGATTTGTGGAATGGTTAACTCGATATTTTTCACTGGAATCATAGCGATAGCAAGTAAAACAGTCGCCAAAATCGTAATCACCACAGGACGCTTAATGACTTGATTGGCAAACTTACGCCAACGATTTGCGCCGTTTTCATTCACCTTTATAATGCGCCACTTATCGATGCGATCGCCTAGTGCAATTAATGCGGCAGGCAACAATGTAATCGAACTGAGAACCGCCATCGACACAACAATCATGCCGCCAATGGCAATGTTTTGGAATAAATCAACTTGGATCAACAGCATCGCCCCAAGTCCAATAAATACACAAAATGCTGAGAAAATAACAGAGCGCCCAGCTGTACGAATGGTCATATGAACAGCTTCAAGAATGGACGAGTGGGCACGCTCCTCGCGATAACGACTAATGAACAACAACGCAAAATCAATACTGAGCGCCAGCCCAAGCATCGGAATAATATTTAAAATGAAGATCGACAAATCAATTTGTCCACCTAAAATCGTCAAAATCCCGAAAGACGAAACGACGGTGACGATGCCAATCATTAACGGAACAAGTGAAGCCACAACCGTTCCGAATGCAAAAAGTAAAACAAGTATCGCAATCGGAAGGCCAATCGCCTCCGCGGTAATTAAATCTCGCTGACTCGCCTCGTTAATATCTTTGGAAATCGCAGAAGAACCTGTCAGCGTAATTCCTTTTTCATCACCAATCGCCTCGCGAATATCCGTAACAACTTCCGGCATATTATCTGCATCGCCATCAAAGTGAAGCATCGCATAAGCAACATTCCCGCTTTGTAAAGCATCATCATTTAAAGGGGATTCAATTGAAGATGTGAGTTTAAGTTTTTCAATCTTATCTATCGTTGTTTCTATTTTTTTATCAGTTACGTCATTGAAAACAACAAACATTGTTTCCACAGGCATATCAAATGTATCTGAGACGATATTCATCACATCGGCATGGTCTCCATCCATCCGAAACCCATCGCCTTCGAGCATACTTGGTAAGCGAATCGCAAAAACAGCCATAAAAGCAAAAATAACTAACCAAGCAATGATAATTGCTTTATGGGCACGTGTAATAAAGTTAGCAAGTGTACGCAATGGCCAATCCTTCTTTCTATTGAATAGTTCAATCTATTCTTCTATCGTAACGGATTTGGGAAAGAAAGTCTTTTATCGTAGATTAATATTCATGGAAGGAATGCAACGCTCTAGCGAAAAGTCGCAACGTAATTGGAATAGTACGCAACGTTGGCAGGGGGATGCAACGTTTAACGAGAAATTTCAGCGTATTAGGGGCCAATAAATATGTATTTTATTCAAAATAAAAAAGCCATTCCTTTTAAGAGAATGGCTTTGAATGGTTAGTTCAAATTAGTTTTTTTCAACGTTTGAAGCTTGAAGTCCACGGTCGCCTTGTTCGATTTCGAATGTTACGTCTTGGCCTTCTTCAAGAGTTTTGAAACCTTCACCTTGGATAGCTGAGAAGTGTACGAATACGTCGTCGCCGTCTTCACGCTCGATAAATCCAAATCCTTTTTCTGCGTTAAACCATTTTACTTTACCTTGTTCCATCTTTGTTTCCTCCTTGTGTGCACTTTGCACACATTGTGTTACTATCCTTGCTCAAGTCTTGAAGAGGTCAAGCTTTGCTGTGACCATTCTGCTGTCGAACAAAAATAATTCTTCTTCATCATAACAGGTAATTAAGCTTAATGCAAGTAAATTTTCAAAATTAATTCAAAGATTAACTGGTTTGAACTGTTTGATTGATTAATTTTCAGAAAAAACATTTTGTCTGAAACTTTTAAGGAGGCGTTACGTATAGATAGGTGATGAAGAAATTGAAGGCGAAGGAGGCGATCCTATGGAGTTGTTCGGGCTCCCGGTTGTTCAAGTTTATTTATACGTGCTGATTATTTCTGGTCTTATCACAATTTTATATGTATTCTTCAGTGACGTTGCAGAGGGGATAGGCGAAGTCAGTCCGTTTCTTGACCCGGCTGTAATCTTATCATTCATAACATTCACGTCGGCGGCGGGATATATTTTAGAATTACTTGTGGAATGGCATAGTGGTGTTGTTTTGGCAGTTGCAATTGCAATCGCTATTGTCCTAGATATCCTTCTATATTTCTTTGTCTTACTACCACTTGCTTCTGCGGAAGTTTCGCTCGCTTATACGGATGAGTCACTGATGGGGCAAGTTGGTCGTGTAATTGTACCAATTCCAGTTGATGGGTACGGTGAAATTGTGATTGAAACAATCAATGGTCGAATTTCTAAACGTGCCACTGGGTATGAAAATACCGCAATTGACTATGGAAAAGAAGTGTTAATTATCGAAGTGAAAAATGGTGCATTTATTGTGAAGGAATATGAGCCTTTTCGCTTCGCAAATCATGAGTGAAAAAAGGGGGAAATGGTATGCCAAGTATTTTTGTTGTTGTGGGAATCGTTGTTTTTATTTTACTAGCGGTCATTCTCGTTTATATTACGAAGTATCGTACGGTTGGTCCAGATGAGGCGCTCATTGTAACGGGAAGTTATCTCGGTACAAAAAACGTACATACGGATGATTCCGGAAACCGAATTAAAATTATCCGGGGTGGCGGTACGTTCGTATTTCCGGTATTTCAACAAGCCGAGCCGTTAAGTTTATTATCAAGTAAATTAGAAGTAACCACTCCGGAAGTGTATACGGAGCAAGGTGTTCCGGTCATGGCAGACGGAACAGCGATTATTAAAATCGGTGGGTCTATTACCGAAATCGCTACTGCTGCTGAACAGTTTTTAGGAAAATCAAAAGAAGATCGTGAAAATGAAGCGAAAGAAGTGCTAGAAGGTCATTTGCGTTCAATTTTAGGATCGATGACAGTTGAAGAAATTTATAAAAACCGTGATTTATTCTCACAAGAAGTACAACGTGTCGCATCGGAAGATCTATCTAAAATGGGTCTTGTCATCGTTTCGTTTACGATTAAAGACGTGCGCGATAATAACGGGTATTTAGAGTCGCTCGGTAAACCACGAATCGCACAAGTAAGACGTGATGCGGATATCGCAACGGTTGAAGCCGAAAAAGAAACGCGTATAAAAAATGCGGAAGCATCAAAAGAAGCGCAAAAGGCTGAACTTGAGCGTGCAACTGAGATTGCCGAAGCGGAAAAAGAAAATCAGTTAAAAGTTGCTGAGTATCGCTTAGAGCAAGACCGTGCAAAAGCCCAAGCCGACCAGGCGTATGAATTGCAAGCGGCTCGTTCCAAACAAGAAGTTATGGAACAAGAGATGCAAATTCAAATTATCGAACGTCAAAAGCAAATTGAACTTGAAGAAAAAGAAATTTTACGTCGTGAAAGACAATACGACTCTGAAGTGAAGAAGAAGGCAGATGCGGATCGTTACGCGATTGAACAAAATGCAGCTGCTGAAAAATCTAGACAACTAGCAGAGGCGGATGCAGAGAAGTACCGCATCGAAGCACGAGCTGCGGCGGAAGCTGAAAAGGTTCGTCTTGACGGGCAAGCGAATGCGGACTCTTTACGTGCGCAAGGTGAATCCGAAGCGGATATTATTCGTTTGAAAGGTCTTGCAGAAGCTGAAGCGAAGCGTAAAATTGCGGAAGCATTCGAACACTACGGCCAGGCTGCTATGCTTGATATGGTGATTCGCATGATCCCTGATTACGCGAAAGAGGTTGCAAGCCCACTAGCCAATATCGATAAAATTACTGTGGTCGATACTGGTGGTGGCGAAGGCGGCGGTGCCAATAAAGTCACGTCATACGCAACAGATTTAATGTCAACGCTACAAGAAACGTTAAAAGAAACATCCGGAATTGACGTGAAGGAAATGTTGGAAAACTATGCAGGAAAGCATAATATTCGTCCGAGCATCGACGCGCTAACGCATGAAGTGAAAGCTTCTAAGCAGCCGTCCAATGATGCAGATAGTCAAACAGAAGAAGCATAATCATAAAGAACCTAGCCACTTATTGCGAGTGTGCTAGGTTCTTTTTTATCTAGACTGACATTTTTGTGTTTGGGGGACATTCTATGTAATTGTACGGACATCCCAGTTGATAGGGAGGATATCTTTAATAATAGGGCGGGGTTTCCAATTGAAAGAGCGGACAACTTCATTTCAGCGAATATCCTTCGTGATTGGGGTGAAATCCCGGTAGATTGCCATCAATCACAATAAAATCTTAAGAAATCCTTCATAATTATCCTAGCTCTCCCTTAAGAAGTGAGTTTTATAATTGGTTTAGCAATAAAAACGGAGGGGAACAGAGAATGATTCGAGTAATGAATTTAAGTCATTCTTTTAAAATCGGTAAAAAAGGTAAAGAGAAAAATATCCCGGTATTAAAAGATATAGATTTCGAAGTATATAAAGGAGAAATGGTTTCGATTGTTGGGAAGAGTGGGTCCGGTAAGTCGACCTTTCTTCATATTTTAGCTGGCTTTATGGTGCCAGAAAGAGGAAAGATTCTTGTCAATGGAATCGAAACATCTACATTTAAAGAAGCGGAAAGCGCGGCGTTCAGACTTGAAAACTACGGGTTTATTTTCCAGAACTTTCAATTGATGCCTGGCTTAAATGCCTTTGAAAATATTGAACTGCCTTTAAAGCTGCAAGGAATACATGCAGAAGAACGAAAGAGGAAAGTTGAAAAGCTTATGAACGAAGTTGGGTTATCCCATGTAGCTGACCATTACCCAAACGAATTATCGGGTGGGCAGCAACAGCGGGTGAGTATCGCAAGGGCGCTGATTACAGACCCACCCATCATTTTTGCTGACGAACCGACCGGCAGTTTGGATTCAGAAACGGAGCAAGACGTATTGCTGTTGATTCAATCGCTTAATAAGACGCGCGGCATCACATTTGTCATGATTACGCATGATGAAGAAGTCGCTCAAACCGCGCATCGGGTGTATTCGATGCATGATGGGCAGTTAATGGAAGGGAGTGCTGAACGTGCAATTTAAAGACCAAGTCGATTTTGTTCGGCAACATATTTTGAAAAATAAAATGCGTGTTTTTATGACGGTTCTCGCTGCAACGATGGGTACGGCGTTCTTAATCGTCTTGGCTTCAGTCGGTTTTGGTCTTCATGAAACGCTGCGAGACGAAATGTTATCGAATCGTCTCGTTACTGAGATTCAAGTATACGAAGGAGAAACATCGGGCGCTCCGTCGGATAAAGTGGAGCAGTTTACACAATTAGCTCATGTGAAAACTGTTTTAAATCAACAACGTTTGGGAACGAATCAAATGACAAAGATGGGCTCGTTTGCAGGGTATCATGATCTCGTTGTTTCTGACTTTGCAGAAGAAGCAAAAGTTGGTTTCGAACTACAAGAAGGACGACTTCCAGAAAAGTGGAATGAAGTTGTCGTAGGGAGTCATTTTGGTCAATCTTTATATGAAGATGTTGAAGTAGCGGATGGTGAAGAAATCCTAACATATACTGGAAAGTTAATTGGTGAACAGTTTTCGTATGCCATTGAAAATGCTGACGGTGAATTTGCCGAAGAAGAAATTGAATTTACCATTGTCGGAGTTGGAAAGAATCCGACAAAAGAATGGGAATACGACCGACGTGTGTTTGCGGATGACTCTGTAATTCCAGAGTTGGAGAAAATCTACACTGCAAATACGGAACAAACGAATACAACAGATCTTTTTTATCAAAATGTCTTTGTATACGCAGATAAACTAGAGAACGTGAGTCAAGTGTCGACTTCAATTCGGGATGAAGGCTTTTACGTGTATTCAATTTCAGATGAATTAGATCAAATGGATGTGTTTTTCTTAGCACTAAAAGCCGGACTTATTTTCGTTGGAACGATTGCGATTTTAATTGCCTCGATTGGTATATTCAATACGATGACGATGGCGGTGACAGAACGTACACGTGAAATCGGTGTCATGAAGGCGATCGGGGCAAAGCCAAAGCTTATTCAACGCTTATTCATTATGGAAAGTGCTTGGATTGGTGTTTTGGGAACGGTCATCGCGATCATTCTTTCTTATGGGGTAAGCATGATTGCGAATTATTTATTGCCAATCATCGTCATGTCAGCGCTTGGGGAAGAAGATTTAGAAGGTTTAAATATAACGTTTTCAGTGATTCCTTGGCAATTAATTCTCATCGCTTCTGCCATTAGTATTGGTGTTGCGGTATTGTCAGGTTGGCGTCCTGCTCGTAAGGCGACTAAAATTGACGTCATTCAGGCGCTTAGACAAGAACTTTAATGAAAAAACAACTGCATACATTTTGCAGTTGTTTTTTATTTAGCAGTTTAACCGTTAACTGCAAGAGTGAAATCAATGAAAGTACTTTTCTTCAACCTAGCAACTAGTGAAAGCGTTTCTCTTTCATCTAGCAACAATAGAATTGCATGGTATAATAGAGAAGATATTGAATATTACATAGATGGAAGGCGGAGTAAAGATGGATTATCGTATTGAGCATGATACTTTTGGTGAAATCAAAGTTCCAGCTGACAAACATTGGGGTGCACAAACGCAAAGAAGTAAACAAAACTTTAAAATTGGCACAGAGAAAATGCCATTGGGTGTTGTACGTGCTTTTGCCCATTTGAAAAAATCAGCTGCAATTGCGAGTCATTCTTTTGGCAACATCTCAGAAGCAAAAATGAAAGCGATTTCCGCAGCGGCTGAGGAAGTCATTGAAGGCAAACTTGATGACCACTTCCCACTTGTCGTATGGCAAACTGGAAGCGGTACGCAGTCAAATATGAACATGAACGAAGTCCTTGCACATCGTGGGAATGAACTTTTAGAAGAATGGGGCGAAGAAGAACGTCTACACCCAAATGATGACATTAACAAATCTCAAAGTTCAAACGATACATTCCCGACAGCACTTCACGTAGCAGGTGTACTTGCTGTACAAGATCAATTACTACCGGCCATTGATAAATTAAAAACAACATTTGCGGAAAAATCTGCAGCATTTAACGACATTATTAAAATTGGTCGTACGCATTTGCAAGATGCAACGCCAATCACATTAGGACAAGAAATTAGCGGCTGGCACCGTATGCTTGAAAAGACGGAGAAAATGATCGCGGACAGCGTCGAATCCATGAAAGAACTTGCAATCGGTGGGACGGCTGTTGGGACCGGCTTAAACGCACCAGCAGGATTTGGCGATAAAGTCGCTGCTGAAATTAGTAAAGCGGTAGGAATTGAATTTACTTCAGCGTCAAATAAATTCCATTCATTAACTAGTTATGATGAAGTTGTCTACGTGCACGGTGCAGTTAAAGCACTAGCGGCGGACATTATGAAAATCGCGAATGACGTTCGCTGGTTAGCAAGTGGTCCACGTTCGGGTATTGGTGAAATTACAATCCCAGAAAATGAGCCAGGCAGTTCAATTATGCCAGGAAAAGTAAACCCGACGCAAAGTGAAGCAATTACAATGGTTGTTGCACAAGTGATGGGGAACGATGCAGCGATTGGATTTGCGGCGAGCCAAGGAAACTTCGAGCTAAACGTATTTAAACCGGTTATTATTTATAACTTCTTACAGTCAGTTCAATTACTAAGCGACTCTATCATTAGCTTTAATGATAACTGTGCAATCGGCATTGAGCCGAACCGCGAAACAATCGACGGACTACTGAAAAATTCATTAATGCTTGTGACAGCATTAAATCCACATATCGGTTATGAGAATGCGGCGAAAATCGCAAAAACAGCACATGAAAATGGTACAACATTAAAAGAAGCTGCACTTGCAACAGGATTATTAACAGAAGAGCAGTTTGACGAATACGTTGATCCATCTAAAATGATTGGAAATTCATAAGAAAATCATGAAAAAGGCGTCCCCGTTTACTGAAGGGACGCCTTATTTATAATGACAGGGGGAGTCATCGATGACGTTGATTAATAAACCGTTTGTTGCTTCATGGAGTGGGGGAAAAGATTCGGCGATGGCTTATTATCGCGCGTTTAAGACGGGAGCAGTCCCAAAAAAGCTATGGACAATGTTTGAAGAAGATAAGAAAAGGTCGAAATCACATGCATTGCCAATTGAAGTAGTCCAGGCACAAGCAGAACAACTCGGTGTTCCATTAATGATAAGTGGAGCGGATTGGGCAGGTTATGAAGAACAATTTTTAAGTGCAATGAGATCTTGCGTGGAAGCAGGAATATCTTATGGAGTCTTTGGTGATATCGATCTAGAAGACCATTTAGAATGGGTTCGTAAAAGTTGTGAAAAAGTGGGGATGACGGCGATTCATCCATTGTGGATGGAGCCGCCACGAAAACTATTAGAAGAATTCATAGCTGTGGGGTTTGAAGCTTATGTCATTGTTATCGATGCGAAACGAGTGCCAGCTCAATTCATTGGTAGAAAATTTACGATTGAACTAATGGATGAACTGGAAGCGCTTGGCATCGACTCATGTGGTGAATCCGGTGAGTTCCATACGGTCGTTGTAGATGGACCAATCTTTCAAGAACGTGTACCAATTAAGTTTGATGAAGTGATTGTTCAGAACAACTATCACTTTATGCCGGTTTCATTGGAAGTTTAAAGTTCTTGGTAATCTCTTTGGTGACGTCCGCCGTCTTTAATTTCTGCATGGTAGAGGGCTTTCAGCGCATACTCTCTTTCTAAATCATGTTCTTTCATGATCTTTTTCATGCGACTTTCTAATTTTGGGCTAATTTTCATTAGCTGTTCCATTTTTTGAACTGAATATTTCATAAGTATTACCTCCAAACTTTCAATTCGTTCCAGTATAGCATTTATTTTGCCTAAGCGAACAAATGCTATACTAAAGAAAAACATTTGAAGTAAAATGAGGGATTTAATGTATAAAACAATAGGCGTATTAGCGCATGTAGATGCCGGAAAAACAACTTTTTCTGAGCAGCTACTTTATCATACAAATAGTATTCGGCAAAGAGGCCGTGTTGACCATCAAGATACGTTTTTAGATACACATGATATCGAAAAAAGTCGTGGCATTACTGTATTTGCAGACCAAGCTATGTTTACATACGGCGATTCAATGTATACCCTGATTGACACCCCTGGACACGTCGATTTTTCACCCGAAATGGAACGAGCCATTCAAGTGATGGACTACGCGATTGTAATCATTAGTGCGGTTGACGGTGTGGAAGGACATACCGAAACGGTGTGGCAATTACTACGTAAACATCGTATTCCGACATTTTTCTTTATCAATAAAATAGACAGGGAAGGCGCAAATGTTGAAAATGTCATACAGGATATTCAGGTGAATTTAACGGCGGATGTGTACGATTTCACAAGTGCATTTGAAGAAGGCGTGATGCAAGAGGGGTTAGTTGAATTTATTGCGGAGCGCAATGAAGCACTTCTCGACCACTATTTGGAAGTTGGTTATGATGCAGCATTATGGTTAGAAACGTTAAAAACAATGATTACAGAAAACCAAATTTTCGTTTGCACAAGTGGTTCCGCATTAAAAGATATTAGTATTGTTGAATTTTTAGCTCTGTTAGATACTTTAACAGAAACAACTTACTCTGATGAAGGGGAATTCGCCGCAAAAGTATATAAAATTCGCCATGACGAGAGCGGGAATCGTGTAACCTTTCTTAAATCTTTAAGTGGTATCCTTCGCGTGCGGGATGAAGTGAAGTACGGTGAGCATGCGGATAAAATCACACAAATCCGACTGTATAACGGGAGTAAGTATCAAGCGGTTGATAAGGCTCATGCAGGAACCTTGTTCGCTGTGACAGGCTTAACAAATACGACTATTGGCGATTCGATAGGTGCATTGGAAGCAAACACAACTTTTGAATTAGTGCCGACTTTAACATCCACTGTCGAGTATGATGCTTCGATTCATGTAAAAGAAGTATTGAAATGCTTCCATATGCTAGATGCCGAAGACCCTTCATTACATGTGATTTGGAATGAACATTTCGAGGAAATCCATGTCCACGTGATGGGAGCCATTCAGCTGGAAGTACTGAAACAGGTCGTGCAAGAACGTTTTGGCATGGAAGTTCATTTTGGTACGCCAAAAATCCTTTATAAAGAAACAGTCGAGACAACTGTCATTGGTTATGGACATTTTGAACCGTTACGACATTATGCGGAAGTTCATTTGAAAATAGAGCCTGCAGAACGAAATAGCGGAATCTCTTTTGAAAACAATTGCCATGCCGATCACTTATCTGTAGGTTATCAAAATTTGATCCGTCAACATATATTTGAAAGAGAGCATAATGGTTTATTAACAGGTTCTGGCTTAACAGACGTGAAGATTACATTGCTTACAGGAAGAGCACATAATGAACATACGTCTGGCGGTGATTTCCGAGAAGCAACATATCGTGCGCTTCGACAAGGGTTGGAACAAGCACAGAATATTTTGCTGGAGCCTTATTATGACTTTAAAATAAAAGTTGAACTCGATATGATGGGGCGTATTCTATCTGATATTCAACAAGCACACGGAACTTTTCAGCCGCCAGAAACAATTGGTAACCATACAATGATTACCGGGAAAGTCCCAGTTGCTACATTCATGGACTACAGCCAAACTTTTGCGTCTATTACGAATGGAAAAGGGGCGCTTAGTTTGAAGTATAGCGGTTATGATGTCTGTCACAATGCTGACGAAGTCATTGATATGATTGGCTATGATAAAAATGCTGATCCTGAATATACTTCCACATCGATTTTCTGTGCGAAAGGAAAAGGTTATTCTGTTCCTTGGGATCAAGCGAAAGACGCAATGCATTGTTTATAAAATATAAGAAAACGCTACCCATGCTAAATTCGTGGGTAGCTTTTTTCATTATATAAGTTTTATGTTGGAATTATTGAGGTGACTAGTACTTCATTCGTATTTCAAAAAGGACAGTATGATTTGCTTCTTGTGGATTGGATGCTGCCGGAAATGGATGGAATTGCAATTTGTCGAAATGTGCGGCTCGTAAGTGATATGCCAATCATTATGATTAGTGCGCGAAAGGAAGACGCAGATAAAGTAGAGGGGCTGGATCGGGGAGCAGATGATTATTTGGCGAAAACGTTTAGTCTAGCTGAACTAAAGGCCCGTGTAACTTCATAACTAAGACGTTGGCGACGATATCGAGGCGAAATATAAGCGCCCCTCAAAGTTTCCTATATACATGGGTTAACAGTAGATTGGGATAAGGAAGTTGTCATGCGGAACGAAGAAGAAATACTTTTAACACCGAAAGAATATGAATTACTGAAATTGGTCGCAAGTCATCCGAATCGTACTTTTACAAAATAAGAAGGGCTGCAAAAGTAATTGGGTAAGAAAAGGAACATACACGCGTTTGTGTAACCCGTTCAGTTCAATGGTACAAAAGTTGTAATAACAAGCGAAATAACATCGAATTAGAACAACAATCAGCATCGCAATTAGTGGCGCTTTTTCATCATTAAAAAGGGGTTTTATAGTAAATGTGGTACGATAACAGTAGGATATATATATTCAATGTTCCGCATTCGGAGTCAAGAAAAGAAAAAAACGTCGCGGTTTTTTCTATAAACTGCGACGTTTGATTTCTATTTCAAGCAGTGTAATAAAATCTATATCCAATAATAATTTTCTTGCAAGTTGGTAGGCTTCGATTAATGCAGAATCTGATAAATGACGCATAGTATACCTAATTTCTTTTTTGAAATACGTTCAGCTGGCACCTTGATATCTTTTTTTCAGGGAGGGATCTGTTCCAAGCCATCCACGTTATTATCATTGCTACAGCAGAAATGATTTGACGACTAATTCTGTTGTGAATTTACTGATAGGAACTCGCATTTCCCTTGGAAAAACGGTAATCCTATAGCGCTCACTTTGTATAAAGCAGTTCGCTATTGTCGTTCAAACTTTCTTTATTTAATTAATAATCCTCCGGAAATCCCTGGATTGGTCATATCATAAGGATCTAAAATTAAGTTTAGTTCATCATCGGATAAAATCCCGTATTGTTTACAAAGTTCACGGATCGATTTATTATCTACAATCGCTTCACGTGCTATTTTTGCAGCTACTTCATACCCGATATGTGGATTAATGGCTGTAATAACGCCTACACTATTTTCGACATAGTCTTTCATTTGTGTTTCGTTGGCCTTGATTCCTGAAACACAATAATCCGTAAATACCTGGAACCCATTATTCATAATGTTAATGGATTGTAGTAAGTTGAAAACAAGTACGGGTTCCATGGCATTCAGTTCCAGTTGACCAGCTTCGGATGCGAGACATATCGTATTGTCATTTCCGATTACTTGAAAAGCGATTTGATTAATGACTTCGGCCATTACAGGGTTTACTTTCCCTGGCATCATCGAAGATCCGGGTTGTCTGGATGGTAAATTCAATTCATTTAATCCTGCCCGTGGACCAGATGCCATTAATCTTATATCATTCGCTATTTTCGACATGTTCATCATACATACCTTTAGCGAAGCGGAAACTTCGGTATACACATCCGTATTTTGAGTCGCATCTACTAGATTCTCAGCTGCAAGTAAGGGGAAGCCACTGATTTTCTCTAAGTGTTTAACGACGGATAGGATATATTTCGGCTCAGCATTGAGTCCGGTTCCGACTGCAGTAGCGCCCATATTTACTTCGTACAGATGTTGACGTGATTGGGAAATTCGTTTAATATCTCGTGAAATTACACGACTATACGCTTCAAACTCTTGTCCTAAACGGATTGGTACCGCATCTTGTAGATGAGTACGTCCCATCTTGATGACATGATCAAATTCAATTGATTTTAATTTGAACGCATTATACATGCTTTCCATGGTGACTAGTAACTTTTCTGAAAGGGCTAGTGTAGCAATATGAATAGCGGTAGGGAATGCATCATTTGTTGACTGAGCCATATTGACGTGCGTATTTGGGCTTAAAAAATCATAATCCCCTTTTTGTCTGCCGAGTATCTCTAAGGCGCGATTGGCAATAACTTCATTGGCATTCATATTGATAGAAGTCCCTGCACCTCCTTGTATCGGATCGACGATGAACTCATTATGCCATTGTCCATCTATTATTTCATCAGCGGCCTGCACAATCGCTTTCTCCAAATGAGAAGGAAGACGGTCGACCTCCCGATTGGCGATTGCGGCTGCTTTCTTGACGATAGCCATAGCTACTATCAATTCTTTATCGATACGATAGCCTGTAATAGGGAAATTCTCAATGGCTCTTAGTGTTTGAATCCCGTAGTAACAATCATTCATCACTTCTTTTTCGCCTAGGAAATCTTTTTCTTTTCGTATATTTATAGTTGTCATTGTTATCAGCGCTCCCTTATTTTATCCAAAAGAGTGTTTCTGGTAAATGTAACTAGCCCTATTAAATCCGTCAGTGTGCAAAGAAGTTGGTGAATATCACGATGGCAGGTACTCCTACTATATCGATTAACATCGATCCGGCTACTGGAATAATGAAAAAGGCTTTTTTAGATACAAGCCCGTATTTGCTCGCAACGGCGTCCATAACAGCAAGTCCGTTTGCAGTTGCTCCTAGACCGTGGCCGATGAATCCGCTCGCAAGAAGTGCAACATCGTAGTTTTTACCTGTAAATTTAAAGACAACAAATACTGCGATCAGGATTATTGCAATGGTTTGAGCTACTAGAATGATAATGAGAGGAACGGCTAAGTCGTACAGTTCCCATATTTTTAATTTCATCATAGCCATCGTTAAGAATAATTCAAGAGCAACGATTGAGATGACATCTATTGTTTTTTGGCTAATAGTAAAGTACTTTTTCTTTTCGTTAATTGAACGGAATACCAATCCTACAAATAAGCTGAAAACATGACCTGGAACAGTAAATCCTGTTGCCACCGTTATCCATTTAGCTGCATTGGTTCCGATTGCTAAAATGATAAAGATTGCTGCAACGATTGAAATAATGCTTTTTGCAGTTATTTCGTCTTTAAAGTTGTTTTTCCCGTCTTCATCCAACTTACTCCATCCTGCGTCGGTTTCGATTTTTAAGTTATTTCTCTTAATCAACCAATTACCAACTGGTCCACCGATCAAGCTTCCCGCAACAAGACCGTATGTTGCAGCAGCCATACCAACAGTCATAGCGCTTTCAGCTCCGGCCTCTTGAATGAATGGTGCCATTGCGGCTGCCATACCATGACCTCCTTCCAATGAAGCGGCACCGGCAACAATGCCTAACAAAGGATCAATGCCAAGTACAGTAGCGAGTGCCACACCGAATCCATTTTGAAAGATAGCTAATCCCCAACAAATGAGTACATAAATGAAAAGTATTTTCCCACCTTTTTTAATTAAATCAAAGCTTCCCCCAAGACCGATCGTGACAAAAAATACGAACATGAGTAAATCACCAATTGTATTGTCTAGTGATATGGTAGGTAAATTAGCTTCAAATAATACCCACGTGAGTAATGCGAAACCAAAGCCGCCAATCACCGGGGCTGGAATACAGTACTTTTCAAAAAAACTGATTTTCTTTCTCCCTAACATCCCAAGAATTAATAATAATGCACCGATTGCTGTCGAAGTGATTAAATTTAGTTCAAGGTCTCCATCTTGAAAAATCATTGAAATCTTCCCCCTCTTGACTAAAGTAATATGTAATTCCAAACGCTTCTAGTTAGAACTTTCTGAATAACTAAAAATTAGTTATAAAAACTATAACATGTGAGGGGGGGCGATAATTATCAGACTCTTTTATTAACCGATAGATAAAATTTATGAATGACTTATTGTACATTAAAAAAGTGAATTGTTTTAAAAATGATGAAAAACGAAAGATGAACAAAAATTGATAATATCTGTAACGGGCTTGTCTTTTGAATAGGCTATTGCGATTTCTGTATTGATATTTAAAGGTTTTTTTAATGGAATGTTGACTAACTGATTGTTTTTAACTTCCTCATAAACTGCATGTTGCGGTAAAAAGCAAATACCCATGCCTTTTTTTACTAACCTTTTAGCAGATTCCATATTGTCGAGTTCTATAATTGTATTTAGTTGGAGGTTCATGGTCTTCATTAATCGATTTATATATAGCCATTCAGTTGAATTATGATCATAAAATATTATATCCTCGCTTGAAAGTTCTTCTAAAGAAACGGGAATGTCCTTGTTAGCTAGGTTGTGGTTTGGAGAGGCGAAAAGCCCAACAGGATTGCTTAGTATTGTTTTTGTATGAAATTTGGGATGCGTTATCGTTCGTATAAGCCCAAAATCAATTTCATTGTTTACTAATTTATTCATAATTTCTTCGGAATGATGTGAAACAATTTTAACTCTTAACAGTGGGAACTTTTTTTGGAGTTCGGGCAAAATTTCAGGTATGAGATAACTTGAAATTGAATTTGCACATCCAATTCGTATTTGATCAGGAATGTACATATCTTGCTTCATTTTATATGTCGCTTCTTGATAATAACTAAGCATTTTTTCTGCATAAGGAAAAAGTTTTTTCCCGTTATCCGTCAATATGGATTTTCTTCCTTCGCGGACAAAGAGTTTAGTATTCATTTCATTTTCAAGTGATCGAATGCGAGCTGAAATAGTAGGCTGGGATAAAAAGAGTGCCTCCGCGGCTTTATTGAAGTTATCAAAATAAACAATGTAGACGAATGCTTCTAAGTTCCGGATATTCATAATTTCAACTCCTATTCATATTTTCTATTTATTCTACATTAAATTAATACTGTTTGGGGTAGTTGAAGTTTGAATATATAAATATATTTTATCAATTGATAAAATAGTCTAATAAATCATGTGGGCTCTGGCATGCTATATTTGTTTTAGCCCTAATATACACTTTCACTAGCAAAGGAAGAATTATACCTCACTGGTCAGAAGGCTGAAGTGGAAATAGGAAATATGGAATTCAAAATTTATATAAATGGGGGAATTACTATGGAAAGAGTTAATATGCCGATTACTGGAATCTGTTCTTTTGCGAAGTATCCAATCTGTGAGAACTTGGAAAACCTTGATGCTGACATCGCAGTTTTGGGTGTACCGTACGATACAGGTGTAGGATTTCTGACAGGATGCCGTTTTGGCCCAAGAAGAATTCGTGAAGTATCTACACATTATTCACGCGGAGATGCAGGTTTTTACGATCCAGAAAGAGATGAAGTTTTCTTGGGAGCGCCCGTAAAAATAGTTGACGTTGGCGATGCAGACGTTGTGCACGGAGATATTCCGAAATCATTCGACGCGATTGAGTATGCGGTTAGTAAAATCCGTGAAAAGGGTGCAATTCCAGCAATTATGGGTGGAGATCACTCAATTTCAATTCCGATTGCAAGAGGATTAAAAAACGAAGGAAAAGTAACGGTCATCCAATTAGACGCGCATTTAGATTGGTCTGATGCTCCGGGTGGACAAACACTCGGTAACGGTAGTCCAATGAGAAGAATGTCAGAAATGGATCATATTGATGAAATGGTGCAAATCGGGCTCCGTGGACTGGGGAGTAGCCGTAAAGAGGATTATGACGCAGCGAAAGCATATAATAGCCAATTGATCTCTGCGAAAGAAGCAATCAGGCTTGGCGTTGAAGGAGTGTTAGACCGAATTCCGGTGGCGGATAAGTATTATGTGACAATCGATATTGATTGTTTCGACATTTCACTGGCTACTGGTACTGGATCTCCTTCTCCAGGTGGATTCTCATACGACTTCTTAAACGATATTTTAATTGGTATTGCAGAAAAAGGGAACGTTATCTGCTTCGATCTTGTGGAAGTAGCGCCTCAATATGATCCGACAGGTGCAACTACTCGTGTAGCGGCAATGACGATGTTGAACTTCATGGGACATATTTTGAAAAAACAAGAAAAGAATCAATAATAGCAAATAGAACAGTTGTTATTCTAAAGGTTTATTGTAAACCGAAATTGCATCATTCATAAGGAAAAGGATTAGACATGAACTTAAATGTCTAATCCTTTTTTGTGTGTAATTAATAAAGAGTGCCTGCACTAAAAGTAAAGATGATCTTCTACGTCTATTAGAAAAATGCGTTCATCAAATCCGCAAGTTCTTCATGCATTTTTTAATTAATTTCTACTAAATATTCTTGTTCGTCAAGGGTACGAGTTGTGAATTTTTCACCTGTCTTTGTAATGATTTCTAGGATAAGATCCCGTACGAGTTTATTATAAGTTGGTATATCATTAACTTCTTTAGAAAAAGTATATGTTATTATCGTAGCAAGCCTTTAATTTTAGTAGAGTGCCGATGTAGCAATAAATTCCTATTATGAATTTGGATGAGTTACTGTAAACATAATTGAGTAAAAATAAAAAGCCATTCACACTTCAATCAAATGTGAATGGCTTAACTTATTTATTTAGTAACTCTTTCAGCTCTTTCTCTAAAAACGGTTTCGCTTGTAACATGTCGCGAAATGCTTCGTAGTGTGTGAATTCGTCGGTGGCTGGTTTTCGGTCGGTATGATAAGCACGAATGAGTACGTTTTTCGGCGTGTGCTCCATGTCGATAAATTCTAGTAGTTGTGTTTCATAGCCGACAAGGGATAATAGTTCCGCACGGATCGAATCGGTTGCAAGGGATGAAAATCTTTCTTTAATAAGCCCATGTTGCAACATTACATCGAGTGCAGGTGTGTCTATTTGAGAAGCTAGTTCGTGTTGACAACAAGGAACGCTTAAAATGACTTTAGCACCCCATTTGACAGCACGTCCTAACGCCATATCCGTGGCCACATCACAGGCATGAAGTGTAACGACCATATCCACTGCGGTTTCATCATTATAATCATTAATGTCACCAACGAGAAATTCTAGGTTTTCGTAGTTTAAATCCTTCGCAATCGCGCTACATTCTTCGATCACTTCTTTTTTCAAATCAAGCCCAGTTACTTTAATGTCGAGGCCCTTTTCGATGTGTAAGTAATGATATAACGCAAATGTTAAATAAGACTTTCCTGAACCAAAATCAAGAATCCGTATTGTTTTATCCTTCGGTAGGTAGGCGAGCGAGTCGTCGATAAATTCAACGAAACGGTTAATTTGCCTAAACTTGTCTTGGTGTTGGTTCCGTACTTTTCCATCTGGCGTTTGCACGCCCAATCTTACTAAGAAAGGGTAAGGGGTTTCTTCATCAAGTAAATAGTTCTTCTTTCGATTATGGGAAAGGTCAACTTCTTTCGTTGAAGTGGCTTTCTTTCCTTTCCACATCACTTTGAACTTTTTCGAAATTTGGACATGTACGGTTTCATTCGTGAATTCCGCATGTACTTGGCGAAATCGATTTAATAAGTTGTCGAGTTCACCATAAACGTTTTCAATGGCAATGTTTTCGTGATTTAACACTCGTTCGTACTGGTATTCAAATTGAATATGCAACGCGCCGCGAAGTTCAACTGGCTTTAAACGAACACGTTTTAATTCGTCAGATTTCATGCGTGGTTGGCTAATCGTACCTCCCACAAACGTGCCATTCGTTAGTTGTTCCGTCAGTTTTGTGAGCAATTCTTCAAACTGCATAAATTATCTACTCCTATTTAAAATCGAATCCCTGTTTCTGTAAAAACTCTTTCATGTGAAGGCGTCTCGGCGTACCTAGAAATGCGGTCATCGATTCGGACCAAGAGATGTCCTTTTGATTGGTACCGCGGTTTTGATAATACGTCTTCATTGTTTGGTCATATTCCGGGATAAGCTCATTATATTTTTCTTCATCATAGCTGTTTTCATGTAAAATTGCTTCTATCGGCAATCGCGGTTTCACTTCATTGTCTTCATCTGGTACCCCAATGGTCATCGCATACATCGGCGCAACGCCTGTAGGTAAATTTAGTAGTTCACTAATTTCTTCAGGTGCATTTCGAACACCGCCAATGTAACAAATACCATACCCTTTAGATTCTGCTGCAATCGCTATGTTCTGTGCGAATAAAGCAACGTCTGTCGTCGCGACAAGTAAATTTTCTGCCTGACGGTAATCAATTTCTCTCCCTAATAAGCTTGCTCCTTTTTCGATACGGTAAAAGTCCATACATAGGACAAGGACTGCACCTGCTGTGGAAATTTGCTGTGGATTTTTGGAAAGCGTTGCAAGCTGCTCTCTTTTAGCTGGGTCTGTCACAAGAATGACAGAATAGGCTTGGACAAAATTAGAGCTCGCTGCATGTTGGCCCGCTAATATAATTTCATGTAAGTCTTCTTTCGGTACTTTCACATCTTTATACTTTCGAACAGATGCATGTCTCGTTAATAAGTTGATCGTCATTGGATGTCCTCCTTAAATTTTTCTTCATATTATAAGCGTACCAAAGACTACCGGGTTATGTAGTAATATAACTTGAAATAAGTTCGATTATCCCCAAATGATTCCGATAATCGACTATCTCTTAAAGCATCATTCATAAATGATAAAAGACTATTATCAGTTATGGACAAACCTTCTGAATTATACGATAATGGAAGAATGAGGGAGGGAATGGAATGGCATTACTTCGAAAAACAGTAGGGGAAATTGTAAGGGAACAAGCTCGGACCTATCCGGATGCAGAGGCATATGTGTATCCGGAGCACGGAATCCGTAAAACTTACAAAGAGTTTGACGAGGAAACGGATTTATTAGCAAAAGCGTTTATCGGCATGGGGATTGAAAAAGGGGAACATATCGCAATTTGGTCTGATAATAAACGGCAGTGGCTACTTAGCCAATATGCAACAGGAAAAATGGGAGCAGCTTTAGTTACGGTAAATACGAATTATCAAGCTGCAGAATTAGAATATTTATTACAGCAATCAGAATCTACTACGTTAATATTAGATGAAAGCTTTAAAGGGACAAGTTATATAGACATCATCCGCACGATTTGTCCTGAACTTGTTGAAAGTCGTGGGGATAATATTGTTAGCGAGAACTTACCACGTCTCAAGCGCGTGATTTTAATGACGGAACGTGAAGAAGAGGGGATGTATAAGTGGTCTGATCTCATGGCACACGCGTCCAACGTCTCGGATGAACAGCTGGAAGAACGCTTTCAATCACTTGACCCTGATGATGTGATTAATATTCAATATACGTCGGGAACGACAGGATTTCCTAAAGGCGTCATGTTAACGCATAACAATATTGTAAACAATGGGAAAATCATTGGGGATCGCATGAAATTAACTGAGCAGGATAAGGTTTGTATTCCTGTACCTTTTTTTCACTGTTTTGGCTGTGTGCTAGGAACCTTGGCAGCAGTTACACATGCTTCGTCAATGGTCATTATCGAACAATTTGATGCTGGAAAAGTACTTCAAGCTGTTCAAGATGAAAAATGTACTGCCCTTCATGGTGTGCCGACAATGTTTATTGCCGAACTGAATCATCCAGAGTTTCACGAATACGATACATCTTCACTCCGAACGGGAATTATGGCAGGTTCGACTTGTCCAATCGAAGTGATGCGTCGTGTAATTGATGACATGGGTGCAAGTGAAATTACAATTTGTTACGGGCAAACGGAATCGTCCCCGGTTATTACGCAAACAACGACAGATGATCCGATTGAAAAGCGTGTATCGACTGTAGGAAAACCACATCCACATGTTGAAGTGAAAGTGGTCGATCCTACAACTGGGGAAGAAGTTGCAGTGGGAGAGCCTGGGGAGTTATGGACAAGGGGCTACCATGTGATGAAAGGGTATTATAATAACGAAGAAGCGACGCGAGAAGCAATAGATGAAGATGGATGGCTACGTACTGGAGATATTGCCATTATGGATGAAGATGGATATATCGATGTTACAGGACGTATTCGGGATATGGTCATTCGAGGCGGAGAAAATATTTACCCACGTGAAATAGAAGAATTTTTATATAAACATCCTGGAATAGAAGATGTCCAAATTATTGGCGTGCCTGATCCAAAATACGGAGAAGAGCTAATGGCTTGGATCATTCCTAAAAAGGGTGCAAAGATTGATGAAGCATCTGTAAGAGAATTTTGTAAGGGGAATATTTCTCATTTTAAAATTCCGCGTTATGTCAAATTTACAGATTCGTATCCGATGACTGCGTCAGGGAAAATTATGAAATTTAAGCTGCAAGAAATGTCGAAAGAAATGATTACAGTATAAAGATTAGAAGCGTATTCTCCTGTCTTGAGAATACGCTTTTTGGATTTGTGTGTTCACTCGTTATTTCTCTTATTCCATTCGTGAAATGGTGTGAGTGCGCCGTTTGTAGAGATTTGAATGAACGGTATTTGACGATCTTCTGGTGCTTTTTCTTGGTCTGGAAAATACGCGGCTAATGGGTTTGAAAAGTTGGCATGTTGTAACGCCTCATTTTTGCTACATGCATAATAAATATTTCCAACACTTGCCCAGTACGCAGCGCCTAAGCACATTGGACATGGTTCGCCGCTTGCATATAATATTGCCGAAGAAAGATTGGTAGACCCAAGCTCCGCACATGCTTCGCGAATTGCTAAAAGCTCAGCATGGGCAGATGGATCATTATGTTGATGTACAAGGTTTGTTCCGCTCCCGATTATTTTCCCGTCTTTTACGACAATTGCCGCGAAAGGTCCACCACCATTTTTTACGTTATCAACCGCCATTTGAACGGTTTTATCTAGCCATTTTTTGTGATTCATCGTAAATATCCTCCTTGTCGAAATTTAATTATTTCCTGGGAAATTTGACGTCCAATGTTAGAAAAGAGTATACGTTTCTATTGTACATGATTCATCAACTTATTTTTGGAAGCGTATTCTTTGGTGGGGGAAAGGTGATATAATGAATGAAATGGAAGGAGATGTAAACCTAATGACAAATGATATTTATCAATTAATTGCCATCGTATTCTATATGGCTGCTATGATATTTATAGGGTATTACGCTTACAAAAAAACATCAAACTTAACCGATTATATGTTAGGAGGGCGTTCGCTTGGTCCAGCAGTAACAGCGCTTAGTGCGGGGGCTGCGGATATGTCCGGCTGGTTGCTTATGGGGTTGCCTGGTGCGATCTATTTAAATGGTCTTGTCGAAGCATGGATTGCGATTGGCCTTACGCTGGGTGCGTATTTAAACTATGTGCTAGTAGCACCTAGACTTCGTGCTTATACGCAAGTGTCGGGGGATTCTATTACGATTCCTAGTTTTTTAGAAAGCCGTTTGAAAGACAGTTCTCGTGTACTTCGTATTGCATCTAGTATCATTATTCTAATTTTCTTTACGTTTTATGTGTCTTCTGGAATGGTCGCAGGAGGGAAGTTTTTCAATAGCTCATTTGGACTTGATTATCATGTTGGGTTGTTAATCGTTTCTGCTGTTGTTATTTTTTATACATTATTTGGCGGATTCTTGGCCGTTAGTTATACGGATGTTGTACAAGGCGTTACGATGTTTTTAGCGCTGTTACTCGTTCCAGTTTTTGGATTATTCATGACGGGTGGATTTTCGGAAACGGCATTTTCTATCCGAGAAGTGAATCCAGAGTTGTTAAATTTTGTTTCAGGTGCTTCGTTCCTCGGTATTTTATCTGCCGTTGCGTGGGGGCTCGGTTATTTTGGTCAACCGCATATTATTGTACGATTCATGGCAATCAGTTCTGTTAAAGAAATAAAAAGTGCCCGTCGTATTGGGATTGGTTGGATGTTCCTCAGTTTATTTGGGGCCATCGCAACGGCGCTAATTGGAATTGCTTATTTTCAGCAAAGCGGTGGTTCGATAAAGGATGCGGAAACAGTATTTATTGTGTTAGGTCAGATTATTTTCCATCCATTGATTGCGGGCATTATGTTGGCTGCGATTCTTGCTGCAGTGATGAGTACGATATCTTCACAGTTAATCGTTACATCTTCAGCACTTGTTGAAGATTTGTATAAAGCGGTCATTAAAACAGATGCAACTGATAAGCAATATGTGTTTTTAGGAAGAATGGCGGTTCTTATTGTCTCGATTGTTGCGATTGTACTTGCATGGCCGAACAACGATTCTATTTTAAGTATCGTATCGTTTTCGTGGGCAGGGTTTGGCGCTTCATTCGGACCAGTTATTTTACTATCCTTATATTGGAGAAAGATTACAGGAAAAGGTGCATTATGGGGAATGGTCGCAGGGGCGATTACCGTATTAATTTGGGGGAATGTGGACGCATTGTCGGACACATTATATGAAATCGTTCCGGGCTTCATCATTTGTTGGGTTGTTACATACTTTGTAAGTCAAGCAACCTATCAACAAAATGCTGAAATTGAACATGAATTTAAGGCAGCAATTGATATGCTTGAAAAAGAAAAATAAGAAAAAGCCTGTGGCATTGCTACAGGCTTTTAGCTTATTTATAGTGCTAAGGAGGAATGGGTGAATGAAACTAGATCATGTAGTGTATTTTACAAAAAAATCGCCGGTGGATGTTGTGGAAGAACAACAAAGATTAGGATGGCATGCTGTGATTGGAGGACGTCATGAGAAATGGGGAACGCATAATACGCTTATGTATTTGAGCAATGCGTATATTGAATGGTTGTCTGTCGAACAGGAAACAATTGCCCAAAATTCAAAACAGCCGCTTGTGAAACTATTATTACATGATCTTGCAGACGGGGAAAATTGGGGGACTGTCTGTTTTTCAGTCAATGATATTGCTAAATTCAATGAAGAATTAAATGAAAAAGGCTATGAGACTTCAGGGGTATTAGACGCTGAGCGGAAGACAGTACATGGCGATGTGCGGAAATGGAAAATGTTATTTATTCAAGAAGCGCCTTCAAATACATTGCCATATCCTTTCTTTATTGAATGGCAGGCCGATGAGGAGATAAGGTTTAAAGAATTACGTACGGATGGCACCCTACTGCCAGACAATGAAAAGTTGGAAGTAACGGAATGTCTTTTTAGCGTTGAAAACCCTAATGAAATAACAGAGAACTGGGCATCTTTATTAGGAATAGAATTAAGAGATAACACGATGCTTCGCCTGCCAAATTGCAACTTGAAATTTATCGAGAAGTCAGCAAGGGAAACGAGAGAAAGATTAATTGATGTCGCGATACAACACCGCTAATCGCCAGTTTTCACGAGTTACTTTATTTGGTAGGTGAAAAATCATATGATAAAGTTAAATTAACTAGAGGTGACTGAAAGGAGCTGGCTTATTGGACGTTTTAGTGGAACGTGCATTACTTGTAGGTGTACATGCACAGACAGACGAACATTTTGAGTATTCGCTGGAGGAGCTTGGGAATCTAGCGGAAGCCATTGAAGTTGAAGTAGTTGGTACAATTACGCAAAACTTGGAGAGGCCGAATCCATCTCATTATGTCGGAGCCGGTAAGATTGAAGAGATTCGAAATTTTTACGAAGAATCCGGGGCGAATTTGGTCATTTTTAATGATGAATTGTCGCCTTCTCAAATTCGGAATTTGGAAAATGGACTTGAATGTAAAGTCATCGATCGAACGATGTTAATTCTAGATATATTTGCAAGACGTGCACGGACGCGCGAAGCAAGAATGCAAGTTGATCTTGCGCAATTGCAATATATGTTGCCACGTCTTGTTGGGTTACGTGCTTCGTTAAGTAGACAAGGTGGCGGCACAGGTGGCGGTTTCCAAAACAAAGGTGCAGGGGAAACGAAGTTAGAGTTGGATCGTCGTGTCATTGAAGATCAAATTGCGAAGTTGCGACGTGAGTTAGAAAATGTACAAGGGCAACGAGAGACGCAACGTAAACAACGAAGAAGAAGTGGTTTGCCAGTTGTTTCACTCGTTGGATATACGAATGCAGGCAAATCGACATTGATGAATGGCTTGCTGAAGAAAGTAAATGCTGAATTGGACAGGCAAGTGTTTGAGAAAGATATGTTATTTGCGACGCTTGATACATCGATCAGACATGTGAAATTACCTGATAATAAAGCATTCTTACTTACGGATACAGTTGGTTTTGTCGGCAAACTTCCTCACCATTTGGTTAAGGCGTTTCGTTCTACATTAGAAGAGGCACGGGATGCGGATTTGTTGTTACAAGTCGTTGATGTATCCCATTCAGAACATCCCTTTATGATGGAAGTCACAAGTGAAACATTAACCGATGTAGGTGTGGAAAATGTACCGACGATTAATGTTTTTAATAAGTCCGATCTTGCAGACTTGTCGTACCCTAAAGTGGAAGGAAATAACGTTTGGCTGTCTGCTAAAGACGAGAAAGGCCTAGAAGAACTAGTTGAGTTAATTAAAGACTTTATATTTGATGAGTATGTGACGTGTAAGTTACTCGTTCCTTTCGATAGAGGAGATGTCGTTTCCTACTTAAATGATAAGGCAAATATTAAAGAAACTACTTATGAAGAAGACGGCACGCTCATGATTGTCGAGTTGTTGGCGGATGACCGGAAAAAGTTTGAAGAATTCGTGATAAGTTATTGAAAAACGCACGATCCTGTGGGGGCAGGATCGTGCGTTTTTACTTTTAGCATCAGGCGCCACATGTAGTGGGTGCCTGATGCTTTTATAAAGAAAGGGGGATTACTATATTCTCCCCGTTTTTTTACGTTTTAAACCTTTTGAAATTGAATATTATGGAGACGTGCAAAAATCCCGTCTTGTTCTACGAGTTCTTGGTAAGTCCCGTCTTCCGAAATGCCATCTTCTGTCACGACAATGACACGGTGTGCGTCTCGAATTGTTGCTAGGCGATGCGCAATGACAAGTGTTGTCCGATCTTCTGCCAGTTCATTTAATGATTGTTGAATGATGCGTTCGGTTTCTGTGTCAAGTGCAGAAGTTGCCTCATCTAAGATTAAAATTGGCGGGTTTTTCAAAAACATACGAGCAATGGCCAGACGTTGCTTTTGTCCACCAGAAAGTTTTAATCCACGCTCTCCAATTTGTGTTTCATATCCGTCAGGAAGGTCGCGTATCATATCTTCTAAATGGGCTTTACGTGCTGCTTCGTAAATTTCCTCATCGCTTGCCTCTAAGTTGCCGTATGCAATATTTTCTTTTATCGTCCCTGTAAATAAAAATACATCTTGCTGGACAATCCCGATTTGACTTCTAAGCGATTGCTGTGACATATCACGGATATCAATCCCGTCAATCGTAATGTTTCCTGCGTCTATGTCATAGAACCGTGGAATGAGTGAACAAATTGTCGTTTTTCCAGCACCGGAAGGACCGACAAAAGCAACGGTTTCTCCTGCACGAATATTTAAATTAATTCCTTGGAGGACAGGCTTGGTGCTTTCGTAATTGAAATGCACATCATCGAAAACGATGTCCCCATGTAAATGATTCACATGAATCGCATCCGGCTTATCTACAATTTCAGGTTCTTGTTCGATTAAATCGCGAAACCTTTTAAAGCCGGCCATCCCTTTTGGATACAATTCTAGTAATGCACTAATTTTATCTACTGGTTTAATTAGAATGTTGACGAATAGAATAAATCCGACAAGTTCTCCGTGTGTTAATTTACCATTGAATGTAAACCAGGCACCTACGACTAAGACGACGAGCGTCATAAGTCGCGTCATCATGTACATGCTGGAATGCGTCCATGCCATTACTTTGTATGCAACAAGTTTGGCCAGGCGGAAGTTTCCGTTATCCGTTTTGAAACGTGCAATTTCAAATTTTTCATTTGTGAAAGATTTTACAACACGTGCTCCGGCAACGCTATCTTCCACGCGTGCATTGACGTCAGCAATTTTTCCGTACATATTTGTCCATGCTGCATTCATTTTTTTGTTACAAAAAGTAACAACAGCGACGAGTAATGGGACCATGACAATCGCAATGAGGGCAAGTTCAGGGTTAATGTTATACATAAGGACAAATGCGCCGACGAGCGTCATTACTGCGATAAATAAATCTTCAGGGCCATGATGGGCAAGTTCTCCGATGTCGAATAAGTCATTTGTAATACGACTCATAATATGACCGGTTTTTGTATTGTCGAAAAAACGATATGACTGTCGTTGAACATGATTAAATAGTTGTTGACGCATATCGGTTTCAATATTAATCCCAAGTTTATGCCCTAGGTAACTGACGATGTATTGAAGGAATGTACTTAATAAATAGATGAGTAATAACAGAATACTCACTGTGACAATTTTTCCCCAATCACCGCCCGGCAGTAGTTTATCTATAAACCATTGCACGGCTAGTGGAAAGGCAAGTTCAAGTAATGCCACAAAAACCGCACTAGAAAAGTCGATAATAAATAACCGTTTATGCGGTTTATAATAAGAAAAGAATTTCTTTATCATAATAGAATGATTCCTCCTATTCTCCACGAATAGTATAGCGGATATTCTGATGAAAAACGAATGTTGTTTTTCGGAATCCGAAATGATTCACTTGATTCATTCAACCTAGTTGAGTTGTAAAGTATTAAGTACTTTATACTTATTTAAGGTGTAAGTTGGAACATATTCGGGAAAAGACCGTATACCATAGTGTAGTGTGAATGTTGACATGAAGGGGTGCGAAGTATGAAAAAATGGTTGAAAGGTTTAGTTGTTGGTTTTTTAGCGTTAGCATTAGTTGCATGTAGCGATGTTGCAAATGAACCAGCAAATCCAAAGCCTGGTACGGAAGAAGAAAAGAAAAGTGAATTAACGTTAGAGGAAGTATTCCAAAAAGCACAAGAGGCTTCGGAAAGTGTAAAGAGTATGCACGCAGATATGGATATGACGCAAAACATCTCCTCGCCTGACTCTGATGTAGAAATGGTCAATAAAATTAACATGCAGATCGATATCGTACAAGAACCATTTGCGATGTATCAGGTTATGGAAATGGATGTTGTCGGAGAAGGGTTTATGCAAACTGAAATATATTTAACAGCTGATGGTTTTTACTTAAAAGACCCGACTAATGAAACATGGATGAAGCTACCTAGCGAAGACTTCGAAAATATCGCCTTTACGATGAATACAGGTGAAGATCCAACAGTTGACTTCGCTTCGCTGAAAGAGTTCATTGATGATTTTAAATTTGAACAAACTAACGATCAATATGTATTGAACTTGAAAGCCTCCGGAGATAAGTTCAATAGACTGATTCAACAAGAATTAGAAGCTGCAGGTATTCACAATGAATTGAGTGCGGAGGAAATGGAAGTTTTAGAAGGAATAAAAATCCACGAATTGAACTATGAAATTTTCATCGATAAAGAAACCTTTGATACGACTGCTTTTAATTTGGTAATGGATATGGAAATGATTAATGAGGGAGAAGAAATGCGCATTAAACAGAATATCCAATCGAAGTTTAGCGATATTAATGAAGTTGAAGAGATTAAAATTCCGCAAGAAGTGGTAGATAACGCAATTGAATATTAAAAAGAGGTATATCGTGCGTCATTATGCGCATGATATACCTCTTTTTCTATTTTATAATTAGTTGATAAAATCAGTTGTATTGAGAATGGCAGGTCTAATTGATAATCATTTTCAGTTATGATTGACAACGCTTTTCGCCATGCTATAATTAAGTTTGAAGCTAAATGATAATCGTTTTCATTGAAGATTCTCAATTAGGTTCAAATATTTGATATCGAGGCTGCTCATGAAAAAACGTTATTTGATAATCGCATTGATTGGCTTTTCGCTACTTTCTTTATTCGTAGGGGTGAGCCGAATTACACCGATGGATCTGCTGGATTTCAAATCAGAAGAAACTGAAATATTTTTAATTAGCCGATTGCCTAGATTGATAGCAATTATTCTTGCTGGAGCGGGAATGAGTATTGCTGGATTAATTATGCAACAGCTAAGTAGAAATAAATTCGTTTCGCCGACGACAGCTGGAACGCTCGATGCAACAAGGCTTGGGATATTAGTTTCCATGCTCATGTTTGCAAATGCTTCCACGATTGAGAAGATGATCATCGCATTTGCATTTGCGTTAGCCGGCACGCTGTTATTTATGCAAATTCTAGATAGGATTAAATTTAAAGATGCAATTTTCATTCCGCTCGTCGGGCTCATGTTCGGTAATATTTTATCTTCGGTGACGACATTTTTTGCTTATCGGGCAGATGTCATTCAAAATATGTCAGCGTGGTTACAAGGCGATTTTTCAATGATTATGAAAGGGCGCTTCGAGCTGCTTTATATAAGTATCCCGGTTTTAATTCTTGCTTATGTATACGCAAATAAGTTTACAGTTGCAGGGATGGGCGAAGATTTCTCGAAAAATCTTGGACTTGCTTATAGAAGAGTAGTTAATCTTGGTTTAATACTTGTAGCGTTAATTACGACAACGGTCGTGTTAACAGTCGGATTAATCCCCTTTCTCGGGTTGATTATTCCGAATATTATATCCATATTTCATGGTGATCATTTAAAAAAGACATTGCCGCATACCGCATTATTAGGTGCGATATTCCTACTCATTTGTGATATTTTAGGACGGGTACTCATTTACCCGTATGAAATTTCAATTAGTTTAATGGTAGGAGTTATTGGAAGCGGAATATTCCTCTATTTGTTGTTTAGGAGGAAGGCATATGCGTAATTCTACAAAAATTATTATTTTAAGTACGTTAGCAGTGCTCGTTTGTATCTTGTATTTGTTCCATGGACTAAACGGCAGCTTTGACTATGCTTTGCCGAAACGTGGAATTAAGGTGCTTGCAATGGCCATTACAGGTGTTGCAATTGCTTACTCTACAGTTATTTTCCAAACAATTACGCATAACCGAATTTTAACACCAAGTATTATGGGATTCGATTCACTATACATACTCCTTCAAACGGTAGTCATTTTCTTCTTGGGGTCGAGTCATATTACGATAGTGAATAAACATGTGAACTTTATTTTATCTGTAAGTGCGATGGTCGTATTCGCCTTATTGTTATATCGATTTTTATTTCAGTCGGGAAAGAAACCGATTTACTTTTTACTACTTGTTGGCATTATCGTCGGAACGTTTTTCGGCAGTATTTCAACATTCTTACAAGTGTTAATTGATCCAAATGAGTTTTTACGCGTCCAGGATAAAATGTTTGCCAGTTTTAACAACGTCAGTGGTGAACTTGTCTGGTGGGCAATCGCAATTATTATCCTTGCGCTCGTAATTGGATGGAGGTCCATTCACGATCTGGATGTACTATCGTTAGGAAGGGATACGGCGATTAATTTAGGTGTGAACTATGACCGCGTCGTTCGGAAAGTACTTATCCTTTCATCAGTGTTAATCGCTGTTTCTACTGCACTTGTTGGACCGATTACTTTCTTTGGATTAATTGTCGCGAATTTATCGTATCAGTTTTTTAAGACATATAAACATTCTGTATTAATTGTTGGTGCTTCTATTATGAGTGTATTTGCGCTTGTTGGTGGTCAATGGGTTGTTGAGCGTGTCTTTACGTTTTCGACGACATTGAGTGTAATTATTAACTTTGTCGGTGGGATTTACTTCATTTACTTACTACTAAAGGAGAGTCGAGCTACATGATTCAGGTCCGTGAACTCACAAAGTTTTTTGGTGAAAAAGCAGTCGTTGAAAATGTCAGTGTGAATATTCATAGAGGGAAAATTACTTCTTTCATCGGGCCGAATGGTGCAGGTAAATCGACATTACTCTCGATGGTAAGCCGACTGCTAGATGCAGATACGGGGGAAGTACTTCTTGATAAACAGAACGTAAAAAAGATGAAGTCCAATGATTTTTCAAAACAAGTGTCAATATTAAAGCAGTCCAACTATATGAATGCAAGATTAACGATTCGTGAGCTTGTATCGTTTGGTCGTTACCCACATTCTAAAGGTCGATTAAATGATGAGGATATCCGTTTTGTAGACCAAGCGCTTGATTATATGGGGCTAACGGATATGCAGCATAATTATCTCGATGAATTATCAGGCGGTCAACGTCAACGTGCGTTTATTGCGATGACAATTGCACAAGATACCGAGTATATATTATTAGATGAGCCGCTAAATAACTTAGATATGAAGCATTCCGTGCAGATTATGAAGATTTTAAGAAGGCTTGTCGATGAACTAGGAAAAACAGTTGTTATTGTTTTGCATGATATTAACTTTGCATCTGTATATTCAGACCGCATCGTTGCGCTTAAAGACGGTCGGATTGTGAAAGATGGCCCGACAGACGAGATTATTAACTCCGATTCATTAAGAGAAATTTACGATATGGAAATACCAATCAAACAATTAAGTAATTGCCGCATATGCGTTTACTTTAATTCTTAAAGAAGGAAGGTTAATGAACATGAATATGAAAAAAATATCGATTGCAGTCATGATGTTTGCCGTAATGGTTTTACTTGCCGCATGTGGTGGAGCTAAAGAGGATGAAAATACATCTTCTAGTAACGAGTCAACTGACAAAGCTGATGTTGTAGAAGTGAAACATGAACTTGACAATAATCCTGTCAAAGTGAAAAAAAATCCTGAAACAGTCGTTGTTTTTGACTTTGGAATGTTAGATACATTCGACGATTTAGGAATTGAAGTTGCGGGTCTTCCAAAAGCTAACATTCCTGCGTACCTTTCAAAATATGAAGATGAGCAATATGAAAATCTTGGTTCATTAAAAGAGCCGGAATTTGAAAAGATTCATGCTTTAAAACCGGATGTTATCTTTATTTCATCTCGTCAAGCTGATTTATACGATCAGTTTGCAGAAATTGCACCGACAGTTTATGTTGGCCTTGATTATGCACATTATATGGATTCCTTTAAACATAATATGAACTTAGTCGCTGATATTTTTGGAAAAGAAGATGAAGTGAAAGAAGAGCTTGCTGAAATTGATGAAAGAATCGCTGCAATTAAAGAGCAAACAACGGACTTCGATAAAGAGGCGTTGATCGTTCTTGGGACTGAAGGAAAAGTAAGTGCGTACGGTCCGAATTCACGTTTTGGACTTATCCATGATGTGTTTGGTTTTAAAGCAGCAGATGAGAAAATTGAAGTTTCAACACATGGTCAAAATATTACATTTGAATATATTCTCGAAACAAATCCAGATGTGCTATTTGTGATTGACCGTGATGCAGCAGTTGGTGGACAAGCTAGCGCGAAAGACTCTATTGAAAACGATCTTGTGAAGAAAACGAATGCCTATGAAGACGGCGCAATTTACTATCTAGACCCTAGCTACTGGTACTTATCAGGTGGCGGTCTACTATCAATGAAAGAAATGATTGCTGAAGTTGAAGATGCGCTCTAAGTCAGTCAATTTCATAATAGGGTTTCATTGCTACATCACCACAACATATAGTCGAGTTGGACCGTTCTCGAACTATATGTTGCGTCGATGTAGCAGAATAAGGTTATTATGAAATTGACTCAAGTAGTTTGCATAAAACAATTTTGTTAAGGAAGGCTAACCTTTAAGGAGGTTGGTCTTTTTTTTGATGGTGTTTTAAATTGGGGGAGGACATCTGGTCGGAAAGGGAGGATATCTTTCTGGATTGGTCGTTGATCTTAGTGGAAAGAGCGTACAAAATTGATTCAGCGTATATCTTAGGTGATTGGACTAACATACGGGCAGATAGGGCTGACATATTTCAGGATTGGTGGTAGATCCTTCTCAAAAGAGCTGACAATAAGTGTCGGTGAAACACCCTTCTATTAATTGAAAAAAGTTTTTGTAATCCTATGTCGAATCATGTATAATGACAGGTGTCAAGACAACTACATAGAGAGTAAGGGGTAGACGTATTGTGGCACAAGGCAAAACAATATCGCGCAATAGATTATTAGGTCTTGCTGGAACTGGTTGGATGTTCGATGCAATGGATGTTGGTATTTTATCATTTGTCATAGCAGCAATTTCGCTAGATTGGGGATTGTCTCCAGGTGAAATGGGCTGGATTGGCAGCGTAAACTCAATTGGTATGGCGGTTGGCGCATTCGGTTTCGGGATGCTAGCCGATAGAATTGGGCGTAAGCAAGTTTTTATGATTACATTAGTTTTATTTTCAGTCGCCAGTGGCTTATCTGCATTGACGACGACCCTTTTTGCATTTTTAGTGTTACGTTTTCTTGTTGGTGCGGGGCTCGGTGGTGAGCTACCTGTTGCATCTACACTCGTTTCAGAAAGTGTAAAAGCAGAGGAGCGCGGTAAGGTTGTTGTGTTATTAGAAAGTTTTTGGGCGGTTGGATGGATTCTTGCTGCGCTGATTGCTTATTTTATCATACCTGATTTTGGTTGGAGAGTTGCACTTATTATTACAGCACTGCCAGCGTTTTATGCAATTTATTTAAGAAGACACCTTCCTGACTCGCCAAAGTTTGAGGCAATAGAAACGCCTAAAAAATCAGCAATACAGAAAGTAAAAAAACTATGGTCCAAAGAATATGCAAAACGCACATTAATGCTTTGGATTGTTTGGTTTACGGTTGTATTTTCTTATTACGGGATGTTTTTATGGTTGCCGAGCGTCATGGTGATGAAAGGATTTAGTATGATTCACAGCTTTGGTTATGTTCTTCTAATGACGCTTGCGCAATTACCCGGCTATTTCACGGCGGCCTGGTTAATCGAAAGGATTGGTCGGAAATTTGTTTTATCTACTTATCTTCTAGGCACAGCCCTGAGTGCATTAGCATTCGGAAATGCAGAGTCATTAACAGCACTTCTCCTCTTCGGTGCATTGTTGTCGTTCTTTAATTTAGGAGCATGGGGTGCGCTTTACGCATATTCACCGGAGCAGTATCCGACATCTATTCGGGCGACTGGTTCTGGTGCGGCAGCAGCTGTCGGCCGTATTGGCGGTATATTTGGACCGTTGCTCGTTGGGTCATTACTTGGAGCAGGCTACGGCTTTGGCATCATTTTTGGGATCTTTTGCGGTTCGATTATTATTGGGATTATTGCCGTCATTGTGTTAGGAACGGAAACGAAGCAAATAGAACTTGCCTAGTACCGTTGTAGTTATCGTTTCGAAATTTTTAATAACAAGCTTGATTCTTTCAACGCATGGTCATTGTAGTGATACATGTTTTGGGGGAGACAAGCTTGTTTTTGTTTGATTAAAGTGAATCGAAATCGATTCTTTTGTTTATATTATGCCAGTCGTGGTAGACAATTATGGTATGAAGAATGCGCTTATTTTACAACATAATCGAAAGGGGGGCTACTATGTTTCGTATTCCAGAATCACTTGCAGAACTTGGAAGAGAGCGGATTCAAGGGTTTCCAGTCGAAGGTTTTATTTACGGAGAAGGTCCACAAAAGCCGAGGTTAATGCTCATCGGAGAGGCGCCAGGGGAGTTTGAGTTAGTTGATGGGATTCCCTTTATTGGACGAGCGGGGAAGGAGTTAATGAAATCACTTGCTTCCATTGGATTAACGCGTGATGACGTTTATATCACCAGTGCTGTTCGTAGTCGACCGTATCGCTGGGGAACGAAAAAGGAACGTGACGGGACAACAACAGAGCGGAAGTATAATCGTCCGCCGACCCGGAAGGAAATCATCGCCCATGCACCCGTTTTAGATTATGAAATTGCAAACTTAGAACCGAAGTTTATTATCACCTTGGGGAATGTCGGGTTACAGCGTTTAGTTGGAAAAGAGGCGAAAGTGACGGAGTTGCATGGACAAGTACTAAGGAGGCCTATCCAGTATTTGGAAAATCTTGAGGATACGACCTTTAGCTGGACGGATGAAGAATATACAATTGTCCCTACCTTTCATCCTGCTTCCGTTTTTTATCGGCCATCACATAGACCGTCGCTTGAGGCTGATTGGTTAAAAATTGGAGAATTATTAAAGGGGGTAGAGTGAGCATTTACCCTCTATTTAGTTGTGGTTGAATGATGTTGGTAACTCGATTGTTTGGATTTCACTGGAATATGTCTTACTATGAAATTAATTCATTGAAGTGAAAACTACTTTTTAGAATGAGGGCAAAGTTTAAAAACATAGAAACGGAGATAGTTATGATAACCTTTGAAAATGTAACTAAGCGTTTTCCCGATGGAACAGAAGCACTGAAAGATATTTCAGTGACGATTCCTTCAAATAAACTGACAGCGATTATTGGTCCTAGCGGTTGTGGAAAAACAACACTTATGCGGATGATTAACCGACTCGAATTACCAACAAACGGAAAAATCTTAATTGACGGTGAGCCGATTTCAGAGCGAGATGAAATTGAACTTCGTAGATCAATTGGTTATGTTATTCAGAGAATTGGGCTCATTCCCCACATGACGATTGAAGAAAATATCGCCCTCGTCCCTGAGTTACTAGGGTGGGAGAAGGGCCGAATTTCCGCTCGTGTCAACGAGTTATTAGAGATGGTTGGGTTGGAACCGGAAATTTTTAAACCGCGCTATCCTTTTGAGCTATCAGGCGGTCAACAGCAACGAGTAGGTGTCAGTCGAGCACTGGCAAGCAATCCCAATATTATTTTAATGGATGAACCTTTTTCTGCACTGGACCCAATTAGTCGAGAGCAATTGCAAAAGAAATTGCGCGAGTTACAGACACAGATTCGTAAGACGATTGTATTTGTAACACATGACATGGACGAAGCGTTAGAGATAGCGGATCATATAATCATTATGCGAGGCGGAAAAGTTGAACAAATGGCAACGCCGGAAGCGTTACTTGAACATCAAGAAAATGAGTTTGTGCGTGAATTTATTGGAGAAGACAGGATTATGAGGAAACGTGACTTCGGATCATTCCCACTTACATATTTTACAGATTTTTACGATCAAACATGGGATGGAGAAGTCCGAAGCATTCATAGCGATGCTTCTGTAGAAGAGGCAATTCAGCTATTAAATATGTACCCGAGCTGTCGACTTGCGGTTTTAAAAGATGAAAAAATACTAGGTTATATTGGTCATCATTCTCTTTTGCAGGCGGCTATGGGTATGAAAGAAGGTGTGAATACAGCATGAGTAATTTTTTTCACACTGTCAGCAGCCGTTCTGATTTAATTATAGAGGCTTTTTTACAACATATATTTCTTTCTTTTGTTGCTTTAGCATTAGGGGTTGCCATTGCATTGCCAACAGGCATTCTCATAGCGCGTTATCGCCGATTTGCGGAACCGATTATAGGGGTTACTGCTGTTTTGCAAACGATTCCAAGTCTTGCGCTATTTGGTATTCTCGTTCCGTTAATTGGGATTGGGTCAAAAACAGCTTTAATTGCACTCATTATTTATGCTTTATTACCGATTGTACGCAATACATATACCGGATTAACGAGCGCAGATGAATCGATTATTGAAGCAGGTCGAGGTATGGGGATGACGCCCTTTCAAATATTAAAGAAAATAGAGTTTCCGATTGCGCTTCCTGTTATTATGGCAGGGATTCGCACGGCGACGGTTTTAACTGTAGGGATTGCGACGCTTGCAACATTTGTAGGTGCAGGGGGGTTAGGGGATGTGATTTATCGAGGATTACAATCTTATAATAATTCGCTCGTGTTAGCTGGTGCGCTTCCTGTTGCATGTTTAGCAATACTATTCGATTTTCTATTGAAGTGGATCGAAAAGAAAGTAACTTTGAAAGGTATTCGCCAATAAACTAGGGGGTCATGTTGTTGAGGAGAAGAATAGGAATCATTTTTGTTGCGCTTTTGTTTTTGTTAAGTGCATGTGGAAAAAAAGAGGAGATTGTCATTAGCGGTAAGCCGTGGACTGAGCAGTTTATTTTACCGTACATATTAGGGCATTATATCGAAGGAAAAACAGATTATGATGTGGTTTATAAAGAAGGCCTTGGTGAAGTAGCAATTATGACGCCGGCTCTTGATAAAGGAGACATTGACTTATACGTTGAATATACTGGAACAGGGCTAAAAGACGTCCTAAAGGAAGAGTCCGAAGCGGGAGAAAGTGCAGAAAGTGTTTATGAAAGAGTCAAAAAGGGTTATGAAGAACAATTTGAAGTGACCTGGTTAGAACCACTTGGATTTGAAAATGGCTATACGCTCGCCTATTCAAAAGATAATGCCTACGATGCTCAAACTTATTCAGATATTGCAGCAGTATCACGGGAGAAAAATGTGGTTTTTGGTGCACCTCACGCCTTTTATGAGCGCAAAGGTGACGGTTATGAAGACTTAGCGGAAGTCTATGATTTTTCATTTAGCCAAACGAAAAGTTTGGATCCAAATGTGATGTATGAAGCGGTAAAGAGTGGAGAAGTCGATTTAATCCCAGCGTTTACTACAGATAGCCGTATTCAATTATTTGATTTGGGAACGACGAAAGACGATTTGGCATTTTTCCCTAAGTACGATGCAGTGCCTGTTGTCCGTCAAGAGACTTTGGAGAAATTTCCGGAGCTTGAAAAGACTTTAAATGAATTAGCAGGCCAAATTACCGAAGAAGATATGTTGAAAATGAATGCACGAGTGGATATTGATCAAGAGAGGCCAGAGGACGTAGCAAGAGAATTCTTAATTGAAAAAGGACTAATTGCTAATTAAGCTGCCGGCTTCCCACACTTCTTAAGTGAGGGAAGCCGGTCCATTTTAGAGTGGCGCTTATTTTACTGGAAAGCGTATTGCGATCTTCTCCATTTTCTTTCTCGCTTCGGTTTCTAAATCAATTCCAAGTGCTGCTGCAAACTGTAATAAATAAATATAAACATCTGCCGCCTCTTCAGCAATTTCATCTTTATTTTTAGTGATTGCCTCTTTCGCGTTATTCCATTGGAAATATTCAAGTAGTTCGTTAGCTTCGAGAGATATTGATATCGCAAGGTTGCGTGCATCTTTATTACCTGTCCAACCGCGTTCTTCGGTAAAATTAACAATTTCATTTTGTAAGTCTTTCATGTTTATCACCTCAATCGATTAGATTTTAATCATACTTATAAAGTACTATGAAAGTGGATTAAAGGGAATAGTGGTATGGAAAAGAGGGATGTTTTATGTATGAGCCAGTGGACAAATCATTTTTTGAAGCGCCGGGACTTGAGCTAGCGAAACAGTTAATCGGGCAGTATATTGTGCATGAACAGCCAGCAGGTCGGCTTGTTGCAAGAATTGTTGAAACCGAAGCTTATCAAGGACCAGAAGACCGTGCTGCGCACAGCTTTGGCAATCGACGGACAAAACGAACGGAAATTATGTTTGGGGATGCTGGACTCGTTTATACATACCAAATGCATACGCATACACTGATAAACGTTGTCGCTGGGCCAGTGGGTACACCACATGCGATACTCATTCGTGCGGTCGAACCGGTTGAAGGACATGCGATTATGCGAGAAAATCGCGGTCCAAAACTAAAAGAAGTCGATTGGACAAATGGTCCGGGAAAATTAACAGTGGCACTTGGGATTACGATGGATTATTACGGACATCATTGGTCACATAAACCGCTTTTTATTTCAAAGGGGGAGCAAGTGACTCCTATTGAGGCGGGGCCGAGGGTGGGGATTGGCAACTCTGGTGAAGCGGTTCATTACCCGTGGCGTTTTTATGAAAAAGGTAATCCGTTTGTTTCGAAATATCGTAAATAGGAAATAAAGAACGCTTCTCTTTATTAAAAAGACGGAAGCGTTTTTTATTTTGGCTAAAATGCGTTTCGCCATGTACGATAAAGGAAGGATAATCGGATAATTTGAAATTGGGTTTATTGAGAAAAAGAAGTTCTTCAGAAAGGAAGAAATTGTGATGCTAAACAAGTTAAGCGGTGTTGAGCGGGATACGATGCTACAGGTTGGAAATTGGATGACGCCTTATCCGCACGTCATCACAGTAGGGAAAACATATGAGGAAGCGGCTCGTATGATGCAAGAATATGAGTTGAGTAGTTTACCGATTGTTGACGAAGATGCGTATCCAATCGGCGTGTTAACAACAAAAAAACTCTTAACGATTTTCTTGGAAAATAAAGAAAAACAAGTAATCGTAAATAACGTTCGCACACGTAACTTTTTTACGATTACAAGAGATGCGAATTTAATGGAGTTATTTTCAATACCTTACCAACAATGTTTAGTCCTAGACGAACAACAAAAGCTTATTGGGATTTTGACGCAACAAGATATTTTAGATGGTTTTTCAAAACATATTTATCAACTGGAACAAAAAGAAAATACCGTTGAGGCTTTGGCGATTGTATTGGAAAAAGCCTATGAAGGAATTGCGGTTGTTGATAAAAATGGCGTCCTGTTAGAATTCAATGAAGCGTATAGTCGATTCACTGGGGTTAAAAAGGAAGCTGCGATTGGTCGCCATGTAACAGAAGTGATTGAAAATACAAACCTACATATGACTGTAAAAACAGGAATTCCAGATCGGGGTGTCTTGCAAACCATTCAAGGGCAGCCGATGGTCGTTCATCGGATTCCAATTTGGAAAGATGGAGAAATTGTCGGGGCGATTGGCATGCTAATTTTTGAAGGGGTTTCGGAAGTGTATGCTATGTATGACCGATTGCAAGAGCAACAGGTAAAGAATTTACAGGGGCCGAAGAAGGTAGCTGTTCAAGTGGCAGAAGATAGCCGAATCACGATCGATCAAATTATAGGCATTAGTGAAGAAATTTTAAGCGCAAAACGTTTGGCGCGAAAAGCCGCTAGAACAGTAGCGACGGTATTTATTTCCGGAGAAAGTGGGACGGGGAAAGAGGTATTTGCAAAAAGTATTCATCATTTAAGTCCTATGTATAATGGTCCGTTTATTAGTGTAAATTGTGGTGCGATTCCTGAAAACTTATTTGAATCGGAGTTGTTCGGTTATGAGGCGGGTGCATTTACGGGTGCGCATCAGGAAGGGAAGCCAGGTAAAATCGAACTTGCTCATAACGGCACGTTATTTTTAGATGAAATTGGAGAGCTTCCACTTTTATTACAAACGAAGTTATTGCGTGTTCTACAAGAAAGAGAAGTAGAGCGAGTTGGGGGCGTTAAAAAGTGTGACGTGAATGTAAGGGTTATTGCTGCTACCAATCGTAATATTGAAAAGATGGTAGAGGAAGGCACTTTTAGAGAGGATTTGTATTATCGTCTAAATATTATTCGCCTTCACTTACCCTCTTTAAGAGAAAGGAAAGAAGATATTCCTATTTTGTTGGCTCATTTCATGAAAGAGGTTTGCCAAAGGTATAGCTTATCAGAAAAGCATTTTAGTGCAGATGCTGTCGCATTTTTAATGAATTATCGATGGAACGGAAATATTCGAGAGTTAATCAATACGGTTGAGCATGCTGTCATTATGACGGAAGCCAACGTTATTGGCGTAGATGATTTGCCTAAGATGGTCAGGAGGGAAACATCAACGGATGATGGAAGTGTGACGCCTTTACTTGAAAGATTAAAAGTAACGGAGGAAGAAACTGAAAAACAGTTGATTCTCCAAGCATTACAAGAAGCTGGCGGCAATAAATCAAAAGCGGCTAATATACTTGGGATTCATCGAACGACTTTATACCGAAAATTGAAACGCTATGATGTAGAATAATATGTTGCAATGATGCGACACTGTTGCAACATTTGTTGCACCCCTCCTACACTTCTGGGAAAGAAGATTTGTAGGAGGGGTGTTTTTTAATTTAAGGCAAAATAATTAAAAAACGTGTGGGTGTTGTTAGGCCAATGTTTATGATGCGTTCTAAAAAGAATACGCCTTTCTATATTCATTTTCGGACAAAGTTGGCACGTAAGTTGCATTAATAAGTGTTGTATAGGAAATTTATGCGGAAAAGATCAAGGGAGGGAAAGTAGATGGAACAATATGTTGTGTTTTTATCACCACAGGCGACGATTTATGGACGTGATGCATTTAGCCGTGTTGGCGTTGAAGCTACTGAAAGAGGAAAGAAAGCATTAATCGTCAGTGATGAGATTATGAAGAATCTTGGTTATTTGGAAAAATGTCATCAGTTTTTATTAGATGCAGGTGTAGAAAGTGTTTCGTATACGGGCGTTTCCTCAGAGCCGACTGACGCATATGTTGCCGAAGCGCTTGAATTATTTAAAAAGAAGAATTGCGATCTAATCATATCGCTCGGCGGCGGAAGCTGTATTGATACGGCAAAAGCTGTAGCTGTTCTAGTCACAAATGGTGGGTACATAGGGGATTACATGGGCGGTGCGAAACTGATCACGCATGCACCAACGCCACATATTGCAATCCCAACAACCGCTGGAACAGGTTCTGAAGTAACCGATGTAACCGTCATTACAAATACTTCGAACGACGAAAAGATGATGATTAAGCAACCTAAGCTCATGCCATCTGTTGCGATTGTCGATCCGATGTTAACGATGTCTTCGCCGAAAAAAGTGACAGCGGCAACTGGCGTGGATGCGTTAAGTCATGCGGTGGAAGCGTATTTATCGAAACGTGCGCAACCCATGACGGATACGCTTGCATTAACTGCGATTCAACTGATTACCTCCAATCTAAAAATAGCTTACGAGAATCCGAAAGATTATAAGGCGAGAGAAGCGATGTCTATCGGGTCGATGTATGCAGGGATGGCATTTTCTAATGCATCGGTCTGTCTTGTGCACGGGATGTCTCGACCGATTGGTGCGCTGTTCCATGTTCCGCACGGTGAATCAAATGCGATGTTACTGCCGGCCGTTCTTGAATTTAGTAAATCACATTGTACGGCGCGCTTAGCGACAATCGGACGCGTTTTTTCGGAAAGGGCCAAAGGGGTATCCGATCAGGATGCCGCTGAAATTGCGGTGAAACAGATTAAAAATCTTTGTCTAGAATTAAATATCCCAAACTTAAAAAGTTGGGGGATTGACGAAAAGAGCTTTGAAGAAGCCGTTCCAAAAATGGCGACAGATGCCCTCAGAAGCGGAAGTCCAAATAACAACCCACGTGTTCCAAGTAAAGAGGAAATTGAAGAATTGTATCAGATTTGTTATGACTATCAGTTTTCCGATAAAGAGGTTATTTCTTCATAGGAAAGATTCTGGCAGTATTGGATTAAATATTTAAGGAGGCATTATTATGACTACAAAACTAAAAAACTTTATTAACGGTGAATGGGTAGAAGCAAAAACGGAACAGTATGAAGTTGTTCCAAATCCGGCAACGGGTGAAACGTTGGCAGAAGTACCAATTTCAACGCAAGCGGATGTAGATGATGCGGTGAAAGTTGCGAAGGAAGCTTTTAAAACATGGAGTAAAATCGCTGTGCCTAGAAGAGCGCGTATTTTATTCAAATATCAACAATTATTAGTTGATCATTGGGATGAACTGGCAACGTTAATTACAAAAGAGAATGGGAAGAGCTTTAAAGAGGCACAAGGTGAAGTTCAACGTGGGATTGAATGTGTTGAGTTTGCGGCGGGTGCGCCTTCTTTAATGATGGGTAAGCAATTACCAGACATTGCAACGAGCATTGAGTCGGGCATGTATCGCTATCCGGTAGGGGTTGTAGGTGGCATTACGCCGTTTAACTTCCCGATGATGGTTCCATGCTGGATGTTCCCGCTTGCATTGGCAGTTGGAAATACGTTCATCTTAAAACCATCTGAAAGAACACCACTTCTCGCAAATCGTTTAGCCGAACTATTGAAAGAAGCCGGACTTCCTGACGGTGTATTCAACATCGTTCACGGTGCGCATGATGTGGTGAATGGCATTTTAGAGCATGAGGATGTCCCGGCAATTTCATTTGTTGGTTCAGAGCCGGTTGCAGAGTATGTTTATAAAAAAGGTGCGAGCCACGGCAAGCGTGTTCAAGCTTTAGCGGGTGCTAAAAACCATTCTATCGTAATGCCAGACGCGGATTTAGAATTAACTGTAAAAGAAATTATCGGGGCAGCATACGGTTCGGCGGGTGAAAGATGTATGGCGTGTGCAGTTGTTGTTGCTGTAGGCGATGTTGCAGAGCCGCTCATCGAGAGACTTCAGCAAGCAGCTGATGAAATTGTGATTGGAAACGGATTGGATGAAGATGTCTTCCTTGGCCCTGTTATTCGAGAAGACCATAAAGCGAAAACAGCGAACTATATTAAAGTAGGTCAGGAAGAAGGTGCTGTTCTCCTTCGTGATGGGAGAGAAGACGCTTGTATGACGGAAAAAGGGTATTTCATTGGGCCAACGATTTTTGATAATGTGACGCCAGACATGACCATTTGGAAAGAAGAGATTTTTGCACCGGTCTTATCGATTGTACGCGTAGACACATTAGAGGAAGCCATTGAGCTGACAAACAAGTCAGATTTTGGGAATGGAGCTTGTCTATTTACAGAGAGTGGACATAGTGTACGTTATTTCCGTGAAAATATTGAAGTAGGGATGCTTGGTGTTAACCTAGGGGTACCAGCGCCAATGGCATTCTTCCCATTCTCAGGATGGAAAAACTCATTCTATGGTGACTTGCATGCGAACGGTTCAGACGGTGTAGAGTTCTATACGAGAAGAAAAATGCTGACAGCTCGTTGGTAAGATTGTGGTAGTTCAAGAGTTCTCTTGGACTACCTTTTTTCTATTCGGAAAGTAGACAGGATGGGGATTTATTGTTTTATCGCAAAGAAGTGTGGTATACATAGTAGTAGAATGATTTCAAGGAGGATTTCAATTACATGGCAAAAATCGCAACAGTGATTACAAATTTATTTGAAGACTCGGAGTATACGGTACCGGCAAAAGCGTTTGAAGATGCTGGACATGAAGTCATCACAATTGAAAAAGAAGCAGGCGCAGAAATTAAAGGGAAAAAAGGTGAAACGTTAACAGTTGATAAAGGAATCGACGATGTGAAGCCTGAAGATTTTGATGCGCTGTTAATTCCGGGAGGATTTTCTCCAGACATCCTACGTGCGGATGATCGTTTCGTAGAATTTACTAAAGCATTTATGGATGCTAAGAAGCCAGTCTTTGCCATTTGTCACGGACCACAGTTATTAATTACAGCAAAATCGCTTGAAGGGCGAGATGCGACAGGTTATAAATCTGTACAAGTTGACATGGAGTATGCAGGTGCTAACTTTTCAGATGAAGAAGTTGTCGTCTGTCAAAACCAATTGGTGACAAGCCGTACCCCGGCAGATATGCCAGCGTTTAATCGTGAAGCATTGAAGCTATTAGATAAATAATATCGAAAGGACCCATTTAGGTGGGTCTTTTTTTTATGCTGAAAAAAATTGCAAATCGACAGGTTTGGCACATGTTGCGTAAAATAAGTGATTGAAAAATGTCTGAAATCGTGATAAATTGTAAGGGGAACCAAAAGCAGATTTACATGCTTTAATAGTGAGAGTAGGTCAACTCGACTATTGGGAAGGATGAAAAGGTTGCTTCATTACAAAACATATGAAATAGGTCCTGAAGCGCCGTGGGTTACTTTTGTACATGGTGCGGGTGGAAGTTCTTCAACTTGGTTTAAACAGATTCGTGAATTTAGAAAAAAGCACAATGTTCTTCTTGTAGACCTCCGTGGACATGGAAAATCTGAACGTGGCCGTTGGAAAAAAGGAGATACATTTTTAGATGTTGCAAAAGATGTTGTGGATGTATTAGATAAATTAAAAATAGAACAGACACATGTAATCGGAATGTCGCTAGGGACAATCGTTGCACAGACAATTGCAGATAATTATCCTGAACGCGTAAGTTCGTTAATTCTCGGCGGTGCGATTATTCGGTTCGATATACGTACGAAGTTTTTAATTGCGGTAGGGAATGCGACGAAGTTATTTATTCCTTACATGCTCCTATATAAAATTTTTGCTTATATTATTATGCCGCGCAAGCAGCATGAAGAATCACGTCTTGCTTTTGTCAATCAAGCAAAGAAAATGTGTCAAAAAGAGTTTATAAAATGGTTTTCATTGACGAGGCTCATTAATCCTTATTTGGATAGATTGCAAGCGTCTACAACGGATATTCCTACATTGTTTATCATGGGGGATGAAGATTATTTATTCATTCCGCCGATTGAGGAAGTTGTACGACAAAATGAAGGTTTTGAGTTTATTAAAATTAAAAATAGTGGACATGTTTGTAATATCGATCAGCCAGAAAAGTTTAATCAGTTGTCCATTAATTATATTTCGAAAATTGAACATAGAAAAGCCGCTATCCAAATTGGATAAGCGGCTTTTCTATATTCATGATGCTGTAACAAGTTCAAGTTCTGCTTTTGGACCGAAGAATTCGTAGTGAACTTTTTCTTCTGGGTGGCCCAATTCGTATAAGTAGTTAATGACGGCTTGCATGAATGGTGTTGGACCACATACGTAAATGTCGCTTCCTTCCAGTACTTTTTCTTGTAGGAAATCTTTCGTAATAAATCCATCGCCTTCTTCAGAGTACAGCACTGCAACAGATGAATTTTCTAACGATGCATCTAGTTCTGTAATACGCTCGTTAAATGCTTGGTGTGCGCGCGTACGTGCGGAATGTAAGAATGCAACTGGACGCTCGGGTGAAATGCGTGCAATTGTTTCGTACATGCTCATCATTGGCGTAATCCCAACCCCACCGCTAATTAATGTAACCGGTGTTGTACTTTCTGGGTCTAGATAGAAATCTCCAGCCGGAACACTGACCTCAATTTCATCCCCAACATTGACGTTACGATGTAGATACGTTGATACTTTTCCGTTTGGCTCACATTCATCTTCACGCTTCACAGAAATGCGATAAACATCTTCTTCTAGTGCTTGGGATAAGCTATATTGGCGGTTCAATGTATATTCTTCACCTGGGATGTTTACACGCACCGTAATGTATTGTCCGGGTAAGTAACTAGGTAATTGATTGCCATCTACAGGTTTTAAATAAAATGACGTAATGACATCACTTTCGACGACTTTATCGGCTACTGTAAATGCTTTAAATGTTCGCCATCCGCCTTCCATTGCTTCGGCTTGTTCATACATTTCTTTTTCGACGCTAATGAAAACATCTGCAATAACGCCGTACGCTTCGCCCCATGCTGAAATGATTTCAGGTGTCGCTGCGTCCCCGAGTACTTCTTTAATTGCGCCGAGTAAATGATAGCCTACAATCGGATATTGATCTTCTGTAATTCCTAATGATTTATGCTTATGAGCGATTTGGATAACCGCTGGTAAAATTGCTTCTAAGTTGTCGATATTTGCTGCCGCTGCATATACCGTATTTGCTAAAGCTGTTTGTTGGCGACCTTGTGATTGGTTTGCGTGGTTGAATACGTTTAGCAGTTCAGGGTGCGCCTCAAACATATTTTTGTAAAAAACCGTTGTAATCGTTTTCCCGTGTTCCTCTAACACCGGTACAGTTGATTTAATAATGTCGATCGTTTCTTGTGAAAGCATGTTTAGCACTACCTTTCATTTTGTGTTTAATTTTAGAATACAACAAATATAAAGATAAAGCTATATAAAATATATAACTTTAAAAAGGTTTTCTTTTTTAGACACATTTCTTTCACGTAACCGCCACAATGGGTATAATAGTAATGGAAAGTGCGGTGAAATTATGCGTTTAACGATGTACACAGATTTTTCTTTACGTGTGCTTTTGTACCTTGGAATTAAAGGAAAAGAAGAGTTATCTACTGTTCAAGAAATTTCTGATGTCTATAATATATCTAAAAACCATTTAACAAAAGTGACCCATGAGCTTGGTAAAATGGGGTTGGTCGAAACGATTCGTGGACGTGGTGGGGGCATTCGTTTGAACGTTCATCCGAGTGAAATTAATATTGGAGAAACTGTTCGAAAGACAGAAGATGATTTTCACCTAGTAGAGTGTTTTAATTGCGAAATCAATCAATGCATCATTACGCCCGTATGTCGATTAAAAAATGTTTTGCACGAGGCATTAGATGCTTACTTTAAAGTTTTAGATAGCTATACATTGGCTGATTTTGTTGAAAATAACGATGGACTTGCCTCAATATTATTAGGCAAGCCGTTATGATAAAATAAATAATGATAAATAATCGCAGGAGGACTTAGTGAATGAGTAAAGTATTAGTTTTTGGACATAAGAATCCGGATACAGATTCAATTACGGCGGCAATTAGTTATGCCTATTTAAAGCGTCAATTAGGAATGGATGCAGAAGCTGTTCGACTTGGTGTAGTGTCGAATGAAACAGCTTATGCACTTGAGCATTTCGGTTTTGAAGCACCAAGATTTATTGAAAAGGCAGCACCTGAAGCAAGTCAAGTAATCTTAGTAGACCACAATGAAAAACAACAAAGTGTTGATGATCTGGATGAGGTTCAAATTATCGAAGTGATTGACCATCATCGTATTGCGAATTTCGAAACAAATGACCCGCTTTACTATCGAGCAGAACCGGTGGGTTGTACAGCGACAATTTTAAATAAGCTTTATAAAGAAAATGGTGTGGAAGTACCAAAAGATATTGCAGGTCTTATGCTTTCTGCGATCATTTCGGACTCACTGTTATTTAAATCGCCAACATTTACGGAAGAAGACCGTGTTGCAGCAGAAGAACTTGCGGAAATTGCAGGTGTCAATGCAGAAGAATACGGACTGGAAATGTTAAAAGCAGGGGCAGATTTAAGCGATAAAACAATTGAAGAACTAATTGCACTTGATGCAAAAGAGTTTACGTTTGAAAATGGATTGAAAATCGAAATTGCACAAGTGAATGCGGTAGATGTTGATGAAGTGATGGAGCAACAACCTGAGTTTGAAGCAGCGATTGATAAAGTTATCGCGGAAAAAGGACTTGGCTTATTTTTATTCGTTGTGACAGACATCATTAACAACGATTCAATCGTGTTGGCACTTGGTGAACAAGCAGAGCGCGCTGCAGCAGCCTTCGATGTATCATTATCGAATCGTACAGCGACATTAACAGGCGTCGTATCACGTAAAAAGCAAATCGTTCCAGTTTTAACAGAAGCTTTGAAATAAAATAATGAAGGCTAAGCGGAGATTTCCTGCTTAGCCTTTTTTGATGGTTTAAAATGAAGCACTTAGTATGCAACGTTTCGAGAAGAATGCAACAATTTCAAGAACTACACGAGTTTTCTTAGGTTAATCAAAATAAATCTCTGCGTTTTTATTACGATAAATCTAACGGCTTCGTTGCAGGACCTTCTAATACAGAACCGTCTTTTCTAAAACGTGAACCGTGGCATGGGCAATCCCAAGTCTCTTCGGCGTTATTCCATCGCGTTCGACAACCCATATGGGTGCATATAGGTGCATCCGTCCGTGCGATATGTCCAGTCGTAAATTCTTTCACAACGAGTCCAGTTAACTTTAGCGCCTGGAGCAGTTTATCTCCAAAACCTGTGCGATTCGGAGCATATAGGGCAGTCGCCGGATTTTCTCTCCCTACAATTTGGTCGGAAATAATCTTAGCGCCCGCCAACGAATTTGAAAGACCCCATTTTCGATTGCCTGTACTTATATAAACGTGCGGCAAAGAAGTCGTAATTTTTCCGGCATAAGGAATTAAATCTGGCGTTTCAGGATCTTGGGCAGACCATCCGGTGATGAAAGAGGTAAGGCGAAATGTATCTTTCAAGTCAGCATATAGTCGTTCATAATGTCCAGTTGTATTCCCTTCAACTCCGGCTGTGTGACTTGATCCTGACAATAAAAAATAGGTTTTCCCATCAATTTTCGCCGTTCTGATAGATCTTTTTGGCGAATCAACAGAGATATACTGCCCAGTCAATGCAATGTCAGCCCTTGCGGAAACAATATAAGAGCGATCGACAGCTAACTTTAGCACTTGAATGCCTTTTAGGGCTTCAATTGGATAATGTGTGCTCAGTATCAGGTTTTTAAAATGTACTTTTGCGGCAGATTTTAACGTTAAAAAGCGATCGTTAAAATCCATTGTTTGCACGTCAGATTGTTCGTAAAAGCGTGCCCCAGCTTCGATAGCGAGCTTGGCAAGTGTGTGGCCGAAGCGGACAGGGTGGATTTGGGCTTCATCTTCCATCATAAGTGTAGAAAGGATGGGTATTGGCAATTCTGAATTTCTGCCGAGCTCGCCGGGAATACTAAGTTCCGTGTAGGCATGCGCTTCCTGTCTCAAGAGCTCCTCGCCGGCTTTAGTTTGAGCGTAAAGAATGGAATTTGCCGATAATAATTCATCACCTTTTGCAATCGATCTTCCAAATTCAACAGCATCTTTGTTGACATCATAATATAACCTTGCATGCTCACGGCCGAATTTATTAATTAAATTTGCGTAAACAAAATCGTGCTGGGTTGTTAATTTACCAGTAGAATTACCAGTTGCACCAGCAAGAAGTGAATCTTTTTCAAGAAGTACGACGTCTTTTCCTTGTTTTGCGAGATAATAAGCATTGGCAATTCCACTTAAGCCACCCCCAACGATACAAACGTCACAATGTATATCCTCTTGGAGAGGTGGGAAGGGCTCGTGTTCATATGCGCTTTGAAGCCATAATGAATTAGGCATAATAAGGACCTCCATTTTTTTCTATAATTCTCAGGCATATACATTGTTACCTTATTTCGATAAATTTATGATACTGATAAAGGGAGAGTGAAAAAAAGAATGAAAATAGAGGTATGGTCTGATTATGTTTGTCCATTTTGTTATATAGGAAAAAGAAGGTTAGAGGAAGCGATAAAAGCATCTGGCTTGGAAGAAGTTGAAGTTGTTTACAAAGCTTATGAACTTGAACCTAATGCAATTGCAACCTCAGATGAGTCGATGATCGAGGTTTTAGCTGGAAAATATAAGATTTCTATTGAAGAGGCAAAGGCGATGACAGATAACGTTGCGCTCCAGGCACAATCTGTTGGATTAAATTATGATTTTGAAAAGATGCGTCCAGCGAATACGTTTCATGCTCATCGACTCGCGAAGTTTGCGGAGCAAGAAGGTCTAGGGGAGCAAATGACAGAGCAACTGTTACATGCTTATTTTATAGAAGGCGAAAAAATAGGTACGTTTGAAACATTGGTTGAACTATCGAAAAAACTCGGCCTATCGGAAGAACGAACGAAAGAAATGCTGCATTCAGAGGAATTTGCAGATGATGTGAAGGAAGATATTAAAGAGGCGGGGCAGATTGGTGTACAAGGCGTTCCGTTTTTCGTTATTAATAGAAAATATGCGATTTCCGGGGCACAACCGACAGAAACATTTGTCAATGCGCTTCGGAAAGCAGCGGGTGAAACAGTATAAAAACCAGGCATGTGAGTCAATTTCATAATTACTTAAAACCGCTAAGTTGATACAATATATAGTTTAGAACGGTTTAACTCAACAGAGGCAATTTTGTAATTGCCCAAACTATATATTGTATCGGCGCAGCGAAAAGATTGGATTATGAAATTGACTTATGTAATTTGTGAAATTACATGCCTGGTTTTTTTGATGTCCTCCGAATCGGTTTTGATGTCCGAGGAAAACAGCAAGATTTCCGCTCAAAGACTGATGATGTCCTCCCAATTTGGTGGCAAGAAGATTGTATATCTAGTTTAGAACGTTAACCTTTACTGCGCTGGATTCAGTTGAACGTCCATTGTCAACGCGATGTCATCGCCGACGAGTACGCCACCTGCTTCAAGTACTTGGTTCCATGTTAGGTCAAATTCAGATCTTGAGATTTTGCCTGTTACTTCAAAAGCTGCAACATCGACGCCCCATGGATTTTTCCCCGTACCTTCATATTCTGCTGTGAATGTCACGCTTTTCGTAACGCCTTTCATCGTCACATCACCTGTTACGTCATACAATGTATCACTTGTTTTTACAATGTTTGTCGAAACAAATGATAGGTGTGAATGATTGTCAACATCGAAGAAATCTGCAGAACGAAGGTGATTATCTCGATCTTCGTTATTTGTATGAATCGTTGAAACATCAATGTTAAAGTCAATTTTCGCGTTTGTTAAATCTTCAGGGTTTCCAACTAGTTTCCCCTCGACGCCCGTAAAGCTTCCTCTAACTTTTGAAAACATCATGTGCTTCACTGTGAAACCGACAGATGTGTGTGCCGCATCGACTACCCAATGATTTGTTGTTTGAACTTCATTTCCCATTCTTAAAACTCCCTTTCAACTTTTAGTGTTAATGAAAGTATAGACGGCGATTATCTCGAAGTCAAGATAAATTATCTAGAATTCGAGATTGTTTTGTGCTGTATAGTAAAGAAGGGCGAATTTATGGAAGTTGATGATTAATCCTTGTCAAAATTGGGATTACAAAGCATACTATTAAAGGTAAGGATATATTATTACTTTATTTATCCTAACGATGGATTTGATTTCACTGAAAGGACTGGATATTGATGTCAAAACATCAATGGTTTACTGATTTACAGGCAATGATTACAGAGGGAATAATAAAATTAAATGAACCACTATGTAAATACACAGCAACAAAACTTGGGGGAGCGGCAGATCTTTTTGTGATGCCAGGGAACATCGAAGAAACAATTACGACTGTAAAATACGCGCATGCTAATCAAATTCCACTTTTATTACTTGGAAATGGTTCAAATATGGTTGTGCGAGATGGCGGGGTTCGAGGCATTGTTCTTCATTTAGCAAAGTTAAATAAAATTAAAGTCGAAGGTACCTTGATTCATGCAGAAGGTGGGGCCAATATTTTCGATGCGTCCAAAGTTGCGGCAAGTCATTCTTTAACTGGATTTGAGTTTGCATGTGGCATTCCTGGTTCTATCGGCGGAGCGATGGCGATGAATGCAGGGGCTTATGGCGGTGAAGTGAAGGATATTATTGTGCAAGCGACTGTCCTTACTGAGGCTGGTGAAGTACTCGTCCTTTCTAAAGAGGAATTGGAACTTGGTTACCGTCAAAGTATTATCGCGAAGAAAGGTTATTATGTATTGTCAGCAGATTTCCGTCTGGAAGAAGGCGACCAAGAGGAAATAAACGCTAAAGTGGCGGACTTAACGTATCAGCGTGAATCTAAACAACCGCTAGAGTTTCCTTCAGCTGGAAGTGTTTTTAAACGTCCACCTGGATACTTCGCCGGAAAACTGATTCAAGATTGCGGCATGCAAGGGAAAGGCCATGGGGGAGCGGAAGTGTCTACGAAACATGCCGGCTTTATTGTGAATAAAAACGAAGCGACTGCAACGGATTATATTCAAACGATTGAGATGGTAAAAGCCGAAGTGAAGAAGACGTTTGGTGTTGAATTAGAACTTGAAGTGAAAATTGTAGGGGAAGAGTAATATTAACTACAATAAAAAAAGCAGACTACCTTGTTTAAAAAAGGTAGTCTGCTTTTTTATGCGCCTTCAATTTTAGTTTGCTTTTTATCTTTTAAGAATGAAGGGTCAGCAACGATATCATCCGCAATATGCACTTGACACATTTTATGATTGCACATGAATTTGAATATGCCGTTGTTAAAATCTGTGCCAATTTCTTTAAAGAAGATGCCCTCATACTGGGCCTCTTTACATAATGTGAATTTCACGCGATACGTGTCATTTTCTTTGACTAAGTATGCACGAACGCCTTTTTCAAACATATCGTCATCTTCGTCTTTCATGGCCCGATCGACTGACACAACGTGGAAATCGACAAAGGACATTTCACGTAAAAGCACATTCATAAAAGAACCCTTTGTAATTTCTTCCCATCTGCTTTGTGCGGTTTGCCCAATAATAATTTGCGTAATATTATGTTCGTGGGCAACCTCTTTAATTACTTTAGCAGAAGGGCGTTTTTCATTGTCGCGAATGATAAATTTAGTTACACCAAATTCTTCAGCCAGCTCTTGCCATCGCTCTACATATTCTGATTTCTCCGCGTCGAATTCATCGAATGGAAGAGGATCGACCGTTAAAATATATAGTGGACAGTTCATGATTGTTGCCATTTTATGTCCCCGTCTAATGAGACGTTCACCATTTGGACCGTAGTAAACACAAACGAGAATGCTCTCGTCCATACGACTTTTTGCCGTGCCCATTGTGGTAGTCACCTCTGAATGTTTTATAATTTTTCATGCTTGAAATTTATCTATAGATGAAAACTAGGTTATTATATATGATATTCAAATTGAAAACAAGTTAGTGATTATATTCGTCTTGGGCAATTCATCATTTCATAAAAAAAAAAACTTCGGAAAATAATTGTGAAATGTTCTGAAGTGCGATTATAACCATTTTCGTGTATAATTTCCATTGTAACTGACGATTGTCCTCTATACTGACTCTATTTCCAAAGCTCGTATCAATAAAATCCTCTATGGCATCTTATTATGCCGTTTGTCACTGTACGAGTCAAGTTTTCTTCTAACGATAGTTGAAAGTGTTGATCATCTACATACAATAAAACCATAAAATATAGGGCATTCACTTTGATTTTGATGGGAGGTTAGCATTTGTTAACAATTACGATGGCGATTTTTATCCCCTTTTTAGCAGCGATTCTCGTACCATTTATTTATAAATGGAAACCACGCATGATTGGTTGGTTCGTACTGATTGTTCCTCTAGTTTTATTTGCTGGGCTTGCCCGGTTTATTCCAACAGTTGCATCGGGAATGACAATGGTAAACGCCATTCAATGGATTCCTTCGGCAAATATTCATTTTACTACGTATCTTGATGGGCTAAGTATCATTTTTGGACTCCTTATTACAGGGGTAGGTAGTTTAGTGATTCTATACTCAATTTACTACTTATCTAGCCGTGAATCATTAAGCCATTTTTATGTTTATTTGCTCATGTTTATGGGAGCGATGCTCGGGGTCGTTTTTTCAGACAATATGATGGTGTTATATGTGTTTTGGGAATTAACGAGTATTTCCTCATTTCTACTGATCGCATTTTGGTATCACCGTAAACAGTCCAGATATGGGGCGCAAAAATCTATGTTAATTACGGTTTCCGGCGGCGTTGCGATGTTGGCCGGATTTATCATGCTATATGCTATGACAGGATCTTTCAGTATACGAGAAAATATTGCCATGATGGGTGAAATTACGGGTCATTCCTTATTTATACCCGCAATGGTGCTCGTCTTACTTGGTGCGTTTACAAAATCTGCACAATTCCCTTTCCATATATGGTTGCCAGATGCTATGGAAGCACCTACACCAGTGAGTGCTTACTTGCACTCTGCAACGATGGTAAAGGCGGGCATTTATTTAGTTGCCCGGTTTACGGGTGTGTTTGGCGGGGATGCTGTTTGGTTTTATACAGTGAGTATTGTCGGGATCTTTACGTTATTTTGGGGTTCGTTTAATGCGGTGAGGCAGACTGACTTAAAGGCGCTTCTTGCTTATTCAACAATTAGTCAGCTTGGTCTTGTCATGAGTTTATTTGGTTTAGGGTCTGCAGCACTTAATTCGGGGTATAGCGAGAATTCTGTTTTATATGCTCAGGCGACGTTCGCCGCTTTATTTCATCTTGTGAACCATTCGACTTTCAAAGGCGCACTTTTCATGGTCGTTGGGATTGTCGACTTAAATGCAGGAACACGGGATGTTCGACGACTTGGCGGGCTGATGTCGTTAATGCCTGTGACGTTTACAATTGCTATAATCGGTAGTTTTTCAATGGCGGGTTTACCGCCGTTTAACGGTTTTTTAAGTAAAGAAATGTTTTTTGAGGCCATGGTAGCGGTACGCCATTTAGAGTTCTTTTCAATCGGCAGTTGGGGGACGCTGTTTCCAGTTCTTGCTTGGCTAGGCAGTGTTTTCACTTTTATCTACAGCATGATTATCGTTTTCCAAACATTCTTCGGGGAACATCAACCGGATCGTTTGGATCGAGAAGCACACGAAGCACCTGTTGGGATGCTAATTGCACCTTCGATTTTAGGATTGCTCGTTGTCGCTATATTCTTTTTCCCGAATGTCATTGGAGATTATTTATTGCGCCCAGCGATGGCGGCAGTATATCCTTCTTTGCCACAAATTGGACAGGCGATGGATCCGATTAAAATTTGGCATGGACCGAACATGGCGTTATGGATGACGGTTGGTGTAATTATCATTGGATTCTTATTGTACATTTCGCTTAATTATTGGCGTTCGTTATACAAAATTGGTCCATTACGTTGGAATTTGGATAGCGTTTATAATGGCGCTTTGACGATGGTGGAACGAGGCTCTACGTTATTAACGAATACTTATATGACGGGCTATTTACGTCATTATTTTGTGTATATTTTCGGCTTTTTCTTACTGACTGTTGCCGGAACGATATTTTTCGTTGGTGGATTCACCTTTGACTTTTCGAATGATGCACCCATCACAGTAAATGAGTATATTCTCGTCTTTGTTATGATGGTAGCGGGAATTTTAATGATTTTTGTGAGTTCGCGTGTTACGGCGATTTTACTAAATGGTGTATTAGGGTATTCGATTGCGTTATTTTTTGTTGTTTTCCGTGCACCTGATTTAGCACTGACCCAAATCGTTGTGGAAACTGTTACGACTGCTTTATTTTTACTCTGTTTTTATTTCCTACCTAAAATGAAAAAAGAGAAGGTTGTTCGTGCGTCAAAAGTGACAAATGGCATTATTGCGATATCAGCTGGAACGCTTGTAACGGTAATTGCGCTGGCAGTTCAGGGCAATAAAATGTTTGATTCTATTTCATCGTATTTTGAAAATGCGTATGAATTAACAGGTGGTAAAAACATTGTCAACACGATTTTAGGTGATTTCCGTGCTTTTGATACGATGCTTGAAGTTGTCGTTCTTTTCATCGCAGGAATCGGTGTTTATACATTAATTAAATTAAAAGCGAGGAAGGGGGGGCGAGACGTTGAAGATTAATGATGTAATTTTGCATACGATAACAAAGCTTGTTGTCTTTATCATTTTGACATTTGGCGTCGAGCTGTTTCTCTCAGGGCATAATAATCCTGGTGGCGGATTTATTGGTGGCCTCGTCCTCTCCTCTGCACTTGTTTTGTTATTTCTCGTATACGATATTGAAACTGTTGAAAAAGGAATCCCACTCGATTTTAAAAAAGTGGCAGCGCTTGGCGTACTTTTTGCGGTTGGAACGGGATTTGGCGCAGTACTGTTCGGCGCGGAGTTTTTAACACAGGCGTTCAGTACATTTAATTTGCCAGTTTTTGGTGAAACGGAATTAGCGACGGTGACATTATTCGAAGTGGGTGTTGCGTTAACTGTCGTTGGAACCGTAGTAACAATTATTTTAAGTATTAGTGAGGATGTGTAGCGATGGAAACGTTAATTACGATACTTGTAGGTGTACTTGTAACGGTTGCCGTTTATTTGCTACTGTCCCGTAGTGTTGTTCGAATTATTTTAGGGTCCGCTGTTTTATCTCATGCGGTGCATCTCTTATTAATGGTCATGGGCGGTTTGAAAAAAGGTGGCGTTCCGCTTTTGGGTGAAGAGTCAGAAAGTTATACGGATGCTTTACCTCAGGCGTTAATTTTAACGGCGATTGTGATTAGTTTTGCGGTGACGGCATTTCTATTAGTGCTCGCTTACCGTGCATATCAAGAGACAGGTTCGGATGACCTTCAAGAATTGCGAGGGTTTACAGATGAATAATATTGTTGCAATGCCTATGATGATTCCTTTACTGACGGGAATTATCCTCGTCTTTTTACGTCCTTTTGTCAAAGTGCAACGCGTAGTAAGTTTTCTAGCGTTGGTAGCGACGGCAATTGTCAGTTTGATTTTATTAAATCGTATCCAAACGAATGGGATTTTACGTCTAGATTTCGGTGGTTGGAAGCCGCCTTATGGAATTTTGTTCGTTGCAGATTCGTTTTCTGTGTTGCTTGTCTTAACGACGGCTATTGTCTCTGCAATCGTGTTATTGTATGCCTTTTCTTCGATTGGCGCGAGGCGTGAGAATATGTTCTTTTATCCATTTGCCTTGTTGTTAATTGCAGGGGTGAACGGTTCGTTCTTAACAGGCGATTTATTTAACTTGTTTGTCTGTTTTGAAGTGATGCTTCTTGCTTCTTATGTATTAATTACAATGGGTGGAAAGAAAATTCAACTCGTTGAATCTATCAAATATGTGGCGATAAATGTACTGTCTTCCTGGTTTTTCTTATTAGGCATTGCCTATTTATATGGAACTGTTGGAACGCTTAATATGGCACATTTATCAGCACGTATTGCAGAAGTAGGGCAAGGTCCGTTACTCACGATTATCAGTATCATCTTTTTAATTGTCTTCAGTTTGAAGTCGGGATTGTTGCTTTACTTTTGGTTGCCAGGTTCATATAGCGCGCCTCCAACAGCAATTGCTGCTTTGTTCGGTGCGTTATTGACAAAGGTAGGAATTTACGCGATGTTCCGTACGTTTACACTGATTTTCTATCACGAACCTTCAATTACGCATACGATGATTGGCGTAATGGCTGCACTAACATTGATTGGCGGAAGTATTGGTGCGCTTGCTTATCAAGATATTCGTCAAATTGTTTCGTATAACGTGGTCATCACGGTAGGATTTATTCTAGTAGGACTTGCGGTTTCTACAGAGATTGCATTTCAAGGGGCGATTTTTTATCTCGTGCATGACATGCTTATTAAAGCACTGTTGTTTATGCTTGCGGGAACGATGATTTATTTAACAGGAAAATCAAGAATTGAAGAGATGAGTGGACTCATTCAAAATTATCCGCTGCTTGGCTGGCTCTTTTTCCTAACGACTTTATCACTAGCTGGTATACCGCCATTAAGTGGTTTTTTAGGAAAGTTATATGTTGGACAAGGCATGGTAGAGGCAGGGTCCTATGTTTTACTCGGTCTTGCTTTTCTTTCAGGAATGTTCGTGCTCTATTCGCTTCTTCGTATTTTCATGAACACATTTTGGGGAGAAACGATTATTAGTGAAGATGAGGAAGTTCCACTCAAGAAACGCTTATTAATTCCTTGTGTATTGCTCGGAATCGCGACGATTGCGCTTGGAGTAGGAGCGGAAAGTATTCTTGTGTATGTGGAAGATGCTGCCTATACACTCATGAACCCTGAAGTTTATGTGGATGCGGTATTAAATAAGGAGTGAGTAGAAATGTTCCGAGTTTCTACGGAAAGTTGAGGTGAACGATTCGTGCGGGCTCAATTATTGCTGAATGTGATGATTGCATTTTTATGGATGTTACTGATGGATGAGGATGAAGTGCGGGTGACAACGTTTTTCGCTGGATTTCTCGTCGGGATGGGGATTATTTTCCTGATGCATCGATTTTTTGGCACTCAATTTTATTTGAGGCGATTAATTGCATGTATAAAGTTATTGTTTATCTTTATCTCAGAGCTAGTACAATCAAGCATCCTCGTGTTAAAACAAATTTTAAGTCCTAAATTAAAAATCCAACCAGGTATTTTCAGATATGAGACTGTACTGGAAAGTGATATAGAAATTACGATGATTTCCTTGTTGTTAACGTTAACGCCGGGTTCGGTCGTTATGGAAGTAGCGCCGGAGGGAAGCGTTTTATTCGTTCATGCAATGGATGTTGAAGAAGAGCGCGGCGCGATTATCAGTCAATTAAAAAACTATGAGAAAGCAATTATGGAGGTGACCCGTTAATGATCAATACGATGCTGACAATTTCACTTGTGTTACTTTCCATCACAATCGTGATTTCTGTGCTGCGCATCATTCTCGGGCCATCACTACCTGACCGTGTTTTGGCGCTTGACGTGATTGGTGTAAATTTAATTGCTTCGATTGCCGTCATTTCTGTATTAATGAATACGAAAGCTTTTTTAGAGGTCATTTTGATTTTAGGAATTTTGTCCTTTATCGGAACAATTGCTTATTCGAAGTATATTTTGAGGGGGATTGTCGTTGAACGTAAACGCGATCGGTGAATTTGTTGGTGCATTCTTAATTTTAATAGGAAGTATTATGAGTGTTGTCAGCGCATTTGGGTTAATACGGTTGCCGGATGTGTATACAAGATCACACGCCGCGACGAAAAGTTCGACGCTCGCCGTCCTATTAACATTATTGGGTGCATTCGTGTATTTTTGGACGACCGCGCATTTTATTAGTGTTCGGTTATTGTTGGGAATCGTGTTCGTGTTTCTAACGGCTCCGGTTGCGGGGCATTTATTGGTCCGGTCTGCTTATCGTTCGAAAGTGAAGTTGGCGGACATTTCGGGGACAGATGATCTACAAGATGTGTTGCATCAGGAAGAGAAAAATAGTTAAAAAAAAGCGGTTCAATCTTGGAGCATTTCAAGATGAACTGCTTTTTTGGGAAATAGGTGTGGTATTGAAATTAATTGCAACAAAAAACAAGAGAGTAGTAAGGGATATTGAAATCCCTGCTACTCTCTATTTTTTCTCCAAGATACATTTTTCAATTACTCTTCCATCTCGTCCAGTGGTCGTTTCTGCATGGAGCAATGATTGGTAAACTGCTTCCTCTGTTGCTTCCACAACTGCTTTGAATAGATCATTCATGATTGGGTGTTCATCGCGTAATAAAGCAGGAGAGATTGTCATGTCATCGGCGGAATGAGGAATCGTATAGCCATTTGAAAATGCGATAATAATATCGCCGCTTCCATTATGGACGGAAGTACCTGTACGTCCTAGACCAATCGCTGATCGCTTTGCAAATCGTTTAAGTTGTCGTTCGTTGACTGGGGCGTCTGTTGCGACAATAATTATGACTGAGCCATCTGGTTTTTCGACTTCTTCTTTCGTTGGAAAAGTCGCTTCATATTGGTCGAACCCATTCGATTGTAGCCAGTCGTTTATTTTACATTCGGAGGATTTTCCGAAGTTCGTCAGCGTTAATACGCCTACTGTATAGGTTGTGGATTCGTGTGCGACGAGCCGTGAAGAAGAACCGATGCCGCCTTTCACTTCGTAACAAATCATTCCTTTTCCAGCGCCAATCGCACCTTGTTCGACAGGGCCTGTTGCAGCCAGTTGAATGGCTTCAATGGCATGGTGTGCTTGGACTTTCATTTCCCGCATCGAATTTAAATAACTATCATTGCATTCGCCAACGACGATATTTAATGAACTGGTCGTGTCGGCAATCGTTTTATTTTGCGCCAGCATATAGTCTAGCGTTCCTTGTAACACTTGGGCCACGCTAAATGTATTTGTTAGCATAATCGGTGATTCAAGTACCCCGAGCTCGTCCACTTGAATAAGTCCAACCGTTTTGCCAAAGCCATTTAATATAAAGCTAGCGGCTGGCACTTTTTGTTCAAATAAATTCCCTGCGTGCGGCAAAATCGCCGTAACGCCTGTACGAATCGCTCCCTCGTTTGGAAGTTCCTCGTCAAGTGTCACATGTCCGACTTTTACATTCGGCACATCTGTGATTGCATTCCATTTCCCTTTCTTCATACGAAAACTTCCTTTCATTAGGGGTGAGAAGTATTTACTTTTAGTATACATCATTTTAATTGTTGATTACTTTTAAATTGAGTTTTAGTGCTGGAGAAAGTATGCAACGCTCCTTGAACGTAGCTAGATTTACGCAAAAATCTTTGCGCTAATTAACATTCAAACAATCATTTGATAATCCTTGTCTCCTCAATAAAATTCGCATATACTAAATTTATAATCAAACAATCATTTGAATGAGGTGAGCATGATGCAGTCGAAAGAAGTGTGTGAAGTGACGGTGGTTCATGAAGATGTTGTACATAGGGTTCGACATCAATTGCCAGAAGTCAGTCAAGCTGTTCAAATATTTAAAGCGCTTGCGGATGAAACGAGATTGAGAATTGCTTATGCACTAACATTGGAAGAAAAAATGTGTGTGTGCGACGTTGCAGCTGTTATCGATTCGTCGGTAGCGACTGCTTCACATCATTTGAGATATTTACGCGACCATTCACTCGCTAAGTCTACACGTAAAGGGAGAATGGTTTATTACGCGCTTGCTGATGCACATGTTCATCAACTTGTGACGATTGCACAAGCTCATGCGATAGAAGGTGAAAACGATGACGACAACGAATAAATCGGAATATCGTTTAGAAAATTTGACGTGTGCGAGTTGTGCGGCGAAGTTTGAAAAAAATATTAAAGAACTTCCAGCTGTTGAAGAGGCACAGGTGAACTTCGGTGCGTCGAAGCTAGCGGTTGTTGGTCAGATTACTGTTGAAGAAATTGAAGCTGCAGGTGCTTTTGATGGAATCACAGTAGTGCCTGAAGATAAGCAAGAAAGATTAGAGCCGCCGATCCCGTTTTATAAACGGAAAGAAAATATTGTTACTGTATTGTCGCTCCTATTTTTAATAATCGGTGCAACTCTATCATTTATTCATGATGAAATGTATCCGCCGGCGATTATTTTCTTTGCAATTTCAATTGCGGTGGGCGGGGCCAGTATGTTTAAAACGGGAATTCAAAATTTACTCCGTTTAGATTTCGATATGAAAACGTTAATGACGATTGCGATTATTGGCGCAGTCATTATCGGTGAGTGGCGTGAAGGTGCGGTCATTGTATTTTTATTTGCCGTCAGTGAAGCGCTTGAAGCTTACTCTATGAATAAAGCAAGACAGTCGATTCGATTACTGATGGACATTGCACCATCTTCGGCCACGGTTAAGCGGAATGGGAAGTTTACGACAATCCCAACGAAAGACATTGTTCGGGGAGATATCCTCATCGTAAAGCCGGGTGAAAAGATTGCGATGGACGGCATTGTTGCGACTGGCTCATCGACAATTAATCAAGCTGCAATCACAGGCGAGTCTGTTCCTGTGTTTAAACAACAAGGTGACGAAGTGTTTGCTGGAACGATCAACGAGGAAGGGGCACTTGAAATCAAAGTGACGAAACTCGTTGGAGATACAGCTTTGGCGAAAATTATTCACCTCGTTGAAGAGGCGCAAGCTGAAAAAGCGCCATCTCAAAAATTCGTCGATCGTTTTGCGAAGTATTACACACCTGTGATTATGGTCATCGCGCTACTTATTGCGGTGATTCCTCCGCTGTTAGGGGCTGACTGGAATACATGGGTGTATCAAGGATTGGCGGTGCTCGTAGTTGGGTGTCCTTGTGCGCTAGTTGTTTCTACACCTGTGGCCATTGTGACGGCCATTGGTAATGCGGCAAGACATGGGGTGCTCATTAAAGGTGGCATTCATTTAGAAGAAACAGGACAGTTACATGCGGTTGCTTTTGATAAAACCGGGACACTAACAAAGGGGTATCCAGAAGTAAGTGATTTTGTCGTTACAGAAGTTGATAAAGAAGGCCTTCTTAGTGCAATTGCGGCAGTAGAATCAATGTCACAACATCCATTGGCGAAAGCGATTGTTCATTATGCTGAGAAAAATAACGTTGAAATGAAAGAGGTAACAAATTTTCAATCGGTGACCGGAAAAGGCGCTTATGGCACGGTTGCGTATAAAAAAATTATGATTGGTAGTATAAGTTGGATTGAAGAATTCACAATCATTCCAGAAGATGCTGTGGCCCTGGCATCATCGCTCCAACGCGAAGGGAAATCGGTTATGGCGATTATGACTGAAAATGTCTATGCAGGTTTGGTGGCTGTTGCAGATCCAATCCGTGAAGAAAGTAAGGCGTTATTACAACGATTAAAAGATATTGGCATTCGTCACACGGTCATGTTAACGGGTGACCACGAGCAAACTGGGCAAGCAATCGGAAAAGCGTTGAATATGAGTGATGTGCGTGCCGGGCTTATGCCTGAAGATAAATTAAAAGTCGTACAACAACTACAAGAACAATATGGTCGGGTGGCGATGGTTGGTGACGGTATTAATGACGCACCTGCGCTGGCTGAAGCGACAGTAGGGATTGCGATGGGTGGTGCTGGGACTGATGCCGCACTAGAAACAGCCGATATCGCCTTAATGGCAGATGATCTTACTAAACTTCCTTATACAATTAAATTAAGTAGAAAAACATTGCGTATTATTAAAGAAAACATTATGTTTGCATTAGGATTAAAAATCATTGCGCTTCTATTAATTATCCCAGGATGGTTAACATTGTGGATTGCGATTTTTGCAGATATGGGCGCAACAATACTTGTCGTACTGAATTCATTGCGGCTGATTCGCATTGAAAAATAGGGGGAATCTTCATGCGGTTACAAGAATGGACGATGGAAGAGCAAGAGCAACTTATCCACTTTCTAACAACAAATACATGGCCATATCATGGAAACACACATCCTGCGCGTCATCTTATCGAAAAGACGATTGAAGAAGGCGGCTATCAATCTGATGAAGTGAAAACATTTTGGGTGGAAAATGATAAGCAAGAAAAAGTCGGTATTGTTAAATTATATGATTTACGTGATGAAATCCCGATGTTCGACTTGCGGATTGCAGATTTATATAGAGGATATGGTTATGGACCAGCGGCGCTTCAACTCGTAGTAGATTATGTATTTGAACTGCCTGCAAAGAAAATTCGTTTGGAAGGCCATACGAGACAAGATAATTTAGCGATGCGTAAAACGTTTGAACGGGCGGGTTTTGTGAAAGAAGCACATTTGCGAAATGCATGGTTTTCTCCGAAAGAAAATTCCTATTACGATGCTGTAACCTATGGAATTACACGGGAGGACTATCAAGGTGGTGTTACGACGCCGGTCGTTTGGGAGGATGAAAAGAAGGTGGAACCCGGAATTCAAATCCCGAAGTTTCCAGAGCGCTTTGAATCAGAACGGCTGATTATTCGGGCACCACAAGTAGAAGATGCACTGGATGCTTGGACGGCTGTCCGTAACTCGCAAGCGGCCCTTTCCGAGTGGATGCCATGGGCGAAGGAGACACCACAGTTGGAAACGACCGAGGAAAGTCTACGGCAGGCAGTTGCTGATTTTATTACCCGAAAAGATTTGCGTTTACATTTATTTCTAAAAGAAAATGGTGCATTTATCGGTTCATCTGGACTCCATCGAATTGATTGGTCTATCCCAAAGTTTGAAATTGGTTATTGGTTAGATACTAGATTCGAAGGGCATGGCTATATGACTGAAGCAGTACAGGCGATTACCGAATTTGCATTTCAAGAACTTGGGGCACGTCGGGTAGAAATTCGATGTGATGAAGAAAACGTAAAAAGTCGAGCAGTCGCGGAACGTGTAGGCTTTGAGCTTGAGGGAACCTTAAAGCAAGACAGCGTCTCAATAGATGGAAAAAGTTTACGTAATACATGTATCTATGCGAAAATTAAATAAGAAGCAAGCATAAGGAAAGGGATGCCAGACTTCGTAAAAAGTCGACATCCCTTTCCTTAACGGGAACGTCTTCCGGTGAGAAGTTGGAAAATGAAGATGATCCCGGCAATCACTAAAATAATGTGGATAAGTCCACCGCCTATTTTAAATAGAAGACCTAATAGCCAAAATACAAATAGGGCTACAATTACAAACCAAAGAAATTGACCCATAACATTCACTCCTTAACTAGTTTGTATGAATGTACCCCACAAGAGAAGGGCTTAAACAATTTTGGGCAATACAGTATTTGATAAACAAATGATATTGGAGGCGAACGGACGATGGCTACGCCAGGGATGGAAGATTATTTAGAACAAATTTATTTACATATTGAAAGAAATGGAGTTGCACGCGCATCCGATATTGCTGACTCACTAGACGTTCTCCCTTCATCTGTTACAAAAATGGTGCAACGACTAGATCGTGAAGGATATGTTTATTATGAAAGGTATAAAGGGATAGAATTAACGGAGAAAGGTTTGGCGTTTGGGAGGAAACTTGTGAAGCGACATGATATCCTTGAGGAGTTTCTTCGAATTATTGGTGTAAAAGAAGAAAAGATTTATGATGATGTAGAAGGAATTGAACATCATTTAAGTTGGAACGCGATTGATCGAATTGCAGACCTTGTAGAGACCTTGGAGCAGAATCCGGAATTCAAGGAGAAATTAAAGGCTGAAAGAAAAAAGTAAAAGGATGAGCGTATATGACACAATTACAATCAGGTAGTGTAGTGGAACTAGAAATAATTGACCAGGAAGGTTCAAGATGGGTATTAAAAGGCAATGAAGAAAATATTATGATGAACGTTTCAGATGCAGATGAAGACGTTCAAGTTGGCGATATCGTAAGCGTATTTCTATACATGAATCGCCGTAAAGAATTAACAGCCACAATGAGAATGCCAAATATGACGATCGGTACGTTTGGTTGGGCAAAAGTGATTCGTTCCGAAGCAAATGAAGGGGTATACGTTGATATCGGTTCTTCATTTGAAGTGCTCGTGAATGGTGCTGACTTGCCGCAAATTAAAAAACTTTGGCCTCAACCTGGAGACGAGTTGTATATGACGTTACGTACAGATTTAGGTGGCGGTATATTTGGGAGACTTGCAACTGAGGAACGTGTACTAGAAAGAATCGCAACTGCTGAACCATCCCTGTTTAATGCGAATGTAACAGCAAGGGCTTATCGTTTATTGCCGGTAGGATCGTTTATGTTAACGATTCCTGAAAATTACCGCGTCTTTGTGCATGAATCAGAGCAGAAAGCGGAGCCTAGACTAGGTGAAGAGGTCACTGTTCGAATCATCGATGTACACAGTGATGGCACATTAAATGGCTCAATGTTGCCGAGGGTAGAAGAGCGTTTATCAGGCGATGCAGAAGTGATCTTCACTTATTTAACGGATGTTGGCGGGAAAATGCCATTCACGGATAAGTCTTCTCCTGAAGAAATTCGAGAGATGTTTAATATGAGTAAAGGATCATTCAAACGAGCACTTGGACGACTGATGAGAGAGCGTAAAGTGATCCAGGAAGACGGTTGGACAAAAGTAACGGGTGAATAACATAGGAAACCTAATTGGATATGAAACGTACTAATGAGTAGATAAGGAGGTTTCGAGATGAAAAGGATTGGTTTATTACTCACATCATTCGCATTATTAGTAGCGGTTTTACTGCCTGGTCTAAAAGCGGAAGCGGTGGTTGATGAGAAACTTGGCGTGCCAATTGTCGTATATGGTGCTAATCTATCCGAGGCTGAAAAAGCTAGCGTAAAGAAAAGTCTCGGTGTAGAAAATGACACTGAAGTGGAAGAAATATATGTTGATGGCAGTGATTTAGTTAACTATATCCCCGACGGCAATCGACATGCAAGAATGTATTCATCTGCAAAAATTACAAGACAAGAGGCTGGTAAAGGGCTTGTCATTAAAATTGTAACCGAGGAAAATATAACGCAAGTTTCTGCTGATATGTATGGTACTGCGATGTTAACGGCAGGCGTTGAGGATGCGATTGTTGAAGTAGCTGCCCCTAAAAAAGTAACAGGTCATTCCGCTTTAGTTGGAATTTATAAGGCCTATGAAGTCTCCGGCGAAAAATTAGATACGGATCGTACGGATGTCGCGAATGATGAATTGAATTTAGCAACAAAGTTTGCTGAGGACGCGGGCATCGATAAAGATAAAGTTGCAGAACTACTGACAGAAATTAAAAAGGAAATTGCTGATAAAAATCCTGCGACTAGAGAAGATGTTGAGCAAATTGTTTCAGATCAATTAAAGAAACTTAATATCGAGCTAAGCGAAACAGATCGACAACTGTTAATTGATTTAATGGATAAAATTCGTAATCTCAATATTGATTTTGGAAAGTTATCAGATCAACTTTCGGATTTTGGCGATAAGTTAAAAGAAAAAATCGGTGAAATTGATCCAGGATTTTGGGAGAAAGTGAAAGAGTTTTTCGCGAGTATCTTTGAATCGGTCAAATCATGGTTTAATTAATAAAGAAAGCAAACTTCTTCGTGAGGTTTGCTTTTTTTAATAATGATTGGATTACTGAATTGCGGCTTATTCTAGTGATTTGTTATTATAACCTTCGTGCTTTATTTAAAGCTATTATTGTTGATTGGAGTGGAAGGCGGCGACTCCAGCGGGAACAGCACGAGCTGAAGACCCTGGACAGAGCGAAGCGAAAGCCGTAACGAAGAACGGCTTTTGCGACCAAAAAGCGAAGCGTTTGAGAGCACGGATATAATACACTGTATAATTTTTCAAAGAAAAAAATTATACAAATCGCACTCTTCGTTGTGCGATTGGCTGAAGCCGTGCCCGCGGAAAGCGTCCGCCTGGAACGGAAATCAACGTTGTTCGAAGTTTGCTGTAGTAAGGTTATTTATGAAGTTGATTCAATAGGTAAAGTTTTTTGCTAGCATCACAACCCCTAATAAAATTAATTCTTTGCTAGATGAGCAGTACGATGATAAAATGAATATATCTAGAATTCAAGGTAATTTTATTTAAAGGAGATTATAAATGATGAAATTGGCTGGTATCCACCATGTATCTGCCATTACGGCAGACATAGAGAAAAATCATGACTTTTTCACACGTGTGCTTGGGATGAGGCTTGTGAAGAAAACGGTGAATCAAGATTCAACATCTTCGTATCATTTGTTTTATGCAGATGCAGAGGGGACACCTGGGACGGATATGACTTATTTTGATATTCCGATGGCTGGAAGAACCTATCCAGGCGTATCAAGTATTAGTAATACGGCGTTTCGTGTGATGTCAGATGATGCGCTCACTTTTTGGAAGCAGCGATTTGAAAAATTAGGTGTCATGCATGAGGAAATCATGGAACGTTTCGGGCGTAAAACGATGAAATTTCAAGATGATGAAGGTTCACGTCTTATGTTAGTTGTGGACGACGGCAAGGGCGTTCCTTACGGGGTTCCTTGGAAAAAGGAGGATATTCCAATTGATTATGCCATCGTTGGATTAGGGCCTGTAACCTTAACAGTTCGTAAGCCTGAGTCTACTGCTAAAGTACTTGTGGATGTTTTACGTTTTGAAGAAGTTGGTTCCTATCCTTCAACGATAGAGGGGATGCCTGAAATTCGTGTGTTTTCTACTGGTGAAGGCGGTCCAGCGGCGGAAGTTCATGTCGAAACCAGAACAGATTTACCTTTTGAAAGACCAGGACGAGGCAGTGTTCATCACATAGCCTTTCGTGTGAAGACGATGGAAGAATATAAGAAATGGGAAGAACATTTAAGAAACAATGGCTTTAAAACGAGTGGATTAATCGATCGTTATTACTTTAAGGCGATCTATTTTAGAGAGCCGAATGGGATTCTTTATGAGCTTTCAACTGATGAGCCGGGCTTTACGAATGACGAACCACTTGATAAACTAGGAGAATCACTAGCATTACCACCTTTTTTAGAACCAAAAAGAGATTCAATTGAAGCGTCATTAAGACCGATTCACACTAATTAAAGGGACGAAAGGGGTTTTTAACGCATGGAATTTGAATTTACCAAATTGGAAGATGAAGAATTTGCATTCCGAAATATGAAAGATGATGAAGTATTGGCAGAGATTTCATGGACAATGCTAGGTGATGTGATGGCAGTTGAACACACATTTGTTTCCCCGACATTACGGGGACAAGGGGTTGCAAAGAAATTGCTCGATCGTGCAGCAGACTACGCTCGCGAACATGACTACAAAATGGAGCCGATTTGCTCTTATGTTGTCACTGCATTTGAACGATATGATGAATATAAGGATATTAAAGCTTAATTTTAGGAAGCAATTCGGTTATTCGAATTGCTTTTTATTATGGGGAAAAACTTATTGTCACGTCTTCATCGCTATGGTATAAGTAAACTAGGTTTAGAAGAAATGTAGAAAGTATGAAACTTATTTTCTTCGTAATCGTATACATAGGATAGAGAATAGGAGGATGGATGATGAAGCGTACTGCAGAAAAAGTTTTATCGGTGATTAGTTTAGTTTTTACAGTATTATCGGTTATAGGCAGTTTCATATTTGTCGCAATTATGAAGACATTTACAGAAGGTACACTTCGGACTGAGATAGAAATGGAGCTTTATGCAGATCCAGAGCTCACAGTCGAAGATGTTGATATGATTTTATCGGTCCTTGAATATTTTGAAGGGTTTAGTTGGTTTATCGTTGTCGTATTGGTAATCAGCTTAATTGCTACAATTATCGGTATGATTTTCATGTGGAATGAAAAAAATCCGAAGCTAGCGGGAATTATGTTTATTGTTGCTGGATTATTTGCTTTCATTTTATCACCGACTTCAATTATGTTATACATTGCAGCGATTCTTTGCTTCACGAGAAAGCCGCCGCTTGCCGCTGAAGACCAATCATTTATAGATAATCAGTATGATGACTCAATGAGGCCATTATAAGGAAAACCGCTTTCCTTTAAAATAGGAAAGCGGTTTTTATCAATTCAGATGGCGTGATTAAGCAATAGGAACTGGTATTTTATATACATATTCAGCGGTTTCAACGGGATGGCCGTTGAAAGATTCAGAAAATGTGGCAAGTAATTGAAAACCTTGTTTTTCATAAAAGTTCTTGCCAATGATGTTTTGATTGTCAACGTAGACGAATAATTGTTTTGCTTCCGCTAAGCTAGCTATAGCGGCTTGGAAAAGCTTTTGTCCATAACCGTTTTGTTGATGGGTTGGCAAAATGTACATCGCTGTTAATTCGGCATCGCCGTCCTCGTCAGTAGAAGTTACATTTGCGAAACCGATTGGAACACCATCACATTCAGCAATGAGCATCAGTGTTTTCTCCATTCTTTTTAACAGCATGATCTCTGAATAAGACTGATTTAGGAAACGAAGTTGTACATCTACTGGGATAATGTTTTCATAGGTTGCTCGCCATGTTTCTACTGCAATGTGTTGCACGTATAAGATATCTTTAGATGTCATCGGTCTAATCATTTCACAGTCACCTCAGTCATTCTTTTGGCTAGCATAACAAAAATCATAAATGAATACCACAATCGTTTGAAGTTGTAATGAAAGTGTAATGATAGGTTGTTAATTTTTTATAGAGGACTAGTTATGAAGTAAGATAAGAAACTCGTATTCTCGTAAGGTAGCACATTGATGCTAAGAAAGGTTTCTAAAACTATAAAATGGGTATACTCATGATATACGTGTAGGATAATTATTGAAAGGAATGATTTTTGATGGGAAGAAAAAAGAAAAATACATTGTTACTAGCTTCTTTAGCAGCTGGTGCATACGCTTATTTTAGTAAGAAAGAAAACCGTGACAAAGCTCAAGTTGCCTTTAACAATATGAAAACTAAAGTTGAATCTTTTATAGAGTCCCAAAAAGTACAGAATGAGCCGGAAACAAAAGCGGGGAATCCGGATCCTTACGACATTCAAGATAATGAAATGGTGAGTGAAGGTGCGCAGACGAGTGTTCATTACTATAATCAGGAAGTACAAGATGAACAGCGGAATGCTGAAGATACAGATGGACTTTACACTAAGAAAAACGAAGATACTTCGGAAACAAAGTAATAATGGCTCGGACAAGGGTGCTTCAGTGAGTGGCGCCCTTTTAAGTCGAATTTAGGGAATATTCAATCGCTCAATCATGCGAAGGGGTGTGGATGATGATTTATATGACAACAGAAAAGCAAGCAAAGGGTACAGGTGACGACCGTATAGAAATTGGAAGCGTCGAAGAGACGATAGCAATAGAGAAATTTGCTGAAGCAGAAGATCAATTTCTACGGGATTTATTTCATTTAGAAAAGGAAAAAGCGAAGCAAACGATACGTAGTTTAATTGACGATGTGATGGGTTTTTCTTCTGATGCGTCTAGACAACAAGGTTTAAAGTACTACTTCATCACGCTTGCTGGTATTATTGCTAGGCAGATGAAACAGTTACATATTCCAGTGGAAAAAGCATTTTATTTTAATTCAACATGTATTAAATTAATCGAAGACAAGTTGAATGAGCATAATGCTGCAGATGTTGCAGATGAATTAATAGAGTTCTTCATTTATTCGGTTGAAGAGAGAAATTCCCCTACACTGCTTCATCAAACGGTGAACGGGGTTATTCAATATATAGATGAACACATACAGTCACCAATGTCAGTGGAAGGGCTTGCAGCGAAGTTCGATGTTAGTACAAGTCATTTGTCGCGTATTTTTCATGAACATTCGGGGATTACGCTTGTTGAATATATTAATATTAAAAAAGTAGAAGAATCTCAGTATTACTTGAGTTTTTCAAATCAGAAAATATCCGATATCTCGGACGATTTTAATTTCTGCAATCAAAGTTATTACACAAGAATCTTTAAAAAATATACGGGTTATACCCCTCGTAAATTCAGAGAGAATATTACGAGAAGTTATTTTAAGTTCACCCTTCCAGAAGAAAAGCAAGTAGAAGACAAAGAATAATTGTAAAACTACTTCAACTTGTTGTATACTTTTTAGTAGCTTGAATTAGTGAAGGTGAATCTATTGAAGAAGAGAATCGGTCTGTTATCGATACTCGCAACGACAGTCTTCTTATTGAGTGGTTGTGCGGGCGTCGAAAATAAAGAAGGTAAATTTTATAGTTTTTTTGTTAAGCCGATGGAAGGGCTACTAGACTTTTTTAGTGGTCAATTTAATGGTAGTTATGGTTTAGCGATTATTGTAATCACAGTATTAATTCGTCTCGTTTTAATGCCTTTTATGCTTCGAAATTACAAGACGCAACAAGAGATGAAAATCAAGATGGATGCACTTCGTCCTGAGATGGAAGACATTCAGAAACGTTTGAAGGAAGCTAAAGAAGCTGGTGATAAAGAAGAGCAAATGAAGCTTCAACAAGAAATGATGGGGCTGTATCAAAAGCACGGCGTAAACCCATTAAACATGGGATGTCTGCCACTCATTATCCAAATGCCAATTATTATGGGGCTCTATTTTGCGATTCTTTATTCCCCAGAAGTTAAAACGCATAAATTTTTATGGTTCAATCTTGGGGAACCAGATATGATTATGATGTTAATCGCAGGTGCTGTTTATTTTGTTCAAGCACGTGTATCTCTATGGACGATGCCTGAACAACAAAAGCAACAGATGAAAATGTTCATTTATCTGTCACCAATTATGATTATGTTCATTTCATTAAAGGCTGTTGCCGCTTTACCGCTTTACTGGGCTGTTGGTGGTTTACTACTCATTATTCAAACGTACATTGGACGTAAGCTTTATTTTAAAGAGGTTGAACCGCAACCTGAAGCACCTGCAACATCCGCAAAGGACGCTCCGAAAAAAGATTCAAAGTCAAAGAAGAAATAATTCAAAGCCGAAGATATTCAATTCTTCGGCTTTTTTTCTAGTTTCAGGCGCTAGATGCTCGGGTCACAAGCTAGGCTGATTCTGTGGCAAAACTCGTCACGCCATCATCCTATCTTGTGCCTGTCGCATCTGACCAGCGCCTTCAGCATTTCATTATAAGGAGGTATTGTTGTTGAATGTTAAATGGTTAATCGGAATCGGCATAGTGATTGGGGTTGCTGGGGCTGGGTTTTCGGTGTATCACATGAATATGAATATGGCGCTGCTATCAATTATTGGTGTATTTACTTTAACGAATGCGATGCGTGGACAGGCATTTAGAGATCGTGGATTGGTGCGTGAAGCGAAATGGATGAACCGGGTCTCATTGAGTTTTGCGGTATTATTTACGATTGTATTCGTTGTAACAGTGGTTCTGTGAATTAATTTTCAGTGTAAAAACACGTCCTAGAAACATATGCTAGGACGTGAAATGGGTGGCTTTATTTTAATAGGCAAAGCGTTTTTTAGTCATTAGGATAATGAAGATAGAAGGGATTGTAACGGATAGCATGCCGAGAAATGCTAAGTTTGGCGCGATATCGTACAAACTTCCCCCTACAAATGTCAAAATGGCAACACTCAAGCTCATGGCGAATGAGGCATATAAGCCTTGTGCAGTTGGGATTAAATGGTTTGGTAACTTTTCAGAGATATACCTAATAAAAGCAAAGTGGGCAATTCCAAATGAAATCGCATGAAACGCTTGTGTGAAGATAAAGACAAGTGGCGATGGAAATAGAAAAATAAGAATCCATCTCACTGAAGAACCAATCGCAGCAATTTGGAACATTGTTGAGATTTTCATGTTGGCGAAAAACTTATCTGCTTGCGTAAAGAAAATAATTTCAAACAGAACGGCAACGTTTAAAATAATACCAATGTAAAAGCTATTAACGCCTAAGTCATCTAAGAAAATATAGCCGTAATTATAATAGGAAGCATGGGCACCTTGCAGAAGGACTGCTAAAAGTAGAACTGTTACAAATGGTTTCGATGCGAAGAGTTCTTTGAATTCCGTCCCGCGTACTTTATTGTTTCCTTGATCAGGAATTATTTGTAATACGGCAGGTGTAGGTTGCAAAGTGAAAAGACAAATCGCGGCTAATCCAATAATCATTACATAAAGGATCGCTTGTTCACTCCAAACAGCGGTAATTGCTCCAACAATGAGAAGGGCAACTGTAAATCCAATCGAACCAAAAGATCGACTCTTTCCATAATGGATTTTTTCTGTTTGCATTAAAATGGATGCACTACTTTCAATCGCAGGCATAATAATAGGATAGGCAATACTCAGTAAAACGGTAATCACAAGAAGTGTTGAAAAAGTTGAACTCGGAATATACAGCAAAGCTAAGCCGAGAGATAGAAAAGCTAAACCAGTCATAATCCGATTGAGTGGTAATCTTTTCGTTAACACTGGAAATAGTAAAAAAGTTGAGAAGGAACGTGCAATCATACCAGCTCCCATCACAATACTAGCAGCTGTTACGGAAAGTCCTTTTTCTATTGTAAGCCAGCCTGTCCAGTAGGGTAAAAATATCCCCCATGTAAAGAAAAAAGCGAGAAAGCTAATGGAAAGCCATCGCTGATTATTCATAAATATCCACCTCAAATTGGCATTTTGTAAGTATAAATAATAGCATATAGCGACCGAAAAGAAAAATCATGATAAACTAGTGAGAAGTCGTGAAAAGGAAGTTAAAGAAATGAGAAAAAGAAAACAGTATATGTTTCGGACTGAAAAGCAGAAAAGTAAAAAGAAGACAGTGCTTACAATTACACTTATCACTGCAAGCGTCTTAATTGCAGTGGTAGTTGGGTGGATAGGGTTTAATGACTGGGACATTGAAAAAAGCACGCAGCGTGCAGGGGCAGCGCTAGGGCTAACCAAACAGACAGCGCCCAATAAGAAAGATACTGAAGAACAACCAGATGCAGGTGAAAATTCAGGGGTAACCGAAAAAGAACCAGAACTAGAAGAACCACAGGAACCAGAAGGTGAACCAGTGGAAGAGGTTCCAGCGGATGAAGCCATCCAATACATTGAAGGGCAGGAGTTACCGGAAGAACCTACGTATATAGATGGTGTGCTCATTGCCAATAAAAAATATCCCCTACCAAGTACATACGCTCCCGGGGAAAGTAAAGAGGCGCGCGAAGCATTTGAAGAAATGGCAGCAGCTGCTTTATTAGTAGACTACCGTCTCGTGGCCTTTAGTACTTATCGTTCATTTGAATACCAAACAGAACTTTACAAGAGATATGTAGATCGAGATGGAGTTGAGGAGGCTGACCGGTATAGTGCACGTCCAGGTTACTCTGAACACCAGACAGGTCTCGCCTTTGATATTGGGGAAGTGAATAAAGAACAAGACTGGGCCTCATCACGTTTTGGTGAAACAGATGCAGGGAAATGGTTAGCTGAAAATGCGCATCTGTACGGATTCATCATGCGCTATCCTGAAGGTAAAGAGTTTATTACGGGGTATATGTATGAGTCTTGGCATTTCCGATATGTAGGTGTAGAAATTGCGAAAGATATTTATGAGAATGAAATTACATTGGAAGAATATTTAGGGATATAAAAGGACGTCTCCTTTACGGGGAGGCGTCCTTTTTATAATATCGGTGAAATTAAATTCGCCATGGATTCTTTAAGTCTGATGGTTATAGAGCGTTCATTGTACATATCGAGTGTTAATTCTCTAGATAGCAATAAGTCCCGTTCAAACAGTTCAGCGAGTTCGTGAGATTTTTCTTTGTCATAAATAAATGCATTGACTTCGAAATTTAATTTGAAGCTACGCACGTCGATATTGGCTGTTCCTACAGTAGAAACTTCGTCGTCGATTACAATTTGTTTTGCATGAAGGAAACCGTTATCGTAAATATAGATTTTAGCTCCAGCTTTTAGTAAGTAGCCGACGTTTGAATAGGTAGCCCAATAGACGAATATGTGGTCCGGTTTATTGGGGATCATAATGCGGACGTCGACCCCCGATAAGCAGGCGATGCGAAGGGCATCTAAAAAACTAACGTCTGGGATAAAGTAAGGCGTTTGAATATAAATATACTTTTTAGCGCGGGAGATCATCTTTAAATAGCCGTCTTTAATTTGTTCCCATTCGGAGTCGGGGCCGCTTGAAACGATTTGCATGCTGACGTCTCCTTTGAGGGGGATAACTGGAAAATACCTGTCCGAATACTCGATGTCTTTTTCGGCAGAGGCTTGGTTCCAATCGAGAATAAATCTTGTCTGAATCGGGTGTAAGGCGCTTCCTTCAATACGTAAATGTGTGTCTCGCCAATAACCGAACTTTTTATTTATCCCAAGGTACTCATCGCCAACGTTAAAGCCTCCGAGATAGCCAATCCTTCCATCAATCACAACAATTTTACGGTGATTACGATAGTTTAGTCGTGTATTGATGAGTGGCAAAATAGACGGGAAAAATGCTTCTACTTTTCCGCCGTAACGAATAAGCTTTTGGAAATGCCTTTTGTAGACTCCCCTTGAGCCCATATCATCAAATAGTACGCGCACTTCTAAGCCTTGTTTAGCTTTTTCCGTGAGGACATCAATAATTCTTTTACCAAGGCTATCAATTCGAAAAATATAATATTGTAAATGAATATGGTCCTTCGCTTCTTCTAAGTCTTTAATTAACGCTTCGAATTTTGCACGTCCATCATTAAAAACTTGCATATCATTGTCTTGTGTTAAAACTGCATCATTATTTCGCAGATGTAAATAAATCATATCTTTGTGCTTTTCAGTTTCGCTTTGACGAAATTCTAGTGTGTTATCTTCAATTGACGCGATTTGGTAGTCGATAAGTTTGTCGATTCCAATTTTATGACGGTCTTCCCATCGGAAAAGATGCTTTTCCCTCAGTCTTCTACCAAGCATTAAATAAATAAAGAATCCAAAGAACGGAATGAAGAATAAAACCATCAACCATGCCCACGTAGAAGTAGCATCGCGGCGTTCTAAGAAAATAAGTGCAATTGCGAGAAATATATTAAGTATTAGCATACCGGTTACAATAAAACTAAAAATCGTTGTCATAAAGTACCTCCTTAATGAATTCCGCTCTCTATAGTATAGCGGATTACGAACAGGATAATATAGGAAAAGCCTATTTGGCTTTTTAACTTAGTATAATCCCTACTTGACTGATAGGTTTTAATAGTATAGAGTATTTATAAAACAATTAGAAATAGGTGAAGTCGGTTGAACACGTTTTTACTTTTGGTAAATATTATCGGTTTGCTAGTACTTATCGGTGTATTATATGTCATGCATAGAAAGAAAGTTTCATTCTCAAAAAGGGTATTTACTGGGTTAGGCCTAGGGATTGGTTTTGGCTTAATTTTACAGTTTGCGTATGGTCCTCATTCAGAAGTGTTACTCGCTTCTGTTCCTTGGTTTAATTTAGTCGGTGTTGGCTATGTGAAATTATTACAGATGATTGTTATGCCACTCGTGTTTATTTCTATTTTGGCTGCATTTACGAAAGTAACAATAGGTAAAAATTTCGGTAAAATGGCCGGATCGATACTGGGGATTCTGATTGGAACAACAGCAATAGCAGCTGTGATAGGGATTTCTATCACACTTCTCTTCGGACTCGATGCTTCTGAGATTGTACAAGGAGAAGCGGAATTGGCTAGAGGAGCTTCTATTGAAGAAAGATCAGAGGGCGTAGTGGACAGAGCATTACCAGAACAAATTTTAGATTTATTACCAGCGAATCCATTTTTAGACTTTACAGGTGCGCGTTCCACTTCAACGATTGGTGTTGTTATTTTTGCGGCTTTCCTCGGATTTGCCTATTTAACAGTCAACCGTAAAGAGCCTGAAAGTGCGGCGATTGTTAAAAAAGGGATTGATGCAGTTTATGCGCTCATCATGGGAGTTGTGCGGATTGTCCTTCGCCTCACACCATATGGTGTTTTAGCGATTATTGCACGCACAGTGGCGACGTCAGATTTTGGTGCGATATATAGTTTAGGGAAATTTGTGCTAGCTTCATACGTTGCATTAGGAATTATGTTTGTAGTTCATTTAATCATCATTACGATTTCAGGTTTAAATCCGCTTACTTATGTGAAAAAAGCGGGTGCTGCTTTATTATTTGCATTTACCTCTCGTTCGAGTGCAGGTACTTTACCGCTTAATATTAATACGCAAACAAATCGTTTAGGCGTTCCTGATGGCATTGCGAACTTTGCGGGGTCATTTGGCTTGTCAATTGGGCAAAATGGCTGTGCGGGGATATACCCTGCGATGCTAGCGGTCATGATTGCACCGACTGTCGGGCAACCGATTGACGCGCAGTTTATTATCACGCTTATTGTAATTGTTGCGATTAGTTCATTCGGCGTTGCAGGTGTCGGCGGAGGTGCAACATTTGCCGCGATACTTGTTCTATCGGCATTGAACTTACCAATTGCGCTTGCAGGTCTTCTCATCTCGGTTGAGCCGCTTATTGATATGGGGCGTACTGCGGTGAACGTTAGCGGTTCTATGACAGCTGGGGTGACGACTGCCAAAGCTTCAGGAGAGCTAGATACAGAGATTTATAATGGTGCAGTTGAAGAACAAACGGTAGAAGCATAAAATAATAGGATTCAATACGTAAAATCCGTAACAACCTTTACTGGTTGTTACGGATTTTCATTGGATTGCACTGGTTAATTATTGTCATCGTGATATGATTTGTTTGACTAAAGTAAACATTTGGGGGTGTTTAGTTTGGAAGAGGCTTTAAAATTGAGAAGGGCTACTTATCATTTGTGGACTTTTACAATCAGTAAGCTCATTTCATCATTCGGATCACAAGTGTATGCGTTTGCGATAAGTTTTTATATTTTACAGTTAACAGGATCTGCCACGAGTTTTGCTGCGAATTTAATTTGTAATATTCTGCCAAGAACGATGGTGGCGCCATTTGCAGGTTATGTTGCTGATAATTATTCGAGAAAGAAGATTGTTATTTTTGCCCAGATTGCTACAACATTGGCGATAGGGGGACTTTTATTTATCAGTTTGACGTCGGGCTTATCTCTTGTCGTGATTTATACGACAACGGCTGTTTTGTCATTAACAACGCAGTTTTCAGGTGTTGCATTTACTTCTTCAATCACAGGTCTTGTTGATGAAAACAGAATACAAAGGGCAATGTCCTTAAACCAAATGTCGATTTCCTTTGCGGCAATCGGAAGTCCAGCAGTAGGCGGGCTTTTGTACGGAACAGTTTCGATGCCGGTTTTTCTAATGATGTACATGATTGCTTCTGTAGTAGCGGTGATTCTCGAATCCACTATGAATTTTACGTTGTTTGCCAAGCGTAAGGAAGCTGTTGAAGGGGAACCAAAAGAAACAATGCTCGAAAACATGAAAGCGGGTCTTTCATATTTGAGATTACAGCCAGCTCTTACGGCAATTATTTGGCTATTATTGTCGATCAACTTTCTATTCGGAGCATTTATGGTTGGATATGCGTTTATTCTGATAGAAAAAATGAAGATGCCATCGGAACATTTTGGGTTGACAGAGGGGGCCTTTGCAGTTGGAATGTTACTCATGTCGGTTTATTTATCGGCGAGGAAGGATTTGAAATATCCTTTACTCGTGGGGAAACGTGGAATTATTGTGATGGGAATTTTAATGGCTGGAATTGGATTACCGTTAATTATTTCTATCCCATACAATTGGATGTTCGCATTTTATGCAACCATTATGTTTAGTTTTGGTGTCACGCAAATTATTGTCAATACGCCGCTTATGGTTTGGATGCAAAAGTCTATCGATGATGATTTCAAAGGCCGTGTATTTTCGATTATAGAAACGATGGCGATGGCACTTATGCCGCTTGGAATGGTGATATATGGATTTTTGTATGATGTATTGCCAGCGCAATGGATTTTAATCGCTTCAAGCTTAGTATTGGTTGGTGTTGTGCTAATTCTTGCACGACCTTCGATTATACGAAAAGCTCACCCTGAAATAGAAGGTGAAGCAGTAGAAATAAAAGTCGCGGGGGAGAGTGGAGTTTGAAAAGAAGTTAATTTAACATTAAAACGCCGTCACAAGTTGTGAAGGCGTTTTAAATATGTTTATTTTGTAGCTAGGGCTTGTTCATTTTTTATGTAACGATTGGAAAATCTAAATAAGAAAACCAGGCCAATCGATAATATGGCAATCGTTGCTGAAACGAAATAGAGACTGCCTGCTGTCTGTGTTAATAGCCATGTGAATAATAAAGGCCCAATAATGCGTCCCATATTATCCATGGAGTAGGTCATGCCTGCCGCGGTCCCATACTTGCCCCCAGACTCTTTTGTCGTCAAGGATACTAAAACTGTACGTGCCAGCGCATTGCCAGCGGTAAATATGCTAAGCGCTACACCCGCCCAAAGTAAGTTTGTGGAGAATGGAATTAAGACAACACCAATTGCGGTGATGATTTGCGCGCCGATAATCCACTTCGTTTCCGTCCCGTTCTTAACTCTTCTGACGACACCGCCTTGAATCGCTGCATCTACTAATCCACTAGCCATAAATAGGTAACCTAGCTGAAGTGGGGTAATTGCAATTTGATCGATTTGGAATAATTGAAATGTCGCTTCAATCCCTGCAAGAATCAGTGTGATTGTAAAGGAAAGTAAAAATAAATATCGAACACGGTAACGCCATAAGGTTATGCCGCCTTTCGGTAGCCAAGTACGCTTATTCGCGTTCCCGCGTCGTTCAGGCTCTTTTAAGATGATGCTTGCATAAATCAATAAGAGTGCGGTTAAAAGGCCCGATGCGATGTAGGGGACTTGTAAACCAAAGTTTCCCAGAATGCCGCCGATTGCTGGACCAAAGATAAACCCAAGTCCAATAGACATCCCCATTAAGCCCATATATTTATTACGGTTTTCTTCATCAGTTAAATCCGCAACGAATCCTGTGACCGCAGTATAGAGCGCACCAGAGAAAACACCGCCAATAATTCTTGAAATATATAAAAGTGTTATATGATTAATGAATAAAGCGAAGAGAAAAAAGCTAAGACTAAAACCAATTAACCCAGTTAAAATTAACTTCTTTCGGCCAGTATGATCAGATAATGAGCCCCAAAGAGGTGCTGTGAAAAAGGAAGCAAGTGCATAAACGGTGATTAAACCGCCAACGTGAATATCTGACAAGTTTTGTTGCACAATGACTTCTGGGAGAATTGGAATGATAATACCAAATCCTAAATAAACGAAAAATTGAACGGACATTAGCAAAAGAATTGATTTTTTCATAATAAAACCCGCTTTCTTTTAACTCATTGTCTACATTTTACGCATCCCTTCCAATTCTTACAATAAATAAGGCTATGATTACATTCACGAGGAACCTTTATTAGCGGCTAATGACATTTGGCAGAATACTATGGAATTAAAAATATATTGTTTTGAGCGTATAAAAACTTTACAAATTGGTTAATTTGTAACATAATTGAAAGATTTAAAATGTCTGTTTCGTGGTATACTAAAAGTATCGAAAATGTATCATGAATTTTATAAGTTTTGGAAGTTTAACCACGCACATTTTATATTTCAATTCATACAGAAGTTTATATAGAAAGGTCGAGGTGGAAAAGATGGCTCAAGAAACGGAATTGAAAAAAATCATCTCCAACTTGGCGAAGTTAGGTGTTTCAGCGACTAAGACTAAATCTCGTCTTGAAATGCTGAAAGCCCTCATGCCGCCTGTACAAGACCCACAAATTCAGTCACAGTAATTTATCAATATTCATTGGCAAAGCTTATTGTTTGGAAAATAATTAAAAGATTGAAGTCATAACAAAAAACTGTTATGGCTTCGATCTTTTTTATTTAAAACAGCAGAAGTAGCCGAATGCCTAGAATCTGCATAGATTAATTATGAAGAGTGGATTTTGTCTCAAAAATGTCTAGGAGCGATACCTTTGGGACCTTTTAACGAACATGATGAAAATAAACAATTAAGTTTTAGTGAAGGGATAGGATTGTTAGGTGCAATATTGTCGACGCTTGGGGATGCGTTGTCGGTGGTGTCGGCCGTGGCCGCCATTGATGAAGACCGGCAGAGCAATCAAGAACAAACGCAGCAAATTGAAAATCTACAAAAACAAATCGATGAATTGAAAAATGAAATTAGCAAAGGTCAGGGCGAGCCTGCCGCTAGAGAAAGTGAATAAAAAATATGGTTGTCACGATGTTTGTTGGGTGTTTGGCTATCACATTAACCGATTAAAAAAGCTCTAACAGATGATGCGTATCTGCCAGAGCTTTTCTTGTTTTTGATTATTTGATTGTTGCATCTAACCAGCGCCTTCAGCATTTCAGTGTCCAGCTTCAGCGCCTAGCCCCTCGGAGGCCCACAGGATGTGGGTCACACAGTCATTGCCGCAGGACGCGGCGAACTTAGACTGTGTTCCCTGAAAGTCATTTTGCTGTGGTGGCTGAGGAACTGCCTCCTCGCAAACTGTCTTGTGCCTGTCGGGGCTGACCAGGCGCTTCAGCTTTTCCAGGTCCAGCTTCAGGAGGCAGATGCTCGAGTCATAAGCTGTATCGACTGCGTGGCAAAAGCGCCACTCCGTCGATACAGCTTATGCTTGTCGCATCTAACCGCCTCCTTCAGCATTTTATTTATTCATCTTCGTCTGCTTCGAACATGTAGGTTCTGTGGTGGAATTTCATGCTGAAGATGAGGCCGATTGCGAGCATGTTACTCATGAGTGAACTTCCGCCGTAACTTATGAATGGTAACGGTATTCCTGTGATGGGCATTAATTGAATAGTCATACCGATATTTTCAAATACGTGGAATGTAATCATTGCGATAATTCCTGTACATACATATGTACTAAAAGGGTCTTTTAATTCTAGTGCAATTTTAGTCATATGATAAATTAAAAAGAAAAACAGACCTATGGCTACACATGCCCCAATAAAGCCGTATTCTTCTCCAATTACGCTAAAGATAAAGTCTGTATGGTTTTCCGGAACGTATACTTCACGTCCGCTAAAACCTTTACCTGACATCCCGCCGGAACCGATTGCTGTTAATGACGAAATTAGGTGCATCCCTTCACCAGATGGATAGGAGTATGGATCGAGCCAAGAATAGATTCTTTCAAACTGATACGGGTCAAAGCCGAGCTCAATCATGAAATCTTGGGCATAGATGGCTGCCCATAATAGTGCGGTACCAGCTGTTGCTCCTGTCACGAATACAGGAAGTATTATTTTCCATGAAATACCTGCGACGAGAATCACCGCAGCGGTAATGGCGATGAGGACGATTGAAGTTCCTAAATCGGGTTGTTGAGCAATAAATCCAAGAGGAACGACGAGAACTAATAACATTTTTCCTAAAAGAATAAAGTCTGTTTTAAGTGTTTTATTTTCAAATTGTTCATGATGCTTGGCTACTAAACGTGCCATACCTAGGATGAAAAATGTTTTAATAAATTCAGCAGGTTGAACTCTTCCAATCGGTTCTGGGAAATGCAACCATCTTTTTACATTGGCGTGTGTCTGTCCGATTTGACCTTCTCCGCTTGGGGCAAAGTAAAGGAACACGAGTAGGAAAACTCCGAAACCATATAAGTACCAAGCAACTTTTTTATATTGTTCCGGCTCAAAATACATGGCCCCGCCAATAATAAAGATACTGAGTCCATACCACATGAGCTGTATTGGAACATGATTTGGACTTGCAGATCCTATCGCAAATAAGCTCACAATACAAAACAGCAGTAATATAAAAGCGAGCGTCCAGTCGAAGCGCTCAGTTGGTTTGTTTGATAAATTCATTATATTTTAATCACCTTTTTACACTTTATTCACTAGTAACATTGCTATAAGTTTATAGTGTTGGTTGTTTGGCAAATTAAAGAGGAAACTAAGCGTTCTTATGCAAGTCACGCAGATAGTTTATCTAATGACTGTCGTGTCTCCTAACGCCTTCCGCTTTTCGTTATGATTATACAGTAAAGTAGACGGCTATGACTACCAAGAAGTTGCTATGTTACAAGTAGATGATATTTTTAAACAAATATTCATGTATAGGTCTTGTCATGGTAAACTTAAAGTATAAATTAAAAAAAGAACGGTGAGTGATTCAATATGAAAAAAAGATTAGGATTAATTTACGGCGGTAAATCAGCAGAACATGAAGTTTCTTTATCAACCGCCCGCGCTGTAATGCAAGCGGTAGACTTTGATAAATACGAAGTGATTCCAGTTTATATTACGTATGATGGCGAATGGAGAAAAGGTCAATCGTTGGCAAAGCCTGTTGAGACGATTGAAGAATTGAGATTAAAAGGGAATGGAGAACCTCAAAAAGATAGCATCCATCAATTTATCAACGGAGCGGGTTTACCGGATATCGTCTTTCCTTTATTACACGGAACGAACGGTGAGGATGGAACGGTTCAAGGATTATTTGAAGTATTAAACATTCCATACGTTGGAAATGGTGTGCTTGCCTCATCTGCAGGGATGGATAAAATTACAATGAAACAATTATTTGCACAAGTCGGATTAAAACAAGTGCCGTACGTGTATTTTAATCGCAGCAATTGGAAGGAAAGTCGTGATGCATTCATTGCAGAAGTTGAAGAAGCGTTACAATGGCCAGTTTTTGTTAAGCCAGCTAATTTAGGTTCGAGTGTGGGAATTAGTAAGGCGGCAGACCGTGAGGAGTTTATTGAAGCGGTAGATCTTGCGTTGAAATTTGACCGTAGAGTCATTGTTGAAGAAGGGGTCGACGCAAGAGAAGTTGAGGTTAGTGTAAAAGGGAATGATGATCCTGTTTGTTCAGTTTCTGGGGAAATTAAACCTGTTACAGATTTCTATGACTATGATGCAAAATATAAAGATGGCAATACAGAATTAATTATTCCAGCAGCTGTTACTAAATCCGTGCAAGAAGAGATGGAAGAGATGGCAATTCGTGCGTTTAAAGTATTGGATTGTGCAGGGTTAGTACGTGCAGACTTTTTTGTCACGGCAGATGATGAAGTGCTCATTAACGAAGTGAACACAATGCCTGGGTTTACGCCGACAAGTATGTTCCCGCTTCTTTGGAAAAATTCAGGGGTTCCATATTCAACATTAATCGATGAGTTAATTGAACTCGCATTAGAACGACATGCAGAAAAAGCAAAAATACAATATACGATGGATTGAGGTAGTGCACAGTGAAGGAAAGGTTAAGAACGGTTGCCGATTGGTTACAAGTTGATGGGCAACATGTAGGAGAAATAATGGTACATGGCGTCTCCATTGATTCGCGCACAGTAAAGGAAGGGGATTTGTTTATTCCTTTTCGTGGTGAGCAAGTGAATGGGCATCGTTATGTTCGAAATGCGATTGAACAAGGGGCAGTGGCTTCTTTCTGGTTAAATGATGAGCCGAATCCTCCTGAAGATATTCCGCTCCTATTTGTTGAGGATGCAGAACTCGCATTACAGGAGATGGCAAGGGCTTATCGGCGCGAATTAACTTGTAAAGTCATTGGCATTACCGGTTCTAACGGCAAGACGTCGACAAAAGATTTGGTCGCAAGCGTATTGTCTCCTTACGCGAACGTGAAGAAAACAGAAGGAAACTTTAATAATGAACTAGGATTACCGTTAACGATTTTATCTTTAGAAAAAGATACTGATTTTGCAGTGCTTGAAATGGGCATGAGCGGTTTCGGTGAAATATCATTTCTATCCACATTGGCCAAACCGGATTATGTCGTCATTACAAATATCGGAGAAGCGCATATGCAAGATCTTGGTTCCCGAGAAGGCATCGCAAAAGCGAAGTTTGAAATCGTTGACGGGCTTTCTAAAAATGGAAAATTATTATTCGATGGGGATGAACCGTTGTTAAAGCCTTTCGTGAAAGAAGCTTCAGAAGTGACTGCTTATGCGTTTGGTTATGGCGAAAATAATGACTTGCCGCTTCAATCCGTCCAATCAACAGACGCAGGAAGTGAGTTTACAGTAAAAGGGCTTTTAGATGGGACATTCACGATTCCTGTATTTGGTGCACACCAAGTGAAAAACACCCTTGCGGCGATTTTAATCGCGAAAGAAGTAGGGATTTCAGTTGAGCAAACGCAACAAGCACTCAAATCTGCGAGTTTAACAGCAATGCGCATGCAACCAATTGTCGGAAAGAACGATGCACTATTTATTAATGATGCTTATAATGCTGCACCGACTTCAATGCAAGCGGCGCTTTCCTTCCTAAAAGAAACGGAGTTAAGGAATGAGAAATGGGTTGTATTAGGCGATATGCTTGAACTAGGGGAAAATGAAAAGACTTATCACGAAGCGTTGAGTGAAGAGTTATTACAAATGGATCTGGCTGGCATTTTATTGTATGGACCGCGTATGAAGTGGCTTTACGATGTGTTGGAAAATAAGGTAGACAATCAACAACTCTTGTGGTCTGAACGTGAATACGATCCGATCGAACAGGTACTTGAAAAACATACAGGTTCCGGGTCAGTCGTGTTATTGAAAGGGTCTAGAGGTATGGCGTTAGAGCGAGTGCTCGAAGCTTTTCTAGAACAGGATAGTCAGTGAAAACAGGCGTTTTATTTATTCACGGTTTTACGGGCGGGACATATGAAGTGCAACCGCTCGTTACATATGTAAAGAAACATACGGATTGGTGCGTTGAAGTGCCCACTTTACCTGGGCATGGAGTGACGCTCGATTTGGGGAATGTGTCCGCCCAAAATTGGTTAATGGAAGCGGAACTTGCGATGCGAAAACTAAGGAAAAGGGTGGACCGTGTTATTGTTGTAGGTTTTTCGATGGGTGGTTTAATCTCCATGTATCTTGCATTACGCTATCCAGTTGATAAACTCATCCTTTTAAGCGCGGCTGCAAAATATATTAGCCCTCTCGTTCTTCTGGATGACGTTCGTATTATGTTGACGGAATCGATTACGAAGAAGTACACGCCCAATACGTTTTATCATTTGTATAACTACAAATTAACGAACACACCACTTAGAGCAACGTTTGAGTTTCTAAAGATTGTCAAAACAGTTAAGCCTTATTATGAGCAGATTACATGTCCAGTATGTATCGTTCAAGGTGAAAAAGACGGGATTGTACCGCTTCATGCGGCAACGCATTTGTACAAAGAGCTTGGATCAAGTAGAAAGTTACTCGTCACATCCCCAACTGGTAAACATCATATATGCTATAGTGCAGATAACCAACAATGGTTTTCAGAAGTACTCCAATTTATGAGAATCGGCATCTAACCTTGAAGTTCTGAGGTTAGATGTTTTTTAAATTGGGGTAAGTTCAATTTATATTGTTAAGTAAATAATAAGTGAAAAAACGTCAATACTATGATTGTTGCCGAGGAGTCGGTGGATGTTTTTATAATTGTCTAAATATGGTATTGTTATGCAATTTTATTGCAGGTGAAGATTTCGCGTGGTACACTCTAATGAGCATTGGATACATTTCACGGAACTCTTCATTTAAGGGAAGAGTACTTTTTTTGAATTAACCGGTTTGTTCATCGATAATTAACCATTGTTCGTTGGTCGAACCGCTCGGCAAAGACCGGGCTTTCCCATTCAACTATACACTCTAAGTGAACTTCTTAAAAAGTTTTATCTACAGAGGATGTAAATATCGGAAACGTTCCCTTTATAAATAGACTGGCTCGAGTTTGCCGCGCTTTCATTTGCAAATGTAACCAATTGTCAAATGAAGAAAAAGGAGATTGAAAAGTTTTGACTAAATTTTCAGAGCTAAATATTAGCGAATCAACACAACGCTCTTTAGCCCGCATGGGGTTTGAAGAAGCAACACCTATCCAAGAAGGTACAATTAAACTTGGGTTAGAAGGACGAGACATTATCGGTCAAGCACAAACAGGGACGGGGAAGACGACTGCATTTGGTGTTCCAATTATCGAGAACATTGATACAAGTAACCGTTCAATTCAAGCACTTGTAATTGCGCCAACACGTGAGTTAGCAATTCAAGTTTCAGAAGAACTATACCGAATCGGAAACGATAAACGTGCGAAAGTTTTATCTGTTTACGGTGGGCAAGATATCAGTCGACAAATTCGTGCGCTGCGCAACAACCCACAAATTATTGTCGGGACGCCAGGACGTTTACTTGACCATATTAAACGTAAAACAATTAAATTAGACAATGTTCAAACATTAGTATTAGACGAAGCAGATGAAATGCTAAATATGGGCTTCATCGAAGACATTAATGCGATTATGGCAGCTGTTCCGGAAGAACGTCAAACATTATTGTTCTCAGCAACAATGCCTGCACCTATTCGTAAAATTGCAGAAACGTTTATGAAAGAACCAGAAGTCGTTAAAATTAAATCAAAAGCAATGACCGTAGAAAATATTGAACAGTTCTTTGTAAAAGCACAAGAACGCGAAAAGTTTGATATTCTTTCACGCGTATTAAACGTTCATCAGCCTGAATTGGCAATTGTTTTCGGACGTACGAAACGTCGTGTCGATGAACTTTCCCATGCACTTACAATCCGCGGTTATCTAGCGGAAGGAATCCATGGTGATTTAACACAAGCGAAAAGAATGTCAGTTCTTCGTCAGTTTAAAGAAGGAAAAATTGATATCTTAGTGGCAACAGACGTTGCGGCACGTGGATTAGATATTTCAGGTGTCACACATGTTTATAACTTTGATATTCCACAAGATCCTGAAAGTTACGTTCACCGTATCGGGCGTACGGGGCGTGCTGGGAAAAATGGTGTAGCTGTTACATTCGTAACGCCACGTGAAATGGGTTACTTACGAATCGTTGAAGAAACGACGAAAAAGCGTATGACGCCATTAGTTCCGCCGACTTCAGACGAGGCGTTATTAGGTCAACAGCGTCTTGCGGTTGAACAATTAACTGAAATTATTCAGAAAAACGAACTTCATGATTATAAGCAACTTGCATCAAACTTATTGAAAGATCATGACGCATTAGAAGTTGTGGCAGCAGCGCTGAAAAACATGACGCGCGAGCCAGATGACACACCTGTTAAAATTACAGAAGAACGTCCACTTCCATCCAGAAATAACCGACGTGGTGACCGCGGAGGTTATAAAGGAAATCGTGGCGGCGGTCGTCGTCCAGCACGTGGTGGCGGTAGTCGTAGTCGTGACGGACGTGGTGGCGGTGGCGGATCACGTCGCGGTCGCGAAGGTGGAAATCGCGGCAGAGGTCGTTCAAGACGTCCATCTGAATCATAAACAATATCCCCAAACCGAAATTGCTCTCGCGGCAATTTCGGTTTTTTAGTTTCATGACATAGTTTAATTTGAAATCTCTATTGATGGGGAAAGCTGAATAAATTAAAACATGAAACATTTTGTCTGATTTTTCGTATAGAATAGAAGAAGTGAAAGAAAAGGAGTGCTTATTTTGAGGAGACAGCCAATTAATCGGATTTCAGAAAAAGGTCTGCGTGTTTGGAGATTATATGGAATCATACAAACTTTCTTTGTGTTATTAGTAGCAATCGGCGCAGGCGTTTTAGCATACATATTTGAGTGGTCGTGGTACATATATGGTATTGCTGGGATCATCGTTATTGCTTATGCATATTTGTTTGTTTATTTATTCCCGAAAATTAAATGGTTGCGGTGGCGGTATGAGGTACGGGAATCTGAAATTGAATTACAACATGGGTTGTTTATTGTGAAAAGAACGCTCATTCCGATGGTTCGGGTTCAGCATGTCGATACTTCGCAAGGGCCCATATTAAGGAAATATAACTTGGCGGGGATTACAATTTCAACAGCGGCGACGAATCATGAAATTCCAGCGCTCATTGTTGAAGAGGCGGATGAACTAAGAAGCCGTATTTCAACACTTGCAAGGGTGGCGGATGATGATGTCTAAGACGCGTTACCAGCTACACTGGATTACGGCGGTCATGTCTGTTTTGAGAACTTTGAGAGAGATGATTGTTCCAATTCTTATCCTCGTTTTTGCGAATGGGATTAATGACACTGGAAAATGGTATCTCGATTATTTAACGTTTATTATTTTTGGATTCTCCATTATCGTGTTTTTCGTGACTGGCATTATTAAATGGAAGCGTTACGTCTATTGGTTTGAAGATGATGAATTGCGGATAGAGTACGGATTATTTGTGAAAAAGAAACGATATATTCCTTTTGACAGGATTCAAAGTCTTGATTATACGGAAGGGATTTTGCATCGTCCGTTTAATTTAGTGAAAGTAAGTGTGGAGACGGCAGGGGGATCTGCGTCATTAAAAGCTGAGGCAGAATTAACGGCGATTACGAAAGACGCTGCAAATGTCATTGAAAAAGAGATGGCTGAGGCGAAGAAGAGGAAAGTTCAAAGTGTAACGATCGATGATGAATTTGAAGAAGAATTTGAGGTTGCAAGTGAACCGCCGACGAAGAAGATTTTTACGATGTCTGGAAAAGATTTGCTCGTTTTGGCCACGACGTCTGGCGGTGTTGGGTTAATTATTTCCGGTGCGGTAATCTTTCTATCGCAATTTGCGGATGTGCTTCCAATTGAGTGGGCATACAGAGAGGTTTCGGGGTTTATCAAGTCGGGTTTATTAATAGTTGCCATAGCTGTCTTTTTAGTTTTACTCATCATTTGGGGAATTTCTGTGGCGATGACATTTTTTGCGTATTATGGATTTACTGTTCAAATTGATTATGAAGATATCGTGATTACACGTGGGTTGTTAGAGAAAAAAAGGATAACAGTACCGTTAAATCGTGTGCAAAGTGTACGCATTGTAGAAAATCCGTTCCGAAAGTTATTCGGTTATGCGAATGTGGTCATTGATAATGCTGGGGGCGGCATTACAGGTGAGGGTGCAAAGATTAATTTATTGCCAATCGTAAAGAGGAAAGCAATCAATACACCGTTACAGGAGTTATTTCCTGAGCTTATTTTAGATGAACCTACAAATCAGTTACCAGCACGAAGCAAGCGTTTTTATTATCGGATTGAGTTTGTATGGATGGTTCCAGTCATCGCGGCATTGTCATATTTTTTCTTTCCATTTGGATTATTTTCTTTCCTTATCATCCCTGCTGTTATTTCCTGGGGGTTGTGGCACCATCGCTCGGCAGCTTATGAAATTAAGGGAAATCAGTTAACGATGCGCTTTAGAATGTTTAGTTTACAGACAGTGTATATGATGAAAAAACGGATTCAATCGATGGAAATGAAACAAAATTATTTTCATCGAAAAAGAAAAGTCGCAACCGTTTCTGCGGCTGTAAAATCAGGGATGGGTGCTTTTTATGCACAAGTGAAACATATGGAAGAAGAGGAAGCGGAACAAATTCTTGCGTGGTATGAACCTGCACGTGAAGCGGTTGTTGAGGGAGTATTAGAAGTGGAGCAATAAAAACAAGCGAAGGAATCGGTCATCGTCATCCTTCGCTTGTTTTTCATCTGATACATTATCGATTTGGTTTTCGCCAACTTACAATTCGTTTAGGGTTAAAGTAACTAAGCCCGATTATAAAGCCGACAATCAATCCAGTGATATGAGCGGTAACATTTACATTCGGCTGTAGAAATGTCATCACGACACTAATTGCGATAATTGGTAAAATGACTTGACGTAATTGAGGCAATGCATGTTTTGTATAATAAACGAGCGCACCGTATGCGCCAAATAGGCCGAAAATGGCACCACTTGCGCCGACATGATTATAATCATAATCGTGGATAAAAAACGTTGCTACGTTTGCGAATAGGCCTGACAACAAATATAGGGTAATAAAGCGCATTTTCCCGATGATTTTTTCTAGTTCAGGACCAAATACAAACAAACAGAACATATTAAATAAAATATGCATAAATCCTAAGTGTAAAAACATCGGTGTGAAAAATCGCCACCATTCACCTGTTGCGATTGCAGCATTAGAACCCATTCCGCCGTAATAAACAAGGCCTCCAATACCTGGGAGCCAAGTTAAGATAAAAATACCAATATTTAGCGCAAGTAAAATTGATATAACTGGATAAAATCGAATGTATTCGGAAAAGCTTTCTCTACGGGTAAACATTTTTTCACCTCAATCTGTTATTCCATTATACATATTTTTATTACATAAAGGAAAGGAGTCGGTTTCGTGATTACAGGAATCGGATTGGACGTCGTTGAACTTGATCGTATCGCAAGTTTAGATGCGAAATCGCCCAAGTTTAGAGCCCGAATTTTAACGGAAAAGGAGTTGGAAATTTACGAGTCTTATCACGGTCATCGCCAAGTTGAATTTCTTGCTGGACGTTTTGCGGGAAAAGAGGCGTTTGCAAAAGCGCTAGGCACCGGAATCGGTGAAAAATGTAATTTTATTCATATTGAAATTCTCCCTAATCCAGAGGGGAAACCTGAACTAGCATTTAAAGGGACTGTCGCGAATGGTTTTATTTCAATTACACATACAAAAAATATTGCGGCTGCCCAAGTCATCTTGCAAGCATAAATGATAAACCTTCCTCATAAGATGCATTATCCGATTGAAATGAGAAAGGATGAACAATTTGCGTAGCCGAATATTAGCTCTAATGTTAGTTGTAGTTGCAGTTGTCCTCGCAGCGTGTGGAACACCATCAAAAGAAGATGTCACGAAGAAACTTAGTGGCAAATGGAATGACACTAAGGGGTATGAGCTTCAAGCAACGATGGAAATTAAGACGGGTGCCGAACCGCGGGTGTATGATGTTGAAGTTTGGCACACGAAACCTGATTTTTATCGGGTCAATGTAACACAAGACGGTAGTGGAGATTCTCAAATGATTGTGCGAAATGAAGATGGCGTTTTCGTCGTCGCACCTTCACTTGGCAAGACGTACAAGTTTCAAAGTGACTGGCCTGAGCAAAATAGTCAAGCTTACTTAATCGGCTCATTGTCTGAAGATATTATAGCGGATGCGAATGCGACGATGACAGAGGAAGACAAGACGTATATTTTTGAGACGGTCACAAGAAACAATCATAAGAAAGTGTTGCCGACACAAGAAATTCATATCGATAAGAAAACGTTATTGCCAAAACATGTCTCAATCTTGGATGAAAACAAAGAGGAACAAATTAAGATTACGTTTAAAAAGATTACACTCGGCACTGACAGACAAACAGAAGATTATGCTGTAGAACAAAGTGCTGATGAAGAAAAACCGCAGAAAGATCCGAAAGCAGATGCAGAAGCTGAAGGTGCAGAAGCTGAAGGTGTAGAATCTGAAGATGAAGAGGCGAACACAGAAGACGAGGGTACGGAAGCAGATAGTAGCGATGAGCAAACGAGCTTTAATACGTACTATCCAACTGTTGAATGGGAAGGCGTTACATTAATCGATGAAGAAGCAGTTAAAACCGAGAGTGGTACGCGCATTTTTATGACATTTGGAGATGCGAAAAAGTATACGATTGTTCAAGAGCGTGCCATGCCATCTGATAATTCACTGCCCGTTTCTATGGATGGTGACCCGGTTGACCTAGGTTTTACAGTCGCAGCTATTACGGACAAATCTATCCGATGGGAAAGTGACGGCATTTCGTTTTTCATTGCATCTGACATGCTGACGAGAGATGAAATGATTGAAGTTGCGCTGTCTATGTCTGCCGGTGAAATGAAGTAACTTTTTTAAGATAAATAAAGATATAGTTGACGAGGTTGGGTCAATAATCAGATAATAGAATGTACTACACCATAAAACGAGGGATTTGACATGGCGAGTACGCACTATTATCGACCGACGAAGGCAATCATCGATGTCGGGGCAATCAAAGAGAATATAAAGGCTTTAAGGAATTATTTAAGAGAAGAAACTGCGATTATAGCAGTTGTAAAAGCAGATGGATATGGTCACGGCATTGTAGAAATTGCTCGAGCAGCGCTTCAGTCTGGGGCGGCAATGGTTTCGGTTGCTACCCCGGATGAGGCGGTTTACCTAAGAGAAAATGGCATCACAAGCGAGATTCTTGTTATGGCTCCGTCCCCTGTTTCATTTGCCAAGAAAGCAGCTGAATTAGGGGTAGCCGTGACAGTTACAGATGAAGCTTGGTTAAGAGAAATACAGCATGAGCAAAAAAGTTTTAATGAAAAACTTAAAATTCATGTCAAAATTGACTGTGGAATGGGTAGGATAGGTGTAAGGGATGAACAAGAACTTCAAACGATCATGCAGTTAATTGAGAAAATGACTCATTGTGAATTAGATGGGGTATTTACGCATTTTCCTTGTGCGGACGAAGAATGCAGCATAACCACAAAAGAACAAAGTGAGCGATTTGTAAGATTCGTCAACTTGTTTCCTAAAAAACCGCGTATTGTCCATGCTTCGAATAGTGCAGCTACTTTGCTTTATCCGGAGTACGGATTTGATGCGGTTCGGTTTGGGATTAGTATGTACGGCATTGCTCCGTCCGACTATGTACAGGAGAATTTACCTTTTCAACTAAAAAAATCTTTGTCAATCGAAAGTGAACTGTCGTTTGTAAAAAAGTTAGCAAAGGATTATCACATTGGTTACGGTGCCACTTATAAAACTTCTTCAGAGGAATGGATTGGGACCATTCCCATGGGATATGCAGATGGTTTGAAACGTGGATTACGTGGTCAAGAAGTTCTTATTAACGGCAAGAGAATGCCGATTGTCGGAACGATTTGTATGGACCAATGTATGGTAAAACTGCCAGAGGAAATGCCTGTCGGTGAAAAAGTTGTGTTTATTGGTAAACAAGGCGATGAAGAGATCACGATAGAAGAATGGGCTGATCGTATTGGCACAATACCTTATGAAATTGCAGTGTCATTTACAAGTCGGGTTCCAAGGGTTTATCAGGAAGAGGATTAGAAATGTGGGCACTTTCGACAATGAATCACTCGTTATGTAGTTAATTGTCAAACAAACTCTAAATATGCCTTCTCAACTCTATCAATTAATGCTATGATTGAGGAGAAGATAGTAGAGTGAACGGGTTTGTTGGAGGTGCTGACGTTGCGTGCAAAGAAAAGCATGAGAGAGGTTATTGTTAAAATTCCGAAACGAATGTTGAATGAAAATGAACATACGGTCGTCCACCAAGGGCAGGAGCGAGGGGATTTTGTATATATTTCGACAAAACGCTATGAGACCAATCATGAACCTGAGGCAATTCGAGAGGCCATGATGAAAGGGTATGTTGAAATGTCGCAAATTAACTTAAAAATTGCCACGGAATGTTTACATGTGGAATTTGAAGCTCAGCACACAGTGGAACGTCTCGTTAGCGGAGGATGAAAATTTGGCAATAAAACGAGGAGACGTCTTTTTTGCAGACCTGTCGCCGGTCGTTGGTTCTGAGCAAGGGGGTACCAGACCGGTCCTTGTCATACAAAATGACATTGGGAACCGGTTTAGTCCAACTGTAATTATCGCAGCCATTACTGCACAGATTCAGAAAGCAAAGTTGCCGACACATGTAGAAATCGATGCGGAAAAGTATCAATTCGAGCGGGACTCTGTAATCCTGCTCGAACAAGTCCGCACGATTGATAAGTCGAGGTTAACTGATAAAATTACGCATCTTGATGAAATGTTGATGGAAAAAGTCGACGAAGCATTAGAAGTAAGTTTTGGGCTCGTAAAATTTTGATATACATAAAAAGAAACATCACGGATTTTTATCTGTGATGTTTTTTCAATTGTTTGAATAAAATACGTGTATTCCACAATAGAATTCGATACAATAAAAATATAAATAAATTAATAAATTGGGGATAGGGAGGTCAATTAAAACAATCATGAATAAGAAACTAGCAGTCAATATAAATAATCATATGGATGAAATTTTGCGGAAATGGCAACAGAGAATGACAGAGGTTAAAGGAGAGCGTTTTTTCCAGTATATGCCTGAAGAAGTAGTGGATAAAACGAGTAGAGAATTTGCGGAACTCATGACGTCTAATTTATCAACTACTGAAGATGCAAACCATGAGAAGTTATCTGAGTTCGCCGAAAAAGTTGTTCGTTTTGGTTGGTCTATGAAGTTTGTCAATAAATCGATCGAAAACTTCTCAGATGTAACATTTGAAATCTTGGAGGAAGAAGGCATTATTAATAACACCAATTTGAGAAGATATATGAAAATCTTTTCCTATTGGATTAATCCTTTACGAGATAGCATCATTGATGCGTATTCTGTTGAGTGGGAGCGTACGGTAAGTTTACAAAAAATTGCTTTACAAGAATTATCGGCTTCCCTGATTCCGGTTTTCGATAAAATATCAGTCATGCCATTAGTTGGGACAATCGACACGGACCGTGCTAAGTTAATTATGGAAAACTTATTGGAAGGTGTCGTTAAGCAACGTGCCGACGTTGTGTTGCTAGATATTACGGGTGTCCCGGTGGTCGATACTATGGTGGCCCATCATATTATTCAAGCGGCGGATGCAGTTCGACTAGTCGGAGCAAAATGTATGTTAGTCGGAATTCGCCCTGAAATTGCTCAAACGATAGTTGCGTTAGGAATCGAGCTGAATGACTTTACAACAACGAGTACTCTAAGAAAAGGGATGCAAGAGGCGCTTAAACTGACAAATCGCAAAGTTGTGGAGGTAGAATCCGAATGAATATGCGAATCCCAATCTTAAAACTAAATGACACATTAATCGTTTCAATCCAGTGGGAGCTCGATGATCAGACGGCAATTCAATTTCAAGAAGATTTACTGAAAAAGATACATGATACAAATGCAAGCGGTGTTGTCATCGATTTAACGCCGATTGACTTCATCGATTCATTTATTGCGAAAGTGCTAGGCGACGTGATTCAGATGTCTGGATTGATGGGTGCGAAGGTAGTTATTACGGGCATTCAACCTGGCGTAGCCATTACCTTAATAGAGCTCGGTATCCGTTTGCAAAACGTGATGACAGCACTAGATCTAGAGAATGGGCTGGAGAAGCTTCATAAAGAATTGGAGGAGTAATTATGGAGTACCGGTCGTCTGTTGACATTTATACGGAATGGGACATTGTTGCTGCTCGTCAACTTGGCCGCAATGAAGCAAAAAAGCTAGGGTTCGGGACTGTCGACCAAGCACGCATTACGACGGCAATTAGTGAGTTGGCGCGTAATATTTATTTATATGCCGGGAAGGGAAAAATTGAAATTACGTGTATTCATAAAGATGATACAACTGGTATCTCAATCATCGCCTCTGACGAAGGGCCAGGCATTCCGGATGTCAGAAAAGTGATGGATGATGGTTTTACCACTTCGGGTGGGCTAGGTGCTGGCATGCCTGGTGTACGGAGATTAATGGATGAATTTAATATCGTGACGAAGCGAGGAGTTGGAACAACTATCACTGCGATTAAGTGGATCAGGTAGATGGGGTGACAGAGAATGCCACAAGAAATAGAAAAGCATTATAAAGAAATTTTGAAGCAGTATATTCAAGATCAAAATGAAAAAGATCTTTATTCCGGCCAAAAATTTAGTCGACAATTTATCGAGAAAGAAATATCACCTGAGGAAGTCATCGGCATTCATAAAGCATCACTAAAAGAATTGTTTCCGGAAGCTTCAGATAAGCTATGGCATTCTTTTGACTTTCTAATTGAAATGATGATTCATTATGGTCTCGCTTTGCAAGAACATCAGAGTTTAATTCGAAAGCAAGAAGAAATGGAAATGGAAATGAAAATCGCCGCACAAGTTCAAAATACATTGCTGAAAACGAAGGTACCTAACTTTCCGTGTCTAGATATAGGTTTTTTAACAATCCCTGCTAAGCAAATGAGCGGCGATTATATCTATTTTTTAAATGATGATCCTAATAACGCTAGTGTAGCTGTAGCGGATGTAATTGGAAAAGGGATTCCTGCAGCGCTATGTATGTCGATGATTAAGTATGGCATGGATAGCATGCAGTATGAAAGTGCAAGCCCAGGAATTGTTTTGGAGATTGTGAACAGAATCGTAGAAGATAGTATCGATGATTCCATGTTTATTTCCATGTTTTATGGGATGTACAATGCGGAAAACTCGGCTTTTTCATATGCATCTGCGGGGCATGAGCCTGCCTTGTTATATCGGGCGGCTGAAGGTGAGTTTGTAGAATTGGATGCGGATGGTTTACTGCTCGGTATAGATCGAGCCGTTCATTATGAAGAACGTTCTGTTCAACTTGAAAAGGGAGATTTCGTTGCAATTATGACAGATGGCGTAACAGAAACGAGAACGGAATCAGGATTTATCGATGAAGGGTTAATTCGTGATCTTTTGGAAAGTGTGAAGGATAAGCCGGCACAGGAAATGGCTGATACAGTTTATCAACATCTCGGTGAATTACAAAACTTTCAACTACATGATGATTTTACGATTGTTATTTTTAAGAAGGAAGATAAATAGGTTTAAATTATTTTAATAGGGGTATTGATTTATTCAAGTGATTTTATGAATTTTGCTAAGTGGTTGTACCAATTTTATTTGCATGTCCAAATATTTTATAGTTGAAGCAATTTCATCCATCATATAAGACTTAGATAATAGAAAGGTTCGTGGTGTGGAGATGAATTTACAAGTAGAATTGTCCAAAGAGGATCTTGTTCATTATTTTAAGGTGATTGGAGAAGTAGACGCATTCACAGCACCTGTTTTAAAAGAAAAACTAATTTCTGTACAAGATACCCCTGGTTTACAGGCAGAAATTGATTTGTCAGAAGTAGATTATATAGATAGTACAGGTCTTGGGATTTTTATTGGCTTTTATAAGGTCTTAAAAGAAAAAGAGGGTTATGTGAAAATGACAGGCGTGAATGCACGACTCAAACGTCTTTTTGAAATAACGGGTATTGATAAGATTATTGATATTGAGATGGAAGAAGGTGGAAATCTCGATGCAACCGTATGATTATATTGAAATGAAGGTTCCTGCAAAAGCACAATATGTCGGAGTTACTAGACTGGCAATTTCTGGCCTCGCAAGCCGGGTAGGATTTACATTTGATGAAATTGAAGACTTGAAAATCGCTTCCGGTGAAGCGGTTACAAATGCCGTCCAGCATGCTTATAAAGGTGAAGAGGGAGAAGTGGTTGTCGGCTGTGCCCTCTTTGAAGATAAGATTGAAATTATGATTGCAGATAATGGCAGTAGTTTTGATTTTGAAGAAACGAAAAAAAATGTTGGACCCTATAATGATGAAGAAGAGGTACAGTTTCTTAGGGAAGGTGGTTTAGGACTATACCTCATGGAGTCGCTCATGGATGAAGTGAAAGTCCATCATGAGGAGGGGGTAACCATTCTCATGACGAAATATCTTGGCGGAGAGCAGGTGGATAAGGATGTCAGAACAATCACCTACTAAGTCCGGTTCGAAGGATGAAGTGCTTCTCTGGATTCAGCGATATCAAGAGACGCAAGATGAAGAGGCACAAACAAATTTAGTGTTAAATTATGAACGTCTAGTCCACTCGCTCGCACGAAAATATTCAAAAGGAAAACCTTATCACGAAGATTTAGTGCAAGTGGGCATGCTTGGTCTACTGGGAGCCATTAGAAGATATGATGCTTCGTATGGCCGAAGTTTTGAGGCGTTTGCTGTCCCAACCATTATTGGAGAAATTAAACGCTTTATGAGAGATAAAACGTGGGCGATTCACGTTCCTAGAAGAATTAAAGAGCTAGGCCCTAAAATAAAGGCTACAGTAGAAACGTTAACGGTAGAGTTGCAACGTTCCCCACTGATTCATGAGATTGCGGAGTATCTTGAGGTTGATGAAGAAGCCGTATTAGAAGCGATGGAGATAGGAAGAAGTTATCAGGCGCTTTCCATGGACCATGCGTTGGATGCGGATTCTGAAGGAGGTACTGTCACGCTATTTGATTTAGTAGGGACACCAGATGATGGGTATGAAGCAACTGATCAACGCTTGCTTGTTGCAGATGCTCTTGTCGTTCTCACGGACCGGGAACGACAAATCATCCAATATACGTATATTGACCAAATGAGTCAAAAAGAGGCTGGTGAACTTCTGGGCATTTCCCAAATGCATGTGTCTAGACTTCAACGTCAGGCTATACGGAAATTACAAGAAAAGATTTTAGAGACTTCTGGTGGTGTATCTGGGTGATAGAGATACTCACGGAATATGTAGAAGCTTTGGTTTATCATAAGCCTAAGTCTGGCAACCAGGAATCGGGTGATGCGTACTTTATTCACACGGGAGAAGACTATTTCCTTTTTGCAATTGCAGATGGTTTAGGGAGTGGACCTATCGCGCGCCAGTCGGCAGAAATTATCCCGGATGTGTTAGCCGAATACCATCATGAGTCACTTGATGAACTATTAAATCGATGCAATGAATATATGATTCAAAAACGTGGGGCGGCTGTTGCCATTGTGAAAGTAGATGTTAAAGATAAAACAATACACTATAGTTGTGTGGGTAACGTTCGATTTTACATATGGCAAAATGAGGAGAAAATGATTTATCCGCTCCCTGTAATGGGGTATTTATCGGGAAGGCCATTGAAGTTGAATACCCAAAAATATACTTACTATCCAGGAGATCGATTTATCCTTCACTCTGACGGAATTGCACTACGAAGTCCTACATCATTATTGAAAAATGCGTGTTGTACATTCGAAGTGTATGAAAATGTTGTTAGCAAAACAAACGCTGACGATGATGCTACGTTTATTACAGGAGACCTGCTTCGTTAAATGCGGAGCAGGTTTTTGTGTTAATATAGATTCAACATAGAAAGGTGGTTAGCGCATGGATCATATTTTAAAACTTACTGCGGAACGAGCAGAAGTTCCTGTAAATCAGACGAAAAAAGTAATCGCGCTTCTTGAAGAAGGAAATACGGTACCATTTATTGCAAGATATCGAAAAGAGGCTACTGGTTCTCTTGATGAAGTGCAAATTAAAAATATTGAGGATGCTTATCAATATATAACCGGGCTCGAACAACGAAAAGAAGAAGTTCTTCGGATTATTGAGGAGCAGGGAAAACTTGACGATGAGTTGAGGAAGAAGATTGTTGCGGCAACTGTACTTCAAAGGGTTGAAGATTTATATAGACCTTTTATGCAGAAAAGACGAACGCGCGCAACAATTGCAAAGGAAAAAGGATTAGAGCCGTTGGCGGCAACATTGCTCGAATTTCCATCGACTTCACTCGAGGCGTTAGCCCAGCCGTTTGTGAATGAAGAAAAAGAAGTGCTTACGATTGAAGATGCGCTTGCTGGGGCACGTGACATTATTGCAGAAAATATAGCAGATGATGCAGCAATTCGTGAAACGATTCGAAAATTTGCTTGGTCCGACGGTAAAATCACTTCAATCATTAGGAAAAATGCAGAGGACGACAAAAAGGTTTTCGGAAATTATTACGAATACGAAGAACCAGTTAAAAGAATCGTCCCTCATCGTACGTTAGCGTTAAATCGCGGTGAGAAGGAAAATGTGTTGCGGATTGGCGTAGCGTTTCCTGAAGATCGAATTATTGGCAATATGGAAAGAACGGTTATTCGTAAAGGGCATGTCCCGGCAGCTGGGGAAGTAAAAGAAGCAATAACGGATGCGTTTAAAAGGCTCATTGCGCCGTCAATTGAACGAGAAATTCGTTCGGCCCTTACAGAAAAAGCTGAAGAACAAGCGATTCATGTGTTCTCGGAAAACTTGAAGAGCTTGTTGCTTCAACCGCCATTGAAGGGCAATGTTGTGCTCGGCGTAGACCCTGCATTTCGTTCAGGTTGTAAGTTAGCGGTTGTGGATGAAACTGGTAAACTTCATGAGGTATCGGTGATTTATCCGCATCCACCAAAACCAAATAAAGAAAAGTCCAGGCAAATGGTGTTGGACCTGCTAAAAAAGTATCCGATTTCCATTATTGCAATTGGGAATGGAACAGCTTCTCGTGAAACGGAAAAGTTTATCGCAGATTGCTTAAAGGAAGCACAGTCAGAAGTTGCTTATGTCATCGTAAATGAGGCGGGAGCGAGTGTCTACTCAGCATCTGATTTAGCAAGACAAGAATTTCCAGAGTTACAAGTCGAAGAAAGAAGTGCGGTTTCAATTGCGCGTCGATTACAAGACCCTTTATCCGAACTCGTGAAAATCGATCCAGGTTCAGTCGGTGTCGGTCAATATCAACATGACGTTGCGAAGCGTAAATTATCCGATTCGCTCACTTTCGTTGTGGAAACAGCGGTCAATAGAGTTGGAGTTAACGTGAACACAGCTTCCTCCTCTCTTTTACAATATGTATCAGGGCTATCGAAAACAGTAGCTGAAAACATTGTTAAATTGCGTGAGGAAAATGGACTCTATGCGAAACGAAGCGACTTGAAAAAAGTCCCGAGACTTGGCGCTAAAACATATGAGCAAGCTATTGGGTTCTTACGTGTACCAAATGCAAAAGATCCATTTGATGCAACAGGAATCCACCCGGAAAGTTATAAAGTTGCAGAGGAAATTTTAAAGAAGATAAACATTAAAAGAGAATCGCTTGGCACAGATGAGGCAGTACAAGCACTTTCCCAATTAAATGTAAATGAGTTGGCAAAAGAACTTGAAGTTGGTGCTGTGACTATTAAAGATATAATTGAAACATTACAAAGGCCGAATCGAGATCCGCGAGATGATTATCCGCAACCTTTATTAAAGGCAGATGTTTTGGATATGAAAGACTTGCATGAAGGGTTAGAAATGCAAGGAACAGTTCGGAACGTCGTTGATTTTGGTGCGTTTGTAGACATTGGCGTTTCAGAAGATGGACTTGTTCATATATCTAAACTGAAAAAAGGTTTTGTAAAGCACCCATTAGATGTAGTTGCTTCTGGAGATATTGTTACCGTATGGGTTGAGGCAGTAGATAAAGAAAAAGGTAGGATCTCATTGACGATGTTGTCTCCAAAGAAAGTTGAGAAGTAATTGACTGTTGAAATGCTAGATAAAGACTTACAAAAGCTTGTTGAAACGATATCAAATGAAGTGTTTAAGAAGCCGTTTGTTCATCAGGCGATGCATAATCATCGATTACGCACAACAGGTGGGCGATATATGTTGGGAGATCATTCGATTCAAATTAACCCACTTGTGCTTCAGTTACATGGGATGGAAGAGTTAATCGGCGTGATTAAACATGAATTATGTCACTATCATCTTCATTTGGAAGGGAAAGGCTATCAACATCGTGATCAAGACTTTAAAGAGTTATTAGCAAAGACATCTTCTCCAAGGTATTGTAAACCTCTGGCGCAAAGAAACAAACGAACGACAACCTTTCATATATATGAATGCAAGTTGTGTAAACTACAATACAAAAGAAGAAGACGCATGGATATTGCAAAATATCGTTGTGGGAAATGTTCCGGGGAAATCATTCAAATAAAATCGATATCGACATAACGTTGGAATACATCTTATTCCAACGTTTTTTTGGGGGGTATTGATAGATGTTAGTTCGCAAAGGCGGAAGATTTAGGTGAGGCGTCTGAAGGGAATGATACAATTGTAAAACATAAACGAGCTTGTTTTTCTGAAACAAATAGAAGAGATTCAATAGTAATTAGAGAAATTAAGATGCCTATATTTACATATATAATAGAAGAAACTTTTCAGTTGCCGAGGCACCAAAAGATTGAATAAAAAGAATTCGTTAAAACTGTTGACGAAAACAAGAAACCTGTCTATAATCGTAAGAGTCGGTTCAAGAAACGACATAATTCGCTAAAAAAAGACTTGCAAGAAGTAAAGTCTTCGTGTTACACTAATAACATCAACGGCCCCTTGGTCAAGCGGTTAAGACACCGCCCTTTCACGGCGGTAACACGGGTTCGAATCCCGTAGGGGTCATAGGTATTTTAAGAGAAACTCATAAAAGAGTGTATAAAAACTTGTCGGTTGTTTACAATAAGGCAAGCAAGTAGTTCAAGAATGAAGTTCTCTGGAATGTCGAATGGAAATGTTGGGTGCTGTAATATGCATCGCGATTTCAAAGTAATGGGGTATAGCCAAGCGGTAAGGCAACGGACTTTGACTCCGTCATTCGTTGGTTCGAATCCAGCTACCCCAGCCAATTCTTATAAAACATCGATTATAAGCGTCACGCGAAAATGAATTTAATTCGATTTCGTATTCGGTTTAATTGAGCCATTAGCTCAGTTGGTAGAGCATCTGACTTTTAATCAGAGGGTCACAGGTTCGAATCCTGTATGGCTCACCAGTTATTTTTAAAAAAGATCTACAAAAACTATTGACAAGTTCATAGGATGATGTATAATAGAACTTGTCGCTAAAACAACGCGGTAGTGGCGGAACGGCAGACGCGCTAGGTTGAGGGCCTAGTAGGGGTTAACCCTGTGGAGGTTCAAATCCTCTTTACCGCACCATACTACTTTGTTGCACGATAAAGATTTAAGTGGATAACGCTTTTTATAAAGCGCCCGTAGCTCAATTGGATAGAGCGTCTGACTACGGATCAGAAGGTTGTGGATTCGAATTCTTCCGGGCGCGCCAATAACGTACAATATATACTTACGCCGTGCGGGTGTAGTTTAATGGCAAAACCTCAGCCTTCCAAGCTGATGATGAGGGTTCGATTCCCTTCACCCGCTCCATTTTATTGATTTGATATATGAACCTTGAAAACTGAACAGCAAAACGTCAAGATATAACAACTACAAATCAACTTGTTGTTTTGTAGGAAACGAATCTTTGGATTCAAAATTGGACATCTTAATGATGCCAGCAAAGAAATCGAGCTAATCGAATTTCTCTATTATGGAGAGTTTGATCCTGGCTCAGGACGAACGCTGGCGGCGTGCCTAATACATGCAAGTCGAGCGAACAAGGAAGAAACTTGTTTCTTCCTTTGTTAGCGGCGGATGGGTGAGTAACACGTGGGCAACCTGCCCTGCAGTTGGGGATAACTCCGGGAAACCGGGGCTAATACCGAATAATCAGTTCCTTCGCATGAAGGAACTCTGAAAGACGGCTATGCTGTCACTGCAGGATGGGCCCGCGGCGCATTAGCTAGTTGGTGAGGTAACGGCTTACCAAGGCGACGATGCGTAGCCGACCTGAGAGGGTGATCGGCCACACTGGGACTGAGACACGGCCCAGACTCCTACGGGAGGCAGCAGTAGGGAATCTTCCACAATGGACGAAAGTCTGATGGAGCAACGCCGCGTGAGCGAAGAAGGTTTTCGGATCGTAAAGCTCTGTTGTGAGGGAAGAACAAGTACAGGAGTAACTGCCTGTACCTTGACGGTACCTCATTAGAAAGCCACGGCTAACTACGTGCCAGCAGCCGCGGTAATACGTAGGTGGCAAGCGTTGTCCGGAATTATTGGGCGTAAAGCGCGCGCAGGCGGCCTTTTAAGTCTGATGTGAAAGCCCACGGCTTAACCGTGGAAGGTCATTGGAAACTGGAAGGCTTGAGTACAGAAGAGGAAAGCGGAATTCCACGTGTAGCGGTGAAATGCGTAGAGATGTGGAGGAACACCAGTGGCGAAGGCGGCTTTCTGGTCTGTAACTGACGCTGAGGCGCGAAAGCATGGGGAGCAAACAGGATTAGATACCCTGGTAGTCCATGCCGTAAACGATGAGTGCTAAGTGTTAGGGGGTTTCCGCCCCTTAGTGCTGGAGCAAACGCATTAAGCACTCCGCCTGGGGAGTACGGCCGCAAGGCTGAAACTCAAAGGAATTGACGGGGACCCGCACAAGCGGTGGAGCATGTGGTTTAATTCGAAGCTACGCGAAGAACCTTACCAGGTCTTGACATCCCGCTGACCGGTATAGAGATATACCTTTCCCTTCGGGGACAGCGGTGACAGGTGGTGCATGGTTGTCGTCAGCTCGTGTCGTGAGATGTTGGGTTAAGTCCCGTAACGAGCGCAACCCTTGACCTTAGTTGCCAGCATTCAGTTGGGCACTCTAAGGTGACTGCCGGTGACAAACCGGAGGAAGGTGGGGATGACGTCAAATCATCATGCCCCTTATGACCTGGGCTACACACGTGCTACAATGGACGGTACAGAGGGTTGCCAACCCGCGAGGGGGAGCTAATCCCATAAAACCGTTCCCAGTTCGGATTGCAGGCTGCAACTCGCCTGCATGAAGCAGGAATCGCTAGTAATCGTGGATCAGCATGCCACGGTGAATACGTTCCCGGGTCTTGTACACACCGCCCGTCACACCACGAGAGTTTGTAACACCCGAAGTCGGTGGGGTAACCCTTTTGGGAGCCAGCCGCCGAAGGTGGGACAGATGATTGGGGTGAAGTCGTAACAAGGTAGCCGTATCGGAAGGTGCGGCTGGATCACCTCCTTTCTAAGGATATTTAACGGAATGAAGAGAAAGTTCTCTTCAACTTGACGTTTTGCGTTCAGTTTTGAGGGTTCATTCATTTGAACTTTCATTACTTGTTCTTTGAAAACTGGATAAAACGACATTGAAATAAACACAAATGTAGTAATGTATAAATCAATTGTTGTATATCGCTATACAACGTTGGTTTTAAGGTTAAGTTAGAAAGGGCGCACGGCGGATGCCTTGGCACTAGGAGCCTATGAAGGACGGCACTAACACCGATATGCTCTGGGGAGCTGTAAGTAAGCTTTGATCCAGAGATTTCCGAATGGGGAAACCCACTGTTCGTAATGGAACAGTACATATACGTGAATACATAGCGTATATGAGGCACACCCGGAGAACTGAAACATCTAAGTACCCGGAGGAAGAGAAAGAAAATCGATTCCCTGAGTAGCGGCGAGCGAAACGGGAACAGCCCAAACCAGGAAGCTTGCTTCCTGGGGTTGTAGGACACTCTATACGGAGTTACAAAGGAATGCATTAGATGAAGCGACCTGGAAAGGTCTGCCATAGTGGGTAATAGCCCCGTAATCAAAAGTGTATTCTCTCCAGAGTGGATCCTGAGTACGACGGAACACGTGAAATTCCGTTGGAATCCGGGAGGACCATCTCCCAAGGCTAAATACTTCCTAGTGACCGATAGTGAACCAGTACCGTGAGGGAAAGGTGAAAAGCACCCCGGAAGGGGAGTGAAATAGATCCTGAAACCGTGTGCCTACAAGTAGTCAGAGCTCGATGCTGTTTCTTCGGAAACAAGCTGAGTGATGGCGTGCCTTTTGTAGAATGAACCGGCGAGTTACTGATTACATGCAAGGTTAAGCAGAGAATGCGGAGCCGCAGCGAAAGCGAGTCTGAATAGGGCGTTTTAGTATGTAGTCGTAGACCCGAAACCAGGTGATCTACCCATGTCCAGGGTGAAGGTAAGGTAACACTTACTGGAGGCCCGAACCCACGTATGTTGAAAAATGCGGGGATGAGGTGTGGGTAGCGGTGAAATTCCAATCGAACCTGGAGATAGCTGGTTCTCTCCGAAATAGCTTTAGGGCTAGCCTCAAACGTTAGAATCTCGGAGGTAGAGCACTGTTTGGACTAGGGGCCCATCCCGGGTTACCGAATTCAGACAAACTCCGAATGCCGATGATTTTTGTTTGGGAGTCAGACTGCGGGTGATAAGATTCGTAGTCGAGAGGGAAACAACCCAGACCACCAGTTAAGGTCCCCAAGTATTCGTTAAGTGGAAAAGGATGTGGCGTTGCCCAGACAACCAGGATGTTGGCTTAGAAGCAGCCACCATTTAAAGAGTGCGTAATAGCTCACTGGTCGAGTGGCGCTGCGCCGAAAATGTACCGGGGCTAAACGAATCACCGAAACTGTGGATTGACACCTTTGGTGTCAGTGGTAGGAGAGCGTTCTAGGGGCGTCGAAGCTAGACTGTAAGGACTAGTGGAGCGCCTAGAAGTGAGAATGCCGGTATGAGTAGCGAAAGAAGGGTGAGAATCCCTTCCACCGAATGCCTAAGGTTTCCTGAGGAAGGCTCGTCCGCTCAGGGTTAGTCGGGACCTAAGTCGAGGCCGAAAGGCGTAGACGATGGACAACAGGTTGATATTCCTGTACCACCTCCCCGCCGTTTGAGTAATGGGGGGACGCAGTAGGATAGGGTGAGCGCACGGTTGGTAATGTGCGTCTAAGCAGTAAGGTGTGAAACGAGGCAAATCCCGTTTCTATAACATTGAGCTGTGATAGCAAGGGGAATTTTCCCCGGAGTCCCTGATTTCACGCTGCCAAGAAAAGCCTCTAACGAGGCGGGAGGTGCCCGTACCGCAAACCGACACAGGTAGGCGAGGAGAGAATCCTAAGGTGATCGAGAGAACTCTCGTTAAGGAACTCGGCAAAATGACCCCGTAACTTCGGGAGAAGGGGTGCTCTGATAGGGTGTTAAAGCCCGAGAGAGCCGCAGTGAATAGGCCCAGGCGACTGTTTAGCAAAAACACAGGTCTCTGCAAAACCGTAAGGTGACGTATAGGGGCTGACGCCTGCCCGGTGCTGGAAGGTTAAGGGGAGAGGTTAGCGCAAGCGAAGCTTTGAACCGAAGCCCCAGTAAACGGCGGCCGTAACTATAACGGTCCTAAGGTAGCGAAATTCCTTGTCGGGTAAGTTCCGACCCGCACGAAAGGCGTAACGATCTGGGCACTGTCTCAACGAGAGACTCGGTGAAATTATAGTACCTGTGAAGATGCAGGTTACCCGCGACAGGACGGAAAGACCCCGTGGAGCTTTACTGCAACCTGATATTGAATTCTGATGCAGTCTGTACAGGATAGGTAGGAGCCTTTGAAACCGGAGCGCCAGCTTCGGTGGAGGCATCGGTGGGATACTACCCTGACTGTATTGGAATTCTAACCCATGCCCCTTAGCGGGGTAGGAGACAGTGTCAGGCGGGCAGTTTGACTGGGGCGGTCGCCTCCTAAAGAGTAACGGAGGCGCCCAAAGGTTCCCTCAGAATGGTTGGACATCATTCGTAGAGTGCAAAGGCATAAGGGAGCTTGACTGCGAGACCTACAAGTCGAGCAGGGTCGAAAGACGGGCTTAGTGATCCGGTGGTTCCGCATGGAAGGGCCATCGCTCAACGGATAAAAGCTACCCCGGGGATAACAGGCTTATCTCTCCCAAGAGTTCACATCGACGGGGAGGTTTGGCACCTCGATGTCGGCTCATCGCATCCTGGGGCTGTAGTCGGTCCCAAGGGTTGGGCTGTTCGCCCATTAAAGCGGTACGCGAGCTGGGTTCAGAACGTCGTGAGACAGTTCGGTCCCTATCCGTCGCGGGCGCAGGAAATTTGAGAGGAGCTGTCCTTAGTACGAGAGGACCGGGATGGACATACCGCTGGTGTACCAGTTGTCTTGCCAAAGGCATAGCTGGGTAGCTACGTATGGACGGGATAAATGCTGAAAGCATCTAAGCATGAAGCCCCCCTCAAGATGAGATTTCCCATTACGCAAGTAAGTAAAATCCCTCAAAGATGATGAGGTTGATAGGTCCGAGGTGGAAGCATGGCGACATGTGCAGCTGACGGATACTAATCGATTGAGGACTTATCCTTAAATACATTGCAGTTTGTTGTATTCAATGTTTTGTTTATCCAGTTTTGAGCGAACAAGCTCAATAGTTTGGTGGCGATAGCGAAGAGGTCACACCCGTTCCCATACCGAACACGGAAGTTAAGCTCTTCAGCGCCGATGGTAGTTGGGGTTAGCCCCTGCAAGAGTAGGACGTTGCCAAACTTTTTATTAACTTTGAAATATAAGTTGTTCTACATAATTAGGTCCCGTGGTGTAGCGGTTAACATGCCTGCCTGTCACGCAGGAGATCGCGGGTTCGATTCCCGTCGGGACCGCCATTATATTAAAAATTTACAACCGATTTCGGGATTTATTCCGGAATCGGTTTTTTGTGTATATAAAAAGAAAAAATCAATAATAAGTAGCTATACTTTCGAATCACTAACGTTTTCGATACACTAAAGAAAAGTGGAGGAAATTATAATGAAGAAAGAAATTAAAGTTCATAGCCTAGCTGAGACAAAAATGTTTGCAAGCAAGTTAGCGCCTCTTTTGACTCCTCCAGATGTCATCACACTTGAAGGTGACTTAGGGGCTGGGAAAACGGCGTTTACACAAGCTCTAGCGAAAGCGCTAGGCATTCAAAGGACAGTCAGTAGTCCAACGTTTACGATTATGAAACAATACGAAGGTAACTATCCTTTTAACCATTTAGATGTTTATCGACTAGCGGGAAGTGATGAGGATCTCGGTTGGGATGAAATCTTTTATGGAGATGCAATTACTGTTGTTGAATGGGCACATTTAATAGAAGAGGATTTACCGGCAGAGCGATTAGAAATTCGAATAACCCGAGATGGAGAAAATCGTCGAACGATTACGCTTTTGCCAAAAGGAAAACGATATGAAAAATTGTGTGGGGAGCTACAAATATGATTTGGCTAGGAATCGATACTTCAAATACACCGCTTTCTGTAGCGATTGTGAAAGATGGTCAAGTACTAACTGAGGAAAATACATCTATACCGGTAAACCATTCATTGCGTGCGATGCCTGCAATTGAAGAGGTCATTAAAAAGGCGAAGTTGACTCCTGCAGATATTGATGCGATTGCGGTTTCTGAAGGCCCTGGTTCATACACAGGCGTGCGAATCGGTGTAACCATCGCAAAAACGCTTGCGTGGACATTGAAAAAGCCGCTTGTCGGTGTTTCAAGCATGAAAGTGCTTGCGATGAATGGCCTTTTCTTTAATGGTCTGATTTGCCCAATTGTAGATGCCAGAAGAAAAAATATTTATACGGGTGTTTATCAATCTAAGAACGACACGCTTACTTCTGTTATTGAAGATGGCCACTATTCTTTAGAGGATTTATTAGAAAAACTTCAAACTTATGATAAGCCGATTTTATTTATTGGGAAAGATGTCGCGATGCATGAAGAGCAATTAGTTGAAAGTTTGCGGGAGCGGGCAGTGATCGCGCCGTTTTCATTTAATCTTCCGCGCGCATCTTCTGTAATTTATACTGCACAACAAGTGGGTATTCAAGAGGACGTGCATCATTTTGTTCCTGAGTATCACCGAATTGCAGAAGCTGAGGCAAATTGGTTGAAGGCGCAAGGGAAGGATTAAGACAATGAACGACGTGATTAATTTTAGAGTGATGACAGAGCAGGATATTCCGGACGTCGTCAAAATCGAAGAAGAAGCATTTGCAACACCTTGGACAGCAGAGATTTTTGAGCACGAAATGAATGGGAACAATTACGCACATTATATCGTGGCCACGGACGGTGATGAGGTTATTGGGCATTGTGGCATGTGGATTGTGCTGGATGAGTGTCATATTACGAATATTGCAGTGTTAAAGCGTTACCGAGGCAATGGGATTGGAGAACAATTGTTGCGTGAGGGCATTAAGCTTTGTCGTGATCTGGACGTTCGACTCATGACATTAGAAGTTCGTGTCAGCAATAAAGTTGCCCAGAATATGTATCGAAAACTTGGATTTCAAGATGGCGGAATTCGAAAAAACTATTATACGGACGATCGTGAAGATGCGCTCGTCATGTGGGTGGAGTTATAATGAAAAAAGATCAATATATATTAGGCATTGAAACAAGTTGTGATGAAACTGCTGCTTCTATTGTTAAAAACGGCATTGAAATTGTATCTAATGTCGTTGCGTCACAAATTGAGAGTCAAAAGAGGTTTGGTGGTGTCGTACCGGAAATTGCTTCTCGTCATCACGTAGAGCAGATTACGATTGTGATTGAGGAAGCTTTGCAACAGGCGAACTTGAAACCGAGTGAGTTAGATGCAGTTGCGGTGACAGAGGGTCCTGGGTTGGTTGGAGCGCTTCTTATCGGCATTAACGCAGCGAAGGCATTTGCATTTGCCCATCAGTTGCCGATTATTGGCGTGCATCATATCGCCGGGCATATTTATGCGAACCAACTTGTCCAACGTATGGAGTTTCCCCTACTGGCACTGATTGTATCTGGTGGGCATACAGAGCTTGTCTTAATGAGAGAGCATGGTTCATTCGAGTTAATTGGTGAAACACGTGATGATGCAGCTGGAGAAGCTTATGATAAGGTTGCGCGGGTGTTAAACCTTCCGTATCCAGGTGGTCCAGAGATCGACCGTTTGGCAGCTGAGAGCGACGGTGAGATTGAGTTTCCAAGAGCTTGGCTAGAGCCGGATTCTTACGATTTTAGTTTTAGTGGATTAAAATCTGCAGTCATTAATTATAAACATAATCTAGAGCAGCGCGGGGGCACTGTTAATCCTGCGCATATGGCAGCTGGTTTTCAAAATAGTGTCGTGGATGTATTAACGACTAAAACAAAAAAAGCAGCAGAACAATACCAAGTAAGACAAGTGATTGCTGCTGGCGGTGTAGCGGCGAATAAACAGTTACGCGCATCGCTGACAGAAACTTTTTTAGAATTGAACATTCCATTTTATGTACCGCCAATTTATCTCTGTACAGACAACGCTGCTATGATTGCAGCAGCAGGCGCGTCTATGTATGAAAATGGTGTTCGAAGTAATTTATCAATGAATGGAAGACCGGGAATGGAGCTTGTTTCTTGGTCAAAATAAACGAACGCGGCAGTTGTTAAATTTAGACAACTTCCGCGTTTTTAATATTTCTTACAATGGAATTGTCAAGAGGAACATTCGTACTTATGCACATTTTGTGGATAAGTTGTTGATAAAAATCTGATAACTTAATTTATGCACGGTTATAAATGGATAACTTTGTGTATAACTCTATGTGTTTTTGTGGATAGTGTGGGTAACATCGTGGATTTACCGTAATTACACTATTCTCTGTGTGGATAAGATTGTGGAGATTTAATGCGCACAAATTGTATAAGATCTACGAATTTCGACAAAAAAAGATAAATCGTTCACTAAAAATGTTTTTAGTGAACGATTGAATTTCAAGAGAAATTTTCGAGTTGTTCCTGAAGATCTAGCCAATTCTCAGCTTCGCTATCATGCTTTTCCTGTAATGCATCAATTTCGGCTTGAATTTCCATTAATTTTACATGGTCATCAGCGTATACTGGGTTTGAAAGCTCGGTTTCAAACGCGGAGATTTTTTCATCAAGGGAAGCGATTGTTTTTTCGGCCTCTTCAATGGCTCTTGTGATTCTTCTAAGTTGTCTCTTTTCTTCTCGATCAAGTTCTTCCCGTACTTGCTTAACTGTGTTTGATTTATCGTCAAGTTGGCGTTTTTTTTCTTCCTGAATTTCAGCAAGTTCTTGCTTTTTTTCAACGAAATAGTCGTAGTCCCCTAAATATTCAACGGCACCATTTACGTTAAGGTCAATCACTTTTGTTGCGATTCGGTTAATGAAATAACGGTCATGGGAAACAAATAGGATGGTTCCAGGAAAATCATCGAGCGCATTTTCTAGGATTTCTTTACTGTCTAAGTCTAAATGGTTGGTCGGCTCGTCTAAAATGAGTGTATTGGATTGTTGAAGCATCAATTTAGCAAGGGCTAGTCTTGCTTTTTCGCCGCCCGATAAAGTGGAAACATGTTTATTCACATCGTCCCCTGAAAATAGGAAACGACCGAGTATGCCGCGAATGTCTTTTTCATTCATCATCGGCCAGTCACGCCACAGCTCTTCTAATACGGTACTATTGCCCGTAAGTGATGCTTGTTCCTGGTCGTAATAGCCAAATTGTACATTGGTTCCGTACCGTATTTCACCGGCAAGAGGTTGCTGTTTTTTAACGATTGTTTTGAGTAATGTTGATTTCCCAACACCATTTGGTCCGATGATCGCAATACGTTCCCCACGATACACGTGGATATCTAGATTTTTCGATACGGCTCCTTCCTCATAACCAACGGCGAGATTGTCAATGGCCAACACATCATTGCCGCTTTGACGCCCAATTGGAAAGGTAAAGCTTGCCGACTTTTCATCTCCATCGGGGGACTCCATCCATTCAGTTCGCTCTAACATTTTCCGTCTACTTTGTGCCATTTTGGATGTAGATGCACGAGCGATGTTTTTCTGGATAAAATCCTCCATCCTAGCTCTTTCACTCATTTCTCTTTCATATTGCTTCATGTCACGTTCGTAATTGCGTGCTTTTTCAATGAGATAGGCACTGTAATTGCCGTGATATTTGGTCATTTTTGTTCTAGAAATTTCGTATACAATTGTAACAATTTCGTCGAGAAAGTATCTATCGTGTGAAACGACAAGGAGGGCACCTTCGTACCCGACTAAGTATTTTTCTAACCAACTAAGTGTTTCGATATCTAAATGGTTTGTAGGCTCGTCCAGTATTAATAAATCCGGCTTACTGAGAAGCATTTTTGCTAGGGCTAATCTTGTCTTTTGCCCGCCTGATAAAGTATTGACACTTTTGTCAAAGTCATCTTGATAAAAACGCATCCCGTGTAAAACAGAGCGTGTATCAGATTCGTACTGATAACCATTGGCATTTTTAAACTCTGTTTGTAAGGCATCATATTCGTTTGTGACACGCGTAAATTCATCATGATTGGAGTAAACCGCAGGATTCGCCATGGTTTCTTCAAGCGCACGAATGCGTTTTTCCATTTCTTGAAGCGGCTTGAAAACAGTCATCATTTCTTCCCAAATCGTTAAGGGGGAATCGATACCAGAATGCTGCTCTAGATAACCAATTCGTGTATCTTTTGGGACGATAATATCCCCTGTATCGGCACTCATTTCACCCGCAATAATTTTTAATAGGGTAGACTTTCCTGCCCCGTTTCTGCCGACGAGTGCGATGCGATCGCGGCTTCGAACTTCTAATTGGATATTTTCTATTATATTCAATCCTGAAAAGGACTTCGTTAAACCATTCACTTGTAAAACGATCATTTTATTTACACCTCTATTCAATTATAGTCTAATTGAATCGCAAGTGGCGTGCAATGCGCAACTTTACAATAATCGACATATCTTGTACGATAGAATTGGTGAGAAGTACGTCGAGGAGGTTTAGCATGATAGATGAGACATGGAAAATCCCACAAGCGACTACAAGAAGATTGCCCCTTTATTATCGATTTTTACAAAACTTCGCGAATGCTAATAAGACGCGTATATCTTCTAGCGAATTAAGCGAGGCAATGAAAATTGATGCGGCGACAATTCGAAGAGATTTTTCGCATTTTGGCGCGCTCGGTCGTAAAGGGTATGGATATGACGTGCAATATTTACTTGATTTTTTTCGTAAAACGTTAGATCAAGACGAAGTAACAGATGTTGCGCTTATCGGGGTTGGTAGTTTAGGAACCGCTTTCTTAAAGTATAATTTTCACAAAAACCATAATACACGTATCGTCATAGCGTTCGATCCGAGAACACCCAAAGAGGGGATGATAAACAGTGGAATTCCTGTGTATCATTCGGACCAGATGACAGAAAAAATAAAGGAACAAGGCATTGAACTTGCCATACTCACTGTTCCTGCTGATGTTGCTCAATATGTGACAAATGACCTTGTAGATGTTGGGATTAAAGGAATTCTGAATTTTTCTCCAGTACGTCTGTCAGCGCCTGATTCTGTTCGAGTACATACGATTGATTTATCAGTTGAATTGCAAACACTTGTTTATTTTATGAAAAACGACGTCAAACAGTCACAATTGTAATGGCTTACACATAGCATCCGAAGTATTTTTCATGTAGTATAGAGAATACAGTATAGTTCGAAAAATGTTCTTTCAAACTAGGAGGTGTCGTCATGATAGGAGTACCAAGTTTAATCCTTATCGGAGTTGTTGCGCTACTTATATTTGGACCTAAAAAGTTACCTGAAATTGGAAAAGCATTTGGTTCATCTTTACGTGAATTTAAAAACGCGACAAAAGGACTTACCGATGACGAGGAGCCGAAAAACAATAAAGATGATAAGAAGTAAATAAGGATGTTAGTCCGATGTCAAATGAAAAACAATTAACGATCATTGAACATATAGATGAGCTGAGAAAACGGCTGATGGTCATCGTCGTTTTCTTTGTTATTGCATTAGTAGGCGGTTTTTTTATTGCCAAACCGCTTATCCACTATCTTCAGTATACTGAAGAAGCAAAAAGCTTAACGTTAAACGCATTTAATGTCACAGATCCGATTTTGATTTATTTAAAAGTCATTGTGATTGTCTCGTTTATCCTGATTTCACCAGTTTTATCGTATCAGTTATGGTCATTTGTGAGTCCAGGACTTCATGAGACAGAGCGTAAAGTGACATTGAGTTATATTCCCTTTGGATTTTTACTATTTCTTGGCGGAATTTCATTTTCATACTATATACTCTTTCCTTACATAATGAAGTTCACGATGGCTTTAGCGAATGAACTTGAAATCACACAAACGCTAGGGATTAATGAATATTTTAATTTTCTTATTCAAATTACAATTCCTTTTGGCTTGATCTTTCAAATGCCTATACTTACTTTATTTTTAACACGATTAGGTATTTTAAATCCTTCGATTCTCGTTAAGGTTAGAAAGTATGCGTTTTTCGTATTATTTATCATAGCGGCTATTATTACACCGCCAGATTTATTTTCACATTTATTTGTGACAGTACCCTTATTTTTACTGTATGAAATTAGCATACTTATTTCTCGAATGGGGTATCGAAAATATTTGAAGGCTGAACAACAGCGTCAAATTGAAGAAATGAATGAATAAAAAAACTTCCTTCCCAATGATTGAGAAGGAAGTTTTTTATTGGGAAAATCTTTTTTGAAAAAGAAGATTCAGCAACTGTTGATTTCCGTTCCGGGTGGACGCTTTCCGTGGGGCGGGCGGTGAGCCTCCTCCATCGCTGGCGCTCCTTCGGGGGTCTCACCTGTCCCGCTAATTCCACAGGAGTCGCCACCCTCCACTCCAATCAACGAAGACGCCTGTATTTTAATGAATGAAAACAAATTTCTACTTCATTAAATGAGTAATGAAGTAATTGACTTAACTCATTTTATTGGAAAAAGCTAATAATAACAGATTGTTGTAGTTTTTGAAGTTCCATAATTTTGTCTTGGTTGAGTTGGATAATCACGACGAATCCGTTCATCATGAAGTGCCCGATAATCGGCGCAAGTAATCGCTTTGTTTTGTAATAAACAAATGAGAACACAAGTGCAGGTGCCATATAAATAAGCGTATGTTCTAATTCGTTGTGGACAACCGCAAAGACAAGGGCGCTAATAATTGCAGCGATAATAAAGTTTGTTTTTTGATATAGTCCGCCGAATAATACACGTCTGAAAATCAATTCTTCTAAAAGTGGTGCAAAGATGACCATTGAGATGATAATAATGGGTGATACTTTTGCAATATCTGAAAGTAGTGCGGTATTATCGGAACCTGGTTCGATTCCAAATAGTGTCATTTCAATGATGCCCGCGAGCATTTGTCCAAATAGCGCAAGGAAGAAACTAATGATTCCCCAAACAATCGTCATCCCAATTGAAGCAGGTTTTCCATCAAAGATTTTAAAGAAATTCTTTTTGCGGAAGAAGAGTAAGTAAAAAACAATGGCGGCTAATAAGTTCGTTGTGAATAAAGACCAGGCAAAAGCATGGTATTTTGCTTCTTGTGCAGAAAGGGCCGCATCGCCATTAAAATATTGCGTTAATGGACTTGCAAGCACGACACTTGCCAATTGCATAATAATATATGTCAAAATTAAATACAGATAAATTTTCCAGTTTTTCAAGTTGAAACATCCTTTCGATCATCACTCTCGTTATTTTATCCTTTTTATAGCAGGGAAGCAAAGAGGAGGATAGTTTTGTTGATTTAAAATTTGTAATAAAAACTTTTTGAATTTGAATGGACGCCTTTTACTTGCAAAATTCTTAGATGTTTATTATGATGATTATTGTGTTAGCACTCGAGTTGACTGAGTGCTAAAATATTAATTATCATTTTGAGGAGGTTGTTTCACTTGTTGAAACCATTAGGTGACCGTATCGTAATTGAATTGGTTGAGGCTGAAGAAAAAACGTCAAGTGGGATTGTATTACCAGATTCTGCTAAAGAGAAACCGCAGGAAGGGAAAGTAGTCGCTGCAGGTACAGGACGCGTACTAGAGAACGGCCAGCGTATCGACTTAGAAGTAAAAGAAGGCGATCGGATTATCTTCTCAAAGTATTCCGGCACTGAAGTAAAATATGAAGGAAACGAATATTTAATTCTACGTGAAACTGACGTTTTAGCAATTATTGGCTAATTTTTATTCGAAAACCACACGTATAAACTCAGGAGGGAATTATATAAATGGCTAAAGAAATTAAATTTAACGAAGATGCACGTAGCGCAATGCAACGTGGTGTTGATACATTAGCGAATACAGTAAAAGTAACACTTGGACCAAAAGGACGTAACGTTGTTCTTGAGAAAGCGTTTGGTTCTCCATTAATTACAAATGATGGCGTAACGATTGCTCGTGAAATCGAGCTTGAAGATAAATTTGAAGATATGGGTGCAAAGCTTGTTTCTGAAGTTGCATCTAAAACAAACGAAATTGCTGGTGATGGAACGACAACAGCTACAGTTCTAGCGCAAGCAATGATTAGCGAAGGACTTAAAAACGTAACTGCAGGGGCAAACCCAGTAGGTATCCGTAAAGGAATTGAAAAAGCAGTTGCAGCAGCAATTGAAGAGCTAACTGTAATTTCTAAACCAATTGAAGAAAAAGAGTCAATTGCACAAGTTGCAGCGATTTCTTCAGGTGATGAAGAAGTAGGTACGTTAATTGCAGATGCAATGGAGCGTGTTGGCAACGACGGTGTTATCACAATTGAAGAATCAAAAGGCTTCACAACTGAGCTAGACGTTGTTGAAGGTATGGAGTTTGACCGTGGTTATGCATCAGCATACATGGCAACGGATACAGACAAAATGGAAGCTGTATTGGACAACCCTTACATTTTAATTACAGATAAGAAGATTACAAACATCCAAGAAATCTTACCAGTTCTTGAGCAAGTTGTTCAACAAGGTAAGCCAATCTTACTAATCGCTGAAGACGTTGAAGGTGAAGCGCTTGCAACACTTGTTGTAAACAAACTTCGCGGAACGTTTAACGCAGTAGCGGTTAAAGCACCTGGATTCGGTGACCGTCGTAAAGCAATGCTTGAAGACATCGCTATCCTAACAGGTGGAGAAGTGATTACTGAAGATTTAGGTTTAGATCTAAAGGAAACACAAATTACACAACTTGGAACAGCGGCGAAAGTAGTTGTGACAAAAGACCATACAACAATTGTTGAAGGTGCTGGAGACGCAGCTCAAATCGAAGGCCGTGTGAACCAAATCCGTACACAACTTGAAGATACAACTTCTGAGTTCGACAAGGAAAAACTTCAAGAGCGTCTTGCAAAACTAGCAGGTGGAGTAGCAGTAATTAAAGTAGGTGCAGCAACTGAAACTGAGTTGAAAGAGCGTAAACTTCGTATCGAAGACGCATTAAACTCAACACGTGCAGCGGTAGAAGAAGGAATCGTTTCAGGTGGAGGTACAGCGCTAATCAACGTTTACAAGAAAGTTGAAGAGCTTAACGAAACTGAAACTGGTGACGTAGCTACAGGTGTAAATATCGTTCTACGTGCACTAGAAGAGCCAGTTCGTCAAATTGCGAACAACGCTGGCCTTGAAGGTTCAATCGTTGTAGACCGTCTAAAGCGCGAAGAAATCGGCATTGGTTTCGATGCAGCTGAAGGCGACTGGGTAAATATGATGGAAGCTGGTATCGTGGATCCAACAAAAGTTACACGTTCAGCACTACAAAACGCAGCATCTGTTGCATCTATGTTCTTGACGACAGAAGCAGTTGTCGCAAACCTGCCTGAAGAAAACGCAGGCGGCGGAATGCCAGATATGGGCGGCATGGGCGGCATGCCAGGAATGATGTAAGGAAAACTCTAAACCCCTGTTTTACCAAGGGTTAGAGCGTACTTCATCATACAGTGGTCACTTCTATTGTTCATGATCCTACGACATTTAAATTAAAAAGGCCTTTCATCAATTCATTGAATTGGTGAAAGGCCTTTTTGCATTCCCTGTATTGTTTTATTCAATAGTGGCAGCACAGTTGGTCCACCTATTATCGAACAATCACGAGCTTGTTATAAATGTTTCTTTATTTGTGTTAACACTGCTGAAGCGAGTTCATTTGTATCTTTAAAGTTTCTTGAATCGATTGGCTCAGCGTAATGGACATGAACTTTTGCTGGTGTACATTTGCCCTTTTTCCCGATTAATTTATAGGAATCCTTTAAGGTTACAGGAATGACTTTGACCCCTGATTTAATCGCAATTCGTAAACTACCTGGCTTAAAGTCTCCCATCTCAGGACCTTTACTTCTTGTCCCCTCTGGAAAAACTGCTATTGAATTACCTGCTTTTAAACCTACGATTGCTTGGTTAATGGCCTTTAGGGAACTACGAGCGTTTTCCCGGTTGATAAATACACATCCTCGTTCTTTCATCCAATAGCCCAACATCGGAATTTTCTCCATTTCTTTTTTAGCTACAAAAGCCATTGTTTGAGGAGCTGTTGAATACAAAATGGGAATGTCCATATTCCCTTGATGATTGCTAACATATAATACTGGTTCATCTAAAGGAATATTTTCTGTACCTGTTACGGTCAGTTCTGCACCCGAGATTTTAATTAGGTTTTTGGTGCACTTTAAAATGATTTTATCCATCAGTTTTAGTTTATCTTTGTTCAACCCTGCTTTGTTTAATCTATTTATCGTAAATGATTTGTTTGCTTTACTTAAAATATACCCCCAAAGGTAGCCTTGAAATAATAGTGTACGCATGATTAATCCTCTTCTCAATCATATTTTATATCGTAATTATAGAGGATAGATGCAACTTAAATAAGTTATAAATGTCACTTGTTTTAGCTTGCAACTGTCATATTAGGAGGTTTGGTATGTGTACTGATAGGTTACTCCCAAAGCTACTTGACTAAAATTGAAATGATTCGTATAATCAAAAAGACTGATTAGTCGGAAGAGAAACAATTTAAAGTAAAGTGGAGTCAGGATGACCAGTACAGAATGCTTTGTTGAGGCATCAGTAAAAAGTCTGAAACGGGTGAGAATCGCTAAATGCAGCCGTCAAGACTTTTTCAGAAATAGTAATCATGCAACACGGGAGAGAATGGCATCTTTGGGGGAAGAGGCTTATTCCTTCGATAGGCACAGTGGCTGTGTAATCATTCTGAGAACCAAATTCAAAGGGGGAGAATTGGGGATTTTTAAAAATTTCAAGGGGTTTGGACGTACTTAGAAGCAAGCATTTTTAAAACATATCACCTTAGAAAAATAGAGAGATCAACAGAATTTAAAGACTCTTTTTACATAAAGAGTTTTCTTTTAGCCAAAAATAACTAACCAGTTAGTACTTATTCAGTTCCACGCCAAATTAAATTCAAGGACAAGCGATCAAAAATACGGAGTGGGGAAATGACGCATGAGGTATGAAATTTAAGGAACGAAGGGGATGTGTTCATTTGGAAGAGGAAAAATATATTATGACGGACGAGCCTTGTGAAACGATTGACATTAAAAAACTACCAAAATTAGATGATAAAACAAAATCTAGTGTGAGAACAGAATTTATAACTGGATTATCGCTATCAATCGTTTACTTTATCTTTATTCTTTCCGTTCCGGCATTAAACTGGTTTAAACCAGATTGGGCATTTGCAAGAATGTTAGGCGGCATGTCTTATAGCTGGTTTTTAACGACGATTGTTGCGATGGCAATGGCTTTTATAATTGCTTATCTTCACACGAAGCTTTATGAAAGATGGGAAATGAAAAGTTTACAAGCAAAACTGAAGGAGAAGAAGGAAAAGAGTATACAAGTCAGTCCTGTGTTAAAGAAGGAAGAAGTGGTAAGTGAGCAAGTCAGTAAGGAGGAATCGGTTCTATGATGCAACTATTATTGGATCCGAAATACCTTTTTACAATCCTATTATTGGGGACGATTGTCTATATTACGTACTTATCAAAAAAGAACGAAAGTGCGAGTGACTTCTTTGTTGGTGGTCGGGGGTTTGGCTGGTTTACAAATGGTTCGGCAATCGGTGGGGATTATTTAAGTGCCGCAACCTTTCTAGGGTTGGCAGGATTAACTTTTGCCATCGGTTATGATGGCGCTTTTTATACGTTTAGCTTTACGATTGGATTAACACTTTTGGCACTTTTTATTGCGGGGCCGTTACGAAAATTCGGTGCCTATACGGTTGCCGATTTTGTTGCATATCGTTTTCATAGTAAAAGAGCAAGAGTTGTAGCTGTCATCGTTGTTCTTGCCATATCAGGATTTTATGCAGCTCCCCAATTACTAGGGGCTGCTCAAATTTTAAGCATGTTTTTCGGGACATCCTATGAATTTGGCATCATTTTTACGAGTGTTGTTATGATTTTCTATGTCGGGGTTGGTGGTATGAAGGGGACAACCATTAACCAGGCGTTGGAGCTTTGGATTCGTTTCTTTGCTTTTGTTCTTATGGTAGCCGCCGCGATTTACGGAGGATTTCATTACCAGAAGATCTTAACTGCAATTAGTGAGTTCAGTGGTACTGTATTTGGTACAGGAGCTTATACAACGGATGGAAAAGATATCGCATTTGACGGTGAAACATGGGCAAAAGCTGGGGCATTCAATCCAAACTTTTGGCATTCCGCTTCGATGTTAATCGGACTATCGTTAGGTACACTCGGGCTTCCGCACATATTGCTTCGTTTTTACACGAATCCAGATGCGAAGGCTGCTCGAAAGTCGGCTGTAATGGCAATTGGGATTGCTAGTTTATTTTTCGCCTTTGCCATTTATCTTGGTGTTGTTGGACGGGCAATCTTTTTGGATGGAAATGCTAGTCCTGAGGTCATGCAAAACCTAGTTACCGGCGGGGACAATATGGTCATCCCATCGATTGCAACTGCTTTAGGTGGTAAATGGATGCTCGGGTTTGTCATTGCTGGTGCCTTTGCTGCAGTATTTTCAAACTTATCCGGGTTATTCATTGCCAGTTCAGGGGCAATCGCTCACGATTTATATGCAAAGTTTTCAAGAAAAGAATTATCACAGAAACAACGAGTGTTTGCTGCAAAACTATCAATTGTTTTCCTAGGTGTTTTTTACGGAGTGCTTGGTTTATTGGTCAAAGAGGCATCGATTGGACATCTTGTTGCCCTCGCCTTTACTGTTGGGGCAAGCACATTCGCACCTATTTTCATCCTCGGCATTTGGTGGCGCGGAATTACTGAAAAGGGCGCGATTGCGGGTCTAATTGTCGGATTTGCCGTTTCCATGTTTATGATTTTCTTTTCTTCGGTGTTACCGGAAGCATTACAGTTTAGGGTGCCGGGCATTATTACCGTACCAATTGGCTTCTTAACTGTTTATCTAGTTTCTATAATAGACGGTAAAGTACCAACAGACGTGAATGCCTTTATGCGTAAGGTTCATGCAAGTGAGGAATCTGCATAAATTTATTAAAGCAATTCGACCTTGATGTTAAGGTTGGATTGCTTTTTAATCTGTCAAAATTTGAAAGAATATGTCTGGAATTCTCTGAATATAGTGCAAAAGTGTTTGACAAGAATGCGCTTGCTATGCTTCAATCTAATATAGGTTAACTAAACTGATTAGCAGGTTAACGTATATTAAGTGAGGGTGGTCTAGGTGAAAAAGTTTACAGCTTATGATATTGCACAAATTGCTATGTTGGCTTGTTTTATTATTCTTGCTGGATACTTTAAAATTCCAACGGGGATTCCTGGGTCTGAATTTCAATTATCTGCACCCGTTGCAATTGCAATTGCGGCAGTATTTGGTTTTAAGCGTTATTTTCTTGCAGGTATGATTGCAAGTGTCCTTTTACTTTTACTTGGCATTCATACATTTATCAATGCTGAAATATCACTCATTTTTCGACTGACTGTTGGGTTGATCATTTTATTTTGTGGGACATCAATTCCTGTACTTATGCTTGCGGGGCCAATTGGGACAGCAGTAGCACGTATTGGGTTGGCTTTTACTTTAGATATTCCAATTTTACCGCTTCTCATTCCAGTCATTCCAGGAATGATTATTACGGCTTTATGTGTATGGCCGATAACGAAAATGATGCGGACCATTCATGAGAAAGTAGGTGCCAGAAACAGTGTACCCCGAGTATTTTAGTGTTCGTATGCGTGCAGCTGAAGGGAAAGCCCATGAGTTAGGTGGGAAGCATATATCTGGCGGTGAGCGGTTGTGCGATCATTCTCAGTTGGGAGCGATCGCTACGGAATTATTAGCGAAAGCATCTAATCATACTAGAGGAAGCGCTGATTTTATCCAACTTGTTGTTGAAAAAGTGCCGAGTGAACAACTTCAATTTATTCCTCCGTTAGACGTTTCGGCAATTGAAGTGGCGACGGTTCAAGAAGGGCATGACAAGGCGAAAGACCAATTGGCTGCCGCGGGTGTTTCAGAGCGAGCGATTGAACATGCTTTTTTTATATTAAATCATGAACGAAATCTTCGCGGGGCGGCAATTGTGAATTGCGAGACGGGTGAACGATTAGATGACCGGGAACAGAAAGGGGTCCGTGTGTCACGCATGGATTGGAACGATGGTGGACAAGTAGAGGATTCTGTTCGAGTTCGAGAGGCATTGGCTTTGGCGACGAAAGTAGCGCATTCCCCTTATACCGTTGCGGAACTTTGTTGGTCTGATGATCCGGATTATGTAACGGGGTATGTGAGTAGCCAACAATTAGGATATGTTAGGATTTCACCTTTGAAAAAGATGGGATGTGAAAGTGGGGGGCGTGTGTTTTTTGTTCATAACGACGTAGATATAGATTCGTATATGAACTTTTTAGAAAGGAAACCTGTGTTTATTCAAGGAGGAGATAGCGAATGAATGATTGGTTTCAACGTCAACTGCAAGCGATAGAAGCAGAAGGGTTAACAAGAAATTTGCGTTCATTGTCAACGGGAAATGATACGGAAGTGATGATAGAGGGAAACAAGTATGTATTGTTTTCATCGAATAATTATTTAGGACTCGCAACAGATTCGCGCTTAAAAGAAAGGGCGATGAATGGAATTTCTCTTTACGGGACGGGTAGTGGCGGTGCTCGACTGACGACTGGCAATATGGTGATTCATGAGCAATTGGAGCGTGAAATTGCCGAGTTAAAAGGGACGGAAGCGTCGATTGTTTTTAGCAGTGGTTATTTGGCGAACGTCGGATTCATTTCGAGTGTTATGGGAGAAGGAGACATTATTTTCTCGGATGCGTGGAATCATGCAAGTATTATAGATGGGTGCCGGTTAAGCAAGGCGAAAACGATCCGATACGCACATGCAGATATGTTAGATTTAGAAGAAAAGTTACGGGCATGGCAAGGGGAGGGGAAAAAGCTCATTGTAACGGATGGGGTTTTTAGCATGGACGGAGATATTGCGCCACTTCCTGAAATCGTCGCACTTGCTAAGAAGTACAATGCTTACATAATGGTTGATGACGCGCATGCAACAGGGGTATTGGGTGAATGTGGCGGTGGAACGATTGATTATTTCGGCTTGCAACATGAGGTTGATTTTATCGTAGGAACGTTAAGTAAAGCGGTCGGAACAGAAGGCGGATTTGTGGCCGGCTCCTCTCTTGCGATTCAATATTTACGAAATCGTGCCAGAACGTTTATTTTTCAAACCGCTTTATCACCAGGTGTGATTGAAGCTGCGCGAGAAGGGATTCGCCTCATTCAACATGAACCAGAAAGGCGTCAACGGCTGTTAAAGAATGCGCATTTCTTATATACGAACTTAGCGCGTCAGGGATTTACGATAAGTCCCTCAAATACTCCTATCATTTCGCTCCTAATTGGCGATGCAAATCAAGCCGTCGAGTTTTCCGAGCAACTGATGGAGGAAGGTATCTACATCCCCGCAATCCGTCCACCTACTGTGCCACAAGGTTCAAGTCGCCTGCGCATAACTGTCATGGCGACACATACAGAGGAACAGCTACGAATGGTTGTGGATCATGTGAGTGAGATTGGTCGCAGGATGGGTGTGATTAAAAGCTTTGTTAATCAGACTTAAATATCGTTGGGCATTGCTGAAGACTTTTTGTAAGAACTATACTTACAAAAGGTCTTTTTTAGTGCATTCTAATCTCTTCTGGAATGTTCATATATAAGGTAACTTCGTTGATTGGAGTGGAGGGCGGCTCCACGGAAAGCGTCCGCCCGGAACGGAAATCAACATTGTTTGTGATTTAATAAAGTTGATTAATCTTAAAATCACTCCTGAACGTGATATAATTCACAAAAAATTCCTTGGGATAAGTTATAATAAATATATAAGTTTAAACGATTGCCTGAAGGTATATAGGAAATGAGATGGGAAAACGATCTGGTTAATTTAAATTGATATGAGGTGAAGTCATGTTAAATATGCAATTTGATATCAAAAGAATGAGTGCATTAAAAGAAATCCTCTTATATATACGTGATGGTGGCTCGTTGGAAGCATTCCAAATCCACTATGAACAACATTTTAACGATGTGCGCCCGCTTGACCTATTGCTCATGCAGTTGGAATTAATCAATGGCGACTACGGTGTGACGATGGAGGACATTAAGAAGTTTTCAAGTATGCATGCCCAGTTATCTAGTCAATCATTGAATGAAAAGGACATATTGCCCGCCAATCATCCCGTTCAAATTTTTAAAGCGGAAAACACTGCTTTTCAAGTTGTTTTAAATCAGATTCAACAACTGTTGCAATTGCTTGAAGAGGACTCTGACCAAGCAATAGGTGATGAATTAACAGAGCACATTTTTCATTTAGGGGAATTCCACAATCATTATAATCGCAAAGAAAAGCTCTTCTTTCCGATTATGGAGCGATATGGCCACATTGCGCCCGCTCGAACAGTATGGCGGAAAGATGACCGCATTCGTGCCTTATACCAGGCGCTGAAAAAACAAATTGTTCGAGTTCCACTAGACGTTGAGCGTGTTCGAATGAGATATACCGCGTTTGAAAAAGAATTTAAAGAAATGATTTTTCAAGAAGAGGCGATTATTTTACCAATTCTTCAAAAGGTCTTTAGCGAGGCGGATTGGTTAGCGGTTGCCAATGAGAGTGATGCATTTGGCTATGCGCTCATTGATGGACCGGAAGAAAAATGTGCGCCTACATTTGAAGAGCAGACAAATGATACGCCACCTGCTGAAAATCTTGTGATGGGTGGCGGCGGATATTTAACGACAAAAGAAGCCCAGTTGATTTTGAACAACTTGCCACTGGAAATTACTTTTGTGGATAAAAATGATCTATTTAAGTACTTCAACGACATAACAGATGCTTCGGAAATGATGCTTGTACGGACGCCAAGTTCGATTGGCCGAAACGTAGCCAATTGTCACCCACCTAAGAGTTTGATGAAGGTCATGACAATCATACGTGACTTGAAAACAGGCCGGCGAACTTCTGAAAGTATGTGGTTTAAAATGAAGGGGAAATACATTCATATTACGTACAAATCCCTCTTTAATGATAAAGGTGAGTTTTTAGGAATTTTAGAATACGTCCAAGACATTCAACCTTTCTTTGAACTACCGAGCGAAGTCAAGATGGGACTAAGTGAACTTGAGAAATGAATCGGAAAGCCTCCACGAAAATCATACGTGGAGGTTTTCTTGGCTCTATATAACTTTCGCTTTCCGATAGGTTTCATACACTTCAATTACTACAGTCACGATGATCGTTATAACAATCGTCCATACAGCCCAATTCATAAAGTTATTCACTGAGGATAAACTAATCTCAAGTAAAGTAACCATATAAGGTGCAACTGCCTCGTTGATGAGGTTAGGGTTGCTTGCGATCACAATAAACGCAACGACACTGAACACTTTTATAACTGCATTAATTGTGACGAGCTTCATTGTCCATTGTTTTGTTTTCCATTTATAAATTCCAAGTCCGATTTCAAGGAGCGCAAATGGTAAAATGATTGGCCAATAGGAAAGTAAGACGGTTTGATCGAAAATTGGCATGATCATTTGCAAATCATGTCCATCTGTCGAACGATAAATTCCTGCCAGGCGGTCTGCATTGAAATAAAAACCGACCCAAATTGCTGTCCAAATAAAGCCAAAAACAACTTCGCCTTTTGATATGATTTTTTTCTTTGGAATAAGATTGACCTGTTTCAAATCTTCCGGTGTCCATATCGTTCCAAGTTTTGAATCGATGTTGCCGGCAAGGCCAAATCGTTCGATGGCAATAAAGACAAGTGTGACCCAAAAAAATGTATGGATGAGCGCTTGTATGATATTGGCGATAATCATTCCCAAACCTTTGATCATAACAGAGAGAATGCTTTGTTCTCCTGAAAAAAGGACGATGCTTTCAACCACGTAGACTAAAATGGTAATAAAAATAACCCAAGGAACGATAATTTTCATTGTTCGCATATAAGCATCATATACTTTGGGACCGATCAAAAATTTTGGTGTGTCACGGTAACTTGCCGCAAGCTGTGCGGGGTCGCCGAGTTTTGAAAGAGCCTCCATGACCTCTTTTTCAGTATAATCGTCTGGCAACATATCCTCGATAATCGTGTGTAGTTCAAGGGCAATATCATCCCTCGATTTTTCGGGTAATCTTCTTGTTACCTCATATGCATAAGCTTCAATCAGATTCATGATGTTCATCTCCTTCCAATAATGTTGTTAATTCTACTGTCATCGTTTTCCATTCGGTTTTTAGTTGCTCATAAAGTTCAATCCCATATTCATTCATAACGTAATATTTGCGGGGTCTGCTTTCCGAGGTATCCCAGCTACTCGTTAGGAGTTTCTGTTTCTCCAGTCGGCGAAGCAATGGGTATAACGTGCTTTGTTCAATCGTGACGCCTGCCTTTTCAAGACGTTGTACCAATGAATAACCATATTGTGGGACTCGTAATTGACTTAATACGGCTAAAGTTAAAGTCCCTCTTCTTAATTCAGTTGTGAAAGATTCTACTAATGACATGATCATCATCTCACTTTCTTATACTATGTATGATACAGTAATGTGTTTTAGGTAACAATATAATAAATCCAACATGATTGGATAAAAGCATATATTTTAGAAGATGCTGTGGATAATAAAACAATCATAGGGCAAAATATAACGAATAAATTAGATTGGAGGAAGAGGCATGAAATATAAAAAAGTCATCTTACCGTTTATGTCTGTTATGTTGTCGGCAGGCTTTCTTTTCGGTTGTAATGGCGTTGACGAAGACGAACCGGATCCAACGGAAGAACCGTCTGAACAGCGAGAAGATAACAGTCAATAAATTAGGGAGCGCATTGTTTTAAGCCGCTTTGGAAATAAAAGACAAGTATCATCTAAAGTAAATGGTACACATTATGAGGTGTAAGTGAAAAATCACTTAACAAAATTAAATGGAGTGGTGACAATGCCGAACAACAACCAGAACCAAAAAAATCAACGCAATCAACAACAGAATCAAAGAAATCGGAACCAAGAAGCACAGTATCAGAACAACACTGAATTTGGTGAAGGTTTTAACGCACAAGAATTCCAACAAAACAACCAACAACAAAATCAACAAAAAAATCGCAAACGCAATAAATAATGAATAAGAAAACCTGTGCCAACAGCTATTGTTGTGGCACAGGTTTCTTTTTCAATCGATTGTTGTTACTTTCTATCCCAAAAACGCATTTGTCCAATCGCAGCGACAAAGTCTTCACCAAAGTTCGGATTATCTTTTGCAAAAACAACCCCAGCTAAGTTATTTCTATCTGTGGCATGAATATGAGACTGACCATTTGAGCCGACACCAATTGGTTTGTAGTGCTTATAAGCTACATTTATATAATTCATAATGTCGGAGTTGAATCTTTCCATATTTTTAGCGCTTCCACCAACGACATAGATAGAGTCGAGTAGATAAGGGCTTGTTGTGAGAAATGTTTCATCAACTTTTAGTTTTGTACCATCATCACCTGTGACGGTACCAAGCGTGGCACCAACGATGACAACAAATACGCCATATTTCTTAAGGGTGTTAAGCGTATTGGTTACTTCGCTTCCATTAAAACCATCCCCGACGAGGACCCCTACTTTTAATGAATAAGCATACTTTGGGGTACTTGCCTGGCTAAGAGAAGGATAGCTGGTCGACACAGGGACGTGATCTCCAGTTGGACGATTAACCCCAATGTTATCTGCTACGATGGTAGCCATTTCTTTATCTACATTCACTAATAGATCAACGTTTTGCTGTCGGACCGACTCACTCTTACAACTTCCAATCTGATAGCTAAGCGCTTCAATCATATGCTGTTTCTCGATAGGTGTTAAACTATTCCAGAAAATTCTTGGCTGTGTAAAGTAATCATAAAATTTTTCGGGTACCTCGCGCGTAACATGCCCCTCCACTTTTGTAGGATAATGCTTATATCCTCCTTCTTCAGGTGGCGTTGTGTAAGGCGTATTGTTTGTTAGTGAGTTTCTATGATAACTCGTTTCGTCTACATCGATACGGTACTGCATATATCCTTTTCTCTGATTATTGTGGAATGGACAGAGTGGCCGGTTAATCGGTAACTGGTCATAGTTTTTACTGCCTAAACGGTGGTATTGTGCCGATCGGTAGGCAAGTAACCTACCTTGTAAAACAGGGTCGTTGGAAAAATCAATGCCGGGAACAATATTTCCCGGGTTGAATGCAGCCTGTTCAAGCTCCGCGAATTCATTGTCCACATTTCGATTTAACGTCATTTTGCCGATAATCTCGGCAGGGATTAGCTCTTCTGGCCAAAACTTTGTGGAATCTAGAATATCAAAATCATATTTATGTTCATCTTCCATTGGAATCATTTGAACGCCTAATTCATATTCAGGGTAGGCGCCCATATTAATCGCTTCTCTAAGGTCTCGCCTATGGAAATCTGGATCAATACCGCCAATTTTTTGCGCTTCATCCATCAGCAAAGAGTGCGATCCAAGAACAGGTTTCCATATAAATCTGACAAAAGTTGCGACGCCTTCCTCATTTACAAACAGGTACGTATTAACTGAAAACGACGGCATCATTCTATAACTTCTAATAAGACCCCAATCTGACATCACCCATAATGTCATATGAAGTGCTTCTGGGTTATTTGCGACATAATCCCAAAAAGTATCATGGGCGCCCGAAGCTTGCGGCATACCTGTACGGGGTTCCGGCTGATACGCATGTATGACATCAAGGAATTTCATTGCATCCTGGTTAATCAAAACAGGAAACGAAATCAACGTCATATCATAGTTTCCTTCATCTGTATAAAACTTAATCCCTAAACAGCGCAAATCTCTTGCTGTATCTTTGGATCCTTTGCTTCCTTGTACAGTTGAAAATCTGACAAATAGCGGCGTTTTTTTACCAGCCTCTTGTAAAAATCCGGCTTTCGTAAATTGTTTCATTGACTTGTAACATTCAAATTCTCCATGAGCCCCATACCCTCTCGCATGAACTTTTCTCTCAGGGATTTCTTCACGTACAAATGAAGTTATTTTCTCGAAAAAATGAACATCTTCCATTAGGCCTGGTCCGCGTTTTCCGGCCGTTAAAATCCTTTCATCATCTGAGATTTTTCTTGATACATTAGATGTCATCGGTTTCCCGGCATTTCTCACACGGAATTCGTCTAGTTGCTGTTGTTTTCTATTTTTGTTGTGATTTGATGAAGTATTCTCACTCATGTAAGCACCTCCATTAATTTTCAGCACCTTTTCATTTTATGATTGATTTATTTCATTCATGACAGAAAATAAAAAGGCTTCATCCCTGCGGTAAGCGGATGAAGCCTTTTGGTAGGGTTATTCATTGTAAACGATGGTGTACGCCGGAAGTTGGTCTGTTTGATTGTCTGATGAAAAGATGAATGTCCATGGCATCGTAGTTCTTTCAGGAACTTGTAAGGGGAGCGTAAACAGGCCAGTCATCGCTTGCTTGTCTTTTAAATAGTCAATCGCTATGTTTGCTAACTTGAGGGGCGTGTCTTCGACATTGTGAAGGAGCACAGTTACTAATCGCTCCTCTTTGTAATTGACTGCCTCCCATAGAAAGGAAAAATGGATGCCGTCTTTGAAATGCAGCGATTGAAAAAGATGGGTAATTTTTTCTCTATCAGCGGGTGCAATTGTTTGGTCCCATGCAGGTTGAAAAAATAATGTTTGCATTGTCAATTCCCCCTCGTAGGTAGGTGAAAGTAGTTCCTATTATAACAGGGACGATAGAAGATTTCTTTTAATGCTGTGTCAAAATATGATATGGTGAATTGTCGAAGATGAAAGATAGAAGGGTGAAGAATGTGCTAGAAGTATCAGAGGGTAAATTAATGCAATACATTATGCATGGAATAGATGATACGCTTATTTTAGGTGATGAAGTGTTCACTGAACCAGAAGTATTGATGGAGGCGGCTTTTACACAGTTAGCGTTTAGTAAAGTGCATTTTGATCAGCAATACGAATTTTTTCATGAGACGGATCTTGATTTACATGAAATCTATACCTATGCGAAGACGATTTTTCAAGAGGAAAGTAATTTCCTAGAGCAATCGCAGCATATCGCGACGCATTTGCATAGTGTATCGACCCATCCAAATATTAAGAGCGGGGATTTATTTATTGGGTTATTTAATAATATTTTAATGGGAACGGAGACGAAAAAAGTCCTCTCCATTGTCAAAATTGATGATAAAGAAATCTTTTTAGATGTAAAAAGTGAACAAAATAAAATGATTGTAAACGGTATTGATGGTATTAATGTAAGGAAAATTAATAATGCGGCTGTCATTGTCGATATGGGGCCTGATGAAGAGCCAGCTATTTTTATTCGAACGAGAAGGAAAGAAGATATTGTTTATTGGCAAGAGCGTTTTTTGAAAATTAAAGTCGCGGATGAAGCGTATGAAAAAACAGATTTGGCCTTACAGGAAGTTAAAAAAATCATTCTAAAAGAAGAAAATTTCACGAATACGGAGAAGTTAGGTTTATTAAACAAAACATTGGACTACTTTAGAAGTGAAGAGGAATTTCAAGTCGATGACTACATTGACACTGTTTTTGAAGCACCAGATGAAGTTCAAAGGGACTTGATTGTGAATTCGGTCAAGCCGTATGAAACGATTATTTCGGAAAGCGCCATTGAAAATGCCGAGAAAAAATTCAAGCGGAAAATAAAACTGGATGACAATATTGAAATTGTCGTTAATGTCCGTGATATTGAGCAAGTCGATGAACTCATTGAAGCGGGGTATGATGAGGCGACAGGTCGGAATTATTATAAGATATATTTTGAAGAAGAGGATTAATAAACGGTTGTATGGAAAGGCGTTCGAACACTTAAGTTTCGGACGTTTTTTATTTGACATTAATACCATTAGGGGTATATAATCGTAATAGATTGGAGCGGTTAGTAGCCGTGCTTTTTACAGGTTATCCTATCTTGTAGGGTTACCTTTTTTCGACAAAAATATAAACAAATATAACTTTGGAGGGATTAGCATGAAGGAAATTTCTACAAAAGAAGTATTGGAAAAACTAAATAATGGTGAAAAATTGAATATGATCGACGTGCGGGAAGCAGATGAAGTTGCACACGGAATGGTACCGGGCGCTAAGCATATTCCACTCGGTGACATACCAAATCGTTTGGATGAAATAGATAAGGATCATCAATATGTGATGATTTGCCGTTCTGGTGGCAGAAGCGGGAATGCGTGTAACTTTTTAAGTGAACAAGGTTACGACGTGATGAATATGACTGGCGGTATGTTGGACTGGGAAGGCGAAGTAGAAAAATAAGATTTAAAATAAAAGAAGCTCGCTTTGTGCGAGCTTCTTTTATTGAGTAATTACATACTTCCTTGCCGTTTTTGGAAGAGGAAGTTTCTTTGGGTCCAATTGGATTCGGTCATTAAAAAAGTTAATGGCGACCTGATTGAACTCTTTATCCTTTTCAATATTGCACACATGTCCGCATTGATCAATTACATGGATACTTGCACTTTTGTCCTTCACTGTATCTTCAAGAACAGGCCCAATAAACATATAATCTTGACTTCCCATAATATACATCTTTGGGATGACATGCTTTTCGGTATCTATTTTTGGATAAATCGCAGGAACTGTGGAGGCAAATTGATACCACCGAATAAACTCTTTTTGACGAAGTTTTTTCGCTTCTCGAATGAATAGATTTCTAGAGTGTTCATGATGCTTCTTTGGCATTAGAATCCAAGCAAACAGTTTGTACAGCCACATATATGGAACGAAATTTTTAATCAAATCTCCAGTTTTTAGAAGGGTGCGTGCAAGTTTTGTAAACCGAATAATTGCGCCGCCCAACACCATGCTTTTAATTCTGTGAGGGGCGTGTATGTGTAAGCTATGCAAAACAACAGATCCCAAACTAATTCCCGCAAAATGGGCTTTTTTAATGGAAAGATGATCTAATACGTTAACGACATCTCCTGCTAATCCTTCAGAAGTGTAATGAAGAATCTCAGGTTTATAATCAACAGAACCGCCGTGACCTTTTAAATCGATAAACAATAGATTGAAGTGCCGTTTAAAATCTTTAATTTGTTTGTACCAAATATTTGAATTTCCGCCGAGTCCGTGAAGAAAGACAACCCACTCATGTGATGGGCTTAAAACATGCGTTTTGTAATGTAGCAAATCAAACCCTCCGTTCGATACGTTTGCAGTCATCTACTCTAGACTTCATGGGAAAGAAACCTGACCAGCAGTGTATCATTTATCTTACAAACTCATAAATTATTATTCTTAAAATAATATTGTACCACAAGCTTTATCTGTTGATTTATTAAAGTTGTGTCAATTTAGACACTTTGGGACACTTTAGTGCCAGTCACTCAAACATTCCAGTTAATGAAAACAAACGTGAATGTTGTGAAATTCACGTTTGTTTGAGTGACTGGCACCACTTTATTCCACTTTATTTTATTTTACGCATCATATCAAATGGTTTAACAGGTGCATCTACTTTCATTTTCACCGTCATAAGCGCATTCGGGGCACGGTCGATTGGGTTTCCTTCTTCATCCCATAGTGACTCGATTGTTTGGTTTAGATGTGTGAAGCCAGGACCGTAAAATTCGATTTCGTCTCCTACACTAAAATGATTGCGCTGTTGAATCGTTGCGATTTGTGTTTCTTCGTCATAGTCTAACACTTGGCCAATAAAGGAATAGGCAGGGATTTTTCGACGAGCGCCAAATAATTGCTCATTTTCAGTTGGCGTTCCGTAATAAAATCCGACTGATAATTCGCGTTGCGCCACTTTCCATAGTTCATCTTCCCACTCTTGTTGGAACTCATAGTTATCCGGGTCATTACAATACGCATCAATCGCTTGACGATAAACATTGGAAACCGTGGATACATAATGTATCGATTTCATTCGCCCTTCAATTTTTAAACTATCTACGCCGTTTTCGACCAAATCTGGAATATGGCGAATCATAGACATGTCCACTGCACTCATCGAAAAGTCTTCAACGGGTTCACCTGCAAGGACGGATTTGCGTTCGTCTGGTAGAGGCATTTCAAATAATCCGTATTTCCAACGACAGGATTGTGAGCAGCCGCCGCGATTCGCATCACGGTTAGACATATGGTTGGATAATGTACAACGACCTGAATAGGAAATACACATCGCTCCGTGAATAAATGCTTCAATTTCTACATCTGTTTTTTGTTGGATTTTTTTAATTTCTTCCATCCCGACTTCTCTTGCCAACACGACACGCTCTAATCCTTCAGCTTGCCAGAAATTCAGTGTTTCGTAATTTGTTGCAGAAGCTTGTGTGGATAAGTGAATCGGTAAACCAGGCGCTTCAGTTGCACAAATTTCGATTAAGGCTGGGTCAGACACAATGACGGCGGAAATGCCGATGTCTCTGAGCGTTTGAAAGAATTCACCCGCACCGTCCGCATCTCCTTCATGCGTCACCATATTTGCCGCAACATACACTTTTGCATTGTGTGATTTGGCAAATGCGACACCTTCGCGCATTTCATCATACGTAAAGTTGCCTGCACGGGTTCTAAGTCCGTACTGATTTCCACCAATATAAACCGCATCTGCACCGTACCTTATGGCAGTTTTTAACTTTTCAAGTGTGCCAGCAGGTGCTAACACTTCCGGTTTTTTCGTAATTTTTCTCATTATGGTTCCCCTAACTATTTTACGTCGTTTGGATCTTTTAATAAAAATCCTTCATCTAGTGTTCTTTCCTTTGGATGTAAAGCGATAATTTGTTCGTTTAAGCTTTCTTGTAAGGCGGTTGTCCAGTCACTAGCTACGATTGCTCGTTTTGCTTCAATAAACAGTCGAGCGATTTCAACAAAATCGTTCCCACGTGTAAAGATGCCATCTAATTTCCAATGTGTCAGTCCCGCTTCAACTAATGCATCTAAATGGGGGAACAGATTGATATCATTTGTGGCAAAAACATGCGTGCCGTTTGTATCCTCGAAAATTGAGTAATGGGTATCAGGTTTTTTAGGTTCAGACAGGAAAAGTTCCTCCGTAGGTCCAGTTTCTTTCGTGAAATTAAAATAGTTCTCAATAAGCGGTCGTTTGGAGTGGTGAATACATGTTGCACCATATACCAATAGTTCAACGGGAACCGTTACTTGGGAACGGATTGATTTTAATTCCTCAAATGTAATTTCCCTTGCTAGAATAGCACCGACTGCACCACGTTTTGCCCAAAAGTTAACTTGTTTCGCACTGGTGACCAATGTTTGGGCATCGTAAACGTAGGGAATTTCGATGTCATGTTTTTTTAATAAATGAATTACACCCGGGTCACCAACCGTAATGGCATCGACGCCAATCTGTTGTAAAAACTCCAGATACGGAATGACTTCTTCAATCTGTTCATTATGCATAATTGCATTTACCGCTACACAAACGCGTTTATTGTGTATATGTGCAAACGATGTAATTTCTTTAATTTCATCTAGGGAAAATGCGGTAGGTAAGCGTAACCCAAATTGTTCTTCCCCAATATATAATGTATCAACCCCGGCATTGACCAACGCTTTCGCTTGATCAACCGACTCTGCAGTTGCAGTAAGTTCAATCATTCACAAACCTCTTTTCAATGAGTCTTTAAATTTGATAGAAATGATTTTAACATAAAAAAAGGATTGGCTACTGTGAGAAATGTCACGGTTTATTGTCAAAATGGTCGTGTTTAGCACACAATTCAAGGCTTAGGTTCCAGTCACTAAAACAATCACGTTAAATCAAAAAACATGAATATTACAATATCCATGTTTTTTTGAGTGAATGGCACCAAAAAAACAAAAAATATTTCCGTTGTGCGCATAACCTCTGCGGGCTTACTTTACTTGCGTATTCTATAGAAAGGAGAATTGTTGTGTTTTTTCTCTTTAATGATTGTGTAGGGAGGTGGAATGGACATGTTATTTTTTGAAGATGAAATAGAGAAGGTGCGTAAGATAGTTGGATCGACAGGAAGGAGTACGATGGACCGGCAAGATCCACGAATCAATGGCGAATTACAGTGGGAACTGAATGCCAGAAAGAGGGAGGCAAGGAACCTACGAGAACGGAGAAGTCGTTTGTTAAAAGGATATGATTGATAATGGAAAAGAAGTGTTGGAGTGTAAGCTTTAACCTTTGGTATGTTTTTGCACCACAAAACTCAATAATTGCGACTGAATTGTGCCGTGTACAGGCACGCGTTTTTTGATTTGCAGAAACAAAAACAAAATCCAGCATCTATTCTTGATGCTGGATTTGTAAGTATTGACCTAACGCTAGTTTACGATCATATTCAATGAAGGTGACACCGGGAATTGAAATTTCCAGATCAAGTGGTTCAATCCCTGCGGCTTGCCAAGCCTCCATTAAGTTATGCTTCTGCTCCGAGTCGTTTAAGAAAGCTATTCCGCAATCTCCGCCACCTGCTCCAGACAATTTGCCACTCCCGAACTTTTCAGCAATCTGACATAAATTAGTGAGTTCCGCTGTTTCAATTGGTACACCTGCATCCTCACCGAGACGTTTCAGCAATAGACGGTTTTCCTTTATCGCTGCTAACACGTCTTGTTGATGATCTGTTTTGATTCCCTGAATGAAACGGGTGACAGCAGCATGGCTTTCCTCTAAAAAGCGCGCATACATAAGCGGACTTTCCAGTTGAAAGGTCTGTATTTTATTGACCATTGGCCCGGTTGCAGCTGACTCTTTTGTCCAGCCGACAGACATGGAGAACGCTTCGGAAGGATTCAGCCGCTCAATCATAAGATCCGGCCAATGCTGCTCGACTAATGACGTGAATGGCTCGTCATGTTCCAATTTCTCCTTTAACCAATCGCTATTAAAAGTACAATAGGCGAGGAGTCCGCCATAAACGGCCGCGGCAATATCTGCTCCCGATCCATTTTGTTGTGTTAAGAAATGGGCAATCACAGCTAATTTAAAAATTTTATCCTGCGATATGTCATCCTCATCGTTAAGATGGAATTTTATCATTGCGGTCACAACCGCTACTGTGATTGCTGCACTTGAACCAAGCCCATATTTTACCCCTGAGTCTTTATCATCAAGTTCACTTAAGGTGGTTATCGAGCACTTCTGAATGGGCACATTCTTTTCGCGAAGAAAGCGAGTCGCAACAACCAGCGCATTTTGAATGAAGCGAAGCCGATGATCCTTCGTGCTCAATAGACATTCAGAATCATCACCCCATGTAATCTCTTTTAGCCCAAACGCTGGTATGGAGAGGGCGTTTTTCGTCCCATCCTCAATCCTGACAGTCACATAACGGGTAATGGCACCCACAACCGCTAGTTGTCCAGGTTCTAATACTGCATATTCTCCAGCAATCATCATTTTACCTGGAACTTTTATCCGGTAACTTGAAACAGTCATATCTATCCACCTTTATCTTCAATCGTTATTTTGCCAAGTAGGATACCCCAGGGCCGGGCTGGCAAACATATATTTTTTGAACTTCTTTAAGGGTAAGAAGCGTTTGCTCAACAACTTCTTTATCTCTTTGCTGACATAAAACAAATACATTTGGCCCTGCATCCATTGTAAAATATGCCGGAATCCCAGAATCCCTCAGTTTTCGTACTTGATTCATGACGGAGATGGTGCCTGGTTCCCAGTACCAATGAGGAGGATTTGCGCCCAAGGTAGTTGCGTGCATTTTTAACGCATTGGATTCGGTTACTTGACCAAGTTGTTCAAAATCCTTATGACGAAGCGCATCTTTTAGTGTCGCAAGATCCTTCCCGGCCTCTTTCACCCATAGTTCGTAATAGGGGGAAGTGTCAACTGTAAGTTTCATTCCCGCACGGCTTGAAAGGGACTTTTCTTCGGCAGATAATTGGATGGCAAGAATGCTTAAATCCCAATAGTCTTCGTTTTCAAGCTGTCTAGCATAACAATCAGAACCATCTTCTAAATCTCCTTTTGTCCATTCAACAAAACCGCCATAAATGGAACGACAGGCAGAACCTGACCCAATTCGTGCCACTTGCGTCAGTTTCTTCTGATCGATATCTAAATCAATTGCTCGTACAGCAGCGGATGCAAGTGCTGCATATCCAGAAGCCGAGGAAGCAAATCCAGCGGCGGTTGGCACGTGGTTAACTGACTGGACCATTGCATACCGCTCCACTCCTGCCATTTTTCGTATTTGGTTTAAGTAATTAGAAACCTTATTCGTTTCGGCTTCATCCGCAATATTGTTGTTAAAGATAAAAACATCTTTTTTTAATTTCCCACAAAACTGTACAGAAGTTTCTGTGTAAAATTTGTCTAGTGTGACCGAAAGACTGGAATTCATCGGTAGAAATAATTCTTCATCCCGTTTCCCCCAATATTTAATTAAGGCGATGTTCGCATGCGCCTTAGCAGTCACCTGTTCAAACTTTCTATGTTCAGGCATGTCATCTTTCCTTTCAAAATTAAAGATTTGCAAGCAGTGAAATAATCCACGGTGCAGAATAAAGTGTCATAAATTGTACCCCGTAATTGACCCCTGTACGATGTAGTGTTCCCGCAACAAATCCAACAAGAAAAACACCGGCCACATTCATCCAACCGCCATCCATAAAGGCGAGAAGGAGGACTAAACTAAAGAATAAACCGAGCATCGCTTCGTGTGGAATCCGTTTGAAAACAAAAATACAAATTTGCCTAGAATATTTGATCGTAAGGAAATAAGTAATGGCCAGGGCAACGATTGCACCAACTAAAGTAGCCGAAATAAAGTCACCATTTGAAAGAATATGGTGGAGATTATGATCGATGGTGAAAACGGGTGGTGCGTTAAATAAAGGATTACCAGGGCCCATTGCCGTCGGAGACAATGGAATTCCAAGCGCAATGAGTGGGATCAACACACCCGAAATATAAGTGGCATTTGCCAATGCATCCATAGAGGCAATGGCAAGAGACGCTTTCTTTACCGGGTCCTTTATTCTACTCGTAAACACTTCCCCGAGAAATGTCGTTAAACCGACAGGGCTCAGAATAAACGCAATGGAGCCAATCGCTGAGGATAAAGAACTGAATCCAATCTCCTTCTTAGTTAAAATGGTAAATGGATTTGCTTTTATTCCATCTATCTTCTCTTGTTTAAAATAGATGTCTTTTTTCCCAAATCGTTCTAATCGATCTCTTTTTTCCTTGTTTAACAATCCAAACAAAGTTACGATCATTGGACCAATTGTAATGCCGAGGAAGAAAGAAATAAATACATTCGTTCCCGCTGGTACTACGCCAGTATCCCAATAGAGATGGCGTAACCCTTCGATTAAAAGTGCGAAGGGGAGAATCGATACTAGTGCTACCCAGCGATTTTTACTTATGAGTGCTAGTATAATCGCGCCAGCAAAAAACAATGAGCTCCCGTATTCCTTAATGACATCAGCGAACGGGATGAGTGCATGAGCAAATAATAAACTCACAGGCACAGAAACGAGTGTCCCAATGACAGAACCCGAAGCCATTTTTCGAATCGTTACATCCGTTAGGCCATGTTTTTTTAAGATAAGTGCATGCTCTACTTGCGGGGTCGCCATGACGCCCCCGGGAATTCCAGCTAGAGCGACAGGAATGGAATCTGTCAATTTACTAGAAACAATGGCAGACATAAAGAAAGTAAGGACAAGGATTGGCTCTAGTCCGGATAATACTAGGACCAATATGACTGGGGCAATGGTTGCCGTCTCATCCGTTCCAGGCGCAACGCCAATAATCGTATAAATAATCGCCGCGAGCATTGCGATACCAACCATTTGCAAAAGTAAGGTTATATCCATATTATTTCTCCTCCTTTGTCCCATTAAAAGTTCGTTTCGGCTGTATGATTATACTCGTAATTAAAAAGCCAATCAAGGCTCCGAACAAACCAAAAAATAATGGTTTAGGGGGTTCACTTGGGGCAATAAAATAACCGCTGAGTGTCGTGACGGAACAGATTAGTAATGCTAAAAGCAAATCCTTTATATGAACGAGATCTTCCCATACCTCAATATTTTCTTTTTCATGATCTTGGGTATTTTGATGTCCTTTTTTATGATGACTCATAAAATGACACATCCTTTCTATGATATATCCTATTGTAAATGAAATTGAGAATCATTCTCAAGAGGGAAGATATGTGTAGTTTACATGAAAGGCATCAAAAAAACTTGACGTACATCAAGTTTGAAAAAAGAATCATCCATTTTGGAGGAATGAATGATTCGCCATAAATGTAAAACGTATTGTCTATTCTATTAAATCATTTACCTAAGATTCAATTGTAAAGCACCACGTTTGATGTGCGCCTGCAGAAGCTAGCGCACTTGAAATTTCTTCCGCTTTCTCCTTTGAGTCCGTCAAAGCAAGCATACAGCCCCCATCACCGCCACCTGTTAATTTGGCCCCAAGCGCTCCCGCTTTTTTCGCAGTATGGACAAGTTGATTCAACCCATCATCACTCACGCCAATTCGAATCAATTCAGAATGATTTTTATTAAGGAGTTTGCCGAGTTCCAGTATATCCCCTTTGGCCATGGCAGATTTAGCGGCAAAAGCAATTTCTTTCATTCTTCTCAATGAGTTTTCCTTTAAAACTTCATCTTTATCGTATAGCGCTCTGACCCGACTCACTGTTTTTTGCGTATTACCAATCCTTCCTGAATCAGCAATTACAAAATGGAGAGGGGAAGTGACTTCGAGACGAACAATGTCTCCGTTTTGAAACCAGATGGGTGTATCGCTCATCGCTGTAGCCATATCGATGCCACTTGGATTCCCGTGAGCATACACTTCAGCAGTATGTACAAAGGCTGCCAGTGTCTCGTCATCTAACTTCGTTTCGAAAAAGGAAAATAATCCTCTGACAATCGCGACAGCAATCGCCGCACTAGATCCAAGACCTTTCCCAATAGGAATTTGGGAATGAATCGTTATCTTTAGTTTGTCACAAGGACGATTTAAATCGCTCAAAACTTGTTGGATACAGGCGCTGATTCCTTTTAATTTTGTAGGAATCTGTTCCAACGGTCCGGTATAAAACGTAGATTCTACGATGATGTCACTTGTTATTTCTTCAATGATAGCCTCCACTTTGAGTGGAAATGGCAGCGCAATAGCCGGATTTCCATAAACAACTGCATGTTCTCCGGTCAAAATGATTTTACTATGTGAGAAACCACTTGTATTTCTTTTTGATGCTAAAAAATCTTCCAACTACAATCACCTTTTCTTTGCTTCAGCCGTCAGCAAATTTAATAAATTGATTTTAACTGAAGTAGTATATATAGATTACCCAAATTTAGACTTGATGTATATCAAGAATCCGTGAAATTTATACCTTTTCAAAAAAAGTTTCATCCTTTTCTAAAACGAACTTCTCTCTAGATAATGAACAACCCAATCAATGAACAAAAGCTGGGATTTTCGGCGAAAACATATGACGTTGATTTTGAGTGCTTGGTTCCAATGCAATTTTGTATTGTTTTAGAGGTGAGTTAATTTTTGTATATTCAGAATAACATTGACATTCAGTTAAAAGATATGTAAAGTATTCATTACCAACTTAATAAGCAACTTTCTTATCCAGAGAGGTGGAGGGACTGGCCCTTTGAAGCCTCAGCAACAGACTTTTAAAGTACTGTGCTAATTCCAGTAGCGTACAGCTTGGAGATAAGAAGAGTGAAACATTGATACCATCAACCTCTTCTTATCAAAAGAAGGGGTTTTATTTTTGGTAAATATAAAAAGCACGACTTATTAAAGAGGAGGAAATGAAATGAAACGCAGTTTGGAGCAAAGGTTAAAAGACGGTCCGGTAATTGTAGGAGAAGGGTATTTATTTGAATTAGAGCGAAGAGGTTATTTACAAGCAGGTTCATTTGTGCCCGAGGTTGCGCTAGATAATCCCGATGCGCTGAAACAGACTTATAGGGATTTTATGAATGCTGGCTCAGATGTTGTGTTGGCATTTACGTATAATGCCCACAGAGAAAAAATGCGTATTATTGGGAAAGAGGAATTATTGGAACCATTGAATAGAAATGCGATTCGTTTGGCGAAAGAAGTTGCCAAAGAACATCCGACAGAGGAAGCGTTGGTAGCGGGGAATATTTCAAATACGAATATTTTTGACCCAGAAGATCCGGCATCAAAAGACCAAGTGAGAAGCATGTTCGCTGAAATGGTAAAATGGTGTAAGGAAGAGGAAGTTGACTTCATTAATGGTGAGACGTTTTATTACCATGAAGAAGCTGTGATTGCTTTAGAGGAGATTTTAAAGCATGATTTACCTGCAGTCATCACGTTAGGATTGATGGGAGAAAATATTTTAAGAGATGGCTATACGGTGGAGGAATCTTGTAGAATCCTTTCTGAAAAAGGTGCGCTAGTTGTAGGGATGAACTGTTTCCGTGGTCCGGATACGATGCAACCATACCTTGAAAAAATCCGACAAAACGTGGAAGGCTATGTTGGGGCATTGCCAATCCCTTACCGTACGACAGAAGAAAATCCTACATTTTTCAATTTACCAGATGCAGGTTGCAGTTGTGAACTCCCATTAGAAACAACATTCCCAACTGCGCTAGACCCGCTTTATCATAACCGTTATGAATTAGCTGAGTGGGCAAAAGCGGCAAAAGAAATTGGTGTAAATTATATTGGGTTATGCTGTGGTGCCTCCCCGGCAATGTTGCGCGCTGTAGCGGAAGCGGTCGGCGTGGAAACAATCAACTCAAGATACTCCCCAGATATGGAGAAACATTTCCTATTCGGTGAAGATGAAACACTGAAAAAGCATAATTTGGAGTATCGCGTAAAGGCTTAAGAGAGGGTAGTTACCTATCCATGATTTATGCTGCAATACAGAGTTCTTATCGATATAAGTAATCAACAGAATATGCTACTATAATGACAAGCGACCAAGCCCATGCTCCTTACGAGGACAGGGCTCTTTTTTATTGATAAAAGTGCTAGGTTCCCATTGAATATCGAACTGTTCTAAAACCTAGCCATAAGTTTATAGAGAAAGGAGATGAGATGATGCAACCTTTTAGTCTAGCGGTTCTCGATTCACTAGTAGATCAAATCGCTGTATTGGATCACGAAGGGGTTATTATTGCCCAGAATCAATCGTGGGTTAGTTTCTCCAATGAAAATGGCGGTGATTTACGCAAGACTGGGGTAGGCGTTAATTACATTGCTGTTTGTCCTCAAGAGATTCAAAACGGCATTATAATATGCAAATGAGAAAGAATTATTTCGAAAAGCAGATCAGGCTTTGTATAGAGCAAAAAAGGATGGCAGAAACTGCGTGCGCTTTTAAATTCCGGTAATCTTCTCAGAAAAAATCACTCTGTTGTAAAACAGTCACAATTAGACTGTTTTTTTGTGCGAAGATGATATATAATAATCCCATCTATATTCGTGAATAGGTTTAATTGTAACGTTGAAAGGTTATTTTTATGTTCATTTTCACCCTAAAAGCGAATTAGTTTACAGTTTTAATTATTTATGTTCGTTATTATGGCGAAGGAAGAGGGATTGTTATATGGGTAGATTAGAGAATAAATGGATGCGTGCTGTACTGCCTGCGTTATTGATTCACTGTAGTATTGGTACAGTTTACTGCTGGTCGTTGTTTAAGAATGACATTGCTTCCTACATTGGAAAACCTATTGGTGAAGTGGAATGGGCATTTAGTTTAGCGATTTTCGTTCTGGGCATGTCCGCCGCTTTTGGTGGAAGATTCGTGGAAAAAGACATTCATAAGTCATCTCTGCTTGCGGCGCTATTTTTTGTCGTTGGAATGGCCGGAACAGGTTTCTTTATTTATCAAAAGTCACTGATTGGTATTTATATTTCCTACGGGATTGTGATGGGCATTGGTCTGGGGATTGGTTATTTAACGCCGGTGAAAACGTTAATGCTTTGGTTTTGGAAGCAAAAAGGGTTGGCAACGGGATTTGCGGTTGCAGGTTTCGGCTTAGCAAAAGTCATTGCAAGCCCACTCATGGAATACCTCCTTGGTGAAAGAAACAATGAGGGGATGTTAGTACATACAGCGAACGTCTATACCATGTTTTACATGTTAGCGGGTATCTATTTAGTAATGATGGTGATTGGGCATGTGTTGCTAAAGAAACCTGCTGGGTTTGAAGAAGAAAATGTACAAAGCCAAAGTTTTAGTTATAAAAAGGTGTTAACTAATAAAACATTTATTGGTATTTGGCTCATGTTCTACATAAACATTACATGTGGATTGGCGTTAATTTCACAAGAAAAAGGGATTTTAGCGTTCATTGGATTCGGGGCGATTGGCTTAGTAAGTTCATTAACAGCTGTTTTCAATGCAGGTGGACGGTTGATGTTCTCTTCATTAGGTGACCGATTACAAGATCGTAATACAGTGTATAAAATGATCTTTATATCATCGATTGCCGCCTTGTTCGCAACAATTGTGCTTGATGGGATTCAGCAGTCTAGTGCAATTCTGATTATCCTCTTACTTTGTGTTGTCAATGCAGGTTACGGCGGAGGTTTTTCATCATTGCCACCACTCTTGTCGGACCGTTTCAGTTTAAATAGTATTTCGACTGTGCATGGATTGGCTTTATCTGCTTGGGCAATCGCAGGACTATCAGGCAATCAGCTCAGCGCTCTTATTCTCGAAAAGACACACTCGTATGATGTCGTGTTGTATGTCATTATGGCCCTCTTCACAGTCGCTACTTTCATAAGTATGTTTGTCGTGAAGCCGGATAAAGTGTTTTTGGAAAGTGAAGAAGTAGATCGTGGAAAAGAAATGGTAGCTAGTAAAGTATTTAGTAAATAACAATAAACACCCCAAAAGTTAGTGTTGAAAACCTATCTTTTGGGGTGTTTTTATATGGCTAAAATCCGAAACTGTGTTTGACAACTTTGTACAAATAAAAAAAGTTTCATCTTTTTGTATCCTTTTTCGAATGAACACTCTATATAAAGAGTGAACGGACTACTCGTCAATGAAAAATTTGCTACGGCAAAATACATGAGGTTTTACAATCGAAAGGGGAATAAGGATGAATTTATTAATTAACGAATCTCCGCTAATCGTACTGCCATCTTTAGTGAAGGAAGTTGGGTTAAACGAAGCGATTTTATTACAGCAACTACATTACAAATCGCTCATCTCAAAAAACATTCGGGATGGGTATAAGTGGGTTTACAGGACATATGAAGAATGGAAGAACGAGGAATTCTTTTTTTGGTCCGAAAGAACAATCCAAAGAGTAATTCATCGGCTGGAGGAAAAAGGGTTTATCGTTTCAACAGATGCTTATAATCGCATGAAAATGGACAAGACAAAATGGTATCGAATTAATTATTCGATGCTTCAACATCAAACAGGACAAAATGACCTATCGAATGTAACAAAAAGTCCTGAAGGGGAAGCCCAATCTGTCATGTCTAGCGATGACAAAATGTCACTAGCAATAACCAAAGAGGTTAAGAGTATTAAAAAACATACTGTCGGGCAGCATCCCGATGCTGTGGCTGTGATTAACTATTTAAATGAAAAAGCTGGCAAGCAATATAAGGCATCTTCAAAAGCAACAGAGCGATTGGTGAATGCACGTTTTCGTGAAGGGTATGAACTTGCCGATTTCAAAAATATCATCGACACGAAAGTGAATATGTGGCTAAACAATACGCATTGGAATAAATATTTACGGCCTTCGACATTGTTCAATGCGACAAACTTTGAAAACTACTTAGAAGAATTTAGAAGTGCAAATGGAACACGAAGTGCAACAAATAATGGGCTGCCAATCCTACCGGAACTAGACTTCAGCAAGGGGGAAGAGTAAATGACGGAACGTAGCGAGCAGATTGAAAAAAGCGTGTTAGGGACGATGTTAGCGGAAAACTATTTAATCACCGATAGCGAAGTGAAGATTGATTTCTTTATTAGCCATATCCACAAAAACATTTTCAGTTGCATGCAAGATTGATTAGCCAAAAGACGCCCCGTCGATTATGTTACGCTCCTCACGATGATGGACCCGGCAGCACTTGGCGGCGCGAATTACTTGGCCGATTTGACGAGTTTTGCGAGTCCAACGAAGTTTGATAGTTATGTGGAAATGATGCTGGAAGAGTGGAAAAATCGTGAGAAGAATAAAATACTTTTCCAAGCGAAAGAAGGGGGTTGGGAGATTGGAGCCATCCAAAAAGCTTTTGAGGATTTAGAAAAAGAGGGCAGTGCGGGAATGGAAACGAGTATTCAAGCAGATTTAATTCGCATGGCTGAAAGGCCTTTCGAACCGATGGCACATGTACCAGGCGTTTCGACAGGACTGAATGCTTTGGACAAGCTCCTCGATGGTTTTCAACCTGCTGAACTCATCATTATCGCAGCGAGGCCCTCTATGGGAAAGACAGATACGTTGAACCATTTTGCATTGCATGCAGGAGTCGCTGGCTATAAACCAATCATCTTTTCACTAGAAATGAGCAAGGTGTCCATGATAGATCGGTTAATTGCCGTAACTGGGCGCTATAATCGACTACGCATGCGCGATCCTTACCAGCACTTTACAGAGAAACAAAAGTCGAACTGGATGCCTACTCTCAGTGAATTGGCTACAACCAATATCCATATCGATGACCGTGCGGGACTTAAAGTGTCACAAATGCGTTCCACAGCAAGAAAAATTATCAACACCGATCCACACCTGAAACCCATCATTTTCATCGATTATTTGCAAATCATCCAGGGTGAATACCCAAAGAATAATCGGACTGAAGTCGTGGGACAAATTAGCAACGACTTAAAGCAAATGGCGAAGGAGTTTAACTGTCCAGTTGTCTGTCTATCCCAGCTGAATCGTGGTGTCGAAGTGAGAGACGATAAAAGACCGGTCATGAGCGACTTACGTGATTCCGGAAATATTGAACAAGACGCCGATGTCATTGGCTTTTTATACCGGGATGATTACTATGACAAAGATACGGAAAAGCCGAATGTATTGGAAATCAATATTGCGAAACACCGCAACGGTCCAACTGGAACAGTAGCTGTCCGGTACGTGAAAGAAACGGGTGTTCTTTACAATATCGATTGGAATGCGGAAAGGTTGGCGTGACGATGGTAACTGTACAAGAAGTGCTTTCCTTAGCGATTGAAATCGATATGATTGGCCTCGCACATCGCGTTTTCTGGGCCGTTTCAGAAGGTAAAGTGTATGCAGACGACGCTTCCGAAAAGCTGGATGAGATTGAATATGATGAACAAGCGATTTCGGACATGGTGGAGCGGAACTTGTTGAACATCGGGAAAATAAAGCTGTATGCCGTCCAAACGAACCAACCAGGCTTGTTTGCCTTCTACTACAGTGAAGATGTATTGGACGCCTATTCGCTTCATCAGGAAATGTATCGTGAAAAGCCGAGGCGGTTAACAAATGCTTCCCATCTGATGGGGAAGAGCTTTGATTTTAATGAAACGGGTAAGTCTGAGATTTTGTATGTTCAGCGGAAGGAGGTTGTGGCATTTCCGTTTTATTTGGGGCATGCGTGGGCGGGGGAACGGAGGGTGTATCGTATGTATTAGATTGGATAGGTGCCCATGATCAAGCCCCTATTTTCCGGACACGATATATTAAGTGCCGCTTACCTGCGTACAGAATTATTCTGACAATAAATTACAATTGTGAGGGATATATTGGATAGTATGTAGTGTTGCCGTTGATTTGTATTGTAGTCGTATTTTGGGACTATTTACTTGTTGAATATTTATAATTGCATGTAACACGAGTATCCAACGAAATGTGGATTTAGAACCAGGTATCTTTGAACCGGTACTCATCATAAGCAGATTTATTTCCGTGAATAGAGCGCAAAAAACGTAAAACGATAGCTCGATTTATCAAGAAGTCGTTTTACGTTTTGGGATTAATTTAAATTATTCAAATGACACTTTTACCTCATGTTGAGCAATATCTTCAAATGAATCATAGTTAAATACGTGTAAATCCATTTCAAAGTCCTCTTTTAATTCAGGGAAATCATATCCCTCAAAATCCTCGATAGATAAAACGGCTTTCGCTTTTTTGCCAGCTGCCACCTCTTGAGACATACTTAAAATCGTTTCGTCGACCATATAACCGTCAGCTGATACGCTACGTGCTTGTACTCCGATAGCATAATCTAGTTTATTTTCAATCTCGAAAACAACTTGGATTGATTCACCGAATATAGGGTCTTTCTTTTTTACAATTTCAAGCAATGTCGCTTTATAATTTTCGTTATCGACAATCACTTGGTTAAATTCGTTTTCTTCTGTTTCCCCTTCAGTGTTATCGGTTTTTTCATTTTCTGTGCCTGTGTTGTCAGCGTTTTCTGAGACATTATTTTCAACAGTACCACCTAGGTTTTCTGTTTCAGTTTCTCCACAACCTGCAAGTACTAGAGATAGAATTAGTGCACTACTAAAAACTAATCTTTTCAAAAAGATCCCCTCCTAAACATAGTAATTCTATAGTACTATAAGATACAGATATTGACCAGTGTGGAATTCCGCTAAATATTCATGATTGAATTCTGAACATATTTAAAGAGGGAATTCAAATTATAAAAATAAGAGCATCAGATGAAAACAATTTTCTATTCCTGTGCAAGAAACTGTTCCGAAAATAAGCTGCAATTGTATTGAACACATTGGTTATGTAAGTAGTATTGCCATTCTTTTATTGGATGGTTAAAACATACATGAATATAAACAACTGGCGCCAAAAACAAATGGTGGAATAAATTTTCCCGTTCTATAATAAAGATTATCTAGTGTGTACAGATACGCAAAAACGAAGGCAGAAAGGAACCTTTAAATTGCAATTACTACTTACGTTTAGCATTTTAGGCGTTACGATTGTATTGTTCATGACGAATCGGTTACGCGCCGATCTTGTTGCATTACTTGCACTGTTGGCGTTTGTTGTGACAGGGATTTTGCAGCCGGCAGAGGCGTTATCGGGTTTTTCGAATTCCGTCGTCATTATGATTGCTGCACTTTTTGTTGTGGGTGCGGGCATTTTACGTACAGGGCTCGCGCAAATGGCGGGCAACCTTTTACTTCGGTATGCGGGAGATAGTGAAAAACGATTATTTTTGTTGCTTTTATTAATTGTCGCCTTTGTCGGTGCATTTATGAGTAACACGGGTACAGTTGCATTGATGATGCCGATTGTTGTTAGCATTGCGATTCGCATCGGAAGCAGCCCTTCGAAATATTTGCTGCCACTGTCGTACGTTGCCAGCTTTTCAGGTTTATTGACCTTGATTGCTTCACCGCCAAACTTAATCGTTTCGCAAATGTTACTGGAAAACGGTTTTGAGCGACTTAGCTTTTTTCAAATTACACCGATTGGCTTAATCGGCGTCGCGATTGGCATTATGTATTTGTACATGGTTCGGAATCGAGTCGTTCCGAAAGAGGCGCGCAAAGGAAGTGGTCAATCGTCGCATACTTTATCGCCGAAGCGATTGGCTAGGGACTATGCGCTAGGTGGCAAATTGTTGGTCGTGAAGGTGCCGCCTGCGTCTGCAATTGTCGGAAAGCGGTTGACGCAGTTGAAAATTCCTGTTCGTTTTCAGCTATGTGTGTTGAAAATTAAACGAAAATCACTTGAAGGAACGTTGAAATTTTTACCGATGACGTTTCACGAAATGGCAGGGCCATTAAGTGCAATCGAGGGCAATGATATTTTGTACATACAAGGAACGAAAGAACAGGCAACGCATTTTGCAGAGGCGTATGGACTTGAACTGTTGGGGGAACCGTCGGAGCCGGAGGAATTGGTATCCAAGGAATTGGGGATTGCGGAAGTGTTATTAACGCCAAACTCCAGCCTGATCAATCAAGACATACGTGCAGTTGGATTCCGAGAAAAATACAATTTGAATATTATCGGCTTGAAAAGACAAGGTAAACAAGTGATGCAAGACGTGACGAAATTGCGCCTGCGATTTGGTGACGCTTTACTTGTTCAAGGAACTTGGGATGCGATTGAGTTGCTAGCGCGTGAAACGAATGATGTCGTTGTTGTCGGACAGCCGCAAGAACATGCGAGTACTGCTTCGGCGAACGGAAAAGCATGGGTTGCGGGCATGATTATGGTTCTTATGGTTGTGCTGATGATTGCTGAAGTATTTCCGGCATTCGTCACAGTACTCATCGCTGCTGTACTGATGGTGTTAACAGGCTGCGTGCGAAATATGAACGATGCTTACGGGCAAATTAACTGGGAAAGTATTGTGTTAATTGCGGCCATGCTGCCAATGGCGACGGCACTTGAGAAGTCAGGCGGGATGCAGTTATTGGCGGATGGGATCATTCAGTTGCTCGGCGGATTCGGGGCGATTGGGGTCCTTGCCGGAATTTATTTTATGACAATGCTGTTTGGTCAATTCATTAGTAACACGGCAACCGCGGTTTTATTTGCCCCGATTGCTTTGAATGCCGCGATGGCGCTCGGTGCAAATCCATATGCGTTTCTGATTATCGTGGCGGTTGGCGCAAGCATGTCATTTGCAACACCGGTCGCCTCACCGACGAATGCACTTGTCATGACTGCAGGTGGCTATTCATTCCGCGACTTTGCAAAAATAGGTGTTCCGTTACAACTTATTATGTTCATCGTCATGATGATTGCGGTGCCGCTTTTGTTTCCGTTGTAGCTCTGTTCGATACATGCATACGCATTTTGATTTCGTGTAAAATATTGAAGAGAAGCGCGCTAACGCTTCTCTCTTGCAACCTCTACCGTCAGGGTGGGTGGTTGTCGAAAATTATTTAAGTTGTGTGAACCATCCTTTCGCTTCCGACGGCTAGGGTGGTTTTCTTTTTGTTCAAAAAAGTTTTTCGGAAAAGATGCGCGCTCATTGTACGTGTTATCCCTTCAAACATACTTAGGAGTTACGTTGCCATATTGTGAAATGAACGAATCCTTTTTCGGATTATTCCGTATCTATTACTGAGAGTTTTTTTATTAGCTCGTATAAGATGAATAGTGAAATGAACAAAGTATGGTAATTAGAGGGGAATTATTAATATGGCAGGCCAGTATTGCTGAACAAGATGCCAGGATATCTTTTCTTTGGGAGGAATAAAAATAATTATTAAATTGGAGGGGCCATATGCGAAAGTTATTTTTATTAATGGGGTGTTTTGTTTTCGTAGTTTTACTTAGTGGTTGTGATAGAAACGTAGACAATGCTGTGAAGTTTGGAGAGGAATTTATCAAAAAACTATACACTGTTGATAATTCAGATATGGATGTAAGCAAGATGAGTACCGAACAGCATATTGAATTTCAAGATGGATTTTCACCTTACCTGACAACAGATGCACTTCAAGACCTATCACTCAAAAGAACTCTTATAACCCCAAGGGAAGTTGCGTTTGCGCTAAATAATACGATTTCCGTTCAGAGTATTTCATTAGAAGAAGGCGGAGTCCAAGAAAAAGGTGAATCACTTTATTTTGACCATTCTTTCACTTTGATATTTAAAGATGAAGATGAAAATAAAGTGGATGAGATAGAAATAAAAGGGCAGATGACTATTGTCAATACAGGTGACGGGTTAAAAGTTGATCGATACCGTGATGATGAAAATTTGATGAACAGGTTGACCCCTATAAAGTGAAGTTGCATAAGTGAAATTAACTGAGTGATGTAAGAAAACTGGTGTAATTTGAAAGGGTGGTAATACTTTTTGTGCAGGTGCTGTAGCGGGATTTACATTTAGTGTGCTTACGGTAATTAACGCAATTGCATTTTTTATTGCAACATTTATTGTTAAAAAAAGTAAAGGACAGGAAACTTTAAATGCTCAATAATCGGGCCATTTAATGGAGTAATGAAGATGTTAAATTGATCTTTAACGTAGATAAAACCATATTGATTGGGAAAGGGGTATACCTGATGGAACCTAAATGGCTTGAATGGGCAAAACAGCTACAATCTATTGCACAGGTAGGATTAACTTATTCCAAAGACGTTTTTGATTTGGAAAGATTTGAGTTGATCAGGAATATAAGCGTTGAAATGATGTCGCAACAAACGGAAATAGACAAGACAGTAATAAAAGATTTGTTTGCTAATGAAACTGGCTATGCTACCCCAAAAGTTGATATTAGATCTGTTGTATTTAAGGATAATAAGATTTTAATGGTTAGGGAAAATACTGACGGAGATTGGTCTTTACCGGGTGGTTGGGGCGATATTGGATTAACTCCAAGTGAAGTTGCGGTCAAAGAAACAAAAGAAGAATCAGGGTTTGATGTTAAAGCAGTAAAATTGATAGGTATACTTGATAAGAAGTGCCACCCACATCCTCCTTCTCCATATCACGTTTATAAAATATTTATCCAATGTGAAATTATCGGAGGTCAACCAAAAGAAGGAATCGAAACAAGTGCGGTTGAGTTTTTTGCTGAAAATGAACTACCGTCATTATCAGTAGCTAGAAATACCAAATCACAAATTCAATTGGCTTTTAAACATTTATATAATTCACAAGAAGCTATATATTTTGATTGATTTTTAAAAGATCATGCCATTCTGCAAACGGGAAGTCTGTAGCGCTGCCAGAGGAGAGCATTTACATCCCTGAACTTTTTATGAAAGATTTCATATAGTACATACAGACGCCCAAAAAGGAGGCAGGATAATTGGACGCAACTTTTATCAAGACAGGACTGGAGCATCAAGGCTATCCGGTTTATGAGGATGACATTCCTTATATTGCTGATATGCTCAACCTCATTCATCAGCAAGAAGCTTTGCTTGAAAACTTTCCTTATGTAAACTTCGAAGTGCCGATAACAGTTTTTGATAAAGGAGTGATTGGATGGCAGAATTAGCATTTATGCCTGCCGCTAAGCTTGCTCCGTTAATAGAATCAAAACAACTCTCTCCGGTAGAGTTGACACGCTTAATGTTAGAACGTATCGACCAATACGACGGGGATATTAGGGCCTATATTACGCCTCTTCCCGAACATGCACTTGCGCAAGCGAGACTAGCGGAGCGTGAAATTATGTCAGGGATTTACAAGGGAGCTCTGCATGGAATCCCAATGGGTATTAAAGATAATTTTTATACAAAAGACATACACACGACTAACGGTTCAAAACTTTTTATGAATTTTATCCCTGGGCAAACGGCGACAGCTGCAGAGAAGCTACTAGGGGCAGGGGGAATCATGCTTGGAAAATTGAATATGCATGAACTTGCTGCTGGTTCAACAGGTACGAATCCATTTTTCGGGAATACGCGAAATCCGTGGAATTTAGAGTATATGCCTGGTGGTTCGAGCGGTGGAAGTGCCGCTTCTTTAGCAGCTGGGTTAGCAACGCTCGCAACGGGTACAGACACTTTCGGTTCGATACGCTTGCCGGCAGCTATGTGCGGTGTGTATGGTTTGAAGCCGACGTATGGATTAGTTAGCACCTACGGGGTTTTCCCGACTGCTTGGTCAATGGATACCGCTGGCCCAATGGCGAGGTCAGTTGCAGATTTAGCCATCATGCTCAATTACATGGCGGGTTTTGATCCAAACGATCCGGCAAGCTTGCATGTGCCGATGATAAATTATGAAGCAGATTTAAAGAAGGATATGAGCGGAATCAAGATCGGCGTGCCGACTCATTATATGGAGGGTTTAGATGCTGATGTAGAAAAACTTTTTCAACATGCAATGGAAACTCTAAACGGTTTAGGAGCTGAAATAAAAGAAATAGAGATACCAGAACTAACATTATCGACATTCGCAGGCTATGCGACGGTTACTGGAGAAGCCGCTACTTTTCATGAAGAGTGGTTAAAGAGTTACGCCGAAGACTATTCTCAAGATATCCGAACATTTTTTCTAACAGGCGCGATGACAATGAGTCCGCAATATAATAGGGCCCAGCAAATTAGAAGAAAAATGACACAAGCATTTGAACAAGCATTTTTTAATGTTGATATTTTACTTGGACCGACGATACCGATTGCAACGCCGCCTTACAGCGAGCATTGGGTCGACCAAAACTTAGAAATTGTGAAACGAATCATGCCATTCACCGCACCTATCAACCTAACAGGCGTACCAAGTCTGGCAGTTCCGATGGGAGTTGACCGGGAAGGATTACCTGCTGGCATGCAGTTTATTGGAAAGCATCTTTCTGAGAAGAAGTTGCTGCAAGTCGGGGCTACGTGGGAAGGGACTGAGCCGTTAAGGAAGACTTTGGCAATTAAATAAATTAGCACTATATAATAAAGGCCTTGAAACCCCATTTGAGAGATTACTGGTTTTACTTTGAAAGAAACTATAGCGGTTCAATCAATCAGTTAATTTTGGCCGCTAGGTTCCAATACCATTCGAATTGTTTTAGAACTTGGCAGTCTCTCGCTCATAGTACTGGCTTTTAGTAACCTCATGAATCCGCGTCTTTGCATTACGGACCAAAAGGAATTTTACCAGTAAACAATAAAAAGATTGTGATGATCCAAAATGCAATGAAAGAGGATGAAAGAATCAGTGAAATCATTGGAAGTATATTTTTCTTCGTTTTCTTAACTAACCCAATAACCGACAATATAATCCCTGCACCCGTAAGGAAAAACGTGATCGTATCCCCGATTAAATAACCTACGTTCGCTATTTTTGTAGGTTCTACAAACACAATAAAAAAACAAACGATACCGATAAATAAAGCTGTATAGCTAATTACACCATGTTTTTTGGATATACTCACTTCTTTTGTCAAAAAAAGACCTCCTCATTAATTCTTTAACACCATAAGCTGTTTGTAGAAGATTGATTACCCTAAAAATAAAAAATGTTTGTATAACAAGTGTATCATTTTCAATTCTAGAAGTATGAATAAATCAGGTATCGAACAATCACCAAACCGCTTGGGTGAATATATTGATATAAAAGATTAGGTAGGAGTGGTGAGGTGTGTATGTAAATAATCCCTATGGCTACAGACAAGGGGAAATAGTTAGCGGTGCTTATGGTGATGTGAATGGTGATGGGGTGACAGATTACGTATATTTGACGGCAGTACAGTCGGTAGATCCGTCGAGTCCCTATGTCGAGCAGATTACATTAAATATTCAAGATGGTTTAACAAAAAATGTATATGTCATTCCGCTAGATGAAAGCGGTAATTCAGGTTACGAACCAACTGTCTTCCTTGGGGATTTTACGAAGGATGGCATCATGGATATTCTGATTTCCATTCAATCAGGCGGATCCGGCGCATTTACGTTTAATTATATTTATTCATTCGTTAATAATCGAGCTAGGAAATTGTTTGACTTTGAGCAATATAATCAGCTAAATCAGTACACCGTCACTTATTTGAATCAATATAAAATCAGTGTTCAAAGTTTAGCAACAGGGCAAACGTATTTAATTGATATTAGTGGCAGAGGTGCTGATTATCTTTCGCGAATTTACAATGAAGATGGGATGTTAAAAGAACCAATTACAGGTATGGCTGATGGGGTTAGTGGATTCTATCCAGTTGATATGGACCGCGATGGTGTGTATGAAGTTCAGGCCTATCAAAAAATTAGCGGGCTTTACCATGCAGATTCATTTGGGTATGTCATTAATACATTGCAATGGGATGGACAAAAGTTTGCAATATGGCAGCAATGGATGGCGATTTTTGGCAATGAGTAACGCTAACAAAATTAAAGTGGTGCCAGGTTCCAACACAATTGTTAGGACCTGGCACCAAAAGAGTTAAGGTTCTCCAGTCGATTTTACGCCTTTCAACTTACTCAAGAGCCCATTCTGATAGGCAACTGCTCCGAGAACAATAATAATACCAATGACCTGAATAAAGTTCGGGATTTCACCGAAGAGAACGACGGCAATGATCGCGACCGTAGAAATCGGACTGAGCAACAAGAGTCCTGCGACAATTGTAGAATTCAACCGAACGGAACCATACTGGACAAACGTCCACGCCATAGCTTGTCCCGCTATAGCTAAGACAAACATCCAAAACCAGTTCATGGCGGTGATTGGATCACCAAGGGTGGTTTCTGGATTCATTGGAAGCACACCATTAACCATCACACCGTGCGTCACATCGAAGCCGCGGTGGGATAAAAATAACATGACAAACGCAGGGGCTACTAGTTGGGCAATACTCGCCCATAGCATTGGTTGGATAAACTGTCCCCTGTTCACCTTGGTTGCTTTACGGCTCGTATAGAGGTAGATCCCGTAGCAGATGCCGGATAAACTACCTTCAAGGGTCCCGATAAGGGCAATAGGCATTCCGTGTATGGTGGTTGGTCCTCCTGTTTCCCCACCGCCGCCAATGATGCCACCAGACAAAACAATGCCTAGTATCATAATCGGTGCAATAATAAAGAAGCTTCTTGGAACTCTTTCCTTGTCAATTAGAAATGCAAGTGCAGGTAAAATAATGATCTGTAGATTGAGCAGGATTGAGGCGATACCTGAGCCAACGTAGTAGATGGAATAGTTCCAGGCCGTAAAGTCTATTCCGAGAAACAGACCTGCGACAAGGGATAGAATGACCCCGGTTCTATTGAGCGGACCGAGTTTTTTTGCCTCTCTAATGGCGAATGGAAGTAGAGCTAGCCCCCCAATTGAACATCGTAGGATAACGGACGTTGCTGGGTCGAAATTCGATTGTTTCACCCAAGGGGCAGTAAACGCGAGAAAGATGATACCAATGATAAGGAGCAAGTACGCCTTACCAGTTGACCCACTTTTATTAACCATACGTTTCACTCCAAGTAAAATGATGTTAATGATGTGTTAATATGACCCTCTAAGTCACGGTAAATTCGAGCAAGCTCAATTGCTCAAAGTCGACATGTGCGGGAGAAAACAGAGGAAATGATAACTTATAAATTTTAGTATGATAACAGCAGCTTATTTTATGCGAAATATGCGACGATTTCATTTTGAGGCGGTTTTTGGACGAGCAATTGTAAAGAGGTAATCTGTTTTGCACTTCTAATGTGAGAATTCTTTAATTCAAAATGGTCCATATTAAATGCAATAGTTCCCAATTCGAAATTCCTTGCATAGCCTAATACGATGAAAAAATGATGTTTAGGAGGACAACAGTGTACTATTTAGGGAACTGTGTTTATCCAGGATACAATCCGCAAGAGTTTCAAAAGTCATTGGAATTGATGTTTGAGGCAGTTCAGGGAGAAAAGGAAGACCGGCTCTTTTACGAGTATTTGATATCCATCGCTCCGAAACAGGCAGATAAAGAGATAATTGCATCCATTCGAGATGATGAAATTAGACACAATTTAATGTTCAAGCAAATGTATTTATATTATACGGGTCAAGAAATAACGGATATCACTGAAGAAGATTTTAAGAAGCCAGCATCCTATGTAGACGGAATTCAACAAGCTCTTTTTGGCGAGTTAAAAGCGGTAGAAAAGTATAGGGAGATACGAAAAGGTTTGCCAGATCGTCATCATCGGGATTTAGTATTTGAAATACTAACTGATGAACTGAAACATGCGTCCAAATATAACTTTCTCTACACGGAAAATCGGACGAATGGTCGTGTCCAAAATGAACCAAATGCCGAAAAAACACCTGATGATTGGGTTAGATACACAGCATATTTAGTCGAGAAAGCGCAAGAAGATGTAAATAGGGGGATTAATTTAACCCACATTTTGCAAGAGTTTATCTTGATGGGGGTACTCGTGGGCAAAGGATATTCACCCCAGCAAGCATATGAAACTGTAGAAACTTGGGAGCGAACGGGAGAATCTAAGCTCCTACAGGAGAGTAAGGATAGAACCTGATATTTCTACCTGCAAAATCGCTAAAACGACTTTGAATTGTTATTAGAACCTGATAACGTTCACTCCAATAAATAATTTTAAAAAGTGACTATCCCAGATAGTCGCTTTTTTTTCGTGGATTATATATGTAATTGGAAACCCAAATGATAGTCGAACCGTCCCAATCATAACATTACAAAACAATAAAAGTTTATCGATATTCAATAAGTGTCGTTGTGATGTAAAAATGAATTGAGGTGCTTTTTATGAAACAAGTATCAACACTTTTTTTACGAATTGCCGTTATTTTTATTGGGCTTCCAGTTCTCGCGATGTGTATATTTTTAGTGCCTGGAATTGGGAATGTTGCAGGACAGTTATTACCGGAATTTGCATCTGTTAAATACTTCGTGTTCTTTCTTTTTTATGGTTCTGCGCTACCTTTTTACTTTGCCTTGTATCAGGCGCTGAAACTATTAAGTTACATTGACAAGGGTAAAGCCTTCTCGCAAATCTCCGTAGAAGCTTTAAAGAAAATAAAATACTGTGCCATTTCGATAAGTAGTTTCCATGTGCTTCTTCTGCCACTTTTTTATTTATTTGCCGAAATGGATGATGCCCCGGGAGTCATTTTTGTAGGGGTAGTTGTTCCGTTTGCTTCGATGATTATCGCTGTCTTTGCGGCTGTTTTACAGAGGCTTTTACAAGAAGCAATTCAAATAAAATCTGAAAATGATTTAACGGTCTGAGGTGAGAGAAATGGCGATTGTGATTAAAATAGATGTGATGTTAGCCAAAAGAAAAATGAGTGTTACCGAACTTACAGAGAGAGTTGGCCTCACGATGGCGAATATTTCTATTTTGAAAAATGGCAAGGCAAAGGCAGTCCGTTTATCAACATTGGATAAGATCTGTAAAGCTTTGGACTGTCAGCCAGGTGATATTTTGGAATATAAAGTGGAGGAAGAGATTGCGGGCGAAAAATAAATACGAGATGGGGCACTACTTATGGCTGTGACAATACAAAATGCTAGTAGAAAAAAGGCACGATTTGTGGGCGCATTCAAACAACTTTTTCATTTCGGTTGGGAGCAGGCTTTGTCTTGTGTATTTCCTGTTGTGATTTTCGGGAGTCTAGCTTTAACGAAAGTAATCTCCCTTCCTTTTTTGCCAAGGTATGATTGGCTGCTGATTATCTTTCTTTTCATGCAATGGTGGATGGTGCGTTCTCGGCTTGAAACGAAAGATGAATTAAAAGTGATTACGTTGTTTCATATCATTGGTTTAGCACTTGAAATTTTTAAAGTGAATATGGGCTCCTGGTCCTATCCCGAGGAAGGGTTTTTCAAAGTTTTTGGCGTGCCTTTGTATAGCGGATTTATGTACGCAAGTGTGGCGAGTTATCTTTGTCAGGCATGGAGGCGTTTGAACGTTGAACTCGTTAAGTGGCCGCCTTTTTTCGTCGTCGTTCCCCTTGCAACCGCGATATACTTGAATTTTTTCATTCACCACTTCTGGGTTGACATTCGATGGTGGTTAGCTGGGCTTGTCATGATTGTCTTTTTACGGTCCTGGGTTTTGTATGAGGTTAATGGAGCTCGTTATCGTATGCCGCTTGCCCTATCATTTGTGCTCATCGGATTTTTCATATGGGTGGCGGAAAACATTGCGACATTCTTTAATGCTTGGGAATACCCGAATCAAGCCGACGCATGGAGTCTAGTCCATCTGGGAAAAATGAGTTCGTGGGTATTATTAGTTATTGTTAGTTTTCTTATTGTGGCTACGTTAAAACAGATAAAGAAGAAGTATAGACATGGGTGAAAATCACGTAACTGTAGTTCTTGCGCCCAAAAGTTAGAGTTGAAAACTAACTTTTGGGGTGTATTTTCACTCCTCAACTTTGTTGTGAGACTTCTTCCATGTTTTGATGATTATTTCAGGGAGCATCACGAAGACCAGGACACCGATTGCCAATGACAATAGCGTTGCACCACTAATCACATTGAAAAGGTACAAAGTCAAAGTGACGATAGATAAAAAAATTCTCCAAAGTACTAAAGGTTTTTTCATCATTACCTCCGAGGCCTGTTTTATTTAAAATGCAACGTAAAATGGATGCATACTTTCATCCAAACAATATTCAATCCTTTGTCTAAAGTTGCTTACGTTAACTATTGCTAGTGCTTTTTCGATAGGGAAATACCCCACTTCCAAGCTTTCTGGGGAAGTTGTCGGCTTGCCGCCAATAGGTTTTGCAAGGAACAGGGTATTACAAATGGATCGTTCTACGTTTTGAAATATGCCACAAAACTTCAAAATCTCCACATCAATCCCAGACTCTTCTTTCGTTTCTCTAATGGCGGCGTCTTTCAAAGATTCTCCTTCCTCAACCTGACCACCTGGCATTTCCCATCCTCTTCGCGGTCCTTTAATTAATAGAATCTCATTTTCTTCATTCAGCACAATGGTTGCTGCTGAGAGGATATGTTTTGGCGGTGTGTAAACCATTTTTGTTTGTTGTTCCACTAGACAGCCTCCTTATCATTTACTCATATAATATATTCTTCCTCGCTACTAAGCTTCACTAAAAATGGAAACAGAAGTAAGACAATCACGGCTAAAAGAGGGATTGAGCTCAGAAGTACAATTTTTGGAATATCAAAGAAACTACGAAGTAGAAGTGGCAATAAAACAATAGCAGTTAAGAGGCTCACTTTGTTTTTTGACGATTGTGTTTGATATTGTTTTTCCCTGCAATTAGGACAAGCCATTGCAGGGTTCAATGTTGTCGTCTTTTTAATCGTTTGTTTCCAGCTCCACTTGCTCTTGCAATTTTCACAGACAGGCATTTGAATCCCTCCTTGTTAGATAATAATCTGCCTAGTTTCTCTAATAGCCTAATATTCCATATCTAGGTATCAGGTAATTAATAAAATATGCTGTAATATTTTTTGACTGACTACTCATCCTAGCTTTTGGAGGTGACAAAATGAAGAAACCAGAAAAATCAAAAGCTGTCGGTCAAAAATCCAGCGAAATGAATACTGTGGATCAGGGGTTAAACTTAGTTGCTCAAGTAGTGAATAATGCAACGGGTATTGACAAGGGGAATGATGGTAAAGTAAAAAATGAGAGTAAATGAAACGCCTAATTTTAGGCGTTTTTTTATGTGACGAAAGGACAGTTATATGAGCGTAATCTCTAAAACCTCAAACAATCCCGCTAGCGCCTGTAAAATAATTGGCGTAAGATTTGCTTATTTCAAAGCAATATTTATCCCATTATCGCATTGTGGTCTTTTAATCCTTACTCCCAATAAAGAATATAAGGGAATTGTTTACCCTCGGACGCCCTTGTTTCAGGGAAGACAGCTGTTACTGTCATCAGTACAAAACGCCCCATCACTGTCTGATGAAATGCTCTCCAAATTTGGTTCAGCATTTTCCTCTTCCCAAACTTTTTGAAGTATCCTCACAAATGCTTGTGTCGGCTGTGCACCTGAAATCGTATGTTTTTGATTGAAAATGTAATAAGGAACTCCGGTAATCCCAGATTGCTTCGCATCACTCTCGTCTAACCTGACGTCATTTGCATAAAGAGTCTTGTCACGTAGAACCTCTAAAGCTTCACTTCTTTCTAAACCTGATGCTTCCGCGATATCCGCAAGTATTTCAATATCCCCGATGTCCTTGGATTCAGTGAAGTAGGCATAATATAATTTTTCTATAATCGTTGTTTCTATTCCATGAAACTTGCCGAACTTTATTAAACGATGGGCATCGAACGTATTCGTTGATTTCAGCTCTTCAAAATTGAACTTTAAGCCAATATTCTCTGCTTGTAGGGCGATACTTGCAGAAAAGTGTTTTGCCTGTCCAATTCTCATGCCAGACTTCGAGGATAGTTTTTCGAAATAGCTTTTCCCATCGTATAATTGTGCATGTGGATCTAGTTCAAAGCTTTTAAACACTATATGCACTTGATTCTTATGGGGGAATTGATCCAACGCCTCTTCAAATTTACGCTTTCCAATATAACAAAATGGACATGCTACATCTGACCAAACCTCAACTTTCATAATAAGCACCTCCTGATTAAATCCTTGTATGATGATTCATCGGACGGAATCATTTATCGAAATAATTAATCTTTGTATAACAAGTATATCATTTTTGATTATAAACGTTGCGAATAAGACGTTGACGGTTATTTTGTGTGGATGGCTATGGCGACCCAAACATTCGAGTTAATCGCAATAAACGTGAATATCGTGAAATTCATGTTTGTTTGGGTGACTGGCACGAGACTGAGACTGACTACTTGCGAAAGTATACCCCCTATGGTATATTAAGTTTAACATAAAAAAACAACTAAATTGGAGGCGGAGAAAAAATGTTTTTTAAATCATTCACAGATCAAAACTTAGCGCAAAATGCTTACTTGGTAGGTTGTCAGAGAACAGGTGATGCGGTGATTATTGACCCTCCACGTGAGTTTGATCATATTTTAGCTGTTGCCAAAGAGGAAGGTTTACGTGTGACAGCTGCAGCAGATACACATATTCATGCGGATTATATTTCGGGTGCACGTCAGCTCGCTGTTGAACATGGAGCGAAATTGTATTTGTCTGATGAAGGGGATAAAAACTGGAAGTACGAATACACAGATGGCATCGATGTGGAATTGGTAAAAGAGGGGTCTACATTTTCTGTTGGGAACATCGACTTTGAAGTATGGCATACGCCAGGACATACCCCGGAGAGTATTTCGTTCATCTTAACGGACCGTGGTGGCGGTGCGACGGGGCCGATGGGGATTTTCACTGGTGACTTCGTTTTCGTTGGCGATGTAGGACGCCCGGATTTATTGGAAGAGGCGGCAGGCATTATGGGAACGGCTGATAGTGGGGCGCGTGACATGTTCCAGTCAATTGAACGCTTTAAAGAGTTACCAGATCATTTAGTTGTCTGGCCGGGCCATGGTGCAGGTTCTGCTTGCGGAAAGTCACTTGGGTCTGTTCCGATTTCAACAGTAGGATACGAAAAACAATTCAACTGGGCACTTCAGTTTGACGATGAAGAATTGTTCGTGAAGGAATTGTTGAAAGATCAGCCAGAAGCACCTGTTTATTTTGCAGAAATGAAAAAGCTAAACAAGGTTGGCCCTGCTGTTTTAAAGCATGAAGACATTGATGTGCTGTCAGATACGGCATCATTTGAAGCTGCAATGGTCCAAGACAATACCCTTGTCATTGATACAAGAGCGGCTGCTGTCGTGGAGAAAAACCTTGTACCAGGATCCATTAACATTCCTTTCAATAAATCATTTACAAATTGGGCGGGCTGGTTAGCAAAATACGATGAGCAATTGCTTTTAATTGCAGAGGAAGAAAATCGTGAAAAAGTCGTGATTGCATTACAGTCTATCGGACTGGATAATATTGTGGCTATCGTTGACCCAATCGCATTGGAAGGGTTGACGTTGCAATCCTATGACACACTGTCTGTTGAGGCATTTATGGAAGAAATGAAAGCACCGAACACATTTGTAGTGGATGTGAGAAACGATGCTGAGTGGCATGACGGCCATTTAGAAGAAGCGAACCATCTGTTTCTTGGGAAATTACGTACGACTGAAATTCCAGCGCAGAAAAAACTGCTCATTCATTGTCAAAGTGGTGTGAGATCCGCAATTGCCGCGACTGTGTTAAAAGCACGTGGTTTCAAGGATGTCGTGCAACTTGATGGCGGGTACAACGCTTTAGGGAGCTAGGAAACTTTAAATTAGATTTTAAATAGGTAGAAAGGGAACGGGTACGTCTAAGACGACCCGTTCCCTTTTTTAAATTCTTATTGTTGTGTGCGATCGCTTTGAATTTGCAAGGCGGGAAAATGCGGGATGACGTATTCGCCTAACTCTTGAAGCACATCTTCCATTGGTCTTGTTGCAAATTTGAGCGCGATAATGACATGATTGACACCGACCGCTTCAAGACCTTTTAAAAATTCAATTAAAAATCGATGGCCGCTTCTGAAGCCTAAGTGGATTGGCGTCGGATCAGCATCCGGGTCATCCAATAAATCTATGTAAAGAGATTGTGTAAAAGGTTTGAATTTATCCGTGAATGCTCTCCAGTCGCGGATGATTTTAGCTTGTTCATGGATTCCACGCGGGTACCCAATCCATCCGTCACCATTTTCCGCAATCCACTCAAGTGATTGCCCAGAACGTCCCGTAACAAATGTTGGGATATCTTTTAACATCGGTTTTGGTAAAATATCCGCTTCGCCATTTAGTGATACACGTTCTGTATTGATTGTTGGGTAAGATGTTGACCAAGCTTTCTTTGCTGCATAAAAAGTTTCTTGGAATAATTCAGCTCTATTTTCACGGTCCGCACCGAAAACATTAAATTCGATTGGACGATCTCCAGTTGCAAGGCCGAGTAATAGTCTCTCCCCTGAAATTCTATCAAAGGAAGCGGCAGATTTAGCAAGGTTTAATGGATGTTGGAAAGACGTGATTGCACTTGCGGTACCTAACGCAATGTCATTTGTATGTGCGGCAATATGGCTCAGATATACCCAGGGGTCATACATTTGCCCTGCATCTCCAAAAGTTGGATCATTTAACGGCACATCCCGGACGAATAAAGAAGCAAATTGCTGTTTTTCAGCAAGTTTTGCTAATTGAATTTGCTGTTCTAAATCCATTTCAGGAATACTGCTTTCGTAAGCTTCGATTGGAAAAATTAAGCCTAATGTCAGTTTCTTTTCCTCAAAAGTTCTTGCATATCCACGATGATTGTTAAATGTAGACATGTAACCTCTCCTTAGTATGTATTTATTAATAACAAGTTCAATAAGTATACATGTTTCATACAAGAGAATAGCAGACGCGGTAATAAGGTGCCAGTCACCCAAACTATCGAGTTAATCGCAATAAATATGAATGTCGTGAAATTCATGTTTGTTTGAGTGACTGGCACGCGGCCAATTCCACTAACTCTATCGTTAACTTCACCAGAAAAACAGTTGACACAAATGGCTGTTCACCGTATTATTGTGAATATTATCGTAATAGATTGGTGGGGGAAAGTATGAATGTTAGGGATTTAACATATGTCGCATTGTTTGCAGCAGTGATGGGGGTTTTAGGTTTAATGCCACCAATTCCAATTGGGGTTATGCCCGTGCCAATTACGTTACAAACGTTAGGCGTTATTTTAGCTGGGGGTATTTTAGGTGCTCGTTTAGGGGCGATGAGTCAAATTGTGTTTTTGCTAATTGTTGCAACGGGCATGCCGTTGTTGTCAGGTGGCCGCGGAGGAATAGGCGTTTTTGTAGGTCCGAGTGCAGGTTACTTACTTTCTTGGCCAATTACGGCATTTTTAATCGGTACGATTCAGTCACGTTTTTCTAAAATACGTCTAGGTAACGTATTGCCATTAAATTTGACGGTCGGTATTTTTGCCATCTATTTAATTGGTGTCCCTGTACAAGCCTTTGTCATGGACCTGGGTGTGTTAGATGTTGCAAAAGCTAGTTTACTATTTTTACCTGGAGACATTATTAAGGCGACGATTGCTTCTTTCTTAATTATTAATTTACAAAAATACCCAGTATTTAATAATCGGAGAATGTTGCCGAGTTAATTGAGGTGATTTCATGGCTTTTATTACGAGTACATATGAAATGCATGTCAAGAATCATCCAGAAAAAATCGCGGTTTATACAGAAAATCTGGCAATAAATTATCGCGATTGGGCAGAACTGATTCAAAAAACTGCGAATTGGTTAACTAACTCAGTAGGTAAAGAAGGGAATGTCGGTATTTTATTACCGAATGGCATTCCTTTTTTACAGTTGTTTGCGGGTGCATCGGCAGCGGGTTTAATTGTGGTTCCGCTCGATGTGAAATGGAAACGCGGCGAACTTGAACAGCGCCTAGCGTTAGCGAAACCGTCGATTGTTATCACTACGAAGGCTTTATCGCAACGTTTTGGGTTGAATTCCCATGAGGTTTTGATTTGGGAAGAGATTGCGGAAAACATTCAAGAGGCAGAAACGGTGATGCAAGTACAGAGTGTTGAAGAAACGCTGTTTTATATGGGCTTTACATCGGGAACGACGGGTGTACCGAAAGCATTTGTCCGTCATCATCAGTCGTGGATCAAAAGTTTCTCGAGTAGCCGAAATAATTTGGAATTGTCAGGAACAGACCATGTGCTCATTCCAGGGGCACTCGTTCATTCTCATTTTTTATACGGTGCAATTTGCACGTTGTATTTGGGCGGGACAGTTTATTTACAACCTACATTTTCGCCGCGCAACGTATTGGATTGGATGCAACGTTTGCCTATTACGGTAATTTATACAGTGCCGACGATGAATGAAGCTATTGTTGCGCAAAGTATTCAAATGAAACAGCCATTTAAAATCATTTCTTCTGGTGCCAAATGGAATGAAGCGTCGAAGAATAAAATTCGTAAGCGGTTTCCGAATATGATGATGTATGAATTTTACGGAGCAAGTGAATTAAGTTTTGTAACCTATTTACATGATGCGTGGAATCAAGAAAAGCCGATGTCTGTTGGAAAGGCTTGTGATGGTGTTCACCTTGAAATCCGAGATGCAAACGGAAATGAAGTTGAAAACGGTGTGATTGGAAAAATCTATGTGAAAAGTCCGTTGCTGTTTGCGGGTTATGTTCAACCGAATACCGACGTTTTACAAACACTTCAAGATGAGAATGGTTGGGTTACGGTTGATGATCTGGGCTACTTGGACGATGAGGGGTTCCTTTATTTGGTCGGCCGTGAAAAGAGTATGATAATTTGCGGCGGAGAAAATGTTTATCCCGAAGAAGTAGAAGCAGTGTTGCTTACACATCCCGATGTAGAAGAAGCCGCGGTCATTGGTGTTGAAAATCGTTACTGGGGACAAGTTCCGGTTGCATTTATTCAAGGAGATGTGCCCAGAAGTGAATTGCGAAAGCTTTGTCGTGATCAATTATCAACCTTCAAAGTGCCAAAGAAGTGGTATTTTGTTGAGGCATTCGACTATACAACGAGTGGAAAAATTGCACGGCATGCATTAGAAAAGCTTTTACCGGCGGAGGTGGGTCAACATTAAACGTGCAGTGATTGTGAGAGCGAAACGAACACCCATAGGTAGGAAAGGTGGCATGTTTAAAGATGTACCTCCCCATAAAATGGCCGCGCCGTTGCTACAAGGTTTATCCACTGGCATTGAAGACTGGATTGACGAAGTCATTTTGGGTAATGTGGTTGGACCTGGCGGGAATATCGCTCGTTTATCAGCTTTGGAAGCTGGACTTCCGTTATCGATTTCGGGCATGACAATTGACCGGCAATGTAGCGCGGGGCTTGAAGCGATTCGAACGGCTTCCCTATTTATTCAAGGTGGGGCAGGGGATTGCTATGTTGCGGGTGGCGTTGAAAGTGCGAGTACGTCGCCATTTCCTAAACGTGCCCAATTTGCGCCGACGCATATTGGGGATCCGGATATGGGCGTTGGCGCGGAGAACGTTGCCCAAAAGTATGGGATGACGAAAGCTGTGCAAGATGACTACGCGTTGGAAAGTTACAGGCGAAGTTGGTCGGCATACGATGAAGGCTTCTATACTGAGGAAATCATTGCTTATGATGGCATTACGCATGATGAAGTTTTTCGGAAAAAACGTGATATGGCGCGCATCGTAAACCGTGCGAAGCCGATTTTTGATTTGGAAAATGGAACGGTGACAGCGGCCAACAGTTGTGGCATTCATGACGGGGCGGCGGCCGTCGTTGTGATGGATGAGCAGTTGGCGAATGAACTCGGCATGCAACTGATTCTTCGTTTTCAAGATAGCGAAGTGAGCGGGATTCATCCAAATTATCCAGGCATCACTCCAGTTCCGGCGATTACAAAACTATTGCAACGCAATCAGTTAACGATAGATGATATTGATTTAATTGAAATTAATGAAGCATTTGCCTCCAAAATAGTTGCTTGTCAGGATGAATTAACAATTCCAGTTGAAAAGTTAAATGTATCGGGCGGTGCGTTAACGACAGGTCATCCATACGGTGCATCGGGGGCGATACTCGTAACACGCCTTTTTTATGAAGTGCAGAGAAGGAAAGATGTCCGGTATGTGCTTGCGGCAATTGGCAGTGCGGGCGGCGTCGGACTTGCTGTTTTATTCGAGGTGATTCAGTGAAAACATCGACAGAATCAATTGTCTTTACGAAAGAAGATGTGCTGCAGTATTGTGAAGCAATCGGCGAGGAAAATAAGTTATATACATGTGGGGACTATGCGAAATCGCACGGATTCCAAACGATTCCACTTCCATCGACGATGCCGCTGATAATGTATCGATTGTTTACGATTCCTTGGGAACATGACGGCGGCGTCATGATTCATCGGAAACAAGAATGTTCTACTTTTCGGCGGATGTTTATTGACGAAGAATATACGGGCGATATCACACTTACCAATGTTGTATCGAGAAAGTCGTATACGTTTCGTGAAGAAACTTTGTCGATTTACGACAAGTCTGGCGAACTTTGCTTTCAAGGGACTTCGCATCTTGTGGTAGGGGATACAACATGATGAAGTTTCAATTTCAAGTAACTAGAGGTGATATTGAACGTTATGCCGACGTGTCACATGATCGAAATCCGATTCATCTTAATGAAGCATCTGCGAAAGCGGCCGGTTTTTCAGGGGAAATCGCACATGGGATGCTAACGATGGCAAAAATGGTGAGCATCGTGGTGAATGAATGTTTAGAGCCACATCAATTTATGCAAAGCTATGAATTTACCTTCTTAGCGCCCGTTTATGTGGATGATTTTGTCACGGTGCAAGTCGTTCCTAAAGGAAAGGAATACCGTGTTAGTGGGATTTGTCGGGGAGAACTTGTTGTGAGGGGAATTGTTGTGGGGTAAGCGCCGTCAGTTATGGAAACTGGCGGTTTTATTTTGCCTTCAAATTATTTCTGCTAAGCTTGCTTTTGGGATATCCGGTGAATGCCCCGCAACCGCTCTAGAACACCGCGCCCGGCCTTTTGAATTCCGCGCAATCGCACGTGAACTCCGCTCCTCGTCGTGAATTCCTCTCCACGTCAATCGAATTCCACGCTCGGCCTTAGGAATTCCCCCTCCCCCTGGCTAAAAAACCCAAATAAATGGATAAAACAGTACTTCATCCAATTAATTGCTTATAAAGTATTAAGGATGTTAAAATAAACTATTAGATTAAAATTGATCGTTGTGATGTGAATGATTGCATATCATTGATAACAGGGGGGGGATAGGTATGAATGAGAAAACAGAGCAGTGGTCCTCTAAGTTAGGGTTTATTTTATCTTCCGCTGGAGCGGCCATCGGATTGGGGGCCATTTGGAAGTTTCCATATGTCACTGGAATGAGTGGCGGAGGCGCATTCTTCCTTATTTTTGTCGCGTTTACAGTCCTAATTGGTTTGCCGATGCTGATTTCAGAGTTTATTATCGGCAGAGGGGCAGGTAAAGAGGCGATTAGTGCGTATAAAAAGCTTGCCCCGGAAAGTTTGTCGGTTTGGATTGGAAGGCTCGGCGTTGTCGGGTGTTTTTTATTATTATCCTTTTATAGCGTTGTTGGCGGTTGGGTGCTCGTCTACAGTGTGATGTCTGTTTTTGGAAAAGTGATTGGCGGCGGGGCGGATTATCCTGTGTTGTTTGAAACTGTCATTGGAACGCCGTGGATTACTATTGTCGGTTTGGTTGCTTTTACATTGGCGAACATTTTTGTGGTGTCGTCGGGCATTCAAGCGGGAATTGAAAAAGCGAATAAATATATGATGCCCTTATTATTTATCTTCTTTGTCATTCTTGTCATCCGCGCGTTAACGTTGGACGGTGCATGGGAAGGCGTAAAGTTTTTCTTAGCGCCTGACTTTTCAAACATCACGGGTGAATCGTTATTGTATGCATTAGGCCAATCGTTTTTCTCGTTAGCTGTTGGATTTTCTTGTATGGTGACGTATAGCTCTTATTTGAAGAAAGATGTCAGCCTACCATCTTCCGCGGGCACAGTCGTCGGTTTAAATATTTTCGTATCGTTGTTGGCTGGTTTGGCGATTTTCCCTGTCGTCTTCGCATTTGGTTATGAGCCGGCAGAAGGACCAGGTTTATTATTTATTGTGTTACCATCTATTTTTTCTCAAATTCCATTAGGGGAACTATTTTTAGCGCTATTTTTATTATTATTTTTATTCGCGACGTTGACGTCCTCATTTAGTTTATATGAAATTGTCGTGGCTGCTGCAACCGAAAGTGGTAAACGTTCACGTAAATGGGTGACGTGGATGTCAGGCGTTGTCATCTTTATTGCTGCGATTCCAGCGGCTTTGTCATCGAGTAGCCTATCAACATTTACAATTTTTAATAAAAGTATCTTCGATGGGACAGACTACCTCGTAAGTAATCTTCTTCTTCCGTTTGGCAGTTTTCTAATTGCGCTGTTTATTGTTCATAAAATGGATAAGAAGCTAGTGAAGGAAGAGTTTTATTTGAATACGAAAGGCTCGCCTTCGCTGTATAGGACTTGGCGGCTTTTGATGAAGTGGGTTGTTCCTTTTACGATTGCAATTGTGTTTTTGAATATGCTCGGTTTTATTTGACGTTTCGATGTCGTACTTCTCACGATGCGGATGATTTAATGGTACAATAAAAAGAAGCGAATACTATAGAAGGTGACGAGATGAATCGTTCTTTATTGATTGATAACACATACAATTACACTAAAACCCTTGACTGGTGACGGTCAGGGGTTTTGTTGCCTAAGGGAAAGAATTTTTAAAGGGGGGCTAATAAATGATGCAAGAATTCCATGATCGGGCACCGATTCTCGCGGGTTGGATCAGTTTAATTAGCAATATTGTACTGACGATCGTAAAGATTGTTGTTGGAACGCTATTTAATAGTCCAGTATTGCTTGCGGACGGTTATCATAATGCGGGGGACGTGGTGGCGAGTGGCGCTGCATTGACATCGATGCGGATTTCTCAGCGCCCGGCGGATGAGGACCATCCATATGGGCACGGAAAAGCGGAAGTGATTAGCTCTGCGATTGTGGCGATTATCTTGGGATTGGCTGCAATTTATATTGCCTATGAGTCGATTTCAGCTTTCTTTGCGGAACCGGAAAAGGCGAGTATTATTGCATTTATTACAGCGATTGTGTCACTTGTGGCAAAACAAGTTTTATACGTATATACAATTCGGATTGGTAAAAGGGTCAATAGTAAAGGGTTAATCGCAACGGCTTATGACCATTTGGCGGATGTGTATGCATCACTGGCCGCAGTTGCAGGAATTGGACTCGCACTTGTTGGTGACCATTATGGGATTAAAATCCTATCTTACGGGGATCCAATTGCCGGCATCATTGTCACGATTTTAGTCTTCAAACTTGCTTATGGCATGGGGAAAGAAGCACTTGATACATTAATGGAGAAAAGTGTGGAGCAAGAACGATTGGACAGTTTTACAGAGCTAATACTGTCGGTTCCTGAAGTGAAAAGAATTGACCGACTTCGCGCTAGGGAACACGGCCATTATGTTTTGGTCGATTTGCGGATTGGTGTCGATGGGACGTTAACCATTCAAGAAGGACACGATATTATTCGTGAAATCAAGAAAACCATTATGGAACAAAATGAAGATGTGGACGAGGTACTCATTCATTTAAATCCGTGGTATGAGAAAGAGGAATAATCGTTTGCAATCTCTCAAGGCCTTTCATCGATAAAACTGGTGAAAGGTCTTTTCGTTTAATTCGCGCATCAATATGGGGACTATAAATGAGCAAAATAATTCCCTTTTCTAAAATAATATTGCATACTACTAATTAGTATGAATTCAAGACAGTTTTTCCGAGGAATCATATATAAATAGAAAAGGGAGTTTTGTAACATGACAATTAAAATAAAAGCAATTATCGGGAGTACTAGTTCAAGTTCATTTAACTTAAAGTTGGTTGAATATATGGGACAACGTTATGCGGATAAATTAGAAATTACACCTGTTTACTTGAATAATTTGGAAATGTACGGAGTCGACAATGAAAACAATCCATCAGACGACGTAGTAGATTTTAAAGCGGAAATTAAAGATTCCGACGCAGTTCTATTTGCAGTTCCTGAATACAATTTCTCTATTCCAGCACCATTGAAAAATGCAATTGATTGGTTATCACGCGGCGGTGACTACTTGCTGCAAAATAAACCTGCATTCATCGTAGGCTCGTCAATGGGTGTTTTAGGCAGTGTACGTGCCCAATTACACTTGCGTGAAATCTTGTCGAACCCGGCATTAGCCCCGAAAATTTTACCAGGAAATGAAGTATACATTGGTTCAATTCATGAAAAAATCAACGAAGCCGGAGAATTAACAGACGAAGCAACAATCGCTTACCTGGACAAAGTCGTCGAAAGCTTTGTGGCGTTTTATAACGAAACAAAAACAATAGTAAACGCATAATTATAATCAGGTTTCCTGAGTTGTAACGGCTTTAGTTCCGGAATGAATAACAATCAAAAGAGCACATCATTGCTGTGCTCTATTTTTGTTTGACTATTCCTTTTATTTTGATATAAAATAAAAACTTAATATTTCCTGTTACTAACCTAATGGGGCTTGGTATAACAGGTTTATCAATGTAAGGGACTATCGCGTTGTCTGACATTAACAATCGTCCAGAAAGGGGAACTCCGGTACAGCATCATGAGAAGTCTAACAGATGAAGAACTTATCAAGGCATATTATCAAGCTAAGAAATTAGGGCTTGATCCTAACTTTATTCAACAACTAGAATCAGCACTTAAACGACGCCGGATCTTTATGTATAAAGGCAGACCAAAATAAAGGGAGCAGTTGCGCTGTACAGGAAAAGGTGTGTACAGACGTGTGGTAGTTAATATGTAAATCGCAACTTTACACGTTTGTTTTTCACAAATCGGAACGTCTCTTGCATGTACTTCGTATAGTAGAATAATGACAAGGTGCGAGTTTAGTTGACAAGGTGTTGTCGATTTATTCGAAAATAAGCATTTTATTGACACAACTGGCCAATTTTCATGTACGCTATAATAGATGATAGATAATGATGGAGGTTTGAATCATGGACAACAAGATAGAAAGTTTCAAATCCGTTATGGGAAATTATCCAACGGGTGTCACTGTCGTAACAGCATTCAACGAACAAAATGAGCCGATGGGATTAACGGTGAACTCTTTTGCTTCTGTATCGCTAGACCCTTTGCTTATTTTATGGTCGATTGATAAAAATGCAGGATCCTATGAAGACTTTTTAAAAGTTGAGCGTTTCTCAGTGAATATTTTAGCTTCTGATCAAGGAGACATCTGTCAGTTATTTGCAAGTCGTGTTGCAGATCGTTTTGCACAATGTGAGTGGGAAAAGTCCGAACTAAGCTTACCAGTTCTGAAAGATTCATTAGCTACTTTACAATGTAAAGTTCATCAGAAAGTTGAAGCTGGCGACCATACAATTATGATTGGTGAAGTAGTAGATATCCAAAATAACGAGAAAGATCCTCTTCTCTATCATAAACGTACTTTTGGCCAAATTCCTAAAACGTTTTATCCACAATCTTAACTTTCAAAGCCGTCCAACCTGCCTATTTTGACTGGTTGGACGGCCTTTTTATTTCGCAGGCACAACGAAGTTTGCTAATTAACGACCGTTTGTTGATAGGCCTTGCGCTTTAATTTCGCAAAGACTTGTTTCAAATCCGCGATTAGATCATCGCAATCTTCTACACCGACAGAAAAGCGCAGTAGTTTATTACAAACCCCGCGACGTAATCGGTCTTCTTCCGGCATGCTCATATGGGTTTGTGTGGCAGGATACGTGATAAAACTTTCAACGCCACCAAGACTTTCAGCGAAAGTAATGAGGTTGAGATTTTGCAGAAACGGATTGACCCACTCGCTTTTTTGAAGACGAAAAGATACCATCCCGCCTTGCCCCGCATATAACACATCTTTCACGAGTGGCTCTGTTTTTAAATAAGCCACAATTTCTTTCGCATTTTCATCATGTTGTTTCATTCTCAAGTGGAGCGTTTTTAGTCCGCGAATCGTTAGCCAGGCATCGGTTGGAGAAAGAACTGCGCCAATCGTATTATGATTCTCGCCTAATTGCTGGCAAAGTGCATCCCCTTTCGCAACAACGAGTCCTGCGAGTACATCATTATGGCCGCCAATATATTTAGTAGCACTGTGTAAAACAATATGAGCACCAAGCTCAATTGGTCTTTGGAAATATGGCGTTAGAAACGTATTGTCTACGATAAGGAGTAACTCATACTTTTCAGCAAGTGCCGCGTATGCTTGAATATCAATCGTTTCCATGAGTGGATTTGTTGGCGTTTCAATAAATAGCGCTTTTGTTTTTGGTGTAATACATGCTTCTACCTGGGCAACGCTAGCAAAATCAGTATAGGTCGTTTGAATTGAATAAAAATCCGCGTAATCATCGAGTAAACGGTATGTGCCGCCGTAAATATCTTCAGGTACAATGAGTTCATCGCCCGAACGAAATATTGAAAGGACGAGCTGAATGGCGGCCATACCGGAGCTACAGGCAAACCCTGCATCACCACTTTCTAAATTGGCGATACCTTCTTCCAAAAGGGCACGCGTAGGGTTTTTCGTTCGAGAATAATCATAACCCGTGGATTCTCCAATGCCCGTATGTTCAAAAGCTGTCGATAAATAAATTGGGGCACTCACCGCACCTGTTTTAGCATCACTGCGATTTCCTAATTGGACAAGTTGAGTGGCTAACTGATTGTTTTTCAATATAATCCTCCCTTTCTATAATAAAAAAAGAGCACTCTATAAGAAGAGTGCTCCTAATCATCACGAAGTCAATCTTCTTATCTTCAAGGCGATCACACCTTTTGGAATTAGCACCAATGCCATCTGGCTGGTTGCTGAGACTTCATCGGGCCAATCCCTCCGTCTCTCTGGATAAGAAATGAAAATATTAAATTGTTGGAAGATACAGATTTATATTTATGCTATCACGACTTGATGAATTAAACAAGCAGAGATTCTGTTAAACATGTAAAATGATTATAAATTAGAGGATAGGAATGGGGGGGAGTACATATGAAACAAACGGTTTATTGGTTAGAGGTGCAACTTGCGGAATGGTCCATGTATATGGCTGCGACAGAAAAAGGATTATGTTACATCGGAACGCCGGATGCTCCTTTCGAAGAGCTCTCCAATTGGGTGGCGAAGCGTGTTCGCAATGCGCTTATGGAAGAAAATCAGGAGGTCATAGAGCCTTATGTAAATGAACTACGTGCTACTATAGATGGAAAAGGTCAAATTTTTACAGGTCAGCTTGATTTGTATGGGACACCTTTTCAGCAAAGTGTATGGGAAGTATTGCAAACAATCCCTTATGGAGACACGATTTCGTATACGGACGTTGCTGAACGCCTTCAAAAACCAAAAGCGGTTCGTGCGGTTGGGGGAGCCATTGGTGCAAACCCGGTCTTAATCGTCGTTCCGTGTCACCGGGTGTTGACGAAAGATGGTAAACTAGGCGGTTTTCGTGCAGGTTTGACGATGAAAGAACAATTGCTTGAATTAGAGCGGTCGGGAGGTACAAGAGGGGAGTAGGACATGGCAAAACAACATGACTTTACGGAAGGGAATATTGTTAAACAGCTGTTCATTTCTTCAGCACCTATTATATTGACAAATTTACTCCAAATTTCTTATCAATTTATTGATAGTTTATGGATTGGGAATTTAATCGGGGCGGATGCACTGGGGGCTGTGGCGATTTCAGGCACAATTGTTTTTACCGTCCTATCTTTTGTCATCGGTTTAAACAACGCCGCTTTGACGATTTTATCCCAACAAAAAGGGAAAGGAAGCGAAGAAGGACTCAAACGATACTTAAATGCCTTTGTCGTCATGCTTACATTGATGTCAATTTCATTAGGTATCGCCGGATATGTCTTATCAGAACATATTTTAAGTTGGCTTGGGACGCCCGAAACAATGGTCCCCATGGCTTCTGCTTATTTGAAAATTAACTTCATCGGGATGTTGTTTTTATTTGGCTATAATTTCATTGGAACGGTCTACCGCTCAGTAGGTGATTCAAAAACGCCCCTCTATTTTGTATTGACAGCCGTCATTTTAAATACGATCTTAGATCCCGTGTTTATTAGCGTATTCGGCTGGGGAATTGAAGGCGCGGCCTATGCGACAATTCTTTCTCAAGGTGTAGCGTTTGGCCTAGGTGTTTATTTCACGGTAACGAAGAATCTTGTCCCTTTTTCAAAACCTTCGTTGCCGTCAAAGCAGGAAGTAGGGAGTATTTTGAAGCTGGGAATTCCAGCAGGGCTTCAAATGAGTGTCATCTCTGCAGGGTCTATGGCCATTATGAGTGTCGTTGCTTCATTTGGTGCGCCGGTTGTTGCGGGGTACGGGGCGTCCCAACGTTTGGATAGTTTAATTATGCTGCCGGCACAGGCGCTTGGCGTAGCCGTGAATAGTATGGCTGGGCAAAATATTGGCGCGAATAAATGGGAACGTGTGCATAAAATTACGTTTTATGGATTCATTTATAATTTAGGTGTTATGATTGTTTTAGCTTCTATAATGTTTTTATTTGCTACTTATGGCATTCGTTTATTTATCCAAGAACCAGACGCAGTTGAATTCGGAACAAAGTATTTGAAAATGGTTGCTTTCTTCTATCCGTTTTTAGGTATAAACTTTATTTTAAATGGAGCGGTTCGTGCAGCAGGCGCCATGTTCCAAGTACTCATTTTGAATATCATTTCGTTTTGGATCTTGCGTTTCCCGCTCACGTATACGATGTCATCGATTTACGGTGAAAAGGGGATTGCTTTAGGGATTGGCATAAGCTTTGTCATCAGCAGCCTGTTTGCATTTTTGTATTACCGTTTTGGTCGTTGGAGACGCGCGAAAGTGATAAATTAAAGAAGATGAATTGAGAAATTGGAGGAAAAATCATATGAACGATTTACCAAATTGCCCGAAATGTCATTCGGAGTATACGTATGAAGATGGCAACCTCATAGTTTGTCCAGAATGTGCACATGAATGGACATTAGGGGAAGAAAATGAACCAGCTGAAGAGGAAAGAGTCTTTAAAGATGCGCATGGGAATATATTAGTAGACGGAGATACGGTCACAGTCATTAAAGACCTGAAAGTAAAGGGAAGTTCTCTCGTCGTTAAAAAAGGAACAAAAGTAAAAGGGATTCGCCTCGTCGAAGGAGACCATGACATCGATTGTAAAATCGATGGCATTGGTGCGATGCAGTTGAAAACAGAGTTTGTGAAAAAATTATAATTCATGGCGTCCATTGTTGAATTCTCTTGATCTACAATGGGCGCTTTTTGTGTTGCGCGTATTATTGAGGGAATCTTTGCACAAAGCTATGTTTATGGAACGGAGTTAATTCAAAGATTTGAAGCAATTTAGGTTCATTAGCAAAGGTTCTTTTTTATTTTAAAGGCTTTCTACATTTTAGTTCCAAGTGTGGAAAGCCTTACGTTGTTATAAGTAATTGAAGTGCATGTGGCTGAATTTTAATATGTAGCGGCATCGCTTGAATGATTTCTCCATCAAAAATTACTGGAATAGGTCTATCTGTTGAAATTGTAAGCTCTTTTCCAACCGCGTATGTTATCCCGTTTTTACGAATAGGTTTTCCGCTTAATAAAGCAGGAAAGACGCGAGTCATTGCTTTAAAACGGTTAATCCCGTGAAACATTGTGAGATTGAATTGCCCGTCTGCCGGATTTGCATCTGGACAAATCTTTAATCCGCCGCCATACGAAGTTGTATTGCCACAAACAATTAACCAAGCGTGAGGGACGAATTGTTTTTGATGGTCGATTGTTATTTTGGCATTAAAGGGTTTAAAGGTAAGTGCAGTTCCGATTGAAGCAATTAGGTAGGCGAGTGAAACCAATCCGAGCTTATTAAAAAATGGCAGATAAGATGCATGTTTAACTTTTTCTTCTATCGTCGTATCGATGCCAACTCCTGCAACGGTGATGCCGAAACGATCATTTAACTGGAGTAAATCGACACAAGTTGTTTTTCCATGTAGGATTCCTTGAATAAATTGTTCTGGACAGTTCGTCAGATTGAACATTCTTGCGGTGTCATTTCCCGAACCTGCCGGAAATATAGCGAGTGGAATCGATGTATTCGCAAGTTCTTGAATGACTGAACTAATTGTCCCGTCCCCTCCAATTACGCCGACGGCCCGCACTTGATGAGTTTTTAATGCATGGCTAACAAATTGTCTTGTTTCATGTGTTGATGTACTCACAAGTTTCTTAAATGGTACATTTTCCGTATGCAGTTTTTTCTCCAAACTTCGCCAAAAAGTAGTGGATTTTCCATTACCAGAAGACGGATTTATAATAAAGATGAACATAATATCCTCCTTTCTCTTTAATCTCCCCTGCAAAAGACATATTATTTCTAATAGTGTAACAATATTTAGTTGACGCGGGTATACTAAAATATAAAAACCTTCATATTTCGATAGAAAAGGGGGGTAAGAATGATGGATCCATCTAAACATGTACAAAGAGATGCAAAGATTCCGTTATGTCGACAGGAAATTAAAGAAGCAATCGAGCAAGATTTAGCTGGTGATCCAGGCATCTTAGCGGTCTTTTACGGCGGCTCGATTGGCAATGGGGATGCTGATCAGTACTCGACAATAGATCTTAGGATCATTGTGGCCGACGAAGCGTTCGACCAGTACTGGGCAGATAAACAAAACCGTGCAGGTCGATGGGGAAATATTCTTTTTTTTAAAGAAGTTGCTCATTTAAATTATAGTACGGCTCACTACGAACCATTCGTCAAAGTAGATATCTTTTATTATCGGCTAAAAGACATTCTTCCTTCTTTTTGGCTGAGGAATATTGAAGTTTTTTATGATTCAACCGGGATTTTGGTTGATATTGTTTCGAAATCTCGCCAATTAACATATAAACCTTCCGTTGAAGATATTGACTTATGGCGCACGAAGTTTTTTGCCTCTTTACATGAATGGTATCGGGGCATGATGCGCTCGGAATACTATTATGCGCTGAACTGCTTAGATCATCTGCGTTTATTCATGGCGATGGGTTGGTATATGGAAGCGGGAATCCAGCCGAACGCATTAGGGGATTGGGCAAAAATCGAAGGTCATCGTAGTCCATTGCAAAGCTGGCAGTTAGACGAGTTGGCAAGTTGGGATAGCAGCCGCAATCCCGATCACATGATGATTGTCGTACCAAAAGTAGTTGAAGCGTTTAAAAAAGTTCATCAATCTTTATGCGCCCAAGTCGGGCTGGATGAAAACCGGGCTTGGGTGGAAAATATTATAAGAAAAGTATTATGAGGTATAAAAATAAAAACAATCGTCTCCATGTAAGAGCGATTGTTTTTATTTTCTACTATTTTACTCAATAAACTCCCGAACATGTTGAAAGTCTGTTGGGACATGACAGCCTTCGTATGTCTGTCTATATTGATTGGGTGTATAGGTCGTAGTTCTTTTAAATACTCTACTGAAATAGGCTGAATTGGAATAGCCGACTTGTTCAGCAATCTCGGAAATTGGTAAATGAGTGAATTGTAATTTCTTTTTCGCTTGCTCAATTCGATAGTGTTGTAAATATTGTACAAATGACATGCCGACAACCTCCGTAAAGGAGCGGCTTACATAACATGGATGAAGGTGCATCAGTTTAGCGAGTTGTTCCAAAGATAACTTTTCATTGTAATGTTGATGAATATATTGAATCATTTTGTGGACGTTTTTTCCTTTTTCATTTTCTGCGGCAGAATGCTCAACATTTAACAATGAAACTTGGTTCAGTGAAACGAGGGCACGGTGAATAGCCGTTTGACATTCTCCTAGCCTCAAAGGTTTTACTAAGTAATCAATCACACCACAACGTAAAGCGGTTTGTAAATGGTCTGCATTTTTCTCATTATCCAATAAAATAACTTTTACATTGGGCTGTTGTTTTATAATTTTTGTTTTATAGTCGAACGTTAAATTTGCAAAATCGCTTAAATCTAAAATCATAATATCGATTTGTACTTCTTTCGCTAATCGATATGCTGCTTCGCTATCTATCACATCAGGTAAAAAAGTAAGGTTGAAAAAATGGGTCGTGATCATGTCCTTTAAAAACTGTCGTTCGTCTATAGTAGACATTGCTAATAGAACATTACACATGATGATCCCTCATTTCTAATTACATAATGAACGATATAAAGTTAACAAATTCTTCTGCATGCCTATCATTATACTTGAATAGTTAGTGGAAATGTAGGTGGTGAAAATAAAGTTTGTGAACGATTGTACAAACTTTCGCCTTTGCAGTGCAAGAAAAGACTAATTCAAGTTAAAAAAATCCTAACGTCCATCCATTAAAGCGCTTTACTATAGAAGAACAGTATACTGAGGAGGAATGGACATGCCACAAATTAAGTGTACAGAAGTAGAAGTGTTAATTAGCGAAGCGAAAGTAGCGCAAGAAAAGTATCAAACCTATCATCAAGCGAAAGTGGATCAGATTGTCGGTGCAATTGCAGCAGAATTAACAGAAGCGGCAACAGTACTGGCACAAATGGCACACGAAGAAACAGGATTTGGAAATGTAGAAGATAAGACGACTAAAAACTTATTTGCAAGTCAAGTAGTGTATGATTCGATTAAAGACAAGCGTACTGTTGGAATCCTTCGACATGACAAAGAAGAAGGTGTGATGGAAGTCGGGATGCCAATGGGGGTAATCGCAGCTTTAATTCCAATGACGAATCCAACATCTACCGTTATTTTCAAGGCATTAATTGCACTGAAAACAAGAAATGCAATTGTCTTTTCACCTCACCCTTCGGCAGTGAAAAGTATTGTTGAAACAGTTCGTCGTGTAGAAAAGGCTGCAGTGGAAGCAGGAGCGCCCGAAGGATTAATTCAAGTGATTGAGCAACCGTCCTTAAAAGAAACAGAGCAGATGATGCATCATGAAGATACGGCGTTAATTTTAGCGACGGGCGGTAGCGCAATGGTGAAGGCTGCGTATTCTTCAGGAAATCCTGCAATTGGTGTCGGAGCAGGAAATGGCCCAGCGCTTATTGAAAAGACAGCGGATGTAACGCAAGCCATCGATCGTATTATGGAAAGTAAGCTATTTGACTACGGCATGATTTGTACATCTGAGGAATCCATTATCGCGGAAGTTTCAGTAAAAGAAGAAGTGATCGAAACGCTGAAAGTAAAAGGAGCCTATTTCTTAAATGAAGCGCAACAAGAACAATTGAGCAAAGTGATTTTACGCGAAAACGGAACATTGAATCCTGCAATAGTCGGAAAATCTGCATCCGTTGTTGCACAGTTGGCAGAAATCGATGTACCGGAAAATACGAAATTGCTCGTTGCAGAACAAACAACCGTTTCCAAAGAGAATCCTTATTCTGGTGAAAAGTTATCGTCAATTCTTACAATGTACACAGTGAATAATTGGGAAGAAGGCATTGAAAGAGTGAGCCAGTTGTTAAATAACCAAGGGCTCGGGCACTCCGCAATGCTGCATACGACAGATCAACAGAAGATTGAAGCATTTGGATTAGCCATTAACGCATCTCGTATTATGGTGAATACAGGCGGGACATTCGGTGGAATTGGCATGACAACACTACTCGCACCTTCTTTAACACTAGGTTGTGGAACTGCGGGCGGAAGTAGTACGACGGATAATATTAGTGTTGAACATTTATTAAATATTCGCCGTGTAGCGACGCATTATGAGCGATAAACAGTCGAATTAAAAATAGGCAGTCAAAGATGCAATCGGGAAAATGTACTTTCCGGTTGCATCTTTTTTATTCACCTAGCAGCACATCCAATGTTTATTTATGTTTGCCAAGTAAACGTAAAAAATGGCTGAGGGTGCTTAATAGGGGGCAGATAACCTTACAGTTTCTAGGATATTTGGTAGGCTAGAAGTATAAGGAAATGAGAGGAGAGCATGAAACTTGGCTTAGGCAACTGTTTTTTGCGGTGATAGATTAAGGAAGAATTGCGAGGGCATTTCGTGTGAAAGAGCTGAAAATCTATAAAATTGTGTGGACTTTCTGCGAAATTGGGTTGGAATCATGTCTAAAACACAAGAAAAAGATTGAAATGCGTCGCAAAAGGTTAAATGATGTATACTAAGAGTATCTAAGAATGTGGAAGAAGGTAATTGTGATGAGTTCGAATTATGTAGATGACAGCAAGGTTTTACATACCGATTTATATCAAATTAATATGGCAGAATCATACTGGGCGGATGGCATTCACAATAAAAAATCGGTGTTTGAATTATTTTTCAGAAGTTTACCCTTTGGCAATGGCTATGCTATTTTTGCGGGATTGGAAAGGATATTAGATTATCTTCGAAATTTCCAATTTAGCGAAAGTGACATTGCCTATTTAAAAGAAGAACTAAGCTACAGCGATGATTTTTTAGCGTATTTAAAAGACCTTCGTTTTACAGGAGACGTCTATTCAATGGTAGAAGGTGAACTCGTTTTTGCAAATGAACCCATTATTCGGGTCGAAGCACCTTTAGCGGAAGCACAGCTTGTCGAAACCGCTCTCTTAAACATTGTAAATTACCAAACACTAATCGCAACGAAAGCGAGCCGGATTAAACAAGTTGCAAAAGATGAAGCAGTGATGGAATTTGGTACACGAAGAGCACAAGAAATGGATGCAGCTTTATGGGGCGCACGTGCTACTTTTATTGGCGGGGTTGAGGCAACGAGTAACGTACGGGCTGGGAAACAATTTGGAATTCCGGTAGCCGGCACACATGCGCACTCCCTCGTACAAGCGTATAAAAGTGAATATGAAGCATTTCACGCTTACGCGAAACGTCATAAAGACTGCGTATTTCTCGTAGATACATACAATACGTTGAAAATAGGTGTACCAACTGCGATTCGAGTTGCAAAAGAATTAGGCGATAAAATTAATTTTATCGGGATTCGTTTAGATAGTGGAGATATCGCATTTCTATCGAAAGAAGCTCGTCGCATGTTAGATGAAGCTGGTTTCCATGATGCACAAATTGTCGTTTCCAATGATTTAGATGAATACACAATCTTAAACCTGAAGGCACAAGGTGCAAAAGTGGATGTATGGGGAATTGGGACGAAACTCATTACCGCATACGACCAACCTGCACTCGGTGCTGTATATAAAATTGTTTCAATTGAAAATGAAGAGGGTGTAATGGAAGATACGATTAAAATCTCTTCTTCAGCCGAAAAAGTAACAACACCTGGTCAAAAAAATGTTTATCGAATCATTAATCGCGAAAATGGTATGGCAGAAGGGGACTATATTACGATGCATGATGAGGATCCGGCGTCGGAAGAGCGCCTTAAAATGTTCCACCCTGTCCATACTTTTATATCAAAATTTGTCACGAACTTTGAGGCGAAAAATTTACACGTACAAGTTGTGAAAAGTGGCGAGATCATTTATGAAAACCCAACGATTCAAGAAATTCAGAAGTATGCTACTGAAAGCTTAGATTTATTATGGGATGAATATAAACGATCATTAAATCCCGAAGAGTACCCAGTCGATTTAAGCCAGAAGTGTTGGGATAATAAAATGCGTCATATTCAAGATGTACAAGAAATGGTCGAGGAATATATTAATAAGGAGAGGTAATATATGACATTGCAAGGGAGAATTATCGCAGAATTAAAAGTGAAGCCAGAAATTGACGTGCAAGCAGAAATTCGAGGGTCCGTTGATTTTATGAAAGCATATGCGAGAAAAAATTCTTTCTTAAATGGCTTTGTCCTTGGCATTTCTGGTGGCCAAGACTCGACGCTTGTTGGGAAACTCGCACAAATAGCAGTCGATGAGTTGAATGAAGAAGACGAAGGGAATCGTTATCAATTTATTGCCCTACGACTTCCATACGGCACGCAATTTGACGAACAAGACTGTCAAGACGCATTAGATTTTATTCGTCCGTCAAAGATTTATACGATTAATATAAAAGAAGCCGTTGACGCAAGTGCCCGGACACTTGCGGAAGCGGGCGTCACGCTCTCTGATTATGCAAAAGGAAACGAAAAGGCACGCGAACGGATGAAGGCGCAATATTCAGTTGCGGCAATGCATCACTGTGTCGTGCTAGGAAGTGACCATGCGGCGGAGGCGATTACTGGATTTTACACAAAATTCGGGGATGGCGGCGCAGATCTAATGCCAATTTATCGTTTGAATAAAAGGCAAGGCACCGCGCTGTTAAAAGCGTTAGGCTGTCCACCGCATCTCTATACAAAAATCCCGACAGCCGATTTAGAAGAAGATAAGCCAGCATACGCCGACGAAGATGCACTAGGCGTCAGCTACGATGATATCGACGATTACTTAGAAGGAAAAGAAATCCCACAAGAAGCGCAAGCGCGACTCGAAGAACATTATCTTCGCTCCATGCATAAAAGACATATGCCCATTACAGTTTTTGATGATTTTTGGAAATGAACCCAAATCCACCTATCCATTGAATGTTTATTCAATGGATAGTTTTTTAAATTCAAGAACCTCGATAATTCATCGTCATATTCCGTCTCTTTGTCTAGGTTGTCGCTAAAACGGTTATCCTGTATGATAAAGATGATTTTGTTAATATTCGGACTTAAGTGGATTAAATGGGATAGGGGGACACTATGAAACATGAAGAGATGATTGCCAAAATCTTAAATAATATAGATCGCGTAATGATTGGTAAAAGAAATATTGCAGAGTTGAGTATCACTGCGCTTCTTGCGGGGGGACATGTTCTGCTCGAAGATGTGCCTGGCGTTGGGAAAACAATGATGGTGAGGGCGTTAGCGAAATCGATTAGTGCAGATTTTAAGCGAATCCAATTTACGCCAGATTTATTACCGTCAGACGTGTTAGGGGTTTCGATTTACAATCCGAAAGCGATGGAATTTGAATTTAGACCGGGGCCCATTATGGGGAATATTATTTTAGCTGATGAAATTAACCGGACATCGCCAAAAACGCAGTCTGCATTGTTGGAAGGGTTAGAAGAGGCTTCTGTCACAATTGACGGCAATACAATTCAATTGAAACAACCATTTTTTGTGATGGCCACACAAAACCCAATTGAATACGAAGGAACATATCCATTACCGGAAGCGCAACTGGATAGGTTTTTATTTAAATTAGAAATGGGCTATCCGGAAAAACGCGATGAGATTGAAGTGCTTAGACGTGTTGAAAAAGAAGTTCCGATTGAAAAAATTTCATCTGTGATTTCATTAGAAAAATTGCGAGAACTACAAGAGGCGGTTAAAAAAGTTGTTGTCAGCGACGCGATAAAAGAGTACATCGTTTCTTGTGCAGCAGAAACGCGACAACATTCATTCGTTTATTTAGGGGTGAGTCCGAGGGGATCTGTCGCACTCATGAAAGCTTGTCAGGCGTATGCGATTTTGCGTGGAAGAAATTATGTCGTTCCTGACGATGTTCAATATTTAGTGCCTTTTGTTTTTGGTCATCGCATGATTTTACGACCAGAAGCGAAGTATGAAGGCGTTACAACAGAAGAAATCATTGAACGCATTTTAACGAAAGTACCAGTTCCCATTGATAGGGTTTCTTTGTAATGAAGCTACGTAAATTTATCGCAAGTTTAGGGCGATTATTATTTGTGCTCCTTATTTTAGTTGGCGCTTTTGTTTTTGCGATGTTTCAAGGGGGACTTGTCAGTTGGACAATCTTTTATGCAATTCTTCCGTTTACAATTTATTCAATTCTTCTCTTCCTCTATCCACTTTCAAATTTCAAAGTGAAACGTATCGTAAAAGTAACACATCTCCAAAATGGAGAAAAGTTAAGGGTGAAGGTGTTTATAAAAAGAAAACTTCCTTTTCCACTTCTATATACCATCATAGGTGATGAATGGATGGACGAAGGGAAGAAGAAAACGATTGGACGAGTAAATAAAGTGCTCGTATTTGGCTGGAAACAGCAACTTGAATGGGATTATACGATAGACAAAATGCCGCGTGGAGAACATAGCGCGCGTCATATTCAGGTGGAAGTGACTGATTTCTTTGGTTGGATTCGAAAAACTGTTATGATATCGACAAAAAATACAGTGTTAGTTTATCCCCGAACGATGGACGTCGATTACATGCCTATTGAATCGCAATATGACGGGGGACTTGTAAATTCTCCTTTCAATATTGTAAAAGATACAACAATGGTGACGGGTGTTCGGGATTATCAATTTGGTGACCGTGTTTCATGGGTACACTGGAAATCTTTCGCAAGAACACAAACCTTAATGACGAAAGAATTTGACGACCGAAGTTCCCGAGATTTATCACTCATTTTGGACAATCGCGCTTCCAGTACATTCGAAGAACAAATAGAGTTTGCTGCATCGATTATGCAAGGAGCGATAAAAGAGCGCTCGAATATTCGTTTATTACCGATAGGTCGGGACGAGCCTTTTTCTGCATTGCATTCGGAAGAGCAATTTAGACTGGCACTAGCCTATTTAGCAAAAATTCAACCTGTAAATCAAGATGAATTCATACCCTCTACGGAATTTAAAAAAGAACTTGATAACGGCGGCAGTATCGTCATCATTACTGCGCGACCAACTTGGCATTTTCTTGAAGCAATTCTATCAAATGTAACGGGGACACGCACCATTATCTGTTTTGTTGTCATGAAAAATAAAGATTCGTTTACAGGTAATCTAGTAGAAGAAATAAAATATGCCGAGTCGAAGGGTGTTACTGTTCATCCGCTAGTCAGGCAACAGTTTTCCAAGGCGTTTAGTGAGGTGGCACAATCTTGAAAGAAATTCAGATGAATAAATGGCTGCTCACTTTTCTTTATTTTTTGGTCTTTATTTTATTAAGAGAATGGTTGTTGCCGGTAATGGAACTCACTGAAACTGGCTACTTGTCGCTTTTTTTAATTTTCATAGGCATCGCCTTTATCTTAGCACTCTTGAAGGCAAGATGGTGGTTATCGATTCCAATAAAAACGATTTATGTTTTGTGGGCTGTTCAATACATTTACATAGGCACAATCACAATACCAGTAAAAACGATTCCATTAGTTTTTGAAGATATGATGTCCAATATTCCATTAATCATTAGTGGGGAGTGGGGAGAACTATCCAACACATTAAGAACGATCTTGTTTTTCCTATTGCTTTGGATGATGACGTATTTGGTTCGTTATTGGTTAGAAGTAAAAAGAAGTATCTTTCTATTTTATGTGATTACGGTTGCTTTTATCGCGACGGTAGATACATTTACCACGTATTCCGCGGAAAGTTCCATCTTTATGATTATGGTCGTTGGTTTATTGTTACTTGGTATTCTTTCGATTTCCAGAATCTCTGCCAAATACCAAGCGTTTATCTCACTTCGGCAGATTACGCTGGTTTCTATTCCACTCGTATTTGTACTGATTATGAGTGGGGTTTTGATGATATTTTCACCGAAGTTCGCGCCGGTATGGGCAGATCCCGTCCCTTTTATTAAATCGATGGCCGAAGGTGGGGAAGATGGGCCGATAACCGTATCTAAAAGCGGTTATGATCCGAATGATTCACAACTCGGCGGTCCCTTTTTGCCGGATAACTCGCTCGTTTTTGAAGCAACTGTTGCGAATAAACAATATTGGAAAGTAGAAACAAAAGACACATATACGTCAAAAGGATGGGAACAATCTATTGTTAAAACGCCGCCAACAAATTTCACCTCTGGTTCTAATATGGCGGATGGAATGTCCCGACAACAAACAGAGGCATCTGAACCTAAATTTGCAAAAATGAACATGGTTGAAAAGTTTCCGTTTATTATTTATCCGTATGGGATGACGGCAGTCCACACAGACCGAGATGTGACAATTATTCACGATGTCGAGGCTAGTAAATACCGAACGGAAATTGAAGGTGAAAGCGGGAACCTTGATCAATACGATAATGAATTTATAGGGCAGTCATATAGTTTGAAGGAATTGCGAGATACTAAAATTAGTGCGTTGCCAAAGACAAATGAGTTTGCAGCGTATTTACAACTCCCAGACGGATTGCCGGACAGAGTTCGTGAACTTGCGGAATCGATTACAGAATCGAGTGAAAGCGTTTATGATAAGGCGAAAGCAGTGGAACGTTATTTTGGAAAAAGCGGCTTTGTTTACGACCAGAAAAACGTCGCCGTGCCGAGTGAAGAAGAAGATTACGTAGACCAATTTTTATTTGATACGAAAAGAGGATATTGTGATAATTTTTCATCCTCTATGGTTATTCTGCTTCGAACGTTGGACATTCCTGCTAGGTGGGTAAAGGGGTTTGCACCAGGGGAAGCTTCTCGAAACGATGAGGGAGAACGTGTTTATCGTGTCTCCAATAATGAAGCGCATTCCTGGGTTGAGGCGTATATGCCGGGTGTAGGATGGGTCCCTTTTGAACCAACGATTGGATTTAGTGGCGTATCGGACATAGACTATGACATCGAGCTGAACTTGGATGATCCTGAAGTTCGGGAAATGCCCGAACAAAAGCGGGAAGAACTTGAACGTGAAATTAAAGAGAAAGAAGCGCAGGAAAAGAGAAATGCAAACGATCGTAAAGTGTCAATCGCAATCAATGAATGGATCAAAGACAATGTTCGGCGGATGCTGCTAGGTGCAGCCATACTATTGATTCTTGGATGGTATCTGTATACGCGCAGAAGACGTTGGATGCTCAAAATCATCATTCCGCTGTATCGGTCTAAGGATGGAAACTGGGATTCATATGCTAAGCAATACCACAGTTTATTAAAGCAACTCGATCGGTTTGGATTAAAACGAGAACCAGGTGAAACGTTGTCGACGTATGCCGCAAGAGTGGATCACCACTTTGGTGGCAGTCAAATGCAAAAATTGACAACTGCATATGAAAAAAGAATTTACGGTGAAACAAAGGAAAGTCAAGATTGGCAACGTTTACAGGAGATGTGGGAAGATTTAGTCTTTAGGACTTCTGATTGATTTTCTGTTTTGTTAGCAGTAAAATTAAACAATAAGAATTGCTTGAATTACAATCCTATTCAACATGAGAAATGCTGAAGCTGGACAACGATGTGGAAACAGCATTGACTGTTAATGATTCAAGCAAAAATAGAATGAGGTGGGATTTGTGTCAACCGCTCCTTTATTAATTGAACAAGAGAAGATTGTCATTATTGATTATGGAAGTACGTACAACCAACTTCTTACAAGAACGATTCGTAAACTTGGTGTGTATAGTGAACTTCATCCACATACGATAACGGCCGAAGAACTAAAGCAGATGAACGCGACTGGCATTATTTTGTCAGGAGGACCACTGTCAGTCAATGGAGAAGATGCTTACGGCATCGACCCGAACATTTTGACGTCAGGCATTCCGTTATTGGGCATTTGTTATGGTACACAATTAATTGTGAATCATTTTGGTGGGACGATAGAATACTCCCCGGACCGTTCATATAAGGAGTCGGTAGTCACAATCGACGCTTCGCGTAAACTGTTCCAGGGACAAGCTGAAAAGCAAACAGTGTGGCAAAGTGTTGGTGATACAATTACTGATATACCTGAAGGATTCGATTCACTTGCGACAACAGAGGAAAATGAAATCGTTGCATTCGGTGACGATGCCCGTCAAGTGTATGGCATTATGTACCATCCAGAGGTTGAGCAATCTGTAAATGGCCGCGACTTCTTGAAACACTTTATTTATGAAGTGTGTGGAGTGGAAAATGAATGGACGATGGCTAGTTTTGCTGAAATCGAAATTGAAAAGATCCGTGCTACAGTCGGCGACAAGAAAGTTCTATGTGCGCTAAGTGGTGGGGTAGATTCTTCAGTAGTGGCTGCGTTAATTCACCGTGCAATTGGTGACCAGTTAACATGTATGTTTGTTGACCATGGACTTCTTCGAAAAGGTGAAGCGGAAAGTGTTGTTAAAACATTTGCTGAGAAGTTTAACATGAACTTTATCAAAATCGATGCACAAGATCGTTTCTTAAATAAGCTGGAAGGTGTTTCTGATCCAGAAGAGAAACGTAAAATTATCGGGAATGAGTTCATTTACGTGTTTGACGATGAAGCTGCAAAACTAGAAGGCATTGACTTTTTAGCACAAGGAACACTTTACACAGACATTCTTGAAAGTGGAACATTAACAGCTCAAACGATTAAATCGCATCACAACGTCGGCGGACTTCCAGAAGATATGGAATTTGAATTAATTGAACCACTAGAAGCTTTATTCAAAGACGAAGTTCGTGCGCTAGGAACAGAATTAGGTTTATCTGACGAAATTGTTTGGCGTCAACCTTTCCCAGGACCGGGACTAGGTATTCGTGTACTTGGAGAAGTTACGAGAGAAAAGCTAGAAATGGTTCGTGAATCCGACGCAATTTTACGTGAAGAAATTAAAAATGCAGGTCTAGATCGTGATATTTGGCAATATTTCACCGTGTTACCGAACATTCAAAGTGTTGGTGTGAAAAACGACCAAAGAACATACGATTATGCAATCGGGATTCGTGCGGTGACGTCTGTTGATGGTGTAACATCCGACTGGGCGAAAATCCCATGGGATGTGCTCGAGAAAATCAGTGCTCGAATTACTACTGAAGTACAAAACGTTAACCGTGTACTCTTTGATGTGACGAGCAAGCCACCATCCACAATTGAGTGGGAATAAAAGTGAATATGGAGTCGTATATATCCGGGAATATGGCCTGGACGTTTCTACCGGAACACCTTAAATGTTCTGACTACGCATGAAAAGTGTTTGCCGCCTATTATATATAGGCGGGTAAAAATCAATCGGAATTTGATTTTAATACTGATCTGTAATCGAAGTAGAAGGGGACCTTCCTTTCTACTTTGAAGTGGGGGCATATGGCGACAAAGCTATATGCTCTTTTTTTGTTTTGTTGGGCTGAAAGACGGGAAGGCTTTTCATTAAGTAACCAAACATAGACATCAGTCTACCTAATCTCATGTTCGACGTATTCATTCTTTGTAAAATAACTAATAAAAGGAAGTAAACTTATGAGAAAGTATTTTCAATTTGAAGAGTTAGGTACAAATTATCGTAGAGAAATCATCGGTGGGCTCACAACCTTTTTGGCGATGGCCTATATTTTAATCGTTAACCCACTCATGTTGTCATTAGATGGCGTGGAAGGTATTCCGGACGCAATGCGGATGGATAAAGGAGCGGTATTCGTTGCAACAGCATTAGCAGCAGCAGTAGGTTCCTTGTTTATGGGATTTATCGCTAGATACCCAATTGCATTGGCACCAGGTATGGGATTAAACGCATTTTTCGCATTCACTGTTGTGTTAGGGTATGGTGTGCCATGGCCAACAGCTTTAACAGGTGTTCTTTTTTCAGGACTTATTTTTATCGTATTATCTTTAACAGGTTTACGCGAAACGATTATTAATGCCATTCCAGCACAACTTAAATATGCGGTAGGTGCAGGGATTGGTTTGTTTATTACGTTTTTAGGGTTTCAAAATGCAAACATTATTGTAGGGGACCCGAATACACTAGTCGCACTTGGTGACTTAACTCAGGGATCTACTTTATTAGCTATTTTTGGACTTGTGATTACAGTAATTATGATGGTTCGAAAAATTAATGGTGCAATTTTTTATGGAATGATTGCAACGACGGTATTAGGAATGATTGTAGGACTTATCGGTTTACCAGAAAAGGTTGTCTCTGGAATACCAAGCGTAGCGCCAACATTCGGCGTTGCATTCGATGCAATTTTCCAAGACCCAGCTTCACTATTTACAGCTCAGTTCTTAGTCATTGTCATTACCTTTCTATTTGTAGACTTCTTTGATACAGCAGGTACACTGGTTGCAGTTGCAAATCAAGCAGGTCTTATGAAAAATGATAAATTGCCACGTGCTGGAAAGGCATTGCTTTCCGATTCACTTGCTACTGTGACCGGTGCTGTTTTTGGAACATCGACAACGACATCTTATATTGAATCATCTTCAGGTGTAGCTGCGGGAGCGAGAACTGGATTCGCATCGGTAGTAACGGGCTGTCTCTTTTTACTCGCACTCTTTTTCTCGCCATTGTTAATGGTCGTGACAAGCGAAGTAACCGCGCCAGCATTAATTATTGTCGGTGTGCTAATGGTTTCTTCATTAGGAAATATTGAATGGAAAAATTTCGAGATTGCGGTTCCAGCATTTTTCACGATTATTAGTATGCCACTTAGCTATAGTATCGCGACAGGTATTGCAATTGGATTTATCTTCTATCCAATCACAATGATTCTAAGCGGAAGAAGAAAAGAAGTTCATCCGATTATGTATGGATTATGGGTTATTTTTATTCTCTACTTTATATTTCTTAAGTAATGTCATTAGGAATACTAAAGCCACTCGGTTAAATCGAGTGGCTTTTAATGTTCTATTAAATGAATGTGGATGTAAGGTGGATAGGTTCCTTAGAATAATGATAATGGCATTCTAATTACTATATAATGAAGGAATGCAAAATAGATCGTAAAAATAGGCCGGATAATAGGTGTTTTCGTTCAGATGAATTAAACATTAAGAACGCGGTATATAAAGAAGAGTTCATCCAACCCTTTGCGCTATTTAATAAAGCTTTCGACAAAGTTCAACAAAAGTGTTGACATTATCTTTTAGGTGCGGTATATTAAATATCCGGCAAACGAAACCGACGTAATCAAACAACTTGAGATAAAAAAGTTCTAGAAAGTTGTTGACGACTGATGGGGCGTCTGCTATAATAAGAAGCACGCTAAAGAGTGGCGTGGTTATCAACTTCACCAATTCGAATGTCTGAAACAACGAAAAAAGAAACTTTAAAAAAGTTGTTGACATGATGTTTCGAGGTGTGGTATGATATAAAAGTTGCTTCGGAATTTAACGAAGTTGCCAGAGGGGCTTGCAAAAGTTTCTTCTATAATATGAACCTTGAAAACTGAACAGCAAAACGTCAAGATATAACAACTACAAATCAACTTGTTGGTTTGTAGGGAGTGAATCTTCGGATTCAAAATTGGACATCTTAATGATGCCAGCAAAGAAATCGAGCTAATCGAATTTCTCTATTATGGAGAGTTTGATCCTGGCTCAGGACGAACGCTGGCGGCGTGCCTAATACATGCAAGTCGAGCGAACAAGGAAGAAACTTGTTTCTTCCTTTGTTAGCGGCGGATGGGTGAGTAACACGTGGGCAACCTGCCCTGCAGTTGGGGATAACTCCGGGAAACCGGGGCTAATACCGAATAATCAGTTCCTTCACATGAAGGAACTCTGAAAGACGGCTATGCTGTCACTGCAGGATGGGCCCGCGGCGCATTAGCTAGTTGGTGAGGTAACGGCTTACCAAGGCGACGATGCGTAGCCGACCTGAGAGGGTGATCGGCCACACTGGGACTGAGACACGGCCCAGACTCCTACGGGAGGCAGCAGTAGGGAATCTTCCACAATGGACGAAAGTCTGATGGAGCAACGCCGCGTGAGCGAAGAAGGTTTTCGGATCGTAAAGCTCTGTTGTGAGGGAAGAACAAGTACAGGAGTAACTGCCTGTACCTTGACGGTACCTCATTAGAAAGCCACGGCTAACTACGTGCCAGCAGCCGCGGTAATACGTAGGTGGCAAGCGTTGTCCGGAATTATTGGGCGTAAAGCGCGCGCAGGCGGCCTTTTAAGTCTGATGTGAAAGCCCACGGCTTAACCGTGGAAGGTCATTGGAAACTGGAAGGCTTGAGTACAGAAGAGGAAAGCGGAATTCCACGTGTAGCGGTGAAATGCGTAGAGATGTGGAGGAACACCAGTGGCGAAGGCGGCTTTCTGGTCTGTAACTGACGCTGAGGCGCGAAAGCATGGGGAGCAAACAGGATTAGATACCCTGGTAGTCCATGCCGTAAACGATGAGTGCTAAGTGTTAGGGGGTTTCCGCCCCTTAGTGCTGGAGCAAACGCATTAAGCACTCCGCCTGGGGAGTACGGCCGCAAGGCTGAAACTCAAAGGAATTGACGGGGACCCGCACAAGCGGTGGAGCATGTGGTTTAATTCGAAGCTACGCGAAGAACCTTACCAGGTCTTGACATCCCGCTGACCGGTATAGAGATATACCTTTCCCTTCGGGGACAGCGGTGACAGGTGGTGCATGGTTGTCGTCAGCTCGTGTCGTGAGATGTTGGGTTAAGTCCCGTAACGAGCGCAACCCTTGACCTTAGTTGCCAGCATTTAGTTGGGCACTCTAAGGTGACTGCCGGTGACAAACCGGAGGAAGGTGGGGATGACGTCAAATCATCATGCCCCTTATGACCTGGGCTACACACGTGCTACAATGGACGGTACAGAGGGTTGCCAACCCGCGAGGGGGAGCTAATCCCATAAAACCGTTCCCAGTTCGGATTGCAGGCTGCAACTCGCCTGCATGAAGCAGGAATCGCTAGTAATCGTGGATCAGCATGCCACGGTGAATACGTTCCCGGGTCTTGTACACACCGCCCGTCACACCACGAGAGTTTGTAACACCCGAAGTCGGTGGGGTAACCCTTTTGGGAGCCAGCCGCCGAAGGTGGGACAGATGATTGGGGTGAAGTCGTAACAAGGTAGCCGTATCGGAAGGTGCGGCTGGATCACCTCCTTTCTAAGGATATTTAACGGAATGAAGAGAAAGTTCTCTTCAACTTGACGTTTTGCGTTCAGTTTTGAGGGTTCATTCATTTGAACTTTCATTACTTGTTCTTTGAAAACTGGATAAAACGACATTGAAATAAACACAAATGTAGTAATGTATGAATCAATTGTTGTATATCGCTATACAACGTTGGTTTTAAGGTTAAGTTAGAAAGGGCGCACGGCGGATGCCTTGGCACTAGGAGCCTATGAAGGACGGCACTAACACCGATATGCTCTGGGGAGCTGTAAGTAAGCTTTGATCCAGAGATTTCCGAATGGGGAAACCCACTGTTCGTAATGGAACAGTACATATACGTGAATACATAGCGTATATGAGGCACACCCGGAGAACTGAAACATCTAAGTACCCGGAGGAAGAGAAAGAAAATCGATTCCCTGAGTAGCGGCGAGCGAAACGGGAACAGCCCAAACCAGGAAGCTTGCTTCCTGGGGTTGTAGGACACTCTATACGGAGTTACAAAGGAATGCATTAGATGAAGCGACCTGGAAAGGTCTGCCATAGTGGGTAATAGCCCCGTAATCAAAAGTGTATTCTCTCCAGAGTGGATCCTGAGTACGACGGAACACGTGAAATTCCGTTGGAATCCGGGAGGACCATCTCCCAAGGCTAAATACTTCCTAGTGACCGATAGTGAACCAGTACCGTGAGGGAAAGGTGAAAAGCACCCCGGAAGGGGAGTGAAATAGATCCTGAAACCGTGTGCCTACAAGTAGTCAGAGCTCGATGCTGTTTCTTCGGAAACAAGCTGAGTGATGGCGTGCCTTTTGTAGAATGAACCGGCGAGTTACTGATTACATGCAAGGTTAAGCAGAGAATGCGGAGCCGCAGCGAAAGCGAGTCTGAATAGGGCGTTTTAGTATGTAGTCGTAGACCCGAAACCAGGTGATCTACCCATGTCCAGGGTGAAGGTAAGGTAACACTTACTGGAGGCCCGAACCCACGTATGTTGAAAAATGCGGGGATGAGGTGTGGGTAGCGGTGAAATTCCAATCGAACCTGGAGATAGCTGGTTCTCTCCGAAATAGCTTTAGGGCTAGCCTCAAACGTTAGAATCTCGGAGGTAGAGCACTGTTTGGACTAGGGGCCCATCCCGGGTTACCGAATTCAGACAAACTCCGAATGCCGATGATTTTTGTTTGGGAGTCAGACTGCGGGTGATAAGATTCGTAGTCGAGAGGGAAACAACCCAGACCACCAGTTAAGGTCCCCAAGTATTCGTTAAGTGGAAAAGGATGTGGCGTTGCCCAGACAACCAGGATGTTGGCTTAGAAGCAGCCACCATTTAAAGAGTGCGTAATAGCTCACTGGTCGAGTGGCGCTGCGCCGAAAATGTACCGGGGCTAAACGAATCACCGAAACTGTGGATTGACACCTTTGGTGTCAGTGGTAGGAGAGCGTTCTAGGGGCGTCGAAGCTAGACTGTAAGGACTAGTGGAGCGCCTAGAAGTGAGAATGCCGGTATGAGTAGCGAAAGAAGGGTGAGAATCCCTTCCACCGAATGCCTAAGGTTTCCTGAGGAAGGCTCGTCCGCTCAGGGTTAGTCGGGACCTAAGTCGAGGCCGAAAGGCGTAGACGATGGACAACAGGTTGATATTCCTGTACCACCTCCCCGCCGTTTGAGTAATGGGGGGACGCAGTAGGATAGGGTGAGCGCACGGTTGGTAATGTGCGTCTAAGCAGTAAGGTGTGAAACGAGGCAAATCCCGTTTCTATAACATTGAGCTGTGATAGCAAGGGGAATTTTCCCCGGAGTCCCTGATTTCACGCTGCCAAGAAAAGCCTCTAACGAGGCGGGAGGTGCCCGTACCGCAAACCGACACAGGTAGGCGAGGAGAGAATCCTAAGGTGATCGAGAGAACTCTCGTTAAGGAACTCGGCAAAATGACCCCGTAACTTCGGGAGAAGGGGTGCTCTGATAGGGTGTTAAAGCCCGAGAGAGCCGCAGTGAATAGGCCCAGGCGACTGTTTAGCAAAAACACAGGTCTCTGCAAAACCGTAAGGTGACGTATAGGGGCTGACGCCTGCCCGGTGCTGGAAGGTTAAGGGGAGAGGTTAGCGCAAGCGAAGCTTTGAACCGAAGCCCCAGTAAACGGCGGCCGTAACTATAACGGTCCTAAGGTAGCGAAATTCCTTGTCGGGTAAGTTCCGACCCGCACGAAAGGCGTAACGATCTGGGCACTGTCTCAACGAGAGACTCGGTGAAATTATAGTACCTGTGAAGATGCAGGTTACCCGCGACAGGACGGAAAGACCCCGTGGAGCTTTACTGCAACCTGATATTGAATTCTGATGCAGTCTGTACAGGATAGGTAGGAGCCTTTGAAACCGGAGCGCCAGCTTCGGTGGAGGCATCGGTGGGATACTACCCTGACTGTATTGGAATTCTAACCCATGCCCCTTAGCGGGGTAGGAGACAGTGTCAGGCGGGCAGTTTGACTGGGGCGGTCGCCTCCTAAAGAGTAACGGAGGCGCCCAAAGGTTCCCTCAGAATGGTTGGACATCATTCGTAGAGTGCAAAGGCATAAGGGAGCTTGACTGCGAGACCTACAAGTCGAGCAGGGTCGAAAGACGGGCTTAGTGATCCGGTGGTTCCGCATGGAAGGGCCATCGCTCAACGGATAAAAGCTACCCCGGGGATAACAGGCTTATCTCTCCCAAGAGTTCACATCGACGGGGAGGTTTGGCACCTCGATGTCGGCTCATCGCATCCTGGGGCTGTAGTCGGTCCCAAGGGTTGGGCTGTTCGCCCATTAAAGCGGTACGCGAGCTGGGTTCAGAACGTCGTGAGACAGTTCGGTCCCTATCCGTCGCGGGCGCAGGAAATTTGAGAGGAGCTGTCCTTAGTACGAGAGGACCGGGATGGACATACCGCTGGTGTACCAGTTGTCTTGCCAAAGGCATAGCTGGGTAGCTACGTATGGACGGGATAAATGCTGAAAGCATCTAAGCATGAAGCCCCCCTCAAGATGAGATTTCCCATTACGCAAGTAAGTAAAATCCCTCAAAGATGATGAGGTTGATAGGTCCGAGGTGGAAGCATGGCGACATGTGCAGCTGACGGATACTAATCGATTGAGGACTTATCCTTAAATACATTGCAGTTTGTTGAATTCAATGTTTTGTTTATCCAGTTTTGAGTGAACAATTTTTACTCAATAGTTTGGTGGCGATAGCGAAGAGGTCACACCCGTTCCCATACCGAACACGGAAGTTAAGCTCTTCAGCGCCGATGGTAGTTGGGGTTAGCCCCTGCAAGAGTAGGACGTTGCCAAGCACTAAAAGAGTCATTACCTGATGGTAGTGGCTTTTTTTGTTTATTTATATATATAATGCGAGAGATTGTAATATTTCGATATTCTTTTATCATCTCTTGCCATAATTATTGAATCCCGTTAAACTGGGGGGACTGAGAAAGGGGAGATAGCCTTGCAAATGGTGCTCATTATTTTTATAATTAACATTATTTACGTTACCTTTTTTACGATTCGTATGATTTTAACGTTAAAAGGGTATCGTTATATTGCAGCTGGTGTGAGCGTAGTAGAAATTATTGTTTATGTTTTAGGTCTAGGCTTAGTATTAGACAACTTGAACGAAATTCAAAATTTAATTGCTTATGCGCTCGGATACGGTTGTGGAGTCATTATTGGTACTAAAATTGAAGAGAAGATGGCATTAGGTTACATAACAGTGAATGTGATTACCGCAGACGTGGATAGAAGGCTTCCCCGTATGTTGAGAGATGAAGGTTACGGTGTGACAGATTGGTCGGCAAATGGCCTAGAGGGAAATCGTTCAGCTATTCAAATCCTAACGCCTAGAAGGTACGAACTGAAACTTTATGCGCGGATCAAAGAGTTGGATCCGAAAGCATTTATTATTTCATATGAGCCGAAAGCGATTCATGGTGGATTTTGGGTTAAATCTGTAAGGAGAGGGAATTTATTTAGATGAGCCGAAAGAAAACAGAATGGTTTGAAGTCGAAGAAGGCGAAAAAGTTGAAGATTGTTTAGAACGAATGGCTGCGGCAGGATATACGGTTGCTGGAAGACGAGAAGAGCCTCTATTTCAAGAAGTAGATGGTGAAGTCATCCCGGTACGTCAAGTCATTCAGTTTAAAGGAATACTTAAGGAGTCTTGAATGAATTGAAAGGCGAACGTTAAAGAATGTGATATCTTTAACGTTCGTTTTTTCGTTGACGAATTGTATAATACTTGTTAAAATGAATGTGTTGTTGAAAAATCCCCATATATGCTGAAGGATAGGCTTTAGCGTTTCTACCTAGACACCGGAATGTCTAGACTATGCGGGAAAGCGAACTTTCCAGGAATGATTGTGAAAGGTGTGTGTACTAATGATTGGTGCTGCTAATAAACACGCTTATTTCAAAGTCCTCGAATGCCCTGCTTTTCATGCGTAATGAGCAGGTTATTCGAGGATTTTTTAATTCCTGGAAAATATTGTATTATTCATTGTTCAAGTATCTGTCAGTTTTAAGTTTAAGGAGTGGAGAAATAGTGGAACCAAAAGTTGGCGTCATTATGGGAAGTAAAAGTGATTGGGAAACGATGAAACATGCTTGTGACATGTTAGAGGAACTTGAAGTACCGTATGAAAAGAAAGTCGTGTCGGCGCATCGAACGCCAGATTTCATGTTTGAGTATGCAGAGCAGGCAGAGGCCCGGGGGATTAAAGTCATTATCGCAGGCGCTGGCGGAGCGGCGCATCTTCCAGGCATGGTTGCATCGAAAACTTTGCTTCCGGTGATTGGTGTTCCGATACAGTCACGGGCTTTAAGCGGGAAGGATTCCCTTTTATCAATTGTGCAAATGCCAGGTGGTGTGCCAGTAGCGACAATGGCCATTGGTAAAGCGGGCGCAACAAATGCAGGGATTTTTGCGGCGCAATTACTAGGGATCACAGATACAGCGTTATCGAAACGCATTGAACAACATAGAGATCACATGCGTCAAAGCGCATTAGAAAGTAGCAGTGAGTTACGATGACAACAATTTTACCAGGACAGACGATTGGCATTATTGGCGGTGGTCAACTTGGACGCATGATGGGGCTTGCGGCAAAAGAAGCTGGTTTCCGAATTGCAGTACTTGACCCGATAGAAGACTCGCCTTGTGGACAAATTGCGGATATTCGAATTGTAGCTGACTACGATGATGAGCATGCCTTACAAGAACTGGCACAAGTGAGTGATGTCATTACGTATGAATTTGAGAATATCGATTATGAAGGATTAAAGAAGTTAGCTGAAACCGCACATGTGCCACAAGGAGCAGAACTCGTTCGTATTACACAAAATAGGATGAATGAAAAAGCGGAGATTAACACATCCGGAGCTCCTGTAGCAAATTACGTGACGGCCCACACATTTGAGGAGTTAGAAGCAAACATTGGACAAGTTGGTTTCCCCTGTATCGTGAAAACTGCTTTTGGCGGATATGACGGGAAAGGCCAAGTGAAAGTAGATACTTTGGAACAACTTGAAGAAGCACGTACCTTCTTTGAACACTCTACTTGTATCGCGGAGGCATTTGTTCCATTTGTGAAGGAGATTTCAGTCATTATTCAGCGCAATGCAGAAGGTCAATCGTATTGCCTACCAGTTGCTGAAAATATTCATAAAGATCATATTTTACACGAGTCCATCGTTCCAGCGCGCATTGATGAAGCCATTATAAAGAAAGCTGAAGAGGCTGCGGGGAAAATTGCCAATCATCTCGAGCTTGTAGGTACGTTAGCTGTAGAAATGTTTGTTTTGGAGGACGGCAATATTGTGATCAATGAACTTGCACCGCGTCCTCATAATTCAGGACATTATTCAATAGAAGCGTGTAATGTTTCGCAGTTCCATCAACATATTCGTGCGATTTGCGGATGGCCGCTTCGTAAGCCAAGATTATGGGCATCCTCTATTATGGTGAATGTACTCGGGGAACATGTGGAACCCTTACAAGAGATGCTGGTTCATTATCCAGAGTGGTCTGTTCACATGTATGGAAAAGCGGAAGCGAAAGAAAAGCGAAAAATGGGGCATGTCACGATTATGACAGATGACATCGATACCACTTTAGAAGAAATTAAAACATCAAATGTCTGGTTTAATAAATAAAGATCATCAAATGCCATTTAGGAGGAACAAAACATGAAAAAAGTTAATGTATATGTCACTTTACGCGAAAGCGTTGTAGATCCACAAGGAACAGCTGCTGAGCAAGCACTACACAATATGGGGTATGAAGAAGTGAAAAGCGTGCGTATTGGGAAGTTGATTGAACTAGAAATTGATGGAGCAGAATCCGAAATCGAATCACGTGTTGATGAGATGTGTAAAGAACTTCTGGTGAACCGAGTGATCGAAGACTACCGATTTGAAATTGAGGAGGCCTGAAGCAGATGAAGTTTGCAATTTTAGTATTTCCAGGCTCAAGTTGCGATGTTGATATGCATCGTGCGGTTCATGATGTACTAGGTGAAGAGGCTTCATATGTATGGCATACAGATAAAGAGGCAGAAGATTTATCAAACTTTGATGCCGTCCTTGTACCTGGCGGCGCGTCTTACGGCGATTATTTACGTCCAGGGGCACTTGCGAAAGGTTCTAAGGCGATGGCGAGTTTATGTGCATTTGCTGCATCTGGAAAGCCAGTATTAGGTGTAGGGAATGGCTTTCAAATTTTAACGGAAGCTCATTTGTTACCAGGTGCTTTATTGCAAAATAAAGGATTGAAATTTAAATCTGGGACGACTAAATTAAGCGTACAAAATGCAGATTCCTTATTCACTGCTGAGTATGAACAAGGGGAAGACATTACGATTCCATTTGCACATCAGTATGGGAATTATTATGTAGATGAAGAAACACTTGCAGATATGAAAGCAAACAACCAAATCGCATTTACTTATGCAGATCATCAAGATCAAGGAAGCACGGATAAAATCGCGGGCGTTTTAAATAAAGAAGGAAATGTGCTTGGCATGATGCCACTTCCTGAACGAGCAGTAGAAGAAGTACTAGGCCATGTAGATGGATTACGATTATTTAAGTCTATTTTGAAAAGGGTGGAATGAAAACAATGGAGCCGAACGCACAACAAGTTAAAGATGAAAAATTATATCGTCAAATGGGCATGACGGATGAAGAATTTGAACGTGCTGAGAAAAGTTTGGGACGACTGCCAAACTATACCGAAACCGGTTTGTTTTCTGCTCTATGGTCAGAGCACTGTTCATATAAAAGTTCAAAGCCAATCCTAAAGAAATTCCCGACAACAGGGGAACGCGTATTACAAGGACCTGGTGAAGGTGCAGGTATCGTTGACATTGGTGATAACCAAGCGGCTGTATTTAAAATGGAATCGCATAACTCGCCTTCTGCCATTGAACCGTTTATTGGTGCAGCAACAGGTGCGGGTGGCGTTTTACGAGATGTGTTTTCGATGGGTGCACGTCCGGTAGCCCTTGTGAATTCATTGCGCTTTGGTGATTTAACGAAAGCACGAGATCGCTTTTTATTTGAAGAAGCAGTTGCTGGAATTGCAAGTTACGGAAACGGAATCGGCATTCCAACAATTGCCGGAGAAGCACAGTTTGATAACTGTTATTCGACACGTCCATTAGTGAATGCAATGGCAGTTGGTTTATTGAACCATGAAGACATTCAAAAAGGGATTGCCGCTGGTATTGGCAATACAGTGATGTATGCAGGCGCTAAAACAGGAAGAGACGGCATTCACGGGGCGACAATGTCTTCTGCGGAATTAACAGTCGAAGAAGATGATGAGTTTCCGGTTATGCAAGCGGGGGACCCATTTTTAGAGAAACTCGTAATGGACGCTTGTCTTGAGTTAGCAAAATCAGATGCATTAATCGGTATGCAAGATATGGGCGCAGCCGGACTTTCTTCTGCATCAGCAGAAATGGCTTCAAGCGCAGGATATGGTGTTGAATTAAACTTAAATCTTGTTCCACAACGCGAAGAGGGAATGACAGCTTATGAAATGATGCTGTCTGAATCTCAAGAGCGTATGCTATTTGTCGTGAAAAAAGGACGCGAACAGGAAGTTATTGATCTTTTCGCGAAGTATGGTGTTGAATGTGTGGCAATCGGACGAGTAACAGATGATAAAATGCTTCGTTTGCTTCATAAAGGTGAAGTTGTCGCTGAAGTTCCAGCAGATGCGTTAGCTGAAGATGCGCCAGTTTACTATAAAGATTCAGAAGAACCGGCGTATTTTAAAGAGTTTCAAGCGATGGAAAAGACAGAACCTGTTGTATCAAATTATAAAGAAACGTTAAAAGCATTACTTGCTAGACCGACCATTGCGTCGAAAAAATGGGTGTATGAGCAATTTGATTCACATGCGCGTCGTAATACAGTCGTGGCACCAGGTTCTTCTGCGGGGGTCATTCGTGTAGAAGGTACGAATAAAGGACTTGCAATGACATCGGATTGTAATGCGCGTTATGTATATCTAGACCCTGAAACAGGTGGACAAATTGCGGTTTCTGAAGCGGCACGTAACCTTGTTTGTTCAGGTGCTGAGCCAATCGCGATTACGGATTGCTTGAACTTTGGAAATCCGGATAAGCCGGAAGTGTTTTGGCAATTTGAAAAGGCAGCAGACGGCATTTCAGCGGCTTGTTTAGCATTAGATGCGCCGGTTATCAGTGGGAACGTTTCAATGTCGAATGAAGTAAACGGGGTTGCAATTTATCCGACACCGACAATCGGTATGGTAGGGCTTGTTCACGATTTATCACATGTGACAACGACACCATTTAAACAAGCAGGGGATCGCATTTACTTAATTGGTGAAGCTGGCCTAGACTTTGGCGGTAGTGAGTTACAGCAAATGACGGATGGTGAAATTTCTGGACAAGCGCCGGCAATGGATTTAGAAGTTGAAGCCGCTCGTCAAAATGCTTTATTAACAGCGATTCAAAAGCAACTTATTGCATCTGCGACAGACTTAGCAGAAGGCGGATTTGCTGTGGCACTTTGTGAGAAGGCGTTCGGGCCAACAAAATTAGGTGCTGAAGTTACGATTTCAGGCTCAGCAGTCACAGCTTTATTCAGTGAAACGCAATCACGTTTCCTTGTGTCTGTGAAAGAAGAGAATGTTGAAGCATTTGAACAAATCGTCAAAGACGCAGTGAAAATCGGTGTTGTTACGAATGATGAAACAATTACGATTCACGGTGAGGACAACGAAGTGCTAATTGATGGAACTGTAGATGAGTTCCATTCTGTTTGGGAAGGGGCTCTCCAATGCTTGCTGAACTCAGAGGGATAAATGAAGAGTGCGGCGTATTCGGGATTTGGGGAAGCGAAGAAGCGTCACAATATACGTATTATGGACTTCATGCTTTGCAACATCGCGGGCAAGAAGGTGCGGGTATTGTATCGACAAATGGAAATGGTCTTCAAGTCATTAAAGGTGAAGGACTCGTAAACGATGTATTTTCGAATTTGAAATTGGATGATTTAGGGGGACATGCAGCGATTGGGCAAGTTCGTTATTCGACGGAAAGCGGGCGTGGCATTGAGAATGTTCAGCCCCTCGTTTTCCGTTCCACAACGGGCAGTTTAGCGGTTGCGATGAATGGAAACATCGTCAACGCCGCTGAGTTACGCGAGCATCTGGAGCGTCAGGGAAGTATTTTTCAAACTGCTTCCGATACAGAAGTGCTTGCGCATTTAATTAAAAGAAGTAGCGGATCGTTAACGCAGCGAGATCGTGTGAAAAAAGCATTGTCGATGTTAAAAGGGGCTTTTGCATTTGTTATTTTAACGGAAGATAGCTTAATGATTGCGCAAGATCCGAATGGGATTCGTCCACTCTCTTTAGGAAAAGTCGGAGATGCTTGGGTCGTTGCTTCTGAAACATGTGCATTTGATATTATTGGTGCGGAATGTGTTCGGTCCGTTGAGCCAGGTGAGTTGTTAATTGTGAATCGCGATGGTTTACACGCTGAGCGATTTGCACCGACGGCAGATTCGGCGATGTGTTCGATGGAATATGTGTATTTTGCGCGTCCTGACTCGGATATCGAAGGAATTAATATTCATATGGCCAGAAAGCGATGCGGGAAGCAATTGGCACGAGAAATTGGTGACATTGAAGCGGACGTCGTTACAGGTGTTCCGGATTCCAGTATTTCAGCTGCGATTGGTTTTTCCGAGGAAAGTGGGATTCCATATGAACTTGGGTTAATAAAAAGTCGGTACGTGGGCCGGACATTTATTCAGCCATCTCAATCATTGCGAGAGCAAGGGGTGAAGATGAAGTTATCCCCTGTGCATCAAGTAGTGAATGGAAAAAGGGTTGTAATGGTAGATGATTCAATTGTCCGTGGAACAACGTCTAAACGAATTGTGAAGATGTTAAAAGAAGCGGGTGCAACGGAAGTGCATGTCGTAATTGCTTCACCGCCACTTGTAAGTCCATGTTTCTATGGGGTAGATATTAGTACGGATTCGGAGTTAATTGCAACAGGGCGTACTGTAGAAGAAGTGCGCGAGTTAATCAATGCAGACACGTTAACGTTTTTATCGCCAGAAGGCATGTTGGATGCGATTGGACGACCAGATACGATGAAAAATTGTGGACAATGTTTAGCTTGTTTTACGGGAGAATATCCAACGGAAATTTATGCGGACACTGTATTACCACATGAAAAAGAAATAGGGAAATAGGAGGCTTTTCCATGTCAAATGCGTATGAAAAAGCAGGAGTGAATATTGAAGCAGGGTATGAATCTGTAAAGCGAATGAAATCACATGTGGAAAGAACGGCACGCCAAGGTGTATTAGGTGCATTTGGCGGATTCGGCGGCATGTTTGACCTATCTGCTTTAAATTTTAAAGAGCCTGTTTTGATTTCTGGAACAGATGGTGTTGGCACGAAATTGAAGTTGGCATTTATGGCAGAGAAACATGACACAATTGGTGTTGACTGTGTAGCAATGTGTGTCAATGATATCGTTGCACAAGGTGCCGAGCCACTTTATTTCCTTGACTATATTGCGCTTGGAAAAGCAGTTCCTGAAAAAGTTGAAGCAATTGTAAAAGGGATTGCAGATGGTTGTGTACAATCAGGTGCAGCGTTAATTGGTGGAGAAACAGCTGAAATGCCTGGTTTGTACGAAGAGGACGAATATGACCTCGCTGGGTTTGCGGTTGGCGCTTGCGAGAAAAGTGACATTGTAACGGGTGAAAAAGTTGTGGAAGGGGATGTCCTTGTAGGGATTGCTTCAAGTGGTATTCATTCCAATGGATTTTCACTCGTGCGTAAAATCGTGTTAGAAGACGAAGGGTATGACATTCATGACAAGATTGCAGGTTATGAAGAGCTTGGCACAGTTGGCGAAGCACTGTTAGAACCAACAAAAATCTATGCATTGCCAGTATTAGAAATGCATCGTGAGCTTGAAGTTCATTCAATGGGGCATATTACAGGCGGCGGATTTTTTGAAAACTTACCACGTATGTTACCGGATGGATTAGCCGCTGAAGTAAAACTAGGCTCATGGGAAGAGCTTCCTGTTTTTAAGATGCTAAAAGAAAAAGGAAAGCTAACAGATAAAGACTTATATAGCGTGTTTAATATGGGTGTTGGATTTGTCATAGCACTCCCTGAAGCACAAGCTGCTCGTGCAATTGAAATTGCTGAAAAAAACGGCGAAAAAGCGTACCAAATTGGTCGTGTTGTTGCAGGCGAAGAGGTAACATTTATCGGTGACCATGACGGGAGTTTAGAATAATGATTGAGAAAACGAAAATTGCCGTTTTCGCTTCCGGAAGCGGCAGTAATTTTGTTGCAATTGAAGAGGCATGTCGTAACGGAGAATTAAATGCGGAAATTGCTGTGTTAATTACAGATAAACCTGAAGCTTACGTTGCTGAACGTGCACGGGAGCTGAACATTCCAATATCCGTCTTCTCGCCAAAAGCGTATGGTTCCAGGGAGAAATATGAGGAAGCCATTTTACAAAAGTTAGAAGAAGATCAGGTTGAATGGCTCATCCTCGCTGGGTATATGCGTCTTATCGGACACACACTGTTAGATGCATTCCCATCACGTATCGTAAACATTCATCCGTCGCTGTTGCCATCGTTTCCAGGAAAAGCGGCGATTGAACAAGCAATCGAGCACGGTGTAAAAGTGACGGGCGTTACTGTGCATCTTGTCGACGAAGGAATGGACACAGGACCGATCCTCGCACAAGAAGCCGTTCGGGTTGTTGACGGAGACGTTAACCAAACAGCTGAAGCAATACACGCCGTTGAACATGTGCTTTATAAAGAGACATTACATAGGTTGTTTACGAATCAGTAAGTTGAAAATGTAAACAGCATTAAAGGTTAGCGATGGTGCCTTCCAAGTGGTAACCAAAGCGGAATTAGTAGGAATAATATTAATGGATAATTATTATTGAGGTAATTTTGTTGATTGAAGCGGAAGGCGGCGACTCCTACGGGAAAAGCGTGTCCAGGTGAGACCCCACAGGAGCGAAGCGACGAGGAGGCTCACGGACCGCCCGCGGAAAGCGTCCGCCTGTAGCGGAAATCAACCTAGGTCCAAATCAAAGTATTTCGATTCACAATAATTGGAGGGTTTACTCGTGAAAAAACGTGCACTGCTAAGCGTATCTGACAAAAGCGGTATCTTAGAATTTGCAAAAGCATTGGAAAGTCTAGACTATGAAATTTTATCGACTGGTGGAACGATGAAGCATCTTGCGGAAAATGGAGTTTCTGTAACTGCTGTCGATGAAGTAACAGGATTTCCAGAGATTATGGAAGGCCGCGTAAAAACATTAAATCCATTTATCCACGGTGGATTACTCGCAAAACGTGACAATCCAGCGCACCAAGCTCAAATGGAAGAACATCAAATTCACCCAATCGATATCGTTTGTGTCAATTTGTATCCATTCAAAGAAACGATTTCAAAAGCAGATGTCACGACCGAAGACGCAATTGAAAACATTGATATCGGCGGTCCAGCAATGCTCCGTGCTTCAGCGAAAAACCATGCATACGTAACAGTGATCGTCGACGCAACGGATTACGAGCAAGTTTTAGCAGAATTAAAAGCAGACGGACAAACAACAGATGAAACACGCAGACGTCTGGCAGCAAAGGTTTTCCGTCATACAGCTGCTTACGATGCACTCATTGCAGGCTATTTAACAGACCTTGCCGGCGAAGAATTCCCAGAGCAAGTGACGTATACGTACGAATTAAAACAGCCACTTCGTTACGGGGAAAACCCGCACCAAAAAGCTGCATTTTACAGTAAACCACTCGGTTCCGATTTCTCAATCGCGTATGCAGAACAACTGCATGGAAAAGAATTATCGTATAATAACATTCAAGATGCGAATGCAGCGATTCAAATCGTGAAGGAATTTGATGCACCGGCAGCAGTAGCTGTTAAGCATATGAATCCATGTGGCGTTGGGACTAGCCAAACGATTGAGGATGCGTTTCATAAAGCCTACGAAGCAGACCCAGTGTCAATTTTCGGTGGTATTATCGCACTAAACCGTGAAGTGGACGTAGCAACAGCAGAACATTTAAGCAAAATCTTTTTAGAAATTGTCATTGCTCCTTCATTCACAGAAGAAGCGATTGAATTATTAACGAAGAAGAAAAATATTCGTTTATTAACCATTTCATTCGAACAAAACAAGCAAGACAAATGGAACACGGTGTCTGTGGAAGGTGGACTCCTCATGCAAGAACCAGATTCATTTGGATTTAAAGACGCAGATATTCGTGTCGCAACAGACCGTGAACCGACAGAAGCTGAGTGGGAAGCGATGAAACTTGGCTGGGCTGTTGTAAAACATGTAAAATCGAATGCGATTGTTGTATCAGATAATGAAAGAACACTTGGCGTTGGTGCTGGTCAAATGAACCGCGTTGGTGCAGCAGGGATCGCACTTACACAAGCAGGAGAACGTGCAAAAGGCGCAGCACTTGCTTCTGATGCATTTTTCCCGATGGATGATACTGTTGAAGCGGCTGCAAAAGCTGGCATCACAGCGATTATTCAGCCAGGCGGATCCGTAAAAGACGAAGATTCTATTAAAAAAGCAAATGAATATGGCATTACAATGGTCTTTACAGGCGTTCGTCATTTTAAACATTAAAGGATTATGTTAGGAGGAAATCTGTTGAAAGTACTCGTTATAGGAGGTGGGGGACGCGAGCATGCAATTGCTAAGCAATTCAATGTCTCCCCTTCAGTTAAAAAAGTATTTGTAGCACCAGGCAATGATGGCATGAAAGAGGATGCTGAAATTGTCAATATTGATGCAACAGATTTTGAAGCACTTGTTGCATTTGCAAAAGAAAATGAAGTTGACTTAACCTTCGTAGGGCCTGAACAGCCACTTGCTGAAGGGATTGTTGATTATTTTGCTGAGCAGGGCTTACAAGCATTTGGTCCGACAAAAGCGGCGGCGCAAATTGAAGGTAGTAAGTCATTCGCAAAAGAAATCATGAAGAAATACAATATCCCAACGGCCGCGTATGGGACGTTTACAGATGCGGAAGAAGCGAAAGCATTCATCCGTGAAAAAGGAGCACCCATTGTTGTCAAAGCGGATGGATTAGCTGCAGGAAAAGGTGTTATCGTTGCGATGAAGCTAGAAGACGCTTTGCATGCAGTGGATGATATGATTGGCAATCAAAAATTCGGAGATTCATCTTCAAAAGTCGTAATTGAAGAGTTTTTAGATGGCGAAGAATTTTCATATATGTCATTTGTTCATAACGGACAAATTTATCCGATGGTTATCGCACAAGACCATAAACGTGCATATGACGGCGATAGAGGGCCAAATACGGGCGGGATGGGCGCTTATTCTCCAGTGCCACAAATTTCAGATGCAGTTGTGAAAGAAGCATATGACAAAGTGGTCGTTCCAACTGTCAAGGCGATGGCTGCAGAAGGAACTCCGTTTACCGGTATTTTATATGCGGGATTAATTTTGACGGAAGACGGCCCTAAAGTGATCGAATTTAACGCACGTTTCGGTGACCCAGAAGCGCAAGTTGTGTTACCACGAATGGAATCGGATTTCGGTGAATTTATGGCGGCGCTAATGGAAGGCGAGCCTTATGAATTAAAATGGAATGACGATGCCGTCCTGGGCGTTGTCATTGCATCTGAAGGGTATCCAGACAAGGTGATAAAAGGCGCGCGTCTACCGGAATTAAACGTGATTACTGCTCAAGGATTAGACGTTTTTCACGCTGGTACAAAATCTGACGGAAAAGATTTTGTCGGAAACGGCGGTCGCGTCCTCTTAGTCGCGGCTAGAGCGGAAACGTTAAAAGATGCACAAGCAGACGTTTATCACAGTTTGTCAGACTTAAAATGGGACGGGTTCTTTTACCGTACAGATATTGGTTGGCGAACATTTGAATAAAACTAAATCCACTCTCTCTCTTAGTTGAGCGAGTGGATTTTTTTCATCTTTTCCTGCTTTCCCATGAACACTGTTCAAACAGACAAAACCTGGCGTAGTCATTAAGTACCGAGGGATAAGGCGCACATTCCTTTATTTTCATTTTTAAATGAATGGTAATTATCACCTATATTTGAAGTTTTCGTCATTTTGGGTGAAAAATGGATTGCATTTTATATTTTATTTAGTATTGTAATTGATGTCGACAATACATAACAAATAAGAAAGCAAGGGATTTATCGAACATGAAAAAGAAAATTGTATATCCATTTTTAGCTGTATCGTTATTATTGGGCGCTTGCTCAGAACAAACGACGGAAACAACTGAACCCGAAAAAGAAGAAGTTGCTCATATAATAGAAAATGAGGAAACAGACGTTACCTCTACTGCTCAATGGGCTTACGATGCAGACATAGGCCCTGATCATTGGGGAGAACTGGACAACTCATACGGTGCTTGTATGAATGGTAGTGAGCAATCACCGATTAATATCGAATCCACTCAGGTGAAAACTAGTGAAGAACTAGAAAATATTGATATCCAATATGAATCGACACAGTTTTCAATTATGAATACCGGTCATGCCGTACAGGCTAATCCTGCGACAACTAACAACAGCATCCTTGTCGAAGGTAAAGAATACACACTTGCTCAGTTCCATTTCCATACACCAAGCGAGCACCAATTGAATAGTCAATACTTTGATATGGAACTCCACCTTGTACACCAGGATGCAAACGGTGATCTTGCCGTTCTTGGCGTAATGATTCAAGAAGGAGAAGAAAATGAAGCACTGGCATCCATTTGGGGCGTATTACCGGAGAATGAAACGGAAGAAGATGTTGACGTAGAAGAAGCGATTGATTTACAAGCTTTACTCCCTTCAAATCAAAAATCATTCCATTACAACGGTTCATTAACGACACCGCCATGTGCAGAAGCTGTTAAATGGATTGTGTTCGAAGAGCCGATTGAAATGTCGAAAGAACAAATTCAAGCTTATCAGGAAATCTTCCCGGATAACCAACGTCCTGTTCAGCCTTTAAATGACCGTGAAATCTTTGGATTAAATTAAGATAGATTACGTTCATTGCACCATCTAGTAAACAGGTAAGGATGACCTTTCACCAATTCAACGAGTTGGTGAAAGGTCTTTCATTCTTGTTATAAGGAATAGATACCCAAATTCTTACAATAATATACCAAGCGTAAAATCGATTTTGTCAATGTGTTCAGGAAAATCGATTAGGGGATTCCTGTTCTTTTGAATCTTGAATATCTCTTTGTTACGACGTTTTTCATAAATAGAAACCATATATTCACGATGCCAATCGATTAGCATTTCAATGTCCTCATGACTATAACGGCTAATTTCCCCTGGATACCTTAACAAAAAGTACAACGTGGCCCTAGCAACCTCACCTTTTCCATTTTCCGGTTCAAACTTATTGTCTTCGTATTTTCCACAGTGCATTTTAATCGTTTCCGTCGTCACTTCAGGAGGGTAATCTAGGAAATCAAAATAAGGATGATTAGATCTTAATGAATTGCAAGCTTTTTCGCATGTGAAAAGATGATGTAAATCTCCTCGCATTGGGTTATCCTTGTCAAACCATGACTGGGGAACAACATGTTCCGTATTATAAATGTTTTTACTTTCAATCGTTGCCATTGCCTTCTGTATTTCAGAATCGGTTTTCGAGGCGCTTTTTAATAACTTTCCATAAGCTTCTATTCTAATTCTTTCTGTTTCATAATCTTCTTTTATGACTTGTTCAGGCTCCTGATCTTTTCCAGAATAGATGCTTTTCAGCTTTCCGTTAGTCTGCAGGTCAACCCTTGAATAAAGATAAGTTCTAGTTTTAGAGTTATAAGGCAATTGGTTTTTATGTGTTCTACTAATTAACTGATTTAATATCTCAAATAATTCTTTTTTGTCGACGGCATAAAAATCAATTTGATCATAATAATCTTGAATTGCCTTCTGATCAGATTCCTCATCATAATACGCTTCGTTTTCAACTTTCTTTTTATTACGCTTTAGTTCAGCCAATGCAGCATTTAAATCTAAGTTGTGAATAAATTTAGTTTGAGACATCTTTATTCCTCCTTAGTAGAATCGCAGTAAAGTTAATTCTATGCTTGTTCCTTCAAAATGATGGATAAGCACGTTTCAAAGTATACTAAAAGGGGTAGATATACTTTGAAGTCAAGACCTAAAGGGAAGACAACCTTCCCTTTAAGGCGTGTCCCATTGCATGGTAATACTTGGTGATTATAGAGCTTAACTATTAAACTACAAATCATTTAGCTACTAAACATTCTAGTAAAACATGATCTACAAACTCTTGATCAAATATCTTTTCAAGATGTTCTAGAACTGTTAAGTAGATAACTCCGTTTCCCTCAAGCCTTGGCGAAAAACCGAGAGGAACAGTTCTTTTGATCAGTTGAGCGTATAACTCAGGCTCAGATAGCTTTCTTCCGAAATGATTATTTGCCCAAACCTTAATGAGAGCCAGTGCTCCAGAAATATGGGGGGCGGCCATAGAAGTTCCGGTTAGTCTAGCATACTTCCCGTTTAAATAGGTTGATAAGATTTCTTCACCCGGTGCAACTAAATCAATTTCATCATGAGAATTTGTGAAATCGCTAGAAAGACGTTCAAAATTAATTGCTCCTACACAAATAACTTCATTGTAACGTCCGGGATATGCGAATTCATCCGTACTTTCATTGCCATCTCCCTCATTCCCGGCAGCACAAACGACTAGGATATTATGAGCGATTGCAAGTTTTATCGCTTCATATAGTTTAGGGTTGTCAACAGGTCCTCCTAGCGACATTGAAATAATATCCACATTTTGTTCAATCGCATAATGAATCCCGTTGATGATCCAATCATATTGGCCAGACCCGCGTTTGTTGAGAACTTTTACTATCAATAAACTTGCTGCGGGAGCGACCCCAACTACGCCAATGTTATTTTCACTTGCTGCAATTGTCCCGGCGACATGCGTACCATGGCCATTATAGTCATTGTATTGTTCAGGATTACCTCCATCATCATCTGTGAAGTTTCTCCCACCAATAATGCGGTCTTTTAAATCCGGATGATCTATATCGCATCCAGTATCCAAAACCGCAATCGTCACACCTTCTCCTTTCGTTTCTTTCCAAATTTTCGGTGCTTGAATTAATTCAATGCCCTCCGGAACTTGACTTACTTCATTTAGCTGTTCATTTACAAGGAATGGGATTGCGCGAACTAATGGTTTCATTTTTACTCCCCCTCAGGATTTACTAATAAATGGTCTTAAACTAAGAAAATAAGATGAACTGAAACTTGAGCAACCCAAGACATAGAAGTTCAATAAATGTTTTTCTTAGAATCTTTTCCACTTGTACATCTATTATTTTTCAGTTTAAGGACTTCTAAATGAGTATATATTCCCCAACAGACAATTACTGACAGTATCCAGTATTTTTTAAAAATCTGTAAAATCAACGCGATGATTTCACCCATTTTTAAATAAGCAGCAGGAAACATAAGACTAGAAATGGTGGCAGTAACCCCGACCCATGGCAACCACCAGCTATTCGAATTTGCCCATTCTTTGAACTTCCTCACCCTGCTAACCTCCTTTCTAGTATGTGACTTAATGAGTCGTTTATCGTCGAAACCCAATGCCAGGCAACATATTAGAAAGGAAGCTGTAGATTAAAGAATGTTCCCACCCCCCTTATGAAAATGCCCAGTGACTTGTGTTCTATTTGGAAAGGAAATAGGAAATTGAATCATGAAGATAAAGATTTTACTGTACGTTTAGGAAACAAAATAAATGATCTGTACTATTTGAAGATTTTTTTCTGGGTATAAGCTTGGCCAAAGTAATTGTTAACAATCTGCTATTTAATTGTGTACTTATTGGGGTTAATCTTGAGGTTAGTGTTTGTATACCCAATTGGATGACCAGGAAACTAAATATTCTGAAAATAGTGCTTTGCATCTAGACAATACAAATATGCAATAAGACCTTAGGCTAATGCTTACTAGTAATAAAGAATTGCTAATTTTCCGATTTTATGACATCCCACGTTTTTCTTTCACTTCTATTAAATATAAAAGTCATATTTTCACGGTACTACTTAATTCGATAAACAACAGTCCAATATCTTTAAAATTTAACAAAGGCCAAAAGAAGGATTGAAAATACCTGCTCTATTTAGAATAATTGTTATTGAAGGTTCTCAACACTTGAACGGTTATGACATTCCAAGGAGGTGAAAAGTTGAAGGCAGATGCTGTCTTTGAAGGTGGAGGTGCAAGAGGGATTGCTTTTATTGGAGCCATTCAGGCTATGGAAGAGGAAAACGTGAAATGGGAAAGACTGGCTGGAACGTCTGCAGGTGCATTAATTGCTGCTCTTTTAGCAAGCGGATACAAAAGCCATGAAATCATGGAACGTGTCAGTAAAATCGAGTTTTCAAAATTTCGCGGTAAGACAATCTTAAATCGAATTCCAGTTTTCGGTGCATTGTTAGAGCTTATGATTAATCTTGGTATATATAAGAACGATTATTTGGAGTCCTGGGTGGATTCACTTCTTTCAGAAAAAGGAATTGAGACATTTGCAGATCTTCCAGAAGGAAAGTTAAAGATTATTGCCTCAGATATTTCAAATGGTCAAATGCTCATTTTGCCAGATGATTTGGGACGTTATAGGATGTCTCCTGCTGACTTAAAAGTATCGACAGCAGTAATGATGAGTGCTTCTATTCCTTTTTTCTATCGGCCAGTTATATGGAAATCAAAACAACGTTATAAATCCTATATTTTGGATGGCGGGTTACTTAGTAACTTCCCAATATGGATATTTGACACGAAGAAACCCCAGTTCCCAACGTTTGGATTTCATTTTGTGAAAAATCAGGTAAATATTGATGCTGTTATACCGACTCCACTTCACCTATTTAAAAATATTTTTAAAACAATGCTGCAAGCCCATGATTTACGCCATTTAGATGAAGAAACGCTAGAACGTACAATTCAAATTCCAACAGGTGATATCAACGCAACTGATTTTGAACTGAGTGATGAGGAAGTCGCTTTTCTTTATCAGTCAGGCTATACTTCTACGAAAGAATTTTTATCGAAATGGGATTTTGAACGACACAAAGAAAATCGACGACAAAGAGTAAGAAAATAGACGCGTAAATTTATTACACTAGAACACGCCCCAGATTCAAGCGGGGCGATGTTTTATGTGCATGTTAATTAGCTTTGCAAATCCAACCGCCAAACATATTTGTTGTGAAGAATTTGGCAATATTGCCGAAGCCAGCTTCTTGTAGCATATTTACAATTTTCTCTTCAGGTAGGAAAGAAAGGTTCCTAACGGCTTTTTCCATTTCATCAACATCTTCTTCAGTTAGGTCAGTTGAATCAAGCCAGTATGCTTTCCATAGCGCTAATTGTTCTTTGAATTCAGCGGATTCCGTGTTTCCAAACATTGTTGCAATGATGAATGGGGCTCCATTTGAGAGTCGTTCTCGAATGCTTTTTAATTGAGCAAGTTTCTCTTCGTCATGTTCAATAAAATGAAGGACAAGCATAAAAGTAGCAGCATCATATTGGGCGCATGAATTGACATCATCGATTGTTCCTTTGATAAAATGCAAGTCATTTTTCAACTCAAATTGTTGAGCTTTTTGCTTAGCTAATTCAAGCATTGGTGCGGATGGATCAACAGCCGTAAATGCCCATGCTGGGTTTTGTGGGGCCAATATTGCCAACTCATTTCCGCCGCCTGCTCCAACAATTAGAATTTGTGCATCATTTGAGACATGGTTGCGTAAATAAGTTTGGACGAGGCGAAATAACGCATCGTATGTAGGTAAAGTTCTGCGAACACCTTTGTCATATTCATTCGCCATTTCCCTATCAAAGTTCATTTGATTTGTCATGTGATCAACTCCAATCTAATTTGAGATACTAGTATCATTCGCGATAAATATGGGAAATCCCTTGTTGTTCATGTTTGAAAAGTCTGTTTAAATGAATAACGCTGTGCTACGATAAATAAAATAGAATGATAACGAAGGGACGAATGGTATGTGGACGCAGGAAGAGATATATGAACAAATCCAAATGATAAACGGTTCAGAATCACCAAGCCTTGTCATTACAAATGCAACATATTTACATTCAATCTATAAGAAATGGTTAACAGGAAATATTTGGATTCATCAGGATAGAATCATTTACGCAGGGGAAGAAATGCCAGAAATCACGAAGCAGACTGAAATTGTCGATGCAACTGGCAAAAAAATAGTGCCTGGCTATATCGAGCCGCATGTGCACCCATTCCAATTGTACAACCCTCAAACCTTTGCGGAATTTGCAGGTGCTTTAGGTACGACGACGTTTATTTCAGATAACTTGACGTTTTTTATGGGACTTGAGAATAAAGAAATCTTTTCATTACTAGATCAATTAAAAGAACTGCCATTTTCTTTTTATTGGTGGGCAAGAATGGACTCGCAAACGGCCTTACCAAATGAAGCAGAACAGTTTAATCCAGCAGAAATTAAACCGTGGCTTTTACGAGAAGATGTTTTATTAGCGGGAGAATTAACAGCTTGGCCAAGATTATTAGCTGGCGATGAAAATATTTTTGCAACGATGCAAGCTGCAAAAGAAACCAGTAAGAAAATTGAAGGGCATCTTCCGGGGGCTTCGGAAAAAACATTAGCAAGGATGAAATTGCTGGGGGTAGACGGAGATCATGAGGCGATGACATTCGAAGAAGTGAAAGCAAGGCTCCTTCACGGCTATGCGGTAACAATCCGCCATTCCTCGATTCGTCCTGACCTACCTCATATATTAAAAGACATAGTTGATCATAAATTAAATGCGTTTGATCATATCATGATGACTACAGACGGATCGACGCCTTCATTTCATGCGGACGGTGTTATCGATAAATGTATTCAAGCGGCATTAGATGCAGGCGTACCGCCAATAGATGCCTATTTAATGGCCTCTTATAATGTAGCGCGCTACTATAATATGACAGATATGCATGGATTAATCGCAACTGGACGCTATGCAACATTGAACTTATTAGAAGATGAGCAGCATCCTGTCCCAACAGATGTCTTATCTAAAGGTGTCTGGTTGAAAAGAGATGGACAAGCGATGGAGGCTTTTCCAACTGTTGATTGGTCTTCATTAGGTCAATTCAATCCTCAATTCGACCTGAACGAAGAAGATTTCACATTCGACCATGCATTTGGCATCGAGATGGTGAACGATGTGATTACAAAACCTTATGAAATTATGCTAGATTTGTCGCAAGAGACACTTGCAAATGACCATGATGAAAGTTTTATCATGTTGCTAGACCGCCACGGCAGTTGGCGTGTGAATACGCTGATTAAAGGATTTGCCGCGCATGTAGAAGGATTTGCGACTTCTTACTCGAATACAGGTGATGTCATCTTAATTGGGAAAAATAAAAAATCGATGTTACAAGCTTTCAATGAAATCAAAAGAATAGGCGGCGGCATGGTGTTAATTGAACAAGGCGAGCCGATTGTAACGCTTCCTTTACCTATCGGAGGCGGCCTATCAAATGAACCAGTTGAAGTGTTAATGGAGCAAGAAATAATGCTAAAAAGTGCATTAAAAGAACGAGGATATCATCACACAGACGCAGTGTATACATTTTTATTTTTACAATCCACGCATTTACCGTACGTAAGAATGACACCAATTGGGATTTACGATGTAATGAAAAACAAAGTTCTCGTACCCGTAACAGAAAGGTAGGAAATAAAACATGAAAATATCGATAAGATTGCTAGTAGTTATGACCGCGATGATGTTGATTATGGCAGCTTGTTCAAAGTCTAAGGAAGAAGAACAACCAAATCCGGAGGAGACAGGAAAAGAATCCGACTTGCCGGAAGAAGTCCAGCAGTATAAAGCGCCATTTACAGGTATGACAGTGAACGAAGAAAAGAAAATGCGTCCGGTTCTTGTAACGATTAATAATCATCCTGATGCAAGGCCACAATCCGGTTTAAGTGATGCGGATATGATTTATGAGTTGATGACGGAAGGAAATACAACGAGGTATTTGGCTTTATTCCAAAGCGAATTACCTGATGAAATTGGGCCAGTTCGAAGTGCAAGGGATATGTTTATTCATCTGGCGCAAGGGCTCGATGCTTTTTACGTAGCGCATGGTTACAGTCCCGATGCGCTAGCACTATTGAAATCGGGTGATGTAGACCATGTCAATGGCATGCAGCATGACGGAACACTTTTTAAACGTTCAACGGATCGTAAGGCACCTCATAACTCTTATATTTCTGGTGAAAATATTCGGATTGCTGTCGAGCAAGTAAACGCACCGATGATGATTGACAAAATGCCGTCACTTTCTTTCCATGAATCTATTGAAAGTGCTAAAATAGAACAGAGTGCATCAACGATTACCGTCCAAAATGGTTCACATCCAGTATTTACAAGTACGTATACGTATGATGAACAAACGGGGAGCTATGAACAATCGGTAAACAACGTTCAAACGATTGACCAAGCTAATGGTGAGCCGATTGAACTTGCGAATATTCTTGTTTTCGAAGCCGCACATCAAACAATTGATGCAGAAGGTAGACAAGCAATTGATCTTGAATCTGGCGGTAAAGCACGCCTATTCCAAGCAGGTGGCGTGAAAGAAATAGAATGGACGAACGTCGATGGGATGTTAGTGCCTGTTGAAAATGGTGTAACTGTTAAACTTGTTCCTGGGAAAACATGGATCCATATCGTTAAAACAGATCCTGGAATTGAGGCAAATGTTTCATATACACCTTAAATTTTATAAGAGAGTGGGAATGAAATATGCAATTAGATAAAATTCGTGGACCTCAAACGGACCAATTATTTGAAGCGATTTTACAAATAAAAAATGTTGAAGAGTGCTATGAATTTTTCGATGACCTTTGTACAATTAGTGAGATTCAATCACTCGCTCAGCGTTTAGAAGTCGCGCAAATGCTAAATTCAAAGAAAACGTACGACACAATACAACTCGAAACAGGCGCAAGCACCGCCACAATCTCACGTGTACGACGTTGCGTGGACTATGGGTCAGGTGGCTATAATAAAATTTTAGAGCGTCTAAATGCGAGTCGTGAAGAAGAGTAAAGATTCATAAGCATCCAATGAAAACATCTTTAAATGGTGTATTTCCTGTAATCCGGGGACCCATTGTTAAGGGTGTTTTTGTTATTTTTTAATAATCGTCATTTATATAAAGGTATTTTCGTTGATTGGAGCGGAAGGCGGTGAGTGCGCTCAAACGCTTCGCTTTTTGGTCGCAAAAGCCGCTCTTCGTGACGGCTCTTCCAGCGGGAACAGCGCGAGCTAGCCGAACAACGAAGGGTTCGGTTGTATAATTTTGCGGTCTTTGCGAAATTATACAGAAAGCTCTTGCCCCGCAGGAACGCAGTGACGAGGAGATTGAAGCCGTGCCCGCGGAAAGCGTCCGCTTGTAGCGGAAATCAACCTTGTAACATAATCCTAAAAAACAACCGGTCAGGGAAAGAATCTGATCGGCTTTTTTGGTATAATGGTTTGACGAACTTAAATGGTTAGGTGGATGACAATGGATTATACAAAATGGCGTCATGCCTTTAAATTAGACCCTGCCAAAGAAATTTCCGACGAAGACTTGGAACAAATCGCTGAATCGGGAACAGATGGCATTATTGTAGGGGGTACAGACGAAGTGACATTGGACGGGGTACTTGATTTACTCGTTCGGGTTCGACGTTTTTCCGTACCGCTGGCGTTAGAAGTGTCTACGGTTGAATCCGTGACACCAGGATTTGATTATTACTTTATCCCAACAGTATTAAACGCTACAGAAACAAAGTGGATAAATGGTCTTCATCATGCAGCGCTTAAAGAGTATGGGCATATGATGAACTGGGAAGAAATTATAGTAGAAGGTTATTGTATTTTAAACCCGGACTGTAAGGCGGCGAAAGTGACGAAAGCGAAGCCGATTACGGACGAAGAGGATTTAGTTGCTTATGCCCAAATGGCGGAACATCTTTTTAAGCTACCCGTCTTTTATATGGAGTATAGCGGTACATATGGTGATGTGGACATGGTCCGTGCCGCGGCCGATATGCTAGACCAAACGAAACTGTTTTATGGTGGCGGCATTAAAAATACCCAAGATGCTAAAGAGATGGCAGAACTTGCAGATACCGTCATCGTTGGCAATATTATTTATGAAGATTTAAAAGTAGCTTTATCAACCGTGAAAGCTGTAAAATCAGTTGTCCGTTCAGAGCACTTAGATGTACAATAAAGAACAAATGTTCCGAAAGGGCGGTTTTGAATGAAATCAATAGCAGAAAACTTATTGAACGGGATGAACCCTGAACAAGCGCGTGCTGTAAAAGCAACAGAAGGACCACTTCTAATTATGGCGGGTGCTGGTTCAGGGAAGACGCGCGTATTAACGCATAGAATTGCTTATTTAATCGTTGAAAAAAATGTGTATCCATCCAATATTTTGGCCATTACTTTTACGAATAAAGCAGCGCGTGAAATGCGTGAAAGAATTGACGGATTGCTTGGGCCAGGCACGGGAGAGCGCATGTGGGTATCAACATTTCACTCGATGTGTGTGCGAATTTTACGCAGAAATATCGATCAAATCGGGTATTCGAAATCCTTTTCCATCCTTGATACAGCGGACCAGCTCACCGCAATTAAAAATGTTTTAAAAGAACTAAACTTAGATCCAAAGCAATACGAGCCGCGCACGATGTTAAACGCGATTAGTGACGCGAAAAATGAGTGTATTGATGAAAATACGTACCGGGCGCAAATTAATAAATTTAACCCATATGAAACGAAAATTGCGGACGTATATGAAGGTTATGCGAAAAAATTGCGTCAAAACCAATCACTCGATTTCGATGATCTCATCATGAAAACACTTGAACTTTTTGACAAAGTACCAGAAGTACTTAGCTTTTATCAAAACAAATTTCAATATATTCATGTGGACGAGTATCAGGATACAAACAACGCGCAGTACCAATTAGTAAATCAACTAGCTGCTAAATTTAAAAACCTATGTGTTGTTGGCGACTCCGACCAATCGATTTATAGATGGCGTGGAGCGGACATTGGGAATATCTTGTCATTTGAAAAAGATTATAAAGATGCGGAAGTAATCCTACTTGAGCAAAACTATCGTTCCACGAAACGCGTCTTGCAAGCGGCGAACGACGTAATTCTCAATAACCGTTCACGTTACGATAAACAACTACGAACTGATAACGCAGAAGGAGACCCGATTTACGTCTATAAAGCAAGCGACGAAAAAGCCGAGGCACAGTTTGTTGTTGGAAAAATTCTTGAACTTCAAAAAGAAGAAGGCTTGTCACTCGACCAATTTGCTGTTTTATATCGAACGAATGCTCAATCACGTGTCATAGAAGAATTTCTGGTTAAATCGAATATCGATTATACAATCGTTGGCGGTACGAAATTCTATGATCGAAAAGAAATTAAAGATTTACTCGCTTATTTACGTTTAATTGCCAATAACGAAGATGACTTAGCGCTTAGTCGAATTATTAATGAGCCAAAACGCGGCATTGGTGCAACTTCCTTTGAACGAATGGCCAGATTTGCAATTGAGCATGACCGTTCGATTTTTGATGCATTACAAGAGTCCGATTTTATGGGGCTAACAGGACGTGCTGCGAATGAAGTGGCGAAGTTCCGTGAGATGATTGAAGGATTCACGAAGATGCAGGAATATTTACCGGTATCTGAGCTTGTCGAAGAAGTGCTCGATAAAACGGGCTACCGTGCGATGTTAAAGAGGGAGAAAACGATTGAAGCGGAAAGCAGATTAGAAAATATTGAAGAATTCCTTTCTGTTACGCAAGCATTTGAAAAGCGTTCTGAAGATGAAGATAAATCACTCGTAGCCTTTTTAACTGACTTAGCCTTAATCGCAGACATCGATTCGCTTGATAATGAAGAAAATAAAGAAGCTGAAAAAGTTGTCTTAATGACAATGCACGGTGCTAAAGGACTTGAATATCCAGTCGTGTTCATTATTGGTATGGAAGAAAATGTTTTCCCGCACTCTCGTTCGATGGATGACCATGAAGAAATGGAAGAAGAAAGAAGACTTGCGTATGTAGGCATTACGCGTGCCGAACAAAAGCTTTATCTAACGTCGGCGCGTTATAGAATGCTTTACGGGCGTTCAAGCTATAATCAACCATCTAGATTTATCGGGGAGATTTCTGAAGAGGTTATTGAAAACCTATCTGACGATCATGCTGTTTCATTCGGCGGCGGAATACAAAGCCGTTCAAAAGCGCCTGCTAGACGTTCGGCTGTGAAAAGACCTGCCTATCAAGCAAGTGGTGGCGAGAAGATGGGCTGGCGCGTTGGCGATAAAGCGAACCATAAAAAATGGGGCACGGGAATGGTTGTCAGTATAACGGGATCGGGAGAAGAGATAGAGCTCGATATCGCATTTCCAGACCCAATTGGTATTAAACGTTTATTAGCAAAATTTGCTCCAATTGAAAAGGTGTGAAAGATTTAGGAGGAACAGATGAATGGATAGAATTGAACTTGAAAAGCGAGTGGAAGAGTTAAATCGTCTCCTCCATAAGTACGCTCATGCTTATTATACGCTCGATAAACCACTCGTTTCCGATGCAGCTTATGATGAGTTGTTTCAAGAACTACTGGCAATCGAAACAGAGCATCCAGATTTACGGTTTCCAGATTCACCAACAGCACGCGTTGGTGGCGAGATACTTTCAGGTTTCGGTAAAGTCACGCACGAAAATCCGATGCTAAGTTTAGCGAATGCCTTTAATGAGCAAGACTTACGTGATTTCGACAGACGCGTCCAAGAAGCAACATCGCCAAACGTTTCCTATATTTGCGAATTAAAAATCGATGGCTTAGCCATTTCGCTTAGATATGTAGATGGGCGATTTGTACAAGGCGCAACCCGTGGTGATGGGACGGTCGGCGAAGATATTACGGAAAACTTGAAAACAATTCGTACCGTTCCGCTGCGTCTCCAAGAACCCGTATCTCTTGAAGTACGGGGAGAAGCTTATATGCCAAAAGGTTCTTTCGTCAAACTCAACGAAGCACGTGACGAGGCGGGAGAAGAACGATTTGCTAACCCTCGAAATGCGGCGGCAGGATCACTTCGTCAACTAGATCCGAAGATTGCGGCGAGTAGAAACTTAGCCATTTTTGTTTACGGAATAGGCGGAGATGGCAGCGAATATGGCGTCGATAGCCATTCTGATGCATTAGATTACACACATACATTGGGCTTCCAAACGAATAAAGAAAGACGTCGATGTGCCAATATCGATGAAGTCATTTCATACATCGAAGAATGGACTGAAAAAAGGACCTCTTTGGATTATGAAATTGATGGCATCGTTGTCAAAGTTGATTCATTTGAAGACCAGGAACAACTTGGATTTACAGCACGTAATCCGAGATGGGCAATCGCTTATAAGTTCCCGGCTGAAGAAGTGATGACAAAGCTAACAGATGTCGAATTAAGTGTAGGTAGAACAGGTGTCGTCACACCGACCGCAATTCTTGAACCAGTCCTCGTTGATGGGACAACAGTTGGACGGGCTTCCTTACACAACGAGGACTTAATTAAAGAAAAAGATATTCGGATTGGCGACACGGTCATTATTCGAAAAGCTGGAGACATTATTCCAGAAGTCGTTGCACCGATAATCGAAAGTCGAACTGGCGATGAAATGCCATTTGCAATGCCCGAAAATTGTCCGGAATGCGACTCTGAACTTGTTCGCTTAGATGAAGAAGTCGCATTACGCTGTGTGAATCCACAATGTCCTGCGCAGATGAAAGAAGCAATCATCCACTTCGTTTCACGGAACGCGATGAATATTGAAGGGATTGGCGAGCGCATTGTTGAGCAATTGTACCGCGCGGAGCTTGTCTATGATGTAGCCGATTTATATGCTTTAACCCGAGAGCAATTAATTGAGCTAGAGCGTATGGGCGAAAAATCTGTCTCTAATTTATTAACGGCAATTGAACAATCGAAAGAAAATTCATTAGAAAAACTGTTATTTGGTTTAGGGATTCGTCATGTTGGGGTGAATGCCGCTACGATTTTAGCTGAAGAATTTGGCACACTTGAAGCACTGATGCAAGCTGACGAAGAAAAACTTGTTTCGATTCATGAAATTGGCGACAAAGTAGCAGAATCTGTGACGACTTATTTTAATAACGAAGATGTACTTTCGGTCATCCAAAAATTAGAAAGCACAGGCTTAAACTTAAGGTATAAAGGATTGACGCAAGAAGATGTCCCAAGCGAAGGGCCATTTGTTGGCAAAACAATCGTTTTAACAGGTAAACTCTATGAAATGACACGCGGAGAAGCGAAAAAGCAAATTGAAGCACTTGGCGGGAAAGTAACAGGAAGTGTTAGTAAAAATACAGACATCGTTGTCGCTGGGGAAGCAGCGGGATCTAAACTTGTCCGTGCACAAGAGCTAGAAATTACCGTTTGGGATGAAGCGCAACTCATAGAAGCGTTAGGGGAAATTTAATGATGAGAAGATTATTAACGATACTAGGACTCGTTGCAGTGTTAATGATTTCCGGCTGTGTCCCTGGAATCGATAAAAGTGACGATGAAGTGGTACAGGATACTGAGGAAGCGGCTGAAGAAACAGTTATTATTCCTGATGTTCAGCTAAAAGGTGAATATTACCGAACGCTTCTCCCATTCAAGAAAAGTGCAAGTCGGGGGCTTATAGTTAACAATATTCATACAAAATATGATATGAGAGAAGTGGAAGAGGGACTTTTACGTCTCTCTACACAACGATTTTCGCCAGACGATCACTTCTTTCAAGAAGGACAATATATAACGCAAGAAATGGCCATGTCTTGGATTCGTAGAAAATCTGAAGATAATCCAGAAGGACTTAACCCGGCGGTTACAGCTAAAATGAAAGATGATGAAATTGCAGACAAAGCGCCCATTTATTTAGCGCATATTGTAGAGCAAAACTATCTTGTCATGACGAAAGAAAACAAAGTCCGCTTAGATGGTATATCTATCGGATTGGCCATGAACTCCATTTATTATGCAAGAGCTGGAAAAGAGACGGCTATTTCAGACAGTGTGCTTGAAGAACAAGGTATGTTGATGGGCGAGGAAATTGTGAAACGTCTACGTTCGATTGAAGGGTTAGAAGATATTCCAATTGTTGTCGGTTTATTTAAACAAGAAAGCAATAACTCAATTACTCCTGGCCACTATTTTGCGACTGTCGTTGCGGAAGGCGGAAAAGGGCCTTCGGGATGGAAAAAAGTCGATGAAAAGCATGTCATATTTCCATCATCGACTAATGATGAGAAGCACAGAGATGTAAATACTGCATTTCGTAATTTCAAACAGGCGATTGATGATTACTTCCCAAGTTTTGTAAATGTCATTGGACGGGGGCATTATGCAAATGGCTCATTGCGTTCATTGGAAATTGAAGTTCCAATTCAATTTTATGGAACGAGTGAAATTATTGGTTTTGTTCAATATTTAACGAGTCAAATTCCGAAGTATTTACCGGATGTGCATATTGAAGTAAGTGTAACATCAATTAATGGACCTGAAGCGCTCATTGTGAAGGAAAGTGGCGAGGAAGAGCCATATGTCCATATTTATGGCTATTAATTCTTTCCATCACTTTTCCCGAGTGCTATGATTAAGGATGCGAGTAATTGATAAGGAGGAGTCACCATGTCAAAATTAACAAGAGAAGAAGTGTTAGCAGTTGCCGATCGTGCAATGCTTGAACTAACGGATGAAGAAGCGGATATGTACGCAGAGGAGTTATCAACATTTATTAACTATGCTGATAAGTTGAATGAACTGAATACAGATCACGTTGAGCCGATGACACATGTGCTTCAACAAAAGAACGTAATGCGTGAGGATGTTGTACAAGATGTGTTAGCGCGTGAAGAAATGTTAGCGGGCGTTAAGGAACATAAAGACGGAGAAATTAAAGTACCGACAATCCTTTCATAATGATGCACAAGGAGGAAAAAAGATGACATTATTAAATAAAACAACAGCGGAACTTCAGGATCTGCTACATAATAAAGAAGTTTCGGTTAAAGAATTAACTGAAGCAACATATGAACGTGTTGAGAAAACAGACGAAGATGTGCAAGCATTCATTTCGTTAAATAAAGAGCAAGCGCTCGAACAAGCAGCACAATTAGACAACGAACCTGTTGAGAACCGCGGACCTCTTTTTGGGCTACCACTTGGGGTGAAAGATAACATTGTAACAAAAGGAATCACGACAACAGCTGCAAGTCGTATGCTAGAAGATTTCGTGCCTGTTTATGATGCGACAGTAGTTGAAAGATTGAACAAAGCAGGAATGGTTTCAGTTGGTAAATTAAACTTAGATGAGTTTGCGATGGGTTCGACAACAGAAACGTCGGCATTTAAAATAACACGCAATCCTTGGAATCTTGACCATGTCCCAGGAGGTTCTTCAGGCGGTTCTGCAGCAGCAGTAGCGGCAGGAGAAATTCCATTTGCACTTGGGACAGATACAGGTGGTTCTATCCGTCAACCTGCTGCATTTTGTGGCATTGTAGGTATGAAACCAACATACGGACGCGTATCCCGTTCTGGACTCATTGCACTAGCTTCATCGTTTGACCAAATTGGTCCAATGACACGTACAGTTGAAGATAATGCGCTTTTATTACAAGCGATTGCAGGTTTAGATGCGAAAGATTCTTCGTCTTCACCAATTGAAGTACCTAATTATAAAGAAGCTTTAACTGGTGACATAAAAGGCTTGAAAATTGGTGTGCCTACTGAATATTTAGGCGAAGGTGTGAGTGAAGAGGCGAAAGCAGCAACACTTGAAGCATTAAAAGTGTTGGAATCACTTGGCGCAATTGTTGAAGAAGTATCTCTTCCACATTCAACGTATGCATTGCCTGCTTATTATTTCGTTACCTCTGCTGAAGCATCTTCAGGCTTAGCGCGTTATGATGGTGTTCATTATGGATATCGTTCCGAAAACGCTAAAAACTTGGATGAGATTTATAGAAAATCACGTGCCGAAGCATTTGGTCATGACGTAAAACGTCGTATTCTACTTGGTACGTACACATTAGGTGCGGGACACTACGATGATATTTATAAAAAAGCACAACGCGCAAGAGCACTCGTTGCACAAGACTTTTCGGATGCTTTTGCAAAATATGATGTCTTAATTAGCCCTGCTGCACCTACGAAAGCAATGAAAATTGGTGAGGACTCTGTGGATATCGTAACGAAATTCATGAGCGATATTCTAACGACGCCAATTAACCTTGCAGGCGTACCGGCGATTTCAGTACCGTGTGGATTCTCAAATGAACTACCACTTGGGTTGCAAATTATCGGAAACCATTTTGATGAAGCATTGATTTACAAAGTGGCACATGCGTATGAACAAGCGACTGATTTTCATACTCGCACTCCAGCCATACGGGAGGAGAAATAATTATGAATTTCGAAACAGTCATCGGACTTGAAGTCCACGTCGAATTAAAAACGAACACAAAAATCTTTTCATCTGCACCATCCCATTTCGGTGCAGAACCAAATGCGAACATTCACGCAACAGACCTTGCATATCCAGGTGTACTGCCAGTATTAAATAAATCTGTAGTAGATTTTGGCATGAAAGCTGCGATGGCGCTTAATTGTGAAATTGCTGATGTGATGCATTTTGACCGTAAACATTATTACTATCCGGACAATCCGAAAGCTTACCAAATTTCACAAGAAGACCGTCCAATAGGTGAGCACGGTTGGGTAGAAATAGAAGTAGATGGCAAGAAGAAAAAAATCGGGATTACGCGTATTCACCTAGAAGAAGACGCTGGAAAACTGACGCATACAGATGAAGGGTATTCACTTGTCGACTTAAACCGTCAAGGAACACCACTCATTGAAATCGTATCAGAACCAGATATTCGTTCACCAGAAGAAGCGTATGCTTTCTTAGAAAAACTAAAAGCAATTATCGAATATACTGGCGTATCTGATGTCCGTATGGAAGAAGGATCACTACGCTGTGATGCGAACGTTTCTCTACGCCCATATGGTCAAGAAGCGTTTGGAACAAAGACAGAACTGAAAAACTTAAACTCTTTCAACTTTGTTCGTAGAGGACTCATTCACGAAGTTGCACGTCAAGCAGAAGTGTTACTATCTGGCGGCGAGATACTACAAGAAACACGTCGTTATGATGAAGCAACAGGGAAAACAGTTCTCATGCGTGTGAAAAGCGGAGTAGACGATTACCGATTCATCAATGACCCTGACTTACCGGAAGTTTATATTGATGAAGATTGGAAAAACCGTATTCGTGCGGAAATTCCTGAGTTGCCAGATGCACGTAAAGCGCGTTATATTAATGAGCTTGATTTACCTGAATATGACGCAATGGTTCTAACGTTAACGAAAGCAATGTCTGACTTCTTTGAGGCGACAGTTGCTGCGGGCGCAGATCCAAAACTTGCCTCTAACTGGCTCATGGGTGACGTTTCTGCGTATATGAATGCTGAACAAAAAGAACTTAGCGAATTAGCGCTAACGCCAGAAGGATTAACAGGCATGATTAAACTAATCCAAGATGGGACAATTTCATCTAAAATCGCGAAAAAAGTATTTAAAGAGCTCGTTGAAAAAGGCGGGGACGCAGAGGAAATCGTTAAAGCGAAAGGGCTTGTACAAATTTCCGACGAAGGCGCACTTCGCAAAATGGTCACAGAAGTACTTGAAGCAAATCCACAGTCAATCGTGGACTTCAAAGAAGGAAAAGGCCGTGCACTTGGTTTCTTAGTAGGACAAGTCATGAAGGCGTCTAAAGGGCAAGCAAACCCACAACTTGTGAATAAAATACTTGCAGAAGAAATTGAGAAACAATAAATGAGTTCAAACGTCCTATGTTAGTAGAGAATGCTAACATAGGACGTTTTTTTTCCTATCGTAATGTTTGAGAAGAATACATATGCTAAAATAAATGGAGAAATTGTGTACAATATAGGCAGATGGTTCTTTAGTAAGAACGAACAAGTTGCTTGAAACAAATGGAAAACGTACAATGAAAGAAGTATGAAGTGAACTTGAATAGTAAGATTTAATTTCAACATTAAATATATGCGTCTCTGTTTATTGAGTTATGCTCAGTTAAAATCGAAATAGTAAAGATGAAATTAAAAAGATGAAATAGGAAGGGATTAGACAAATGAAACGTGCACGAATCATTTATAATCCGACAGCTGGACGAGAAATTTTTCGGAAGCATATCGGCGAAGTGTTAGAAAAGCTTGAAATAGCTGGCTATGAAACATCTTGCCATGCGACAACAGCGGAAGGTGACGCCACTGTGGCGGCGAAGCTAGCTGTAGAACGTGAATTTGACCTCATTATTGCAGTAGGGGGAGATGGCACACTCAACGAAGTCATTGCTGGTGTAAGTCCCTTTGAAAAAAGGCCGCGTATCGGGCTCATTCCAATGGGAACGACAAATGATTTTGCAAGAGCATTAAAAATTCCTCGCGATATTGACGAGGCGGTCAATATCATTGTAAATGGCGATACGATTCCAGTCGATGTTGGGATGATGAATGAGCGATATTTTATTAATATTGCTGGTGGTGGACGCGTTACAGAATTGACGTATGATGTCCCAAGCAAGTTGAAAACAATGCTTGGTCAATTAGCTTATTATCTAAAAGGGATTGAAATGTTGCCGTCAATTAATTCATCACATGTCAAGATTGAATACGACGGCGAAGTATTTGATGATGAGGCAATGTTGTTTCTCGTTGGATTAACGAATTCAGTAGGCGGTTTTGAAAAATTAGCGCCTGATTCAAGTATCAATGACGGTAAATTTACCTTACTCATATTAAAGAAATGTAATATCGCTGAATTTATTCGCGTTGCTTCTCTAGCATTACGCGGAGAACATTTAGATGACCCACTGGTCATTTCCGCTAAAGCTGAAAAAATTACGGTAACTTCACCAGCAAAAGTTCTACTGAACCTAGACGGTGAATACGGTGGTGTACTGCCAGCGACATTCCGAAATTTACATCGTCATATTGAAATGTTTGCACCGATTGATTCTTTACGTCCTGAAGATTTAATTGATATTGAATCAGATAAAACTGTATAAGTATACGCAAAACAAAAGCTATATCCATGTGATTCATAAAGGAATCACATGGATATAGCTTTGTTAAATTAAAAGTGGAATTGCTTGGTCTTGGTTGGCCGCAAGATCCGGTAGCTGCTTAATCGGAATGAAGCGAAGGCAAAAAATCATATCCTTATCCTTTCCCTCTCCTTTTACGCGGTGCTCCCATGCGTCTAAATTTTTTCCAGTATAAGCTAAATGGAATATATTTCTTTCATAAATGGCTTCTTTGTTTTTTGGAAAATAATTGGTTTTATTTACTTTGCCTTTCAATTCGAGGTGTTCCCTAGGGATTCCTGTTTCCTCTTCAATTTCTCGGTAAAGCGCATCAATGACAAGCTCGTCGTTTTCAATTGTTCCACCAGGAACTTGCATGCCTGCGTCATGATGTTTATGTTCAAATACTAAAAGTTCCCAATTCGGTTCTTCCCCCCGCGTAATGTAGGCGAGTACCTTTCGTTTTCTTTTCATATTTGTCACCTCTTTTTATGTGTACATTTAACAATACCAAATATTCACTCTATTCTCAAGTGTTTTATAAGAAAGATTATTGTTGGTTTTGAAAGAAGAATTAACTAATCGTTTTATAACCTTTATTCAACATAGGTAAACCTATTTTCTGCTATTATATTGTGTTGAATTAAGGAAATTAAACGTAGGTTATGAAATCGTTTTTAGTGTCAAGTGCTAACAAATTAAAAAAGAGCTTAATACTTCGGATGTCGTCTGTATTTTCATACGTACCGTGGTAAACTAAAGGCAGAAGAATTTTGGAGGAAAAATAATGGCATATATTGTAAATAAAAATGACCGCCTAACGGTCTATGTGGAAGATTTAACACATGATGGTTCAGGTGTTGCGAAAGTTGATGGATATCCGCTTTTCATTCCGAATGCATTGCCGGGAGAAGAAGTAGAAGTACAAGTGACGAAACCGATGAAGAAATACGGTTTAGCAAAATTAATTGCAGTGAAAAAAGCATCTCCTGACCGAGTAGAGCCACCGTGTCATGTGTTTTGGGATTGTGGAGGCTGTCAGCTTCAACATTTATCTTATGAAGCACAACTTGTTCAAAAACGGAAAACCGTTCGCGATGTGATGGACCGAATTGGAAAACTGCCGCATGTTCCGGTTCATCCAGTTAAGGGAATGGAAAATCCATGGCGTTACCGCAATAAATCCCAAATTCCATTTAGCGAAAAAAATGGAGAAACGATTGCAGGATTTTACAAAACGCGAACGCATGATATTGTCGATACAGATGTTTGTATTATTCAAAGCGAAGAAGCCGATGAACTGATGTCTACACTCAAACATAAATTACACGAATTGGGCATTCGGGCATATGACGAAATCAATCATCGGGGAATGCTACGTCATCTCGTCATTCGAAAAGCGCGTGCAACTGGCGAATTAATGGTTGTCCTCGTTACGCGCACAAAAAAGTTTCCACAAAAAGAAGCAGTCATTGACGTCATTAAAAGTGTTGTTCCAGAAGTTACGTCAATTATGCAAAACGTCAACACACAAAAAACGAATGTCATATTCGGCGAGGAAACCATTTTATTACACGGAAAACCCTTCATCGTCGATACAATTGGAGATATCCAATTTGAGATTTCCGCACGTTCTTTTTATCAAATAAATCCTGAACAAACGGAGGTTTTATACGGACAAGCATTAGAATACGCTCAGCTTACAGGTAATGAAACCGTGATTGATGCGTACTGTGGGATCGGCACAATTTCATTGTTTTTAGCTAAACAAGCAAAAGAAGTATACGGTGTTGAAATTGTTCCGCAAGCGATTGAAGATGCAAAACGAAATGCAGAATTGAACGCAATTGACAATGCCTATTTTGAAGCAGGTCCCGCAGAAGTGGTCATCCCCAAATGGTACGAAGAAGGAAAGCGCTTTGACGTGCTCATGGTCGATCCACCACGTAAAGGTTGCGATGAAAAACTATTAGAAACAATATTGGAATATAAACCAAGACGAATCGTGTACGTATCCTGTAATCCAGCGACACTCGCAAGGGATTTACGAATTCTGGAAGAAGGCGGATACCGAACGCAGGAAGTGCAACCAGTTGAAATGTTTGCTCAAAGCAGTCATGTCGAGTGTGTGGCTTGGTTAGAGATTTAAAAGATGGGCATATGGTGACAGTGGTCAAGCCCCATGAAAATGGACACAGAATAATAACTTAAATTGTGCCACTAAGCACCCTTACAATACGTAGTTAGGAAAGACGATGGCGATAAATACCCAAGTCTTTTCTGACTACGTTTTTTCGCGAAAAATAAAGCGTATTTCGGTAAATCCTCTAACAGTTGCTTGATTGTAGAAACCGGAAATAAAAGCGGGAATTCAACTTTCAAGTGAGAAAAAAAGCATTCAACCAAGGCGTTATCATAACAGTTCCCTTTGCGTGACATGCTTGGTGTAAATTTCAACTCCCTTGACAGCTGGCGATAGCGATAAGAACGATAGACGTTCCCTTGATCCGTATGAATCGTTACTTGGCTTAAATCCTTTAATTGACGTTCTTCCATTGCTTGACGGATTGTGGCCTCCATCATTGTTATGTCAGAATGATAGCCAACTTGAAAACCAATCGGCTCCCGATTAAAGAGGTCTATTAGAGTCGATACATAAATTTTTGTATCGTCAAAAGTGATTTCTGTTACATCCATTGCCCATTTATGGTTTGGGAAAAACGCATTAAAATCACGTTTTAACAAATTCGGATAAATGTAACCAGCGGCGACCTGTTTCTTTTCCTGAGTTGTCTTTTTCTTTCTCACTTTAGCTTTAATGCACATTTCGTCCATCAAACGGGCAACCCGTTTATGATTAATCACATATTTCTCCTGCTCTTTCAAAGTACCTGCAATTCGCTTTGCACCATAGGTGCCACCTGTCTCATTGTAAAGTTTTTGAATCATCTTTTTGTCTTTCCAATCACGTTCAGTGAGCACTCTTTTAGGACGTTTTAAATATGCATAATAACCACTAGGAGATACACCGAATGCTTTAGCTAGCTGCCGAACTGTGTACTCCTTTCTCAAACGTGTGATAGCTTCATAATAAACAGACTTTACTTCTGTTTGAGAAAGGTTTGGAACTTTTTTAGAATTTCCACCTGAATCCGCTGCTCCTCGTAAGCAACTTCAATCGCCTTTAAACGCTCTAATTCTCCTACCTCTACAGTAGTGGTTGTATTAGTGTTCTTATCAGTTTTTAGAAATGATTGTGGTCCATGATTTTTATATTGCTTGACCCATTGTTGAATGCTAGTTTGACTTACGTTTATCTCTTCCGCCATCTGTTTTGTAGGTATATGCTCCCTTAAAATACGCTCAACTGCTTTTATTTTATCCTCAGGTGATGTATAAATGCTTCGTTTTCTACGTGGTCGGTAAACCATAAGATCAACCCCTTTTTATAATTTAGAAATATTGTTGGTACAATACTATACCCACTTTGTGTCCATTATAAGGGGGGCGACCACAGTCACTAAAACAGTCGTGTTAATTTGAATAAACATGAATTTCATGAATGTTTGGGTGACTGTCCCGCTTTTAAACATGGTGAAAAGTATCAAGTACTCGATCAATTCGAGCGCCTGATACTTTTGTTTTAAAACGTATTTTTTCTATATCAATCTGTCAGCAAAATTTCCTTTAACGCCCACGGTACAAATGGATGAGGTTTTGATTTTCTCCTCTGGCAAATACATCTGTCCGGTTAGGTCCCCAAGATACAGCTGCGGGAGCCGATGTAATTGAGCCGCCAAGGTCCTCCCAGTCTACCCAACGAGATCCATTCCATGTTCGTTTATACAGTCTTTGATTTGTTCCTCTTACAAATACATCGAGTCGATTTGGACGGCTTGAAGATACAGCAGGGCCACTTGTCAATACCCCGCCAAGGCTCTCCCAATTACTCCAACTAGATCCATCCCACCATTTATGAATTAAATCCTGATTTTGACCTCTAGCAAAAACATCAATCCGGTTAGGACCCCAAGATACAGCCGCTGGTTCAGAGGCTAGTGTACCGCCAAGGTCTTCCCAATCTTCCCAGCGAGAACCATTCCATGTTTTTTTATAGAGTCTTTGATTCGTTCCCCTTACAAATACATCCAGTTGATTCGGACGGCGTGACGAAACAGCGGGCCCACTCGTTAGGACACCACCAAGGCTCTCCCAATCGCTCCAACGACTTCCATCCCACCATTTATGATATAAACTATTGTCGGTTCCTCTTACGAAAACATCAATTCGATTAGGTCCCCAGGAAACTGCAGCAGGCGCTGAAGTTAATACGCCACCAAGCGTTTCCCAATTGCTCCAACCTCGACCATCCCACCATTTGTGATACAGGCTTTGGTCCGTACCTCTTGCAAATACATCGAGTCGATTTGGCTGCCAAGAAGCGACTGTAGGTGCTGATGTTAATACTCCCCCTAGGTCTTCCCATCCTATCCAGTCGCGACCAGGTTGTTGGCCGCCATCTCCAAGTTCATTCAACGTAATTTGGATGACCCTCACTAGGATTCGATCGACTACATTTTGCGGGATATTAAATTGCCTATACAGTAGATTTAACCATGGGAATTGGCGCTGAAATTGATTGTAGATTTGGGTTGCAGTTTGATTTGTGTTTGCCTGGTTGAGTGTGTAGTTAACTACGAGTAGAAATACATAATCAGTTATAGCACGGGGCATACCGGCTTGATCTAGCTCTGAATATAAGTTTCTGTGTTGCGAACGAAGTATTTGCATAATTTCCTGCGCAGTTGGGCGTTGATTCGAAATTAATTGTGGTTGGTTCACTGCCATATGCTGTGGATTTCCAAATGCCTGTTGTTGATTTGCATACATATACGGATGATTCGCATATAGATGCGGTTGATTATAATAATGTGGTGCTTGATATAAATATCTATACAACTTACTACCTCCTCTATTACAGAGTCAGTATATGCAAGGCAAGGCTTATTTGGTTACCTATGTCATGAACAAATCTAGCAGGTGACTAGGTACACTCTCAAACAGATGTGCATAGTATATTTTGATAAAACGTGAAAGGATTGAGAGCAATTTACTATTATCCGTATGGGGTTCAATATCAAAATCCTTATTATGTCAATGCGCATGCCCATGCCCATGCCCATGCCCAAATGTATAACTATGGTGGACAGTATGGATACTGGAATACTCCAGGTCATGTAGGACAAATAGACTTCAATGATAATGACGATGATTATGATGAAACAATACCCTTAAGGGATTATGGACCAAGGCCGTTTGTAGTGGATATCGATGAAGCAACCAAACAAAACAATACATTCCGCACGGCTTTATGGACTGGTCCACATTTACAATTAACGTTAATGAGTCTTCGGGTAGGTGAAGATATTGGATTAGAAATACATCCAGAATTCGATCAATTTTTACGTGTAGAACAAGGCAATGGTATTGTTAGAATGGGAAGTAGTCAAAATAACTTAGATTTTGTGAGGAATATTGAAGAGGACTCTGCGATTATCATTCCAGCTGGAACCTGGCATAATTTAACGAACACAGGGAATAGGCCACTTAAACTTTATTCAATATACGCACCTCCAGCACATCCGCGTGGCACTGTCCATGCTACAAAAAATGATGCGATGGAAGCGGAAGCGGGGTATGGGCAAAACAATTGATATACTCGGTATTAAAGGGTGACAGTCACTAAAAAAATCACGTTAATTGTAATAAACGTGAATGTCACGAATGTCATGAATGTTTGAGTGACTGGCACGGTTAAAAACAGAAAGATAAGTAAAAGTTAGTGGTCACCACTTTCTTTGCTTATCTTTTTTTGTTATTTCTGCATTAATTTAAACAATATGGGCAAAATAAATATGTAATCTTTATAAAGGGAGGTACAATTATGCATAATTTAACCGAATTAGAAGTTGAAAATTTACGACATCTTATCGGCGGCCATGGCTTAATCGTGAAAAAATTAGAAACGTATGCCCAAAATTGTTCAGACCCGGAACTGAAAACAATATTTGAAAGAGATGCCCAAGCGGCGAAGCAAGCAGAACAACAACTGATGTCATTTTTAGGATAGGAGGTTTTAAGATGTTACAAGATAAAGAAATGGTTAGCGATTATTTAGCTGGAATAAATGCAAGTCTCACTGGATATGCAAATATGATATCTCAAGCAAATAACTCAGAACTACGTCAGACTTTAATCAATATGAGGAACCAAGATGAATCACGGCAGAGAATCATCTATAAATATGCACTTGAAAAAGGATATTATACGCCAGCTGCCCCAGCTTCCCAAGAAGTCGTTCAACAAGTAAAAGCCCAGTTATCTTCTCCACAATAACGTTGTATTCACCAAAATAGCATACCCATTATGGTCAAACCGAATCTAGCTTTCATTAGATTCGGTTTTTTGGATTTCAAAGGCTTGACAACATACGGTGAGGGGTATATGATGATGCTAGAGTAAATACTTCAAAAAGCTAATTTTTATTTTGAATAAAATATACCCCTACAGGTAAAGCATGAGGGAAGATAATTTATAAAAGGAAAGGACGCGTTGTTAATGAGTAAAAAGATATTAATTGTTGGTGGAGTTGCAGGAGGAGCTTCCGCAGCGGCTAGAGTTAGAAGATTAGATGAACAAGCTGAAGTGATTATGTTTGAAAAGGGGCCACATGTATCTTTCTCAAACTGCGCCCTTCCTTATCATTTGAGCGGTGTTGTAGAAAATAGTGACGACCTTGTATTAATGTCACCAGAAACGTTCAAAAAGAGATACAATATCGAAGCTAGAGTTAGCCAAGAAGTTGTGGCAATTAATCGAGATGCGAAAACGATTACGGTTAAAAATGTACTAACTAATGAAACGTATGAAGAAAGCTATGATAAGTTGGTGCTTTCTACTGGCGCAGCACCGATTCGTCCAAACATCGAAGGCGTTCATAACGAAAATGTATTTACAGTACGTAACGTCGTCGATATCCAAAACTTAAATACATTTATTCAACATCGTGGTCTGAAAGATATTGCCGTGATTGGCGGTGGATTTATTGGTGTTGAAGTCGCTGAGAACTTAAAAAAGGCAGGATACAATGTTTCTTTAGTTGAATTTGCGAATCAAATTATGATGCCATTAGATCATGATATGGTGCAAATCTTGCATAAAGAAATGGTAGACAATGGTGTTCATTTAATTTTAAATGACGGTTTGGATAAAATCGGCGAAGGCTATATTCAAACTCAATCGGGTAAAGAAGTAAAGGCAGAGGCTGTTGTGATGGCGATTGGTGTAAGACCTGAAATTACATTAGCTCAAAAAGCAGACCTTGAAATTGGCAGTACAGGTGCGATAAAAGTTGACCATAATTATTTAACGAGCGATAAAGATATTTATGCTGTCGGAGATGCGATTGAAGTTTATCATAAACTAACGCATACACCTACGCGACTCGCATTAGCAGGTCCTGCGCAAAAGCAAGCAAGAGCGGCAGCAGACCATATGTATGGAATCCCGAACCAAAATAAAGGGGTCATTGGCTCATCTTCTATGCATTTGTTTAGTCTTAATACAGCGTCAACAGGATTGAATGCGCGTATGGCTGAAAATGCTGGCATTCGCTATGATTCTGTTTATATTATTCCAGCGGATAAAGTTGGTTTAATGCCTAATAGCAGTCCGATGCATTTTAAATTAGTGTATGAAGTGCCAACAGGGAAATTATTAGGTGCCCAGGCAATCGGTAAGGGAAATGTTGATAAACGAATTGACGTCATTGCGGCGATGATTACAATGAATGGAACTTTAGAGGATTTAAAAGATCTAGAACTATCTTATTCCCCAATGATGGGAACAGCAAAAGATGTCGTCAACCACGCGGCATTAGTGGCGCTCAATCAACTATACGGAAGATACAAAGAGGTTAAAGTGTCGCAAGTTCGTGAGTTAGTGGAAAATAATGCTTTCATTATTGATGCAAGAGAACAAGGTGAATACAATCGGGGCCATCTAAAAAATGCAGTCAATATTCCATTAAGTGAATTTAGAGACCGTCTAGATGAAATTCCAAAAGACCAACCTGTTTATATCCACTGTCGTTCAGGACAGCGCAGTTATAACATGGTCATTGCGCTAGAAAACTTAGGCTACAAAAATGTGTACAACATTTCAGGTTCTTATTTAGGCATCAGCCTGCATGAATACTACAATGATTTAGTTACTGGAAGAGAGAAGATTGTTACGGAATACAATTTTAAATAATTGATTGAGGGAAGTTAAAGCCGTTTTCGATAACGGCTTTAACACATATAAGGAGTGAAAAGTACTCAAATGGACATTATTCAATGGTTAATCATTATTCTGTTAGTTGTATTTGTTATGAGACGTTTTCTGCCAACAAAAGGCGTTACGAATATATCGGTGCAAGAAACGAAAGATAAATTAAAAGATAAACAAGTGCAATTTATTGACGTACGTACACCTGGTGAATATAAAGCGAACCACCAGCCGCAGTTTAAAAATATTCCGCTTGGGGACTTGCCAAGAAAAGCCGACCAACTAGATAAAAACAAAGAAGTCGTTGTGATTTGTCAAAGTGGCATGAGAAGTGCAAGGGCAGCATCAATTCTTAAAAAACAAGGCTTTGAAAAGGTTTATAATGTGACAGGCGGTATGGGTGCTTGGCGATAAGGAGGAGAACGTGATGGCGAAACAAATCACACCTGCAGAAGTAGAAAGGCAGTTACAAGACTGCAAGGACTTATCCATTATTGATGTTCGCGAATCGGCCGAGTTACTCAGTGGGAAAATTCCTGGTGCCAGGAACATTTCTTTCACTCAACTTGCATTGCGTAAAGATGAATTGGATAAAGAAACAAACTATGTCGTTGTTTGCCAATCTGGGAATCGCAGTAAAGCTGCTTGTGGAATTTTAGAAGCACTTGGATTCAACGCCGTAAATATGACAGGTGGAATGAATGATTGGCGAGGAGAACTGGAATAAAATGAATCATTAAAACCTGACAAGTATTAGGTACACTTTCCATTTTAAAATGGTTGTGTACTTAATACTTTTTTAGTCATCTTGATAGGTCTAGGGTTCCTGTGTTAAAAAAGATTCTTATCATACACTAAAATATTTTTAACACAGGTATCCTTACTTATCAGTCCTGATTCGGCCCATTAAATAATTGACGAAAGCATCGTCCCGCACAAGCCAAGCTTCGTGGTTTCTTTTAAGGAAACGTTCGCCTTCTTCGAAACTTGTAAAGGTCTGGTCCAACTTTTTGTTATTTTGTTTAATTGCCCATCCTTGTTCATTTTCCGGATAAAGGAAAAAGTTGTCTTCCATTCGATTTTTATATAGAGAACCGAACGAAGAATGTTTTAAATTATAGCGATTTCTTCTAGCATCTTCCCTTAATGGCTCTATGTGGAATGTGTCCACCACGAACTGTTGGAAAGCCACCTTGGTTAACGAGCATCCAGAAGCTTTTGCATGCCCGCCTCCGCCGAATTGTCCCGCTACTTCAGAGACGTCTATCTGATCATGTATGGTTCGAAAGCCAACTCGTTTACCCCCAATATTTAGGATTACAATATAATCAAGATGTGGATATTCTTTGCCAAGTTCATTGCCAAGCTCTGAATGGTAGGATTCCGCATAAACAACTCCAGCAAAATGATCGCCGGTTTTCAATTGGACGAGTTCTCGTCTTTTTCGGCGAATGTAGCGTTCGATTTTATCTTCTTCCATATCAAGTATTTTCTTTTCAAATTCATCGAAGTTAAAATGATCACTCGAATTCAGACGACTGATCATCTTATCTTCAAATTCTTCAATTGTCATGAGGAAGAAGAGAGCATTAAGACGTTGTGCAAAATGGTTATCATTCTTTTCCCATTCCCATGTATCATACTGTCTAACGAGTTCGACAAATTCAGCGATAGATTCTGAAGGTTCCAGAAGTTGATGTGTAACAAGGTATTGATGAAATAGTGAAGTCGCTGAAGTTAATTTTCCTTCGTTATCCTCTATTACGACATGACCCCACTCATAACTATTAAAGTGAAGTGCCGTTTTATGGTGATCAAGCAATTGTAGTTTTCCACCATCTTGATAAAACGCCTCAAGTCTCTTCTCGTTTTCCTCATTTACCGACAAATCCGTAATTAACAAAAATGTTTCTTTATCATCATTTTCCAAAAACCATTCAACCTCGCGATCGAGGCCAGAAACCGAGTTGTAGCGTACTTTGACCTGCTTTCCAAAAGCAATTTTCGCTAAAATACCGCATCCAACGCCGTCCAAATCATTATGCGTCAACAACTTATACATATCCTTCCCTCCTCGAATGACAGTATAGTCAAAATGTGGTGGTGACAGTCATCTAAAGAGTTGTATATTATTTGCCTATCAATTAGTTTAATGTAGCGAAATTCTCTAGAATTAGTTAGACTAAACTTAATTTCAACAAAACTAGCATTGAGTATATGTGGAGTGTGTATGAGGTGATAACAAATTAGCGTATAGGAGATAAAGTTCGCCGAACAAGAATGGAGTACGTTGAGTCTACTAAAATGAGCGAAACCAATAATCACGGACTTTGCACTGATGTGAAAGAGGTGTTTTTATGATAAGTGTAGGAATCATAGGTCCACATTCTACAGTTAAAAGAATCTTGCATACAGCACAACGCATGCATTTGGACATTTATTTTCAATCATTTCCATATGAAAAGGTTAAAGAAACCAGAAGAATAATAGAGGAGAATGGAAATAGTGTAGATTTTTGGATTTTTTCTGGAAAGATTTCTTATCATATAGCCTATCAAGAGATAAAAAATAAAGAGCGCCTGATTTACATAAATCATACGGAAGCTGGTATTTTCAAAGGTTTGATTGAATTTACGAACCAAACCCAATCCCCTTTTGATTACTTTAGTATTGACGAGATTTCGAAAAGTCATTTAGAAGATGCATTTAATCAACTTTCGATTAAACGTGAACATATCTTTCTTAAAACTTTTTCTGAGAAGACGTCAACGGAGGAATTAATTCACTTCCACCATCATCATTGGAAAAATGGAAAAACGAAAGGTGCCATTACTTGCTATGAGGAAGTTTATTTACAACTAAAAAAGATGGGTGTTCCAGCGTTTAGAATATCTACAAGTGACATAGAGATTAAGCATACGCTTACTCTTCTTTCAGAGAGAATTAAGACAATCTATTTTAAAGACTCGCAAGTTGCAGTGCTCTTATTTGAAATGGTTCAATTGGAAAATTATTTCAAAAGCTCTAAACAAACTTATGAACTCCAATTTTTGGAGTTGAAATTGAAAAAAATCCTTATTCTATTAAGTGAACAATTAAATGGTTCACTTGTTGAAAAAGGGCTTGGTCGTTATTTAATTTTTAGTTCTCGCGGAGACACTGACAGGGAAATTCAAAAAATTGAAGAGACTGTAAATGATCTCATTTTGGAATCTGGGTTGAAGGTTGGGATTGGCATTGGTTTTGGTGAAACGGTGTTTTTGGCGGAGTTAAATGCGAATCAAGCATTAAGAAAATCCAAAGAAGATGGCGGAATTATTCTAGTTCAAGAAAATGGTGAAGTAATCGAAGCGGAAAGTGAGAATGTAGATTCTGTTGAATTCCCAAATTTCAATGATAAAAATTTCATCAATACACTAAAAAAAGAAAATATCAATGTGAAGCATTACATAGAAACTTTCGCTTTAGTGAAAAAATCGGGAGTAAACGAGTTTACGGTGAAAGACATTTCAACTCAATTAGCTAGAGATGAAAGAAACACAAGGCGTTTCATTGAAAGTCTTTGTGAGGCAGGATTAGCTGAGTGCATTGGGCATGAAACTTTACAAACAAGAGGGCGACCGAGGAGAATTTACAAATTAGTATATGCGATTAAATAGTGGGGAAAGACTGTTGGGAATGATGATCTCAACAGTCTTTTTTAATGAACGAATCTCCTTTAGATTGAACTAGAACATTGTAAAAGTTAGATGATTTTATTTTCAGAAAAGATGTTGCTTTTCATGATTATATTAAATATAATCAATTTAGGGTATAGAGTGGTTAAATACCCTTATATGAGACATAAAGGGGAGAAGTTGCTTATGGAGCATCTAGGTTGGGTGTCATTAATTCCGCCTATTATTGCAGTTATTCTTGCAATTGTTACGAAAAATGTTTTAGTTTCACTGTTCTCAGGCGCTTTTATCGGGGTGCTCATTCTTGTCGGTGGGAATCCACTTAAAGCAACTACGGAAACGATTGGTAACTATTATTTTCCAATTGTAGCGGATGGATATAATGCTGCTGTCTTAGTTTTATTGTTTTTTATTGGTGGATTTGTTGCGTTGATGGAAAAGTCTGGGGGAGGAAGCGCGCTTGCTTCTAAAGTAACTAGATTTATTAATACGAGAGCGAAAACACAAATATCTGCTTGGATTGGTGGCATTGTCATCTTTTTTTCTGACTTAGGTACTCCGCTTATTGTGGGACCTGTCTTTGAAAAAATATTTGATAAAGCGAAGGTTTCACGCGAAAAGCTTGCGTGGATTATCGATTCGACGTCATCTCCAGTAGCTATATTAATCCCGTTCATCGGATGGGGCGTTTATATTATGGGATTGATTAGAACAGAATTCGATGCGTTAGGCATTGCGACTTCTGAGTTTAGTACGTTTATTCAAGTGATTCCCTTTCAATTTTATGCAATCTTAGCTGTTAGCCTTGTTCCGCTTGTCGCACTCACTAAATTAGATTTTGGTCCTATGGCAAGAGCGGAGAGAAGAATTCAACAAACAGGTGAACTATATTGGCCAGAGTCCAAGCCACTTAGAAGAGCTGAGAATATTGAAGAGGCGAATAAAGGGGGCCGAGCCATCTTTATTTGGTTGCCGTTATTAGTCTTGTTTGTTACATTATTCGGGTTGTTAATTTCATATGGATTTCCATTTGAGCCTGTTCCGGGTAGCGATTTCCGAGTATCTCTCAGTGCGGCATATTTATTTGCAGCAATTACAATAATTAGTTTAATGCTGTTCTATAAAGTAAGAAAGTTTGGAGAGGTATTTGATATTTATACGACAGGCATGCAAAAAATGGTTTACGTTGCACTGACGCTTGTTTTAGCATGGTCGCTTGGAAATGTTATTAAAGAAATGGGAACTGCTCAGTTTATTATTGAAGTGATGAGAGGCAATGTACCGCCGTTTATCATCCCGGCAATCTTGTTTATAGTTGGGATTGTTATTTCTATAGCATCCGGTACTTCGTGGGGTACATTCGCGATAATGCTACCACTTGCGATTCCGATGGCGGTAGGGTTAGATGCGCATATGCTAGTTTGTATTGGTGCTGTTCTCTCAGGAGGCGTGTTAGGCGACCACTGTTCACCGATTTCTGATACAACAATTTTAGCGTCAACAGGTGCGGGTGCGGATCATATCGATCATGTGAAAACTCAATTCCCTTATGCATTGTTAAATGCGAGCATTGCTTTTATTGGATTTATTGTTGCTGGTATTACAGGCAATGCTTATACGCTAGTGTTAATACTAGTCTTGCTTTTAGTGGCAGTATTTACACTATCGAAAATACAAAACGTGAAAATGAAGAAAGAGGTTGGAGTATAAGTGAAGCTATGGGGTGGACGATTCACAGGTAGAGAAGATAACATTATGAAAAAATTTAATACTTCCTTACCTGTCGATCGACGATTATATTTTGAAGATATTACTGGCAGTATCGCACATGTAAAAATGCTTGTAGCGTGTGAATTATTAACAGAAGATGAAGGAACTTTATTAGTGGATGGACTTGAATCGATTTTAAAAGATATTGAGTCTGGCGTCTTAAAAGTGGAAGGTGACTTTGAAGATATTCACTCTTTCGTAGAAATGAATTTAACGGAAAGAATTGGTGAAGTGGGAAAGAAACTTCATACAGCAAGAAGCCGAAACGATCAAGTTGCTGTCGATATGAGACAATATGCGAAAAATAAAGGACAAGAAGTAATGGTCGCACTGCAGCAATTAATTGATTCGTTAAATAAGAAAGCTGCAGAAAATAATGTCATCATGCCTGGTTATACGCATTTACAACGTGCACAAGTCGTGACATTTAATCACCATCTGGGTGCGTATGTTCAAATGTTTAGCCGAGACAAAAAAAGAATTGAAAATGCAGTAAATATTTTGGATGAAAATCCACTTGGTTGCGGTGCATTAGCAGGAACAACGCATAATATCGACCGTCAAATAACAACAGATTTACTAGGCTTTTCTAAACCAGTTGATAATTTCTTAGATGGTGTAAGTGATCGTGATTATTTACTTGAACTTATGTCTGGTTTTTCTATTACGATGATGCATATGAGCAGACTTAGTGAAGAACTCATTCTTTGGAGTAGCCAAGAATTCAAGTTTATTGAAATGGATGATGCTTATGCAACGGGAAGCAGCATCATGCCGCAAAAGAAAAATCCGGATGCTGCCGAATTAATCAGAGGAAAAACAGGCAGAGTATACGGCTCTCTCTTTGCATTGTTAACGACGTTGAAAGGTTTGCCATTAACGTATAATAAAGATATGCAAGAAGATAAAGAACAATTTTTCGATGCACTCGATACCGTGTTAGATTGTCTAGAGATTATGGCGAAAATGATAGATACACTTCATGTACAGGAAGAAAATATGAAGGCTGCAATTAAAGCAGGATTTTTAAACGCTACAGAAGTCGCTGATTATTTAGTGAGCAAAGGAACAGCCTTTAGAGATGCACATGAAATTGTCGGTAAAATCATTATTTATTGTGAAGAGCAGGAAAAAGCAATTGAAGATTTAACGATTGCAGAATTAGCGAAGTTCAGTGATCATATTGCAGAAGATATTTATGCGTATATTGACTATGACGCGATATTAGAAAAGGGAAATAAAAAGCTAATTAAAAAGACTAAGTGACCTAAGATAGAAAATAGCCTGTCTCTAAAAAAAGAGACAGGCTATTTTTTTATTGCACAAAAGTCACTTCAACTTCTCCAATATCCGAATATGACACTTTGTATGTACCTTCCTTTGCAACAAGCGGCGAAATAAACGTACCTGATGAGATAATCATATCTTTCTTTAAAGTTTTATTCTTCTTCGCCAATTTTCGAGCTAACCAAGCAACGGAAGAAACAGGATTTCCTAACACGGCGGATGAAAGTCCTTCACTAATTTTTTCACCGTCATGAAAAAGTTCCATTTTAATCTGTTCGAATGCTTTGATAGAAAAAGGTTCAATGGGTTCTGCTAAAACGACAAGACCTGTTGCTGTGTTGTCACAAAGTAAGTCAGACAAGGAGAAATTCGGAAACCAATCAATGTATCGCGCATCCGGAATTTCGATTCCCGCACAAATTTTACTCTTCTTAATGATTTCATCTTCACTGGCCCCAGGTGATAAATCATCTGTAAGAACGAACATAATTTCAGGTTCAATTAAAGGTGCAAACATAGAGGAAAGAGAAATAGATTCACCACTATGCAGAATATGGGTTGAAAGTAACGTCCCGTAAGCTGGCTCATCCGTGTTCGCAATCGCTTGTGTTTCAGCACTTGTCATACTAATTTTATAGCCAGCAACTTCGGTGTTTTTTGACGCACATTTTTGGTGAATTAATTTCTCCTGTACTAAATAAGCAGTCTCCTCATCCAGTGTATAACGATGTCGGATAAACTCGATAGGCTGTTTTGTTTCATGAGAATTTATGATTGTCCCAACAACTTCATCTACTACACTTGTCAAAATAGTCACCCCATTTAGATATGTATGACACTAAACATACTATATTATGAGATTTCTGTGAAGAGGTGATCACCTAGCTTAAAATCTCCAATCTATTTGACTTACGATAATTGTCATAAATGGCCTCCAAATGCTATCTAAAGTATACTACCATTATGGTAAGAAGTACTTTAACGGGTAACCAGTTACCCAACTAAGCAATAATAAGGAGCAGTCTAATGAAGAAGATTAGAATTCTTTTTATAACCCTTGCGGCAATCTTAGTCGTAGCAATGATTACAATTATGATAACGACAAATATGACAAAGAAAGACAAGGCCAGTGGATTGGATGAATATGAAAGTGGTAATCTTGAAGATTTGCCTGATAATCTTGTGGATGAAAGTTTAGATGTAGAATCTGGGATTGACGTGGGGCATCATGCACCTGATTTTGAATTAAAAACCTTAACCGGTGAAGTGGTCAAACTGTCCGATTACCGGGGGAAGACTGTCATGCTTAATTTCTGGGCTTCATGGTGTCCGCCATGTCGTGTTGAAATGCCCCATATGGAAACATATTACCAAGAATATAAAGATCAGGATAACATTGAAATACTTGCAGTGAATATGACAACACTTGAAAGAGGTAGCCAAGAGAAAGTACCCGAATTTGTCGATAAACATGGACTCACTTTTCCAATTTTAATGGACGAAAAAGGCGAGATTATGGATTTATATAAAGTGATGGTATATCCGACAACCTATATTGTGAATCCAGATGGCGTCATTACAGACAAAGTCATGATTCCATTGGATGTTGAAGTGATTAAGTGGTTAATTGAGAATAGTGATGAGTTTAGTGTGGAATAGAAATGTGCCCGTTTTCGTTTTGTGAGAACGAAAACGGGCATTTTTAAATGATGTTATCGAGTACATTTATGTTAAAATTAACCTATTAAAAAAGAACTATCGTTCTACTTAGAGGAGGACGCTTCATGAAATTCGAGTGGAGAAAGAAGGAAAAAGACTTATATATTCCTAAGCAAAAACCTGAACTAGTGACGGTGCCTAAACAAAAGTTTTTGATGATTCAGGGGAAAGGTAATCCGAATCATGAAGAGTTTGCTGAAAGGGTGGGCGTGCTTTATTCTTTGGCCTATGCGATTCGGATGATGCCTAGAAATGGCTACACACCTGAAGGTTACTTTGAGTATACTGTATATCCGTTAGAAGGGATCTGGGATTTAACGGAAGAGGGAAGGCAATTAGACGAACTCAATAAAGATGAGTTGGTGTATACAATTATGATTAGACAACCAGACTTTGTCACACTTGAAGTTGTTAAGCGGGCTTTTGAACGGGTCAGAGAAAAGAAACCACACCCATATCTAGAAGAGGTTAAGTTTGAAACGGTGGAAGACGGAATGTCGGTGCAAATGCTCCATGTAGGACCGTTTGATGATGAACCGCAAACTTTTGAAAAAATGGATGTGTTTTTGGAAGAACAGAAGTTAGAAAGAGTATCGTTAACACATCGAGAAATTTACCTCTCGGATATTAGAAGGGTCGAACCGTCAAAACTAAAAACAGTGCTCAGGTATCAAGTAAAACCTCGAGATTAAGTCTCCAAATAGGAGGCAATTCAATTTAGAAAGTAGGATTGACGAATGAAAGAGTGGACAAGGGATATTGAGATCAATGCGCCTATTGAAAAGGTTTGGGGTCTTGTTGATGGTTCTGTAGAAAACATGCAAAAAATCATGCCTAATGTCATTGAGCATAAACCGATTAAAGTAACCGATGATAAAGTTGGAAGTGTTTATCGTCAAAAATACAAAGAAGGCAAAAGAATCGAAGAGTATGATGTGGAGACATTGGACTATTTAAATACGCCTGAACAGAAAAAGTTGAAAGTTGGTTTTACAATAGCAGGCATGTTCGAGATCACAGCTTCATATGACATCGTAAAAATTAACGATGATAAAACTTTATTTACCTATACCGTAACGAATCGTCCTTTAAAGTGGTTTGTGAAAATATTTTTATTGTTTGCATCTGATAAAGTAGTTGTTGAGTTTTTAAAACGTGTGAAGAGAGTTGCTGAGGGTAGAGAGTGAAAATTGCTTCAAAATGATACCAATAAAGTACAATATGTGATTAACTTGATGATAATCGATTTCATTGTGTGTCTATGTCGCTTATGAATTTGTGAATCTTAGAAAATGGAACCCTTGAGAGATCTCAAGGGTTCAAAAAGTTTCAGTTTTTAATTCTATAAACCGTAATTTATCTCTTAAGGAAACTTAATAAAGCATCGTAACCCATTACTACCTGGTTGTAGTAACCGACTAATTTATCCCAAGTAGTTGTTTGGATTACCTGGTAAGTTGGTACTTCTTCAGTTTCATTAATTATAGTTGTTTCTTCGGCATCGACATCGACATCTGTTTGGTTAGTATCTTCAGTGATTTCCTCAGTTGGAATATCAACATTTTCATTGATTTCTTCCGTCACTTTATCGGTACTAGGGGCTTCCGTATTATCAACGTCATCAGAATTTTCCTCTTCAACTACAGGATCGTCAGAGTTTTTCACACCGTCTGCATTTTCATCATTTGCTATTTCTTCTTCAATGTCTGCAGTTGGAAACTCTATGATTTCATCACTTTCTAGGTATTCAACTGGTTCAATGACATCTTCATCTGGTAAAACCATGCCAAGATGATCTTGGATAATTGTATGATAGTAATCAATCAAACTTCCGTAATTTTGGAAGATAGCCCTATACTCATTTTTATGCTCTTCTGTTATAATCGAACTGTCAGTATTTTGGTCAGTTGACGTAGTATCCCCATTAATATTATCGTCAGCTGGCTTTTCTATTTCATTTACGTCTTCCGTTACAGGTTCCTCTGCGTTTTCCACATCATCAACGTTTTCATCCGTTGTTCCTTCTTCCTCAACTTGCGTTTCAGAGTCATCTTCTTCAGTTACAGGTTCCTCGGCGTTCTCCACATCATCAGCGTTTTCATCCGTTGTTCCTTCTTCCTCAACTTGCGTTTCAGAGTCATCTTCTTCAGTTACAGGCTCCTCGGCGTTCTCCAAAACATCAGCGTTTTCGTCCGTAGTTCCTTCATCAACTTGGGTTTCAGAGTCATCTTCTTCCGTTACAGGTTCCTCTGCGTTTTCCACATCATCAGCGTTTTCATCCGTTGTTCCTTCTTCCTCAACTTGCGTTTCAGAGTCATCTTTTTCAGTTACAGGTTCCTCAGCGTTCTCCACATCATTAGCGTTTTCGTCCGTAGTTCCTTCTTCCTCAACTTGCGTTTCAGAGTCATCTTCTTCAGTTACAGGTTCCTCGGCGTTCTCTACATCATCAGCGTTTTCATCCGTTGTTCCTTCATCAACTTGGGTTTCAGAGTCATCTTCTCCAACAACAGGTTCCTCGAATTTCTCCTCATCAGTTACTTCTTCTCCAACAACAGGTTCCTCGAATTTCTCCTCATCAGTTACTTCTTCTTCAGTAACAGGCATATTGGAAACTTCATCATCAATAGTAGGTTCTTCCAATTCTTTATCTTTATCAGTATCCGCATCTTCTATTTCTTCATCGTCTGTTTCATTTTCACCTGGCGTATCTTGCTGCCATTTTTCACTTGCGATTGTGCGCATAAATTTTCCTTTTTCAGGTGAACCTGGAATACTTGTTGCAAACGAAGATACTTCTTCACCATGGTTTTTAAATCCTGTTTCATCACCCTTTTCATCTGCCAGGGCAGCGCTGCTTGCTCCAAAAAATGCAGCAGTCAACATTGATGTGGACATCACAAAAGGTAAAATCTTCTTATTAGTGTTTTTCTCTTTTTCATTAATATCTTTTCTCATCATTCATCAAACTCCTCTCAATTTTAAATAAGTAATTTTGATTTGCATTTAAGCATGGCACGGTATTTCTGTTGTTAGACGTTTTGGATACCTCCTTTATGCCGTGACCTGTACAATCACAACAATAACAAAGCAATATAACAGGGATGTAACAATAGATAAACAAATCCCGGTGGAAAAATTAACCTTTGTTATAATAAAAAACCATCCTATCGGTCCTGAACATGAAGTAGCAGAAAAGGTGAAAACAGGGCCTATTTTATTAAATATAGAATAATGATAAGAAATCTTTCGACGTTAAAGATTGCATTGCAACAAACTTCTGGTTTGTTCTGTTACTTTTTCAGTGAACCCAAAAAGTGATGCGAAGGTCTAGTCTAAGAGGTGGAAAAATGTTACAGAAGGAAATCTTCTTGACATATTCGAGTTATGACTGTCATACATTGTAAACTAATCGCAGAATAGCTTATTTAGTATACAGAAAGTGTTTTTAGCAGAGTGTCAAAGCGGCAAGGAGCGAAATAAATGAACCTCTAGCGCGGGGGTGTTAGCTTTGGAAGAATTTGACGTAAGGTTGGAGGCGGAGTCATGATTCTATTTAACATGTTTGGAAATCAGTTAGATAGCGGTCGATATGATTGCATAGAAAAATCTCAGCTTATCCGATTTTTTGGAAAGGCTGAGATTTTTATTTATAGCGGATTAAAGATATTCACGTACTCGATCAAATAAGACGTTATTTTCAAGATGAACATGGTCGAATGTATCTTTTTCAAGTTGTTCTAAACGTGCATATACTGTTCGGTACGTTCCACATGCATCCGCAGGTGGTGTGAAGTCGTTTGTAATTTCCCTTAATTCATTTAATAAACGTCCTGCATTTTCATGTTCTTCTTCCAGTTCCAATACATGCGGTTTAATTTGTTCTTTTAGTTCGGTCGTTGGATTTTTTAAGAACTCAAGAATGAGCGGAAACACATTCTCATCTTCATCCTCTGTATGGGCTAATAGCTCATCCCGTAATTCTTTATAAATCTCCTCGATGCGTAGCAAATGTGGATTTGAATCGCCATGAACGCGTGCAACTCTCGTGACGTACGGTGCAATTGCTGGCAACTCTTCTCTTAATTCATCGTGGTATTTTTCTTGAATATAGGATACGAGCGTTCTGTCGCCGAAAGAAGCCGGGTGCATACTTTCACGTTGTTCTCGTTTATTTTCTAATGCTTTTACTTGATTGAATACTTCTTCAGGTCCAAGGTTGCGAGCTTCAGCTGCATCTTTAAGAGCGATTTTTCCACCGCAACAAAAGTCAATCCGTAATTTTCTAAATAAATCAGTACTTTGTGGTAACTGAGTAACGATATCGGAAACATGAGTATCTAATGTAATTTGAGTCATTTGGATTCCTCCTATTTATCACTGTATATATGTCATCATAAAACAAGCTTCACCAAAATTCTGTGATAAAAATCACAGTAAGGAGAAAAAGCATAACCATGCAAGTATGACACCCGCGCTTTGTTAGGTTCACCTGAACAATTTCCGAACATATAAATAACATAAGTGGTGAAAGCGGAATGCGTGCAAAAAATGATGAAAGGAAGGTGTGGATGAAGAGTAAACTGGAGATTGAGGCCATCATTCAACAGTTGGAAACCCATATTGCAGATGATTTTGAAGCACAAGATTTGGACTTCAAACAATGGAATGATAAAAGTATAGAAGAAAACATTAAAAAAATGATTCGATATGCTGTTTGTATGGCAAATGGTGGTGGGGGAAGTGTTGTTTTTGGCGTTGCTGATAAAGTAACGGGACTATCTAATGTCTTATTAGGCGTTCCGTTCAACGTAAACGTTCAGGCATTACAACAAAGGATACAAGACCATACAGTGCCGCCAATACTCCCTTTGTTCGATGAAATATTGTATGTAAATGGGGCAATCCGAATTTTAATCATGCATATTATTCCTGGAAATGCCTACTATACAACACTTGATGGAGACTCTACAGTGCGGCAAGGTAAAGAGTGTTTGCCCTTTGAATATCTAAAATAAAAGTATTTCATTACCTTGTATGTAAAGTGAATTACAATTATTACAAATTCATTAAAAGCGTTTATACTTGAATTTTTCCGGTTAATTACGAGAGTGTTAGAACAAAATAAAATGATTGGAGAGATTCAAAATGGCACAAAATGAAAACAAGAAAAATCGTAACAATGACCCAGGTGGAATGTCTCTAGAAGAAGCAGGGCGTAAGGGTGGCGAAGCAACTGCAAGGAACCACGATCAAGAATTCTATCAAGAGATTGGTAGAAAAGGCGGCGAAGCGACAGCTGAAAACCATGACCGCGAATTTTACGAAGAAATTGGTAAAAAAGGTGGCGAAGCTACTGCCAAGAATCATGATAAAGAGTTCTATGAGGAAATTGGTAAAAAGGGCGGCGAAGCTCGCGCTAAGCAAAGTGAGAACGATAATAACAAGAATAATAGAAATAACAATAACGACGATAACTAATGGCGTTTATCTAAAAAATATGACATGTAAATAATAAAGGAACTTGACACTTATTCTATTGGATCAATCAACCTTCAGCACAATATGTGATGAGGGTTGATTTTTTGGTGCAAAATAATTGAGCTATCTAGTCAATAAGAGTGCATTTACCAAAAGAATCATGTGAATTTAAATTGAAATAGACTATTTGAATTGTAAAGAAAGTTAAGGTTCTTGGAACTTATTTCAAAATCAGCATTTCCAATATGACAAAACTATCCTATAATAGTAGATAGGAATGATTACTGTTGCGGAAAAGACGCAGGCTTATTTGGGCGGATGGATTTAATTTTCTGCAAATAATAGGGTGTAGGGATGGGTGAGATAATGAGTATCAAACAAACAGACGTTATTTTAATTGGCGCAGGTGTAATGAGTGCGACGTTAGGGGCGTTGTTGAAAGAGTTGGCTCCGGATTGGAAGTTGACAGTGTTTGAGAAGTTGTCAGATGTGGGGGAAGAAAGTTCGAATGAATGGAATAACGCAGGCACCGGACATGCTGCACTTTGTGAATTGAATTATACGGTTGAAAATCCGGATGGTTCTGTTGATATTACGAAGGCGTTACAAATTAATGAGCAGTTTCAGCTTTCAAGGCAGTTCTGGGCTTATCTAGTCAACCAAAAGCTTATTCATAATCCGAAAGACTTTATTATGCCATTGCCACATATGAGTTATGTCAGTGGAGAAGACAATGTTCGTTTTTTGCAAAACCGTTTTAAAGCGCTTACAAAAAGCCCTCTTTTTCATGGCATGGAATATTCGGAGGATCCGGAGAAGCTTGCAGAGTGGATGCCACTTATGTTACAAAATCGTCCGCTTAATGAACCAATTGCGGCAACAAAAATCGATTCGGGAACGGACGTGAATTTTGGCGCGTTAACACGTATGTTATTTCACCATTTAAAGGATCAAAATGTTGATATACATAATAAACATGATGTAAAAGATATGAAGCGGACAAGCGATGGTTTGTGGGAAGTAAAAGTGAAAAACCTTGAAACAGGTGCGGTTGAACGGCATACGGCAAAGTTTGTTTTTATTGGTGCTGGCGGCGGCAGTTTACATTTATTGCAGAAGTCAGGAATTCCAGAAGGAAAACAGATTGGCGGATTCCCGGTAAGCGGCTTATTCATGGTATGTAACAATCCGGATATTGTAGAACAGCACCATGCAAAAGTCTACGGGAAAGCTTCAGTAGGTGCACCTCCGATGTCAGTTCCGCACCTAGATACGAGATATATCGACAACCGAAAGTCTTTATTATTTGGACCTTTTGCAGGTTTTACACCAAAATTTTTGAAGGAAGGTTCAATACTCGATTTACCAACTTCAATCAAGCCGCATAATATAATGACGATGCTAGCGGCGGGTGCGAAAGAAATGTCCTTAACAAAGTATTTAATTCAACAACTCTTATTATCAAAAGAACAGCGTATGGAAGAGTTGCGAAGCTTTATTCCAAATGCGAAAGCGGAAGATTGGGACTTAGTTGTCGCGGGGCAACGTGTACAGGTGATTAAAGATACGGTTAAGGGCGGAAAAGGAACCTTACAGTTTGGAACGGAAGTAGTGAGCGCGGAGGATGGCTCGATTGCTGCACTACTTGGTGCATCACCAGGTGCTTCGACAGCCGTTCATGTCATGCTTGAAGTCATTAGTAAATGTTTTCCAGAACATCTGGAAGCATGGGCGCCTAAAATTAAAGAAATGATTCCTTCTTATGGTGTATCCCTTGTGGACAACCCAGAACTTTTCCATGAATTACTCAATTCGACTGCGGAAGCGCTTGAACTAGTGGAGAAATCGGAAGTGACAGAAGCAGATGAAGCAAGAGTTTTAGAAAAGGTTTAAAAATGAATAATGATTAAATGAATTTGAGTAAAGCATCTAGAGAGACCGGGGGAAAAACATGATTACATTTATAGTAGCTATTGCTTTATTAATACTTGGCTATTTAGTTTATGGGAAATTTATAGAGAAAATATTCGGACCGACCGATTCGCGTAAAACACCGGCCTATGAAAATAGTGATGGTGTCGATTATGTACCGATGAATAAGCATAAAAATGCTTTAATTCAATTATTAAATATTGCAGGAACAGGACCCATTTTTGGGCCGATTATGGGGGCTTTGTTTGGCCCGGTAGCGTTTATATGGATTGTTCTAGGGTCAATTTTTGCAGGTGCTGTACACGACTACTTAACCGGAATGATTTCTATTCGTAATAGAGGCGCTCATATACCTGAACTTGCTGGCAGGTTTTTAGGAGCTGTCAGTAAGCATGTTGTAAATATTTTTGCGTTGTTACTTTTACTGTTAGTTGGAACCGTATTTGTCACAACACCAGCATCCTTATTAGCCATTTTACTGAATGGAAAAGTAGCAATTTGGATATTAATCACTGTCATTTTTATTTATTATTTCTTATCAACGATTTTACCAATTGATAAAATTATTGGCCGTTTTTATCCAATTTTTGGTGCTGTTCTTCTACTTGGATCATTGGGTGTTGGCGTTAGTCTATTATTCTCTGACTACAAGATTCCAGAGTTAACATTAGAAAATATGCATCCTGCAAATTTACCAGTATTTCCAATTTTATTCTTCACGATTACGTGCGGGGCATTGTCTGGCTTCCACGCAACACAGTCACCGATCATTTCTAGAACGGTGAAGAAAGAATCAGAAGGACGTTATGTTTTTTATGGCATGATGATTGCAGAGGCTGTAATTGCCATGATTTGGGCAGCAGCGGCGATGAGTTTATTAGATGGTCAAACGTTAAGCGAATTCATTAATACAGGAACACCTTCAGCGGTTGTGAATGAAGTGTCGATGACATTACTAGGTGCTGTCGGCGGAACAATTGCTGTACTTGGTGCGATTGTCCTTCCAATCACTTCAGGGGATACCGCATTTCGTGCAGCACGCTCGATAATTGCAGATTATTTAAAGATTGATCAAAAACGCGTTGCAAAACGTTTAGCGATTGCGATTCCATTATTTGCAATCTCCGCTTTGTTGACACAAATTGACTTCAATATTTTGTGGAGATATTTCTCATCGGCGAACCAAGCAACGGCTGCCATTGCACTTTGGATTGCGACAATGTATTTATTTGTCAAAGGAAAAAATTATTTTGTTTCACTCATACCAGCATTATTTATCTCTTACATGGTTCTCGTTTATATATTATCCGAAAAGATTGGTTTCAATTTAGACTTAAACGTATCCTTTATTGTTGCGATTCCTTTAATGATTATTCTAGTCGTTATGTTCTTGATCAAAGGTAATTCGAATAAAAAACATAAAATCAAAACAGATATTGCTGTAGATTGACATGATTATTTTATCTTTTTAAAACTCTCTAGCCGTTGTTGGCTAGGGAGTTTTTTACTCTTTAGAGATGAGTCATAGGTAGTGCTAAGTGTTGTGACAATTTCCATGCCATTCATTTAACATAGGATTCTTTTTTTTGGATAACTTAAGGTTATGTGAGGTGATGGCTTTGAAAATTGAAAGATCGGATGAGTGGAAAGAAGGATTTATTGAACGGTTGGAAAATCGAGCACCTTGGGATAATTGGACATTATATAAAATGAGTTATGATATTGCCAAAGCGAATTTGATTACTGATTTCAATGGACTTCAATCTCCAAAATATTTGCCGAATCTTACACCGTTAGCCCATCAACTGAAAGTAGCGGAAACGGTTATCGAAAGAATGAATGGGAAGGCAATTCTTGCTGATGAAGTTGGGCTTGGTAAAACCATTGAGGCAGGGTTAATTTTAAAAGAATACTTAATTAGAGGACTCGTGAAAAAAGCCCTTATTTTAGCCCCGGCTTCTTTGGTAAATCAGTGGATTGATGAGCTCAGTCAAAAATTTCATATTCCCGCCATTCAATATCGGAAAAACTATGATTTAAGCCAATGTCAAATTGTTGTGATGAGTATAGATATGGCTAAAAGAAGTCCTCATAAGGAAAATATTTACGCGCAAGATTATGATTTAATTATTATCGACGAGGCGCATAAATTAAAGAACCATAAAACTAAAAACTATGAGTTCGTACAAAACCTTAAGAAGAAGTTTTGTTTATTACTAACGGCTACACCTATCCAAAATAACGTGTTTGAGTTATTTCATCTCATTTCTTTATTGAAACCTGGACACTTAGGGAATTATGAGGCATTTCAATCTGCATTTTCCGCAAGTAAACACGATGTGGAACATGATGAATTTTTAAAAGAGCTCGTGAATCAAGTTATGGTCAGAAATCGACGAGAAGATACTGGAATAGAATGGACAAATCGTCAAGTTCAAATTATCCCGATTCAGTTTACGAATGAAGAAAAAGAAGTATATAACGAAATAAAATTATTGAAAGATCTATCTCCTGTTTTTTCGGCTGCTTTTTCAATGATTACGTTACAGCGGGAAATGTGCAGTAGTAAGGAAGCTCTCTGTTTGACCTTAACTAAAATGAAACAAAAATGTACAAAACAAGAGGAAATTTCACATGTAGATGCTCTCATCCAAAAAATCATGCAGCTTCAAATCAATTCAAAAGCTGAAAAAGTCTTTGATATTATTTCAAAAGTAAACGATAAAGTCATTATTTTTACTGAATATGAGGCAAGTCAAACCTATTTACAACATTACTTATATTCAAAAGGGATTGTAAGTGTACATTTTAATGGAAGGTTCAACAAAAATAAACGCGATTGGGCAAAGCAATTATTCCGTGATAAAGCGCAAGTGTTAATTGCAACAGAGTCTGGAAGCGAAGGGATTAACTTGCAGTTCTGTAGCCATGTTATTAACTATGACTTACCTTGGAATCCAATGAAACTGGAACAAAGGATAGGTCGTGTGCACAGAATTGGACAAGAAAATGACGTTCATATTTATAATTTAGCAATCCAAGATACAATTGAGGATCATATTCTCGATCTGCTTTATAAGAAAATTGGAGTGTTTGAAAAAGTAGTGGGTGAGTTAGATGATATTTTATCCTTCGTGAATGAGCAGCAAAATCCTAAATCAAAAACTTCCTAGCGATTATGGAAAGGAGGATATCAATGTATCCCCATCAGATTCACGATTATTTACGACATTTTTTTACAGAGACTGGTTGTCCCATATTGACAGAAAACGACCATTATATGATTGTTCAATTGACGGTTGATATGGATAAAAAGATTATGAATCGTCCATTTTACTGGCATTATATAGAGAGTACAGGCGGTGAACCGCAGCCGGCTCAGTTGACATTAATTACAGATAAAAATAAAATTGCAGATAATATTTTTGGAGAAGTTGTTCATTTTGGTTCTCCCAGACTTAGTCAATTATTTCAAACGACGAAAGAGATGGGGGCGTTTGTACAGTTGTATGAGGAGGGCTTCGGTAACCGTGAAGCGATATTAACGCCATGGTTAGGGGTAAATTATAAAGTATCGTATTGCTACAACCGAACGAAAGAAATGCTGTATTCGTTAGGGATTAATTTAATGACTGGACAACGAATTGAAGATTTTCATGAGGTATTACGTGATAAGGAGTTAAGGAATCGTCCACCAGAAAATACATTTACATTGCCGTACACGATAAAACCGTTACGTGCGTTAGACAGGTTAAATGATGTCGTCGAAAGATTTATACAGCAAGATGATCATTCCTGGGCAGAAGAAGCGAAAAAAAGATGGGTAAGGGAACAAAGAGTGTTGGACCATTTTTATGAAGGGGTAGAGGTGAAACCTGACAGTTATGAAGTAGAAAAAGAAGCACTTGAACAGCAGTACGAGCCGAAAATAAAAATAGATATTATTAATGGTGGGTTGTTTTATTTAAGGTGATGGGTTGGTTTATGATGATAAAAGACTGTTTAGCGTTAGCCAGTGAAAACTGGTAGCTAAACAGTCTTTTATCGGTGAAAAATAAATGAATTTATTATATAGAAAACATTTTGAATATTTGGTCTGGTTGTAGTAATATATATATTACTATTCGAAGTAATGGCTAGAGACCATTTTTTTGAATGATGAAAGCAGTAGCTCCATATCGTTTGATTTGTTTTTGGTGTTGTTAAAAAAGGGACGTCGAACATCGACAAGGGGGAAAATGATGACACAACAAACTACAATTCAAGAGAAGATGAACTTTAAGAATTATCCGCAACAGCCGCATGGAGGAAAATTGGTTGATAAAATAGTAAAGGGTAAAGAACTTGAAGCGGAATTGCTCAGGGCGGAGCAGTTGCCTAAAATTATGATTGATATGGAAGCAGTTATTACAGTTGAGATGATTGCAACAGGGGTTTTATCGCCGAATGAAGGATTTATGAATGAAGTCGATTATAAGTCCGTGCTCATGAAAGGGCGATTGGACAATGGGCTCGTATGGCCGGTTCCACTAAGCTTTGCACCTATTGGCAAGCGTAATGAAAAGATTGTTAAAACATTGTCTGTAGGGGATGAAGTATCACTTGTGGATGAACAGGGGCAAGCCATTGCCATTCTGAAATTGGATGATATTTTTGATTATGATAAAGAATTTCGTGCCTCACATTTATTTGGCACGACGGATAGAAACCATCCGGGCGTGGATGCAATTTATAGGCGTATGGGGGATACGGCACTTGGGGGACCGATAAAGTTATTACGTCGTGTCGATTGGGGACCATTCGAAAAGCTTCGATTGGAACCGAAAGATACGTGGCGCGAATTTTATGAAGAGAAAAAGTTTCGTTCGGCAGCGGGTTTTATTACTGGGGCAAATCCGCTACACCGCGGGCATGAGTATATTCATAAAAATGCGTTAGAAGAGATAGATGGTTTATTGTTACAACCATTAGTAGAAATGGCAAAGCGTGAGTATACACGTCATGAATTTCGTATGCTTTCCTATAGAAGTGTGCTAGAGACGTATTATCCACAGGGAAGGTCGATACTAGCGCCTTTAAGGGTGACTTATATTTTTGCAGGACCTCGAGAAACGGTTTTACATGCATTAATTATGAAAAACTATGGATGCACGCATGCACTTATCGGGCGAGACCACGCGGGAATTGGCGAGTATTATGACAAGTATGCGAGTCATACTATTTTTGATGAGTTTGATCCAGCAGAATTAGGGATAGACGTTCGATTGTTCCATGAAGTGTTTTATTGTACACGTTGTGATGCATCGGCCACGGAGCAGTCTTGTCCCCATGACAATCAGTATCGGATTAATATTTCTGGGACAGGTATTCGTGAAATGCTTCGTCACGGCATTATGCCACCAAAGGAAATTGTCCGTCCTGAGTCGGCACGCATCGCGATGCAAGGCGTCCAACCTAAAGGACTAGATGAGGAAGGCAATTCCGTATCGCCAGTCGGTAAAACAATCAAAAGTATGTTCCCTTTCTATTTGGAAAGAACGAGCCTTGGGGGGCGAAAACGTCCAGTTCCTCTCACAGTTGAAGAGTTGACGAACATTGATTTAGAGACGGTCAACTTAGACGTGCGAGCAAATGCGGATCGTATCTATCAAGAGATTTTTGAAGAGTTTAGTAGAGTCGGGGATGTGAATCGAGGGTTGCAGCCGGAATGGATCTCATCTGCGCGGGAATCTTTACACAAACAACAGCAAATGGTCATTCAAGACTTAGAAGAAAAAGTGGCACAAGCGCCAGAGATTGCGTCAGATGAATTCATGTATCAAGATAAAGAAGAAGCGAAACGTGAACTTGAAGTCGCTAAAAAGATTTTGGAAGATATCCCTGCAGCGCTTGATGATCATCATCTAGCATACCGAACGTGGAATGTCCTGCCGTATAAGCGTTACTGTGGTAGCGACGAGCCGACAGATGAAGATAGGAAATAATATAAAAAACTCAGCCATTTTTAAAAGCGGCTGAGTTTTTTAGCAGGCCTGGTTGAACTGAATGGTTAGGTGTAATTCCATCAAAATTGTTTTTGGAATTTATTTCTAATGATAATCGCAGTAGAATTCAAGACGAGCAGGCAAAGTAACAAGACAATAATCGTTGCCGCCGCTAAGTTTGCGTATTCTGCCGTCAGAGATGAATCTAGCGTCCAATAGTAAATCTGCATTGGAAGTACGGTAAACTTATCAAAAATACTTCCAGGGAAAGGAATTAATAAAGCTGGAATCCCAATGACGACGAGTGGCGCGGTTTCGCCAATCGCTCGTGAAAGCGATAAGATTGCACCAGTCAATATGCTAGGCAATGCAACAGGCAGGATGACGCTCTTTATCGTTTGCCATTTCGTTGCACCCATTCCATAAGAAGCTTCACTTAAGGGACTAGGCACAGCACGTAGCGCCTCTTGACTTGCGACGATCACAATTGGAAGAATTAACAATGACATGGTTAATCCGCCTGCTAAAGCAATATTACCAAGGTTCATTGCACGAGCAAAAACCGTTAATCCTAAAATTCCGTACACAATTGAAGGGACACCTGCCAAGTTTGATATATTTGTTTCAATAAAAGATTGTACTCTTCCTTTTTTGGCGTACAGTTCCAAATAGATTGCTGTTCCGACACCTAAAAACATTGTGACTGGGGTGACGACGAGCATGAGCCAAAATGTACCTAAAATGGCTCCCATAATTCCTGCTCGTTCAGGTTGAGTCGATAATTTACCTGTGAGAAAATCAAAATTCAACCAACCAATTCCATCAACGACGACGCGATAGATGAGTACAGAAAGGACAAGAAGCCCAAAAAGTGTTGCAAGAAGGAAAATATACTTTGAAAGATTGTCTAGTACTAAACGAAATTTTGTTCTTCTGACCATTTTATCTTGAATTTGTTGATTCACAGTTAATATTCCTCCCTAAATTTACGAGAAATCCTTCTAGCTAACAGATTCATAAGCAGTGTGAAAACAAAGAGTGTCATCGCAACTGCATAAAGACTGTAGTAAATTGTTGATCCTGTCGCTGCATCGCCACCCGTTACTTCCACAATATAAGCCGTCATTGTTTGCATAGACTGCGTAATATCAAACGTGAAGTTTTTTGTACTTCCACTGGCGATTGTTACAATCATCGTTTCACCGATTGCACGTGAGATGCCAAGGACAAAGGAAGCGATAATGCCTGATAAAGCCGCGGGAATCACAACTTTTCTCGTTACTTCTAATTTCGTTGCACCTAATCCTAAAGCACCTTCACGCATTGCGTTATGCACAGAACTCATCGCATCTTCAGAGAGGGAAGCAATCATTGGAATAATCATGACACCCATCACAATCCCAGGGCTTAAAATATTTGTCGCTTCGAGCCCTGGAATAAATTGACGTAGTAACGGTGTAACAAAAGTAAATGCGAAGAACCCATAAACGATTGTAGGAATTCCCGCAAGAAGTTCTAATAACGGCTTGAAAATTTTCCTTACTTTATCTGAAGCGTATTGACTTAAATAAATGGCAGACATCAATCCAATTGGGGCCGCGACCAACATGGCAATGACTGAAGAAGTCAGCGTCCCCATAATGAGGGGAAGAACACCGAACTCTGGTGTTTGACTCAATGGCTTCAATACGGTTCCTGTGAAAAAATCTGTCATTGGTACACGCTTGAAAAATTCGATTGTTTCGGATAATAACGTGTAAATAATCCCGATTGTTGTAAGAATGGATATGCTCGCTATTAGAAAAAGAAAGGTTGGAATGGATTTCTCAAACATTTCTTTGAAATTACGTTGTTGACGTTTTTGTTCAATTAATTCTCGAATACTTTTCTCGCTGTTTTCGGTAATATCATGATTGATGTGCATATTGTAGTGCACTCCTTCTATAAGGTTTAAAGAAGATGAAGGCTTGATGACCTCATCTTCTCTATTTTGTACCAATTATTTTGTTAAACCATTTAAGAACTCTATATTTTCTTCAACCTCAGCTTCAGGAATGGGTGCAAAACCTGTTTCACCAGCAAAATTGTTAACGTTGTTCATTAAGTAAACCGCATAGTCCAGTACTTGTGGTTTATCAGCTGCATGATTGACATTTAAATATGTGAAAACTGGGCGAGTAAAATCTGCGTAATCACCGTCTTCTGCGATTGTGTCAAGTGATGGTTCAACCGGTCCGTTACCAAAGTCAACATGGACAGCTTGTAATTTATCTGTGTTGTTTACATAGTAACCAAATCCAAAGAAGGCAATTCCGTTTTTATCTTCAGCAACTAAGTTGACAAGTGTTGAATAATCTTGTTGTAAGTTTACTGTATCTGCTAAGTCTTGTTTTTCTAACACATTTTCGTAGAAGAATTCATAAGTTCCGTGGTTTTCATTCGGTCCCATTGGCTTAATATCTTCATCGGGCCATTCAGGATTAATATCCGACCATTTCTTTACGCCGCCATCCGCTTTGAAAATAGCAATAAGTTGTTCAGGCGTTAATTCTTTTGCCCAATCATTTTCTTTGTTAATGACAAAAGTTAATCCGTCCAGTGCCACTTTTAGTTCTTTAACTTCGATTCCAAGTGCATCAGCTTCTGCAGCTTCTTCGTCTTTAATTTGACGAGATGCATCATTAAAGTCTGTTCCGTTTTCTACTAGGAATTTTTTGAATCCTGCGCTTGTACCAGCACGGCTTACTTCAACTGAAACATTTTCTTGTTCGTTTATCATATATTCTTCAGCAATTTTGGCCATTAAAGGATAAACTGTTCCTGATCCATCAATGACGACGCTGCCTTCTAACTCTGTTGCGTTACTGTTTTCGCTCTGGTTTTTTTCTGTTCCGCATGCTGCGACAATCATCGTGATTGCAGCAATGACTAGCAATAAGAGATACTTTCTGAACTTCATTTCAATTGTCCTCCCCAAATTACTCTATTATTAGAAAGAAGTGTTTTAACCTCTATCTAATTGCTAGTATAGTGACTGATTGTTAAGCGAGTATATGAATAGTGTAAATAAATTGTAAAAGAACCAAATAAAGTAAATAAAATCCCATGATTAAATGAGCTTGTGCAGATGCTCATTTAATCATGGGAGTAGTCATTAGCCGAAACGGCCATTAATATAGTCTTCTGTCAGTTTGTCCGAAGGGTTGTTAAAGATTTTGGATGTTGCATCACATTCGATAACGTCGCCGTTTAAGAAAAATGCTGTTCGGTCAGATATTCTCGCGGCTTGTTGCATGTTATGCGTGACAATGGCAATCGTGACATCATTTTTAATGGAATCAATTAATTCTTCCACTTTAAGTGTTGACACTGGATCAAGTGCTGAGGTCGGTTCATCCATCAAGATGACTTCAGGGTCTACTGCTAGGCAACGTGCGATACAAAGTCGTTGTTGTTGACCGCCAGATAAGCCATATGCACTCGTATGAAGTCGGTCTTTTACTTCATCCCAAAGGGCCGCTTTTTCTAAACTTTCTTGAACAATTTTTTCGAGCATCGCTTTATTACGGATGCCGTGAATTTTGGGCCCAAATGCGACATTTTCAAAAATTGATTTTGGGAATGGATTTGGTTTTTGGAATACCATGCCGACTTTCGAACGAAGTAGTTCAACTGGCATCGATTTATCCAAAATGTTTTCTCCTTTAAATGAAAGGTTACCTGAAATGTGCACGTTAGGCACCATTTCAACCATTCGATTCAGTGTCTTTAAGTAAGTTGATTTACCGCATCCAGAAGGTCCAATGATTGCAGTGACTTCTTTTTCATTGATCGAAAGATCTATATTTTTTAACGCATGCGTTGTTCCATACCAAAGATTAAGGCCGTGTGTCTCATATACGGGTTTACGCCAGCTTTTATTTTCCATAACACCAAATTGTCTATCTTCTTTTCGGTCAATTAATAATGTCATAAAAATCCTCCGCTCGTTTTTTGTAACATACCTTTATTGTAGAGCTAGATTGTTGAGGAAGTATAAAGGTACTGTAAAGGTTTTGTAAAGGTGCCTAGGATTCCAGGATTGAACATTCGTGAATGCTTGGGGGGAAAAAGAAAAGCCATAATACAATTAATCTCCGTTCCAATCGGACGCTTTCCGCGGGCACGGCCTCAGCCAATCGCACAACGAAGAGTGCGATTTGTATAATTTTTTGTTCTTTAAAAAATTATACAGAGTATTATATCCGTGCTCTAAAACGCTTCGCTTTTTGGTCGCAAAAGCCGTTCTTCGTAACGGCTTTCGCTTCGCTCAGTCTAGGGTCTTCGGCCAGGGAAAAGTGAACTACCTTTTCCCCAGCTGTTCCCGCTGGAGTCGCCGATTTCCACTCCGATTAATTGGTACCCACATGGAATAGTTTTGAATTCGATGTATAAAAAATAGGCTGTCTACTTGTATAGTGAAGTTTGCACACAAACACTACAGGAGAGAAACCACATGACTAAATATGACATGAATTTACCTATATGGTTAGAGATTGAAACAGGTTTTTTTAGAGCGCTTCAACAAACTTATTCAGACGCGTTCACCCAGCTTTTAACGGAGCTAGATTGACCTGCTCTTAATTCAAGGACAAAGGAGACCTGTTCTTTTCATTAAAGTCGACAGATTTTAGACAACTTGAAAGCCTGTTTATCAAGAATTAAAAGGACACCAGGGATATTGAGTTAACGAAGTATTTATAAACAAGATTCGTGTGTTAGATGCGTTTATAAAAATTATATCTAAGGAATTTCTGTTGATTGGAGTGTAGAGCGGCGACTCCAGTGGGATTTAGCGGGACAGGTGAGACCCCGCAGGAGCGAAGCGACGAGGAGGCTCACCTCCCGCCCCACGGAACGCGTCCGCTCGAAACGGAAATCAACATAGTTTATTTGACATTATTAAAAATGGAATACCTAACTATTCAAGAAGAGAAAGCCTCTGCTTAAAATAGTACCCACAAAAACATGGCTCAATCTGAAATGCTTGGGTGACTGTTACCTGAAGCATATATCCTTTATAATGAAAGAAAGAGAGTAGAAAAGAACTGGGGTGATTGTCATGCTAACGACGAAAGCGTTTTTAGAAATGTACATATGTAAAGCAGGAGAGTCCGTCGTACAAATCAGTGATGATGAGTGGGAAATTCAAAAGTGGACAGTACGTACTTTTAAAACGTTGGGCAATGTTTTCGCTGCTAATGCGTATGAGATCACACCAAATGATGAAGTGACTATAATGAACTTGAAACCGAACTCGCGTCGGGAATCACTATCTTTATCTGAAAGTAAGAAGGAAGAAGCGCTTGAGAAGGCTGGTTAATTCAAGAAGTACGGTTTAAGAAAGATGGAAGAACACCACTGTCTACACAGTACCGTATGGGTCCCGGATTGTTTATCTATCAAAAATTAAAAGCAGAAGAACAATTGAGAGCGGATGACAGCTTGAAGGAAATGTTGCAAGCGGAAATTAGAAAGTCAGAAAAAGATTTACCAATGCATTTTGTCCAACAGCTTAAGCAGTTTACGACTGAAAAGAGCGATAGTGAATCGTGGGGGAAAGAGAGAGTTCGGAAGTTCACTCACTTCTTAATGGCTTATTTGCGACTGAGAAGACGACAAGAACGTATGGAATACAAGGAAATTGGCGCAACGTATTATCAAAAAATCGGCGGATCTAAAGAGTTCGATCGTTATCGTGATGTTTTTATTCATCGATTAGAAAAATGGCTTGGGGCGCCCATACAGACGTTAGGGATTATCAGTGTTGGGTCAATTGTTCCTATTTATTTCACAGGTCCTGTATTGGGGAATTATTCAAAGTATCGTATTGGAACTTTGCATGCGACAACAGATATTGCGGTTGCCGAGGAAGATTTTCGCACGGACGCGCGCATTTTATGGTTGGTTGAAAACCGTGCGGTGTTAACTCGAATGGCAATGGAGGTTCCATTTTTAGAAGATACTCAGTCTATCATTATAGGTGTAGATGGCCAGATTAAAGGAGCACACCGAAAAATGATTCAGCAACTTTGCGGTAACGGATCCATTCAAAAGGTACTGATTTGGGTTGATTATGATAAGGCCGGAGATGTGATTGCTAGAGACTTGGTCAATTTAATTGGCAAGCTTCCTTTTAGAATTATCGGAAATGAGGGAAATCTTTTTGCGACCTATGAAGCGTTTGTTGATTGGTCACAGACAGTGCCGCATGCAGAACAGGAAATGACGTTAGGGGGAGAGGAACATTGGAGGAAATGGATAAGTCTGTAGTTTCCATATTTAAAACTGCCCAGCATCAGCCCGAGTTGACGAGGGCAATGCGTGACATTATTTCTTTAGCCGGCGTTATGAAGGATCTCTCATCAGAAGCAGTATTCGATTCGCCACTGGAAATGCTCCGTTTTCTACGAATTATTGAGTTGATTCATGAAGAATCATTTGGGTTGACCGAACAAATTGATGATGCTGAAATGCTTTATTATCGTTATGTAGCGCGTTATGAAGACGTAGAACCGCCAACGAAAGAGCGTATAACGCAAATTGTAAAAATCTTAGTGAAAAATAATTGGGTAAGTAAGCAAACGCATCAAATTAAAATGATGAGTGTCGGAAAGCGGATGATGGATGCATTAACAAGACTGGCAAATGATTCCCTCGCTTATTATTTGGAAGATGAAATCGGGCGCTCATTATTTCAGGCGAGACGAGATGCTGAAATTAGTGAAGCGTATGATGATAAAGGGATTTCTGGTGGAAATCGAATTGCGAGTATGATTCGGAATGTAAAAGACGCAATAGAAAAGTTAAGAGAGCGGGAACTAGAATTGCTGGCAGACCGGAATGCATTTCCACAGCTAGAGTTAATTCATACGTTAATGGAAGATTTAGCAGAGAAATTAGATGAGCGGCTAAAGCAATTTGAAACGATTGAAGATAGTCTTGTTTTAAGTAATTTAATGCAAATTGGAACAGGCGCGCTAAATGAAGGGACAAGCCTTTCGATTGGGATGATTAATAAATACCTCCAATTTATGAACGTGCAGCAAACGCCACTTCAAACAGCCATTTCACCGGAAAAGGTACGTTTATTTATTACGAAAATGTTTAATCCGCCTCCAGAATCAGAAATCCCTAACGCCCACCAGTTATTCAGTTTTATGGACCAAGGACAATATGACGGAGAACAATTGGATGGCATTTGGATCCCCGTAAAATATGCGAGTCCGTTATCGTATACAGAAATTGAAAAAGGGATTGATTTTCTAGAAAACTATGAGCCAGCCGTTGCGGATATTGAAGAGGTGATTCAACCAACATTCTACCAGGAAAATATCGAGGCGGATTCGTTAGAAAATCTTATGGATGAAGCAAGTTGGTTGTTAACGAAAGCGAGCATTGACACAGAAAAGATTGAACGATATTTAGAGCAAAAACAGGAAGCGGATATAGAAGAAACAATTATTGAAACGAGTTCGGTGTCATGGAGCGATGCCATTCGCCAATTATTAGGCGTCGCAGCGCTTGAAGCGAATAAAAAAGTCCAAGTACAGCCGAAGCAACATGTAAAAGAATTTGATAAAGAATGGGAGTGGATTCAAGATGACGACAGAAAATCAAGCATACGAAGAAGAACATGATGACTTGTCCTTAAATCGTTTACAAACGTTACGAAGTGTCCTCACGACACGAGAAGAACAAGCATTTATGTCGATTTTATTTTCCTCCAGTGCGACCATTCGAGCGAATAATTTTGGATTGCCTCGTAAAGAAGTGGAAAAATTACTAGGCGTTTCCCGTGAAGATAATTATTTTCATTCTTTCCTCTCGCGAGTCAATCAAGCGGTCGGTAGGTATTATCGACTCATTTATGACGAAGGGCGTGACCAAGTCGTTGTCATGCTGCGTGTTCCTGCTCGTTCTGCCCGCCATACGTTATCTTCAGAAGCACTCGCTGTCTTATTGTTTATGTTTTATCAGCAAGAGGTGTTAAAACATGAATACACATTATTAACTCAATTACTGGAAGCGTTCGGGCATGAAGTCATGAAAGGCAGTCGACGTATTCAACTCGCAATCGATACATTAAGGAAAATCGGTGCCCTTGAAAATCAACAGTTATCGGATAAAGAAGATGCGTATCGATTAACAGCAATCGGTGTTCACATGTTTTCTGATTCGTTTTTGCGCAGAATGGTGGAGTTTAGCCATTCCAATCAATTATCAAAGGAAGACGTGATGAAGTTTTTTAATCGGTACAATTTGTATGAGCGGGAGGGGTTAATTTGATCCCTAAACGCTTACGGATTTCAGGCATTCGAGACTACGGGCCAACAGAGATGAATTTAGGAAATGCAGATGAGCATATTTTAATTACCGGTCCGAATGGTGCTGGAAAATCTACTATTTCATTTTGTATGGGCGCTGTATTACGCTCAAGTAAGGTCGATATTGAAGGATTGAAATCTCAAAATCTACCGGAAGATGAAACTTGGCGGGCAACCATTCACTTTTTATATAAAAATGAAGGTGCATCCCGTATCGATGCGCCACTTTATATTGAATTTCGATTAATTTGTGAACAACTCCCGAAGCAACCGATAAAATTACAATATGAAATTTACGATGGCGATGAAGTAGAGGAACTGGCATTGCGCCAAACGTATCGTTCAGGAGATGCGAATAAAAATAACTTCACCGCGTACCGGAGAGAACTACAGTATAAATATAAAATCCATCCAGATTTGTATTATTTAATCTGGTATCAGCAAGAAGTCAATCAGTTCTCGGTCATGGCTCCAGAAGAGCGATTTCGCATTTTTAGTGAAATGCACCGGATTGACAGCATTCAAAAAGATTGGGAAACAAGTTTAGAAGTCGTTAAAGACGCGAGAGAAGCTTTTAACGATGCGACAATTAAACAAAAAGGGTATGAATTTGAACTGAATGTAGCAAGGGACCATAAAGAACGTTTTGAAGATAATAAACGTCGGCTTGAAGAAAATGGCTATCAGTATGCATTGACGACGAATGAATTGAAGCGAAACGCAGAAAAGGCACGTTTAGAAATGGAAAGATATATTGAGGAACGTCGCATTGAATTAGAGGATCTGGCCGAAAAGGAAAAACTGATTGTTAATCAGTTGGAAGCAGCGAAAGAAAAGCAAGTGGTTTTATTGCAGAACCAAAAAACGTCTGAAGAAGAACTTGTTACAGTGGCAAACGACTTAACTAAGAAAGATTATAAGTTAGCTGAAGTTGTTTTGGAAGTAGATGCACTACAGGAAGTATTAAGTGAACTACAAGAGGCGTATGTCAAATTGCCATTTTCTGAACAGGAAACAAAGCAAAGATGGGAAACCGCGACAAAACAAGTCGTCATTTTACAAGAAAATGAGCAAACAATCCGAGACCGTATTCAGCGTTGTGAAGAAGAAATGGAAACTACTCGACAGGAGCAATCGAATATCCAAGCGGACATCGACCAATGGGAAAAGCAAAGTGAAGGCGCTATCGAACTTCTTGGACGATATACTTCCAGTTATCAGTTAAATAACCGCATTGCGGAATTGGAAGCTTCCTTACAAACCGATAGAGCACTACGAGACGAGTTAAGAGGACGCCTTCAGAAATACAAGGAAGAATTCATGATGTTGCAGCGAAATCAAATCGAATCACCTAGACAGCACGCAGCGATACGCTATTTGAAACGACAAGGTATTCAAGCGTACACATTACGTCATTTTGTAAAATTGATGGACAATCAGTCGATAGAGAAAGAGCGTTTATATGATGCAATAAAACATTCAATATTTTACGATGCATCTACTTGCCAGCCTTTCAATGATTTATACCACGTCTCACTTAAGAAATTAATTCCTACACGTTCGATTACATCGTTGCCGCAATATGGGCTAACGATGCAAGAGGGGTTGTCTACCAATGAGCAAAATGATGCAGCCCGTGTTCTTTGGTGGATTGAGCAATTTTTTTCAGAAGAAGCACCTTTTCTACAAAATGGTTTGTTAATTGATTCGCGTGGGAGTCGCGGACCAGAGGAAAGAGATACGTATATTTTAAGTGAAAAAGCTTTAGATGAAAGAAGAAGTGTACTTGAGCGTAAGATAGAAGAAATTACGAAGGAAATCGATGTACTGACTGAAAAAATCGACGAGGATAATGAAAAATATCGCTTATGGAATGCAGACGTTCATAAAGTGGAGGAAGCTGAAGCATTATTATCCAAAAGAGTGGAGCAACAATATCGTCTTGAGCAACGAGAGAAATTAACGGAGCATTTAACGTTGCTGCAGCACAGTAAAAGGGAGTTCGAGAAAGAAGCGCAAGACGTTTGGAAACAAGCGTATGAAGAGAGAGAAGAAATAAAAGCTCGTGAAGCAGACTTATCGGTTTATGAACAATTCGGGCAACAAGCGGACAAAATTGACCGTTTGCAACGCTTAGAACAGGAAAGTAAAACGATAAGGCAGGAAATCTCTTCGTTAAAGCGGACCGAGAATTCAATTCAAGATCAATTGGATGACATCCATGGAAAATCACGAGAAAATCAGCGGGATATCGAAAGTTTGGGGGATAAATTGGACCAAGCAGAAAGAGTCAAAGGTCAGATTACTGAACAAATTAACGAAAAAGAAAACGAGCGGATTGCAATATCGAACATAGGAATGGGTTATAAAACGGAATTAGACGAGTTACGTTTATTAATTCCTGATTTGGTCGATCGCGCAATCGCTGATGAGGAGAGCACTGACTCTAAATTCGACTTACAACATCGACAAAACCAAGCAAAGGTTGAATTTCATAATGCGCTAAATGAAAAGAATATCGATCCGAATGCGGTTGAAAACTATTTCACGTTGGAAGCGGAAGTTGCGCGTAAACAAGATGAATTACAATCCGCCAAAAACTTATTAGAAGAAAATGAAGAACGCGCCGTGCTAAATGAACAACGTTTGGAAACGGCAATTGCGATGCAAGTTCAAAGGTTAAACTTGCTGTTTGGGGAATATATGGGCATGTTCCAGTTTGAAGGACAAATAAAATATGAAAAGCTGATGGACAAGCAAGGACGTCCGATATTTAAATTGTTTATCCACGTAAGAAAAGAAGGACATCGTGGAAAGCTAGTAGATGTAAGTTTGAAAGCTCGGGGAGGCCGAGTTGGAAAAGGTGTTTCAGGCGGAGAAGAATCCTTAAGCTCGTTGTTATTTGCGTTATCGCTCCTGCAAAACCTTGAAAATCAAGCAGGTTTTATCGTACTAGATGAGTTTGACAGTGCATTAGACGATACGCGTAAAGCGAAAGTATTTGAGCTATATGAAGAGAAATTAGCGCGGAAGTTGATCATTCTATCACCTAAAGCACATGAAAATGAATATTATGAGCAGTTTCGAAAAGCTTTTATTGTCTCACACGATCCAGCACAATTGAAGAGTGTAATCAGAGGGTTAGAGATGAAGAAGGTAGGATTGAAGACCAAAGTCAAAGTCGATTGAACAATCGATACAGATATGTTCGACTTGATTGTAAATATATGGATTAAATAGTTAGGATGGAGAGAAGTTCATGAATGAAAAGGAAAGAGATCGTTTACTCCATATCCAAACGAGGAGTGTCGGCGAGCGGATTGATCAATCTGCACATTACCATCATTACGAAGCCACGCCTTATTGGATGTTGGATGAATTATTCAAAGCATACACAGTCAATCAAGCAGGTGCATTTGTTGACTTCGGATGCGGCAAAGGGCGTGTTTTATTTTACGTTCATCATCGATTTCAAGTGCCTGTTGTCGGCATTGAAATGAATGTCCAATTATATCGTGAAGCTTTATTAAACGAAGCAACTTATCTACAGAAAAAGAAGAAAGTAAGCAAGCCAATTCGAATTGAACATGAATATGCGGAAAGCTATCGAGTTGCGGACAATGACAGTTGTTTCTTTTTGTTCAATCCTTTCTCCTTGCCAATCTTTATAAAAGTGATTCACCGTATTCTACAATCTGTCGAAGCAAACAATCGAACGGTTGATATGATTCTTTACTATCCGGCAGAAGAATATATTGATTACCTAGAAATGAAAACGCCATTTACTCTATTTAAAGAAGTGAAAATGCCGAGATTATCTGAGATTAATGCGAGAGAAAGGTTTTCAATTTATCGATTGGTTGGCTGAAAAGAAATCTAAAAGAGTGCCCAACATGGAATTGGGCACTCTTTTTTCAATCAGTGGCTTCTATTACGGGGAGCATTCTTTGTTTCATTAACAATAAAATACCAATTAAAGCTAGTAGGTTTACTGCTAAGCCGAGCCAAACGAGTGACGTTAAACCGAATACGATATAGCCAATGAGAGAAGTAAGAGCTGCTGTGAGTGCATATGGAATCTGAGTAGAAACATGGTCCATTAATTCACATTCAGCACCTATGGCCGATAAAATCGTAGAATCGGAAATGGGCGAACAATGGTCACCGAAAACAGCGCCGGCCATAACAGCGCCTATTGCTGGCAATATCCATTCGGGATTTGTTGAACCAACAATGGTTGCTGCAATTGGAATCATAATGGCAAAAGTTCCCCAAGATGTTCCGGTTGCGAATGACATCAAACAACCAAGTACAAACAAAATACTAGGAATTACCCAAAAAGCCACATTGCCATCGACGAGAGATGCTAAAAAGTGACCTGTCTCAAGGCGCCCAACAATATCTCCGATTGACCAAGCAAGTACGAGAATCAGTGCGCCTCCAAGCATATTTTCCATTCCTTTTGTAAACGTTGAAATAAATTCCTTCGCTTTCAATTTTTTACGGGGAACATAAAGCAGTGCTGACACTATGACAGCTACGACAACACCATAAACGAGTGCTAATGTAATATTTCCTTCTCCAGAAGCCTCCATTAAACTATTTCCACCTTTAAAATAGCCACCGGTATGAAGAAAAAATCCAATTGTTGCAACGATTAATACAAAAATAGGAATGAGCAAATCTAATGCTTGTGAAAAAGAAATTTGTACATGTTCAGTCATTAATTTTTTGTCGCCGTGTCTTCTATCAACTGCCTGCTGCTCATGCTTCCTCATTAATGGAAAATCGACACGCATCCAAATCACTAAAAAGACAATGAATAAAGAAGAAATGGCATAATAATTAGCGGGCACAACACTAAAAAAGGCGGACACTGGACTATGGCCAAGCCCGTATGTTTTAATCGGCTCCGCAAGTAAAGAAAACACATAAGCGCCCCAACTAGATAGAGGGATGAGCACACAAATCGGCGCACCTGTCGAGTCAATTAAATAAGCTAATTTTGACCTCGATACACCGTGTTCATCTGTAATTGGCCGTGCAATTTGGCCAACTGCTAAACTATTAAAATAATCATCGATGAAAATTGCATAACCTGTTAACATCGTCACAAACTGCGCACCAACACGTGTTTTTACTTTGGACATCGCCCACTTTCCAAACTGTTCTGTAGCCCCTGACTTTCCAAAAAGAGCTGTAATTCCCCCCAACATGAATACAAAAATAAGGATTGGTACGGTCCACTCTGGATCAGCCACTTGCACGAAGATTGTTTGGAACGAATCACTTAGTCCCCCGGCAATTGAAAAATTCGCCAAGATAAGTGCACCACTGAGCACCCCGAGTAATAAGGATAATAAAACTTCCCGAGTGATGATGGCACAGGTAATCGCTAGCAGTGGCGGAACAATTGACCACCAAGTTGCTTCCATCCTATCCCCCCCTTTTTTTTAAAAAACACTTCATTATAACGTTGTGACCTTTAATTAAAGTGTTGCGAAGTTTTCGAAGAATGTTGCAAACTTTTATACTGTGACTCGTGCTTTATCATATGAACGCAATTTGAAATATATTTATTTAGTAAGAGGGAAGGGGGCATGCTCTATTGCTATCGGCTATATTTTGTGTCGTAAAGTATAAATTCTTTCGGCATGATACGGAGAGCTCGGGCATAAGATATAGAAACCTTGCCCTAATTGGAGGGGATAAGATGGATATTTTAAATGAAGTGAAGCGATTTAGAGAAGAAGAAGACAGTTTAAAATGGGAAGGTACTTTTGCAGAATACTTGGACATTGTGAGAGAAAGAAAAGAAGTTGCACAAACGTCACATTCCCGTGTCTATAATATGATTAAAAGCGCTGGAATTACAGAGAAAAATGGGAATAGGACGTACCACTTTTTTGATGACGAGATATTTGGGCTAGAAAAATCAATTGAAAAGTTAGTAGAAGAGTATTTTCATCCCGCTGCCAAAAGACTTGATGTGCGAAAAAGAATCTTATTGTTAATGGGACCAGTTAGTGGTGGTAAGTCGACGATTGCGACAATGTTGAAACGTGGATTAGAGGCTTATTCGAAAACTGACGAGGGTGCGGTATATGCAATTAAAGGTTGTCCGATGCATGAAGATCCACTGCATCTCATCCCGCATCATTTACGAGAGGATTTCTTTAAAGAGTATGGCATTCGAATTGAAGGAAGTTTAACGCCACTCAATACGATGCGACTCGAACAAGAATACGGCGGACGAATTGAAGATGTCCAAGTGGAAAGGATATTCTTCTCAGAAGATAAGCGTGTCGGTATTGGAACATTTACCCCGTCTGATCCAAAATCACAAGATATTGCAGATTTAACGGGAAGTATCGACTTTTCAACGATTGCCGAGTACGGTTCAGAATCAGATCCACGTGCGTATCGTTTTGATGGGGAGTTTAATAAAGCGAACCGCGGCATTATGGAGTTCCAAGAAATCTTGAAGTTGGATGAGAAATTTTTATGGCATTTATTGTCATTGACGCAAGAAGGGAATTTTAAGGCAGGAAGATTTGCGTTAATTAGCGCTGATGAACTTATTATCGCGCATACAAACGAAACGGAGTATCGTTCATTTATAGCGAATAAAAAGAATGAAGCGCTCCATTCGAGAATTATTGTTATGCCAATTCCTTACAATCTAAAAGTGACTGAAGAAGAGCGGATTTACGAAAAAATGATCAAAGAAAGTGATATGTCGCACGTTCATATTGCACCTCATGCCCTTCGTGTCGCAGCGATTTTCTCAGTGTTAACGAGGTTATCTGACTCGAAAAAACAAGGCATTGATATCGTTAAGAAAATGCGGATGTACGACGGAGAAAGTGTTGAAGGGGTTAATCAAATAAGCGTTGACGAACTCCGAAATGAGTTTCCAAATGAAGGTATGGAAGGGATTGACCCACGATATGTCATAAACCGGATATCTTCCGCAATTATACGGAAAGAAGTCCCTTCAATTAATGCGCTGGATGTTTTACGTGCAATTAAAGATGGATTGGACCGACATGCTTCGATTTCAAAAGAAGATAAAGAGAAGTATATGAATTACATTTCAATTGCAAGACGTGAGTTTGATGAAATTGCGAAAAAAGAAGTACAAAAGGCATTTGTTTATTCGTACGAAGAATCAGCGAAAACATTAATGGACAATTATCTCGATAATGTGGAAGCGTTTTGTAATAAACATAAAATCCGAGATCCATTAACGGACGAGGAAATGAACCCAGATGAGAAATTAATGCGTTCAATTGAAGAACAAATCGGTATTTCCGAAAATGCCAAAAAAGCCTTTAGAGAAGAAATTCTCATTCGAATTTCCGCGTTTGCACGAAAAGGAAAGCGCTTTGACTTCCGTTCCCACGATCGTTTACAAGAGGCGATTCAGAAGAAATTGTTTGGTGATTTGAAGGATGTCGTGAAAATTACAACGTCTTCCGCAATGCCAGATGAAGCGCAATTAAAGAAAATCAATGAAGTCGTTGCAAGGTTAATAGATGAGTATGGCTATAATTCAACTTCTGCCAATGAACTTTTGCGTTATGTTGGAAGTTTACTAAATCGATAAGGAAGCTTAACGGAAAAAACAAGACGACTTTTGGTAGTTGGTCTTGTTTTTTCTCTCATATAGCGAAGCACAAGCATATACTATAGTACATTATTATTAAAGTAGGGATAAAATTGAATGAAAAACAAAATGAACAGTTTATTATCTCGCAAGAAAATTGGTCCCTGCACCGTAAAGGGTATCAAGACCAACAACGCCATTTAGATAAAGTGAAAGATGCCATTCGGAATAATTTGCCTGATTTAATCAGTGAAGAAAGCATTATTATGTCAGATGGAAAAGATGTTATTAAAATTCCAATACGTTCGTTAGATGAGTACAAAATCAGATACAATGCTGACAATTCAAAGCATGTCGGACAAGGAGATGGGGATAGCGAAGTAGGAGATGTCGTCGCAAGGGACGGGGAGCAAGGAAAAGGCGGCGCTGGAAAAGGAAGTAAACCTGGGGAACAGCCGGGTGAAGACTATTATGAAGCGGAAGTTTCTTTGGCGGAAGTTGAGGAAGCATTATTTAAAGAGCTTGAATTACCAAATTTAAAGCGGAAAGAACAAGCTGAAATCGTCATTGAAAAAGTTGAGTTTAATGATATTCGTAAAAAAGGTCTAATTGGTAACATTGATAAAAAACAAACGATTTTAACGGCAATCAAAAGGAATGCGATGAAAGGGAAACCGTCAATTACGCCAATTCATAATGACGATTTACGATTTAAAACATGGGATGATGTGACAAAACCTGAGTCGAAAGCGGTTGTCCTTGCGATGATGGATACGAGTGGTTCCATGGGCACATTTGAAAAGTATATTGCAAGAAGTTTCTTTTTCTGGATGACGAAATTTTTACGCTCCAAATATTCAACAGTAGAAATCGAGTTTATCGCCCATCATACAGAAGCGAAAGTCGTTTCGGAACATGACTTCTTTCATAAAGGGGAAAGTGGTGGCACAAGATGTTCTTCAGCGTATCTAAAAGCGTTGGAATTAATTGAACAAAAATATAATCCTTCTAGTTATAATATTTACCCTTTCCATTTCTCAGACGGTGAAAATATTTCTTCTGATAATGCAAAATGTATTGAACTAGTTAACCAGATTATGGAAGTTTCCAATATGTTCGGATATGGAGAAGTCAATGCCTATAGCCGCTATTCGACATTGATGAATACGTTTAAAAAGATAGACGACCCGAAGTTTCGCTATTATGTCTTAAAGGAAAAAGGAAATGTCTATGACGCATTGAAATGCTTTTTCCGTCCGGAGTTATCGTCTTTGTAAGGGAGGGAATGAATTGTCTGATATAAAAGCGTTACACAATGCAATCGATGAAATTACTGAGATTGCAAATGGTTTTGGCTTAGATTACTACCCGATGCGCTACGAAATTTGCCCGGCCGATATTATCTATACATTTGGTGCATATGGAATGCCGACTCGTTTTACACATTGGAGCTTTGGTAAACAATTCCATAAAATGAAGCTTCAATATGACTTAGGATTAAGTAAAATTTATGAGTTGGTCATTAATTCCGATCCGTGTTATGCATTCTTATTGGATACAAATAGTTTAATTCAAAATAAATTAATTGTTGCTCATGTACTTGCGCATTGCGATTTCTTTAAAAATAATATTCGTTTCATGAATACGCGTCGTGATATGGTTGAAAGTATGACCGCGACGGCAGAACGAATCGCAGCGTATGAGATAGAATATGGAAAAGAGGAAGTCGAAACCTTTTTAGATGCTGTCCTTGCGATTCAAGAACACATCGATCCTTCTATTGTCAATCGGAGGTTAACGGCGGAGGAAGAAGAGGAATATATAGCGGAGGATGTTGTTCGTAAAACGGAATACGATGACTTGTGGCAATTAGACGCAGAAAAAAAGCCTTATGAAAAAAAGAAAAAGAGTAAGAAATTCCCGCTTATACCGGAAAAAGATATATTATTATTTATTGAACAACATAGTCGTCAATTAGAGGATTGGCAACGAGATATTTTGACCATGATGCGGGAGGAAATGCTCTACTTTTGGCCTCAGCTCGAAACGAAAATCATGAACGAAGGATGGGCTTCCTATTGGCATCAAAGAATTTTAAGGGAAATGAATTTAACTGCAGATGAAACGGTGGAGTTTGCCAAATTAAATGCCAATGTCGTACAACCATCTAAAACCTCGATTAACCCTTATTATTTAGGATTGAAAATATTCGAGGATATTGAAAAACGTTATAATGATCCAACAAAAGAGATGCAGGAAAAAGGCATTGTCCCAAATTCCGGAAGAGAAAAGATTTTTGAAGTAAGAGAGATCGAGTCAGATGCTTCATTTATTCGGAACTATTTAACAAAAGAATTAGTGCAGCGTGAAGATATGTATTTGTTTCAAAAGCAAGGCGGAGATTATAAAATTACCGATAAAGATTATGAAAATGTACGTGAACAACTCGTTTCAATGCGTGTGAACGGCGGGTTTCCTTATATTGTCGTTGAAAATGGAGATTATTTATTGAACGGTGAATTGTATTTAGTGCATAGATATGAAGGGACAGAGCTCGACGTTCCTTATTTGGAAAATGTTTTGCCTTATATTTATCGGCTATGGGGACGCATTGTGCATATGGAAACAGTTGTAAAAGGGAGAGACATTGTCTATTCGTATGACGGGAAAAAGGTGTCTAGACATTTTGTAGGTTAAGAAAATGAAGCGTTGGTACTAAAGTGTGCTAGCGCTTTTTTAATTTGCTGAGTCGCGAATTCCTTTCTTTGTCAGGTTATTAGATGTGTTACAATTATCTAAAGATTTGTTTAGAAGAGGGGAAGAGTACTATGAAGCCAAAAGTTTTTTTGACCTATCCAGTTTCAGAAGAGGTAGAGAATTATATTGCCGAGCATTGTGAACTTCATAAGTGGGACGGAGAAGGCAGAGTACCTGAAGAAGTACTGTTAGAAGAAATAAAAAACATTGATGGACTTTACACGTCAGGAAGCACAACGGGAAGAATCGATGAACGTCTATTAAGTCATGCACCAAACTTAAAAGTCGTCAGTAATGTGTCTGTTGGCTACAACAATTTTGATGTTGAGGCGATGCGTAAAAGAAATGTAATCGGCACGAATACACCGCATGTATTGAACGAAACTGTTGCAGATTTAGCTTTTGCATTACTTTTAGCGTCTGCTCGTAGAATTGTTGAGTTAGATAAATTTGTGAAAGCAGGAAATTGGAAGCCTACAACTGTTTATTCGGATACATATGGAAAAGATGTGCATGGTGCCACATTGGGGATTATTGGAATGGGACGAATCGGTGAAGCGATTGCAAGGCGAGCTAAATTCGGTTTTGAGATGGATGTTCTTTATCATAACCGTACGAGAAAACCTGATGCGGAAAAGAAATATGAGGCGGCGTATCGAGATTTACCAACACTTTTAGCGGAATCCGATTATGTGATATTAATGACACCTTTAACGTCGGAGACTTTCCAATTAATTGGGGAAGAAGAGTTTAAAGTGATGAAAAAATCCGCCGTCTTTATTAATGTATCACGAGGACAAACTGTTGACGAACAAGCATTAATTCGCGCATTGAAAAATGGAGAAATTTTAGCAGCTGGACTTGACGTGTTTGAAAAGGAACCAGTTAATGCGGATAATCCATTATTAACGTTGCCAAACGTCATCACAGTTCCACATATTGGCTCTGCGACAGCAAAAACAGAAGAAAAAATGGCTATGCGGGCAGCGGAAAACTTAGTAGCGGTTTTAACTGGAAATCAACCGCAAGACCCAGTGTGGGAGTAAATTAGGGGGATTGCTAAAGTGGGAAAAGGTGATAGAATAGCCTTCTCCCACTTTTTTTGATTGTTTAAACATAGTGAAATGGTTACAAACTGAACTTTAAGGGAATAGAAAAACGAACCCAATAAAACATTTCTGTAAGTAAAGGCTATCTTTATGTAAAAACTCCTTGTTGTATTACAATAAATAGCGAGATAAGGTTTATTAATTAAAGGAGTATCAAGTGAATGAAAATTAATATTTTATATGAAGATAATCATCTACTTGTCGTAGAAAAACCGGTGAATATTCCGGTGCAAGAAGACGCGAGTAGAGATAGAGATCTGCTAACGATTTTAAAAGAAGACATTAAAGTTCGTTATAATAAGCCAGGAAATGTTTATTTGGCGCTCGTTCACCGCTTGGATCGCCCAGTTGGCGGCGTCATGGTATTTGCGAAAACGTCGAAGGCGGCATCAAGATTATCGGATGTTATTCGTAGAAACCAATTAGAAAGAAGATATTTAGCGGTCGTAAGAGGAACGCCGAAAAAGGAAAAGGCGAAACTAGAACATTTTCTATATAAAGACACCTCAAGGAATATCGTTCGTTCCGTTCCAGAAAATTATAAAGGAGCGAAGAAAGCCGTTCTGGAATATGAGCTGTTGGGAAGTCGGGAAGGACTTAGTTTATTAGCGGTGAAACTACATACGGGTCGTTCTCACCAAATACGGGTTCAACTTTCTACAATTGGCCATCCATTGTTTGGAGATCAAAAGTATGGGCAACAACAGAACCAAAAAGGGCAGCAGATTGCATTATGGGCAAATTTGCTTGAATTTCCGCATCCGACGACCAAAGAATTGGTCAGTGTACAATCGCCGCCACCAAGCGAATATCCATGGAATTTATGGTGATCGTTTAGGCATGAAAACTTTTAAAGGCCATTATCTCGAATTTGATGACAATGAATGGTATCTTAATCATGTGGAGAGTATAGTATTTAGTGCATAGGAGGAAGATAAATGAATTTATTACAAGTAAGAAGAGGACAATTTGTCTATTATAAAAACGAGCTACACAAAGTGTATTCTGTGCGACCTCTCTCAAGGCTGCCAGTCCTCATGTACCGTATCAAAGATATGGAACAAGTAGCGTCTAGAGCAGAAAATCTCACATTGCATAGACCGCAGCATCTGGACTCTTTCATGTTATTAGGGAATAGATATACATTGCGAAAAGATAAGCAGGCCGAGGTAGATGGTTATATTTTAATTACCCATCCGGATCCAGGTCACTTAGACAATTACTCGTTAAATGAATTTGAAAAAGTAGCTGAATTAATTGATAACAAAGTGTATACCACTTTGCTGAATACAGTAAAACCAAAAGAATTTATGGTGATGTCTCCAGGAGTAGATCCTGATAGCCGCAATATCGATTATAAAGACCATGCACAAATTACTGAGGAACAACGTGAAGAGGAACGTATGTTAGAAAAGAAAGCAGCAGAAGAAGCCGCTGTAAAACCTTCCGTTGGAGACATTTACATCAATTTAGATAATGGCATAAAAGCGATGATTGTCGCAGTGATTGATGATGAAGTCGTTCTTGGTCATGGGGAACGTATGAAGAGTGCTGATTTGGTTGAATCAGATAGCTGGAACCTAATTTATATTACGAATGAAGAAGATTTTTAACTGATCATAATCAAAGCATTGTTTCCTCGAAATGACTTCGGTCCTTTCGGGACAATGCTTTTTTGTGTCTAATCCTTCATTACTTCGTATTTGAAGTGAAGGCAAATTCCTCTCGAATTAAGAGTTATCCTATTCTTTTTTTGTTTTTGAAAAGACGGAGGCCATTTTTTTTGGTAAAATGAACAAGTTGAATGGAATGGAGGAATTTTGGCTTATGATTCGCGAATTTAAACAATCGGTTACTTTTGAATACATACAAATTATCGTAGGGGCAGCGCTCGTTGGTTTAGCATATAACATCTTTTATTTGCCGGCACGTCTGGCAGCTGGCGGTGTGTCGGGCATGAGTACGATTCTATATGAGCTCTTTCAATTCAACCCTGCGTATGTTCAATGGTTAATTAATATTCCGCTTCTCATTATCGGCGTTATTTTTGTCGGTAGAGAGTTTGGTGTTAAAACTTTTGTTGGTACATTGTCCGTCCCATTTGTGATTTGGATAACGGGGGACATGGCATTGACTGTTGAGAATCCCTTGTTAAGTGCCATTTATGGTGGGGCTGTTTTAGGCGTTGGCTTAGGAATTGTTTATCGTGGGAACGGGTCAACGGGCGGAACGACACTCATTGCACAAATATTAAAGAAGTACACTGGACTATCAAGCGGGTTTTCACAACTTGTTGTTGATGGATTTGTTGTTGTCACATCAGCGTTTGTATTTGATTTTGAACTTGCATTGTTTGCTTTAATGTCAATCTATGTGACAAGTAAAGTAATTGACTTCGTTCAGTTACAAACATCGCCAACAAAATTAATTCTTATTATTACGGACAAGGATGAAAAAATACAATCCATTATTAAAAATGAAATGAACCGCGGATTAACAAAAGTAAAAACAATCGGTGGCTATTCAAATGCAGAAAAAACAATGATTCTATGCGTTGTTGAACAGTCAGAAGCGGTCTATTTTAAGAAGCTACTGCAAGAAGAAGAACCCGAGTCATTTGTCATTTTCTTAAATGCATCGGAAATTTTAGGACGTGGATTTTCAAGAGCTCAATTTGACAGAGATGAATTAAAGAAGGTGGACTAACATAAAAAAATCCAGCACTTATAGAAAGTGCTGGATGTTTGTTATTTTAAGTTTGGTTTATTTTTATTGAATTCTTCTTGTGCTTCTTTCTTGATTTTATTGATTTCTGCCTCTGCTTTTTTTGCCGCATTTTCTGCGTTTTGCGCCCAATCATAATGTGCGGATTTATCATTTTTCGTATTCTCGCTCATCAATGTACCTCCATTCTATTTATGGATGTACAATTACTTTCTCCAATTCGCAAAAAATTAAACACCTCAAATGAGCAAGAGTGCATTTAGTCATTAAGGTCAAAATAGGCATTGATAATCATTTTTAATGTATCATGAGACATATTAAGATGCGATATTTGCGTGTCTTGTATAAGTTTTTGTGTATTTGTATCGTCAAAATCAAATGACCTAGACAAGTACACATTAAAAACGTCAATCATCTCATTTAATCGCTCTTCTTCTGGCCTTAATATCGTATTTTTCGTGTCTTCAATAATTTCCAATTGATTAAAATCAAGGGCATTTTTAATAAGCGTTAAGATATCATAGTTTGTAGCCGGCTTAGGGTTTGTAATATGATAAATCGTATTTGGTTCGGCTTTACTTTCAGCGATTGCCAATATATCAGCCACGTAATTGACAGGTACAAAGTTAGAGGTAGCATCTTTACTGCCGATTACATGGTAAACGGTATTGGTGCTTTCGGATGCCCGTGCTATACGTCTTTTAAATACATCGAGTGCACGCATAAAGCCGTACAAAGTAAATTCCGAATCGGCTTCTCCGGTATTGGAGTCACCAACAATAATGGATGGACGGAAAATTGAAACGTCAAAATCATTGGCATAAGAAAACGCTAGATGTTCAGATTTTACTTTGCTTTCCTCATAAGGATTATGACCTTTTGCCTCAATTGGATACAATTTCTCTACGCCGTAATCATGTTTCCCAATCGTATAGGCTGTACTAATATAATAGAACTTAGAAACGCCAAGTTGTTTAGCAAGTTCTAGTACTTGTCTTGTCCCATCATAATTAATTGAAAATAGTTCGTCTCGTAACGCTTCGTCAAATTTGACTAGAGCAGCAAGATGGTAAACAATATCCACGTTTCCTTTAATTTCTTCAATGTCTGCTTGTGACAAACCGCAATTTTCTTGCGTAATATCACCTTTAAAAAGACGAATACGCTCTGCAGATCCATCTGGTAGTTTACGAATCGTTCGTTCTGCTCTTTCAAAGTTTCGGACAAGTACATATAATGTATGGTCAGTCGATTGTAATAAATTATTAAGTAATTTGCCACCGAGAAATCCTGTTGAGCCTGTTAAGAAAATTGTCAAACTTATCCCTCCAAATTGGAATGAGAGGCAACCACTTCTGATTGCTCAATTTTGATTATAGTATAGTTCGACTATAAATTGAAAAGTATATCCCTTCAAACTGTAAAAAAGTGCGTTCAATTATTGACGAAAGGCGACAGCTTATGGAAGAAAGAAAACAGGAAAGGAGATACATAGCGCTCTTGAATTGCTTATGATAAAATTAGATAGTATCTTAACTGAATGGTAAAATGTAAAATCCTGAATTCTAACGAACAGAATACAGGAAACTAATAGTAACTTAAAGTTAATTTCCCTAAATATTATTTTCGATTATTTTAGAAATGAGTGACGATAAATGACAGTTGGAAACGAAATATTTGTTCCTGTATTACTAGGATCGGATATGAATGCTTATGGAATGGCTCGTTCGTTTCATGAAGCATATGGGATAAAATCGCTCGTCCTCGGGCGTGCCACACTTACTGCAACGGCAAATAGTAATATTATTGAAATTCGTGAGATTCCGAAGCTAAATGAACAAGATGTATTCTTACCAGCGATATTAAAAATTGCAGAGGAGTACAAAGATAGGAAATTATTATTGTTGGCATGCGGAGATGACTATGCAAAACTGATTATTAACAATAAGGAAAAGTTAACCCAGCATTTTGCAATTCCTTATATTGATAAATCGTTAATGGAACGACTTGTACTGAAAGAGAATTTTTATGAGATTTGTGAGCAATACAACTTTGCTTATCCCAAAACAACGCTTTGTACGTATGAAAATAAAGATACTTTTGAAATGAATTTCGATTATCCAATCATTATTAAAGCATCGAACTCTGTTGCTTATTGGAATTGTTCATTCCCAGGAAAGAAAAAAGTTTTTGTTGCACATGACGAAGCAGAAAAAAAGGCAATCATTGATGCTATTTATAGTTCTACTTATAAAGATAATTTAACAATCCAAGAGTTCATTCCGGGGGATGATTCCTATATGCGAGTATTAAATGCATATGTGGGAAAAGATGGAAAAGTTAAGTTAATGTCTCTTGGAAATCCAATATTAGAAGAACATTCACCTGAAGGAATTGGAAGTTATGCTGCCATTATTAATACCTTTGATAAGGAACTATTAGATAAGGTTCGTATATTTTTGGAGGATATCGGGTATACAGGCTTCGCCAATTTCGATATGAAATATGATGAACGTGATGGTCAATATAAATTATTCGAGATAAACTTAAGAAATGGTCGTAGTAGTTATTACGTCTCCGCTAGTGGACATAACTTGATGAAGTATGTAACAGAAGACCATATCTATGATAAAGAATTACCGCTAACTTACGCAAAAGATGAGCATTTATGGTTAATTATTCCAAAGGGAGTTCTTTTTAAGTATACACAGAATGCAACGTTAAAACGTAAAGCGAAACAATTAATTGCAGCAGGCAAGTCTACAAACTCGCTTTTTTACAATAAAGATTTTAACATTGTTAGATGGATTAAATTGACACTAAACAGATTAAATTACTACAGGAAATACAAAAAATATTTTAACAACAAAGGTTTGTCTTAATAAATGAAGAAAAAAACATTAGGAATTATCGGTGGTGTAGGTCCGCTTGCAACCATGTTTATCGGCGAAATTATCGTAAGGCGTACAGCCGCAGAGAAGGACCAAGACCATGTAAATATGGTTATTACAAATAATACGAACATCCCCGACCGAACAGCTTTTATTTTAGGTGAAAGTAGAGAAAATCCAGTTCCAGTCATCGTATCAGATGCGAAACGACTACAAGAGGCGGGTGTAGAAATTCTTGCGATTCCTTGTAATACTGCTCACTCATTTTTGAATGAAATTCAGCAAGGGATTGAACTTCCAGTCATCGATATGATTCAAGAAACAGCGATGAGGGCCAAAGAAAAAGGAGCACGTCGTGTTGGCATACTAGGTACAACTGGAACAATCTCAACAGGTATTTACCAAGCGGCTTGTGAGCGTTTTGATATGGAGGCAGTCGTACCTCATGAAGACGTACAAGCAGTCGTCATGTCAATGATTTACGACGATATTAAAGCTGGGAAACCAGCTGATCCAGAAAAATGGGCAATCATCCGGCAAGCGATGGAAGACGCTCAATGTGATGAAGTAATTCTTGGGTGTACAGAACTCTCCATTGTCAGTCAAGAGTTACAATTGCAGGATTGTATTGATTCATTACTCGTATTAGCGGAAACAGCAATCCAACGTTGTGGTTATAAAGTAAAATAAAAAAAGACATCCAGTAGCGCCTAAGGTCGGTTACTGGATGTTTTTTCAGCAAAGGCTTCAATGTAGCGGATCTATTAAGATTGAATCACTAGGAGAAAGTAGGGATAACAATGTCTTTTGTAGAAAAGATGGATACAGTTTTTCAAGAGAAGTGGAAGTTTAAAAATGAAATGCCCATCCAAACAAAGATGGTGCCTGAAGTACTTGATGGAAATGATATCGTTGCCGAGTCGCCAACTGGAACAGGGAAAACGCTCGCTTATGTACTGCCAATTTTGCATCTTGTCGATGGTACAAAAAAGCAAACACAAGCGTTAATCGTTGTGCCTTCCCAAGAACTCGCGATGCAAATTACCGATGTCATTAGAGAGTGGATTGCAGGTACTGCGATAACAGTTGCACCATTAATTGGAGGCGCAAACGTTAAACGCCAAATCGAACGCTTGAAAAAGAAACCCACAATCGTTGTCGGAACACCAGGGCGATTAATGGAATTAAGTCAATCTAGAAAGTTGAAGCTATTTGATATACGGCATATTGTGCTTGACGAAGGTGATGTCTTATTATCACGTGAACACCGCGTTAAAATTAAAAACATGATTAGCGGAGCAAATCCAGATAGGCAGGTTATCGTTGTCTCGGCAACAATTACGGATGAAATCGAACGTGTTGCGAATGAATTTATGGATGAACCGCTACACATCAAGCTGGCGGCAAAACATATTCCGCGCGCAGGCACAGTCACACATTCATATATCGAAACACCAGTACGTGATAAAACGGATCTCTTAAGAGGGCTTTCTCACTTACCAAATATCCATGCGCTCGCTTTTGTAAATAATGTAGATCAAGTTTGGATGAAAGAGGCAAAGCTGCTTTATAATAAAGCGCCGATTGTTGTTTTACATTCTAATATGCGATCAGCTGAGCGACAACAAGCATTGGAAAGCTTCCGTAAAGGAAAGTCAAGCATTTTAATTGCCACCGATTTAGCTGCTCGAGGTCTAGATATCGAAGGGCTAACACATGTCATTCATGTAGATGTACCCCATACAATTGAGCAATATTTACATCGTTCAGGAAGAACAGGACGCGCTGGAGAGGATGGAGAAGTATTGACATTACTTGCGCCTCACGAAGAAGGAGATTATCGCAAACTTACGAAAGGTTTACATCCAACTGAAAAAACTTGGCGACATGGGAAATTACAAGAAAAACCAAATATAAGAAGAAAATAAAAAAAGCTATCATTGAATTGAATGCACTGACTTAAGAAAATGAGACAAATAAAAGCACCTTTCGTTGAAAAACGGGTATACCATACCTAAATACAACGTGGAGGTGCTTTTTGTATGGGAACAAGAGTGAGTTATCCTTATGAGGTGAAAATGAAGGCGATTGAAATGCGTTTAGCAGGAGTACCAGTAAAACAAGTATTAGAAGAGCTGAACATCAAAAATCATTCACAGTTAAAAGTTTGGATGAAATGGTATCGAGAGGGCGAAATTCACCGACTTTATCAACCAGTTGGCAAGCAATATAGTTTTGGAAAGGGACCAGAATATGGGTCAAACGAACAACGTTTAGCAGCCGAAAATCGTTATTTGAAGCAACAAATCGAAGTTTTAAAAAAGTACAAAGAGTTGGAGAGGAAGTGGTTGGACAAGCATTTGTAGAACTGGTTGAAGAACTTAAAGATAAGATGCCAATTAAGGAAATTTGTATACACATGGGAGTCGCTCGATCAACTTATTATCGTTGGAAAAAAGAGAGTAGAAAAGAAAATAGTAAGGCAAAGCGTGATGAAGAGATTGGAAAGCTATGCACGGAACATAAATTCAGATATGGATACAGAAAAATCGCTGCATTAATGCCTGGAATCAGCGAGAGAACCGTCCAGAAAGTGATGCAAAAATATGGTTGGTCATGTCGTGTTAAGGTGAAAAAACGTAAGGTTACAGGTCAGCCTGCTTATGTAGCGGATAATATACTACATCGGGATTTTCACGCCACAGCACCTTTACAGAAATTAGTGACTGACATTACTTACTTGCCTTTTGGACAATCGATGTTATATCTTTCAAGTATTATGGATTTATACAATGGAGAAATTATTGCTTATACGATTGATGGTAAACAGAATTTATCATGTGTTTTAGACACACTTAATCAACTTGATTCACTACCAGAAGATATTATATTACATAGTGATCAAGGAGCTGTTTATACTTCTTATGAGTATCAAAAACAGATAAAAGAAAAAGGAATTACCATGAGCATGTCCCGCAAAGGCACGCCTGTTGATAATTCCCCAATCGAAGCGTTTCATTCCACCCTAAAGTCTGAAACGTTCTATCTCGACGACATACATAGCACAACCAATGCCTGTGTTATTCAAATCGTCGAAGATTACATTAACTATTATAACAATATCCGAATTCAAACGAAACTAAACAACCAATCGCCGGTAGATTACCGACAATTGGTTGCCTAAAAAGGTGTTTTCTTTGTGTCTCATAAACGGTCCCCAGTGCCTGAATTTCAATGATAGCTTTTTACATGTAGAAAGGCTGAACGTCGCCTTCCGCTTTTGATTCATCTAGCTCCAGGCAACAGCCTCTCGGGACACTTCAGCCTTTCCAAAAAGGCGGAAAGATGCCTTTTGTGGTAAGTCTTCCAGTGCCTGTCGAGGCTGAACGTCGCCTTCCGCTTTTGATTCATCTAGCTCCAGGCGACAGCCTCTCGGGACACTTCAGCCTTTCCAAAAAGGCGAAAAGATGCCTTTTGTGGTAAGTCTTCCAGTGCCTATCGATGCTAAACGTCGCCTTCCGCTTTTGGTATTATAGTTGTGTTAAAATAATCGGCTTATCTTTTGTTACGATAATTGTATGTTCAACTTGGGCAACTAATGATTTATCCGGCGTAACGAATGTCCAGCCATCTCCCAGTTCAACGATGTTTTCCGCTTTTTCAGAGATAAATGGCTCAACTGCAAGAACCATGCCATCTTTTAAAAGCGTTTTATCCCATGCATCATAATAGTTTAAAATATGTTGAGGTTCCTCGTGCAAGGCAGTACCAATGCCGTGACCTGTTAAATTACGAATTACGTTAAGTCCGTGGCTTTTCGCTTCTCGCTCAACTGCTTTTCCAATACCACTTAGATTAGATCCTGCTTTTACACGTGTCATTGCACGATCAAACGCGCTTTGCGCAACATCACATAATTTTTGTTTACGCTCATCTGGCGTCCCAACGACAAAAGAAATACCCGTATCAGCAAAGTACCCATCGCAAGATCCAGAAACGTCGATATTTACAATGTCCCCATCCTTAATCACGCGCGATCCAGGAATGCCGTGTGCAACTTCATGTTCAACGCTAATGCATGTATATCCCGGAAAGTCATATTGGGAAATTGGCGCAGAAACAGCACCTTTTTCTTTGAAAAGACGGCCACCCAGCTCATCTAATTCTTTTGTCGTTATGCCAGGGACTGCTGCATTTTTCATTGCATCTCTTATTTCTGCAACAATTTTACCGATTTTTTTAAGTCCATTTATATCTTGTTCTGTTTTAGCAATCATTCAAAACAAATCCTTTCTTACCGTTCATTTAATTACATCCTACACTATACCATATAAAAATTAGAAATAAAAAAAGCCTGTACTCTAAAAAAAGAGTTCAGGACCAATTTTGAATGAAGTTGTTATTTTAACACCTTTACACCTTGAAAGACATTCCAAATAATAATCACAATAAATAACAAGCTATAAATAAGCGTGAATAGAAAAGGGGCTATGCTCCAAAAGTCAAAACTACCGTTGACAATCGTCATCATTCTCTTCTCAACAGTAAGCATGGAAAAGGAGAAAATAATCACACCACAAATCAATATAACAACTGGAACAAAGTGTGAAATAAGGGAGCGTTTTGCATGATATTTAACTTCTAGTTCCTCAGAAACGAAATAGATTACAAACGGTAATAATAAAGGAAAAAAGAATACACTAAAATAACAAAGGGCACTTAATATTTTTTTATTCGACATAAAAATGAAAACCTCCTTCCAAAGCTAGGGGCATATAAGTATAGCTTGCTTAATATAGTGAACTCTTATACAATTAAACTGATAAGTATTACCACAAGGGGAGCCTATTGGCTGAGAAAGAACAATCTGTTCTGACCCTTTGAACCTGTAAGTTCATACTTGCGTAGGGATGTGGATGGAAACAGACATGTTGTCGAAGTGAAGCACACTTCGCCTTATATGAAGATGTTCCGTTCTACACGGGATGTCTATTTTTTTTGCTTAAGACACGATAAAGTTTGGAATACCTTTGTAAATCTTGATGTAGTGCGTAGGTACCCTACTGCGCTGTTAGATTTAAAACATTAGGCAATTTATTACGGCTTTAAGATAAATGGTGTCGAGAAAATATAAGAGAACGGGTTTGTTCATTACATCTCTACAAGACATGTAGGGAGGAAAATTGTTATGCAAAGGAAAAGATTACAGTTTTTAATGGAGGTAGCCATACTCGGGGCTTTATCATTTATTTTAGATAAACTTACGGTTTTTGTCATGCCACAAGGTGGTTCAATTACACTGTCTATGCTACCAATTATTGTCATGGCATTCCGTTGGGGCATCAGTGGTGGTTTACTAACAGGATTTCTAAGCGGTTTATTACAACTGATTACTGGTGGGACGATATTTCATTGGGCGCAGGCTTTAATGGATTATACGTTAGCTTATACATTGGTTGGGATTGCAGCAATTACTGGAATTTGGTTAGCAAATAGTATGGCCAAAGGGCGCAAAGGGAGTATGGTTGCAGCGATTGTCATCGGTTCGGTTATTGGTGGTCTTCTACGATTCTTTATTCATTTCGTTGGAGGAATTGTATTCTTCGGAGAATATGCTCCTGCTGGCCAGCCGGTTTGGTTATATTCTTTAGTCTACAATGCAAGTTACATGATACCTTCTATTTTATTATGTAGCATTGTGGCGAGTTTGCTATTTACAAGCGCACCAAGATTATTAAAAACAGCATAAAAAAACGTCTTTCTCTATACTTTTGGAGAAAGGCGTTTTTTAAAATACATATTGTGTCATTCGCTGGCAGATACCTGTTTATTTTTGAATAGATAAAAGCATGCACCAATGACGGCGGTTAAGAACAATGCAGCAGTAGTCACGAATAGAGAATCGAATCCATTTTTTACTGCGATTCCAATAAATCCCCACATAAAAACAATATTAAATGCCTTATCTTCATAATGATATAAAAAATGAAGGGCGATTGCGGTTGCTAGTGTTAAAAAGATGACGGCCCATAATGATTGGCTAATTCCAAAGCCACTCCATTCGACAAATACCAACGTATAATTAATTAAAATAATAAAAGAAAATACACTCCAACCGAAAAATATTGAAATTGGTACGCGAAACAAAATGAGGTTTTCGGTTTTGGGATATGAAAAATAAATGGCAGAGATGGTAAGTAACAATCCAACCATTATAATAATTGCCCACATAAAGAACTCATAATGCCATAGGAGAATCAAAAGCATATTGAATAGTAAGCTTATGATGAAAAACAAAAATCTAATGTTGAACACTTTTCCTGATTGTCGTCGTTGATGTCGCCAGAATCCGAGGAGCCAAGTCACTAAGAAAATATATATTAGGATCCAAATCAGAAACACATAGCTTGCAGGTGTTAACAGCACAGGGAGTCTATTCATAATTTCAATAGCGGTGATTCCATTAAAAGGAACGATTTCTGCAGTGCCAATAACGATAAGACTAACGAAAAGAATTATTGCCATACTAAAAAATCGAATCATGTTAAAATCCTCCTATCTATAAGTATACAGAGGAAAATTGTGTTTTACGGTAAAAAGTGTGAAGTTTTCGTCACAAATATCAGTTCGTAGCAAAATGTATTGGTTCGCATATCGAAATTACATGCTACAATAGAAGTATCTATTTAGAAAATTGGAAACGTAAGAGGGGGAAAAATACAGATGAAGTATTCGGAAGTTTGGGATTTAGATGTTTTCTTTAAAGGTGGGAGTAGTTCACCCGAATTACGTACACATCTTGATAATGTGAAAGAAAAAATAAATGTGGTAAAAGAAAATATTGATATATTTGATATACCAACATCAGTGAATGAATCGCAAGAAGTCTTTCGCTTAATTGAATTGGTAAAAGACACAGCCGTGAATTTAAGGCAAGCGGGAGCAGTCATTGGATGTTATTTAGCTGCCGACACTACGGATAAAAAGGCATTGCTTTTACAAGGTGAAGTAGGGGCACTCGGTGCAGAATTTCAGACGGTTATGTTGAAATTTCAACAAAAACTCGCCAAGGTAGACAGTGATGTATGGGCAAAATTAATGGAATCCACGGAATTGAACGAATTCAGTTTCGTGTTAAATGAATGGCGGGAAGAGGTAGCGATAAAACTATCTGAAGAAGAAGAAAGTCTAATCACAGCATTAAGTGTAGATGGTTATCATAGTTGGGGACAACTTTATGACCAACTTGTTGCGGATATTAAAGTAAAAGTTGAAGTTGATGGTGAAGTAAAAGAGTTATCTGTTGGTCAAGCGTCTAACTTAAGTTCAAGTCAACACGCAGCTGTTCGAAAAGAGTCCTTTGAAAAATTAGAAGTTGCCTGGAAAGACAAGGAAGAGTTCTTTGCTACAACACTTAACCACCTAGCTGGCTTCAGATTAGCAGTTTATGAAAAACGTGGGTGGAATTCCGTATTAAAAGAACCACTTCTTCGTAACCGAATGAGTGAAGACACATTAAATGCGATGTGGGGAGCAATCGGAGCGAATAAAGAACCATTCGTAAATTATTTGAACGTGAAAGCAGAAATGCTCGGAACGGAAAAGATGAATTGGTATGACTTAGAGGCACCGGTTACAGAATCAACGAAAACGATGCCTTACCAAGAAGGAGCAGAATTCATCCTTAAGCATTTTGGAGAGTTCGGATCTGAACTTGAATCATTTTCAAGAATGGCATTCGAGGATAGTTGGATTGAGGCAGAAGACCGTGCGAATAAGCGACCAGGCGGTTTCTGTACAGGGATGCCGATGTCAGAACAATCCCGAATCTTCATGACGTATAGTGGCTCGATGTCCAACGTTGCGACACTCGCTCATGAGCTTGGACATGCTTTCCACTCCTATGTGCTTCGTCCTGTACACTGGTTAAATAGAGGCTATGCGATGGGCGTTGCAGAGACTGCATCGACTTTTGCAGAGATGATTGTTGCAGATGCGGCCGTGAAAGCAGCAGAAACGAAAGAAGAAAAGATTGCATTACTCGAAGATAAAATTCAACGTAGTGTTGCATTCTTCATGAACATTCATGCAAGATTTTTGTTTGAGACGAGATTTTATGAAGAACGTCGTAAAGGGATTGTTTCAGCCGCTCGTTTGAACACGCTAATGGAAGAAGCACAACGAGAAGCATATGGTGATGCGCTTGATACAACACATCCGCATTTCTGGGCTTCAAAATTACATTTCTACATTACTCAAGTTCCGTTTTACAATTTTCCATATACGTTTGGGTATTTATTCTCGTTAAGTATTTATGCAAAAGCACTTGAAGAAGGCGCAGGTTTCGAAGAGAAGTATATGGCGTTGTTGCGCGACACGGCAGTGATGACTGTAGAAGAACTTGCGATGAAGCACCTCGGTGAAGATATCACACAAGAAGCTTTTTGGGCAAAAGGTGTCGCACTTTGTGTGAAAGACGTTGAGGAATTTTTAGAACTAACAGCCGAAGAAGGTTGATTTAGATGATTTTATTAGAAGGTGAAAAATGTTATTTACGCATTTTGACTGAAGACGATGCAACAATGTTTACGAAAGTATTAATCGCCAATAAAAAATATTGGTCTGTATTTGAACCTCGTCAAGAACCTGGTTTTTACACAGTATCGAGACAGCGGGAGAAAATAAGAGAATCAATTTATCAAATGCGAGATCGGCGAGAATACAATTTCGGGATTTTTGATGCGAAAACAAGTGAGTTAATCGGACATATATCACTTTATAGTATTAAGCGGCTTCCTTTTTCAAGTGGATTTGTCGGTTACTCAATAGATGAAAGACAAATTGGACGAGGAATTGGCACCGAAGCATTACGCCTGGTGACAGCATTTGCATTTAACTCAGTGGCACTTCATCGGGTAGAGGCGTATGTGTCACCAAGAAATGCTGGCTCGATAGCTGTGCTGGAAAAATCGGGCTATTTGCGCGAAGGGTTATTGAGGAAAATTCTTTATATTAACGGGGTTTGGGAAGACCATTATATGTATGCAATCCTCGAAGATGATTTCTGAAAGGGTAAGACTGTTTTACGGAAATTAATAGCAAAAATAAAAGGCCGATTCCTTTAACGAGGAGTCGGCTTTTTAAATCAGTGTTTAAGAGTATGCAAGTTTGTCGTTAGGCGAACAGATAAATTTAATCGCAAATTTACTGTCGATTTCCCGGGAAATATCAGATAGAAATAAGGGGGATTTATTCATATCCATTGATGATCGTGTCTAATTTCCCTGTTTCAGGATCAATCACGAGGCCATGCACAGGAACTTCAGGATCCATTAATGGATGATTTTTTACCAAGTCAACACTGTTCTTCACGCTTTCAGTGACATCATTAAAGCCGTGGAGCCATTCTTTCATATCGATACCTGAATATTTAAGCGTATTAAAGAGACTACTGTCGATACCGCGGTCAACCATATGCCCAATGATTTTCTTTGTGTCAATTGAGCTCATACCACAATCGTGATGCCCAACGATAAAGACTTCATCAGCTTGAAGCTCGTAAACTGCAACGATAAGACTTCGCATAATACCGCCAAAGGGATGAGTGACGACTGCGCCGGCACTTTTAATCAGTTTGACATCTCCATTTTTAAAATTCATTGATTTGAGAAGTAACTCAGTTAGACGTGTATCCATACATGTTAGGATGACAATGCGTTTATCAGGAAACTTTGTTGTCACGTACTGTTCATATTGTTTTTCTTCCACGAACATTTCGTTAAATTGAAGAATTTCTGTAAGAAGTGCCATAATCGTGCTCCAATCTATATGTGATTCTTTTATTGTACAAAAAGATAAGAAATATTAAAAGAGACAGTATTAAAAAAAGTGTACGATTGGTGAGTTCAGTTTATTTAGCGTTACTAGAAAAAGAAAAAGCGCCCAATATCGAAAAGTCGATAATGAACGCGGTTACATAAATATTAGTAATCTGTATCTGGTTTTGAATCTATAATAGTCGCTTGCTTAGAATCGAACGCTTGAATGAGGTAGTGCATGATAAATCCTGCAGATAGACCCATTAATACCATATATCCGATTACTGTTAAGTACATTAAGCCCATTTCTTTGACCCCTCTCTATCATCCTAATCTCTTTAATTTTATTATACAATAGAATGTTGGAAAAATTAAGGGGGGGATACGATATATTTTAGAATTGTGACAAAATGCAAACATTCCCGTTATCGTTCTGTTAAAATGCCCAGTTACCATTACGGAATATCGGTTCGGCAGTTCCATCTTCTAAAATGCCATCAATATCCATATCTTCTGAGCCAACCATAAAGTCCACATGTGTAATACTTTGATTTAACCCATGTTCTTCCAATTCCTCGCGTGGCATTGTTTTCCCACCTTCTAAACAAAACGCATAGGCACTTCCTAATGCGAAGTGATTCGATGCATTTTCATCGAAAAGTGTGTTGAAAAATAAAATGTTGGACTCGGAAATTGGCGATGCATGTGGAACGAGCGCAACCTCGCCAAGATATTTGGCACCTTCATCTGTATCAATAAGTTGCTGAAGAACATCTTCGCCTTGTTCTGCTTTAATTTCTGTAACTTGTCCATCTTGAAATGTTAATTTAAAATTATCGATAATGTTTCCACCATAACTTAAAGGTTTTGTGCTTGATACGTAGCCGTTTACACCTGTTTTATGCGGGACGGTGAATACTTCTTCCGTTGGCATATTGGCCATAAACGAATGACCTTGACGATTGACACTCCCAGCGCCACACCAAAGATGACCTTTAGGAAGATCTACTATTAAATCTGTTCCTGGTGCACGATAATGTAGTTTTGCATAGCGTTTATCATTTAAATAGTCTACTTTTTCATGTAAAGTTTTATCGTGTTCTACCCATGCTTCCACTGGATTTTCAGTGTTGGCGCGCACAGCTTTAAAAATGGCATTCCATAATGCAGGAATTTGTTCTTCAGTTGGTAAATTCGGAAAAACTTTTGCAGCCCATGCTGGAGAGGGGGCTGCAATTACTGTCCAGCTAAATGTATCAGCTTGTAGCAATTGGCGAAACTTATCAAGTGCTTGGCCAGAAGCTTTTTGAGCAGTAGCAATACGTGTTGGATCGATACCGCTAAGTAAATCAGGACTTTGAGACACGATGCTCATAAATGCTGCACCCTTTTCAGCAAGCTTTTCTCGTTCAAGTACTTTCCATTCCGGAAACTCAGCAAAAGAATCCTCCGGCGCTTTTTCAAAACGAAGACGTGATAAAACATCGTCACTAAAGTCCACCATGACTTGGCGAGCCCCTGCGTCGTATGCTTTTTCAGTAATGAGTCTAACGAATTCAACAGAATCTGTGGAAGCATTGATAAAAAGAATCTGGTCGGGTTGAATGTTGACCCCGACTTCTACAGCTAATTCGGCATAATGATGAAGTTGTTGTTCAAATGTAGGCAATGATGAATATCTCCCTTCTTTATTGGCAAGTACATAAAAGTCTGACTAGATTTGTATGGACTTGTTCGATATGATTCATTTAATTTTCTTGAAGTGTTGGTTCCTTCAGTATAATAGTACAATTTAGAAAGTTGCTGTGCAACGTATATTGTGAATGAAATGTCATATTTTAAAAAGAAATATACCGAATTCGATCGACTGTTCTAAAGAATGTCGAATTTAAGCCGAAATAAAAATAAGAATGGAATATTTGGGGGGCTTCAGATGGATTTTTCAACAGTAATCGGTCTCGTAATTGGGATCGTTGCGCTTGTCGTTGGAATGGTAATGAAAGGCGTTATGCTAGAGAGTTTATTTAATATGGCGGCAGTTCTCATTATTTTTTTAGGAACTGCAGCGTCAGTCATTATTGCATTTCCGACAAGTGAATTGAAGAGAGTGCCTAAACTATTTGGGATACTTTTTAAAGAGCAAAAACTAGCATCAGATTCTGAGGTTGTCCGTATGTTTTCGAGATGGGCCGATGTGGCGCGACGTGAAGGCTTATTATCTTTAGAAGCAAAAACGGAAGATATAGATGATCCATTTTTAAAAAATGGACTTGGTCTCGCAATAGATGGGCAAAACGCGGATTATATTCGAGATGTACTGAGTGAAGAAGTGGAAGCGATGGAGGATCGACATGCTTCGGGTGCCCTCATATTTTCACAAGCCGGTACATACGCACCTACGCTCGGTGTATTAGGTGCGGTTGTAGGGCTGATTGCCGCGCTAAAGGATTTAAATGATATTAACGTATTAGGCGCAGCAGTTTCAGCAGCATTTATTGCAACGCTACTTGGGATTTTCACAGGTTATGTGCTTTGGCATCCATTTGCGAATAAACTTCGACGAAAATCGGCTGAAGAATCACGCCAAAAGATGATGATGATTGAAGGAATATTATCCGTACTTGAAGGTGAAGCTCCTCGTGTCATCGAACAGAAACTATCATCTTACCTTTCATTGGAAGAAAGACGCAAATTGGCTACAAGCGATCGGGATGAAAGGGAGGCTGGCCAAGTTGTCGAGGAGACGTAAGAGAAGAAAGAAGGATTCTGGAAAAATAGATGAATCTTGGCTATTACCTTATGCTGATTTAATGACACTGCTTTTGGCATTATTTATTGTCCTTTTTGCATCCAGTTCAATAGACGCGGAAAAATTAGAAGAGATGTCTGCCGTTTTCAATGAAATATTTGATGGCGGAAAGGGGATTATGGATCATTCTGCACCAAGTTCTGCACCAATCCCAAAAGAATATATAAGTGATCGGGAAGAGATAAACTCCTACATCGAGGATCAGAAATCTTTAGAGGGAATTCGGAACCGCGTAGATGAGTATATAGCAGTACACGAACTGGAAAATCAATTTGAAACAACAATGACAGAAGAGGGACTCCTCGTTACCATTCGGGATAGTATTTTATTTAATCCGGGAAGTGCGGCTATTAAAGAAGAATATTTGCCGCTTGCGGCTGAATTAGCGGAGTTGTTAGTATTCGATCCGCCACGACAGATTGTGATAGCAGGGCACACAGATAATGTACCGATGAATAGTGCGGAGTTTTCATCGAACTGGGATTTGAGTGTTATGCGTGCCGTTAATTTATTAAAACTGATCATGAAAAATGAACACGTAGATCCTTTATTGTTTAGTGCAAAAGGATACGGGGAATTTCAACCGATAGGTGATAATGACACAGCGGAAGGTAGAAGTAAAAATCGTCGTGTAGAAGTGTTAATTAAACCACTTATATTACAAGATGGTACGATAAATCCAATTGAATAAAACAATGATCTAGGAAGAAAAAAAGGGTATCCCATAACCGTAAGTAGAACAGCTTGGTGGCGACCCTATTTTTTTATTCCGCAGACGCTAAGCATATGTAGAAGATTAACAGCCTGTAACAGCCCGATAAATTCAACTAACACTCAGTGGGGGATGAAACCCCTCCGCTGAGTGAAGTTGTACTTTATTTACGCAATGCCCCAAGTTCGGCAGCGATTGCTTCTACTTCATTGGAACTGATGTGTTGACGTTTCATAACCATTTCATACATGAACAGTAATTCGTCATACTTTTCAGTTTTAAAACTTTCAGGTTTCATCGCATCGACGTTAGCCATACGAAGTTTTTCTTTTATTTGTTCAACTATAAATGAAATGTTCTCATAGGTAGGTTTTGTCAAGTCCATGATTCGTAGCCACCTTTCCTTAATTGCTACTAATCATTACATGATTTCTATTAGCTGTCAAATAGATTGAAAATTATTCCTTCGTAGTATTCTCTCTTTCTGCTTTTAGTTTGTCTTGGAATCGCTTTGTTTCTAAAATAATGACACCAGACAATCCAAGAAGTCCAATTAAGTTCGGAATTGCCATGAGTCCATTTAGTACATCAGCTAAAGCCCAAATGACGTCAAGCGAAGCTGTTGCACCAACCAAGATAAAGCATACGAATACGGCTCTATAACCCATAACTGCCTTTTCATTTGGAAATAGGTACTGGAAACATTTTTCCCCGTAGTAACCCCAACCAAAAATCGTCGATGTAGCAAAGAATATTAATCCGATTGCTACAATGATCGGGCCGGCTCCTCCTAGAAATGTTCCAAATGCTTCTGCTGTTAGCGCACCTGCTTGAATTGAAGTATCTTTCCACTGTCCAGACATGACAATCGTTACCCCAGTAATCGAACAAATAATTAATGTATCAAATAGAACTTGTGTCATCGAGACGAGTGCTTGACGACCAGGTAAATCTGTTTTAGCCGCTGCCGCTGCAATTGGCGCTGAACCAAGACCTGCTTCGTTGGAGAAGAGTCCACGTGCGACCCCAAAACGAATTGCTGCTCCGATCGCTCCACCTGCGGCTGCTTCTCCTGTGAAAGCAAACTTGAAAATAATCCCGAATGCTTCAGGCACCAGGTGAATGTTCATCACCATGACAATTAGACCTGCAATGATATAGAAAAGAGCCATAATTGGAACGAAAAAAGAAGTAACGCGTCCAATTACTTTTATTCCACCTAAAAGAACCATTCCAGCAATGACAAAGAGTACAACACCTGTTATCCAATGTGGAACTGAAAATGTACTCGACATAATGTCTGCTACTGCTTTGGATTGTGTCCCGTTTCCAATCCCGAACGCAGCAAGGGCGCCAAATATTGCAAATAAAACCCCTAACCACTTTTGCTTTAAGCCGTGTTCAAGATAATACATTGGCCCCCCAGCCATTTGTCCTTTTGCGTCTTTCACACGGTATTTCACTGCTAATATTGCTTCACCGTATTTCGTCGCCATCCCGAAAAATCCAGCTACCCACATCCAAAAGATTGCCCCAGGACCACCTAAGACTACCGCTGTTGCAACTCCGACAATATTACCAACTCCGACTGTTGCAGCCATTGCGGTCATTAACGCTTGGAAGTGGGAAATATCTCCTTCCGACGATTTGTCTTGGTTTTTCGAGAAGACGAGCTTTAAAGAGTACGGTAATAACCTCAGTTGAATGACACCGAGCTTAAATGTTAAAAAGATACCTGTTCCGACAAGTAAAATAAGTAAAGGCGGCCCCCATACAAACCCACCGATTCTATCGAGTAATTCTAGCATTCTTTTTCCCTCCTGTTTTCTTATTAAATTTCTATCATCTGCTCATCACTTAACTTGCCGATAATGTTTTTTGGTGAACGAAATATCTCTAGCTCGTGTCGATTTTCATATACTTCCTCCTTGATCTTCTATTTCTTGAAAACTTATTTCAATTTTACGAAAATTGAGTGAGTAGTCAAGCTTTTTTTTATGATAAGATAAATATGTTTTCTTCTGACTTGTAAAGGGTATAATGAAATCATTGAAAATGTTGAAAATTGGAGGACTTTTAATGGGAAAAAATAAATTTGGTACGTATATTGTTTTAGGTGCACTTCTTGGTGGTGCGGCAAGTTTATTAGACAGATCAACCCGTAATCAAGTAGTAGGAAAATCCAAGAAAATGTTCTCGACAGTTCGTTATTATTCACAAAATACAGATGCTTTGAAGTTAAAAATCCAAGAGAAAAAGGACAAGTACGAAACTATGTATGAGAAGTTTTCTGAGGACGCGTCCTATATAAAAGAAAAAGTTGACGAAATCAAGCAGCTTACACCTCAAGTGAAAGAGTTAGTTGTTGATACAAAAGAAGCTTTTGTTGAATCGAAAGATGAATATAAAGCAATTGTCAATGAACAAACCCAAGACGAATTAGGAAAGCACTAGACAAAGAAAGGAGTGGTAAAACGATGGAAAGGGACGTTTCAACAACTCCTAAGACCAAAAAGAAATCAGCATCATCACAACTTAAACACAAAGAACACGTTAAAAATCAAAAGGCAAAATTTATGAATGATTCCGCTGTCGGTAGATTTTTGAATGATGTGAAAGATGGCGAGCTTGACCAATTTGATGTCACAACGCTTAACGGTTTTATGAAGGAATTATTGACTAGAATTAAGAAAGTTGATGTGACTGGTCTTGCATCACAGCTCGCTTTCTTTTTTCTATTATCATTATTTCCTCTATTAATCTTTATGATTACACTGTTGCCCTATTTAAATCTTGATCAGTCTGAAATCTTTCTTTTTATAAGAGACTATGCGCCAGTAAGCGTCGCAACGCTCATTGAAAAGACATTAGGTGAAATCTTAAATAATCGTAATGGTGGATTACTTTCCTTTGGTATACTCGCAACGATTTGGTCTGCTTCTAAGGGAATGAATGCATTAACCAAGGCATTGAATCGATCCTATTTCCAGGAAGAGTCCCGGTCATTTATTATCGCACGGGGCATGTCGGTTGTGTTTACCATTATGCTAATCGCCGTACTTGTTGTAGCGCTTGTATTACCGGTATTTGGTCGACAAATTGGTGTGTTTGCCTTTTCATATTTAGGTTTAGAGGCAGGGTTTTTAAAGTTATGGACGAGTTTAAGATGGGTGATCCCGCCGATTCTCATATACTTTGTATTTTCACTTATTTACTGGATTGTGCCGAATTTGAAGTTGCACTATAAAAGTGTCATACTTGGATCTGCCTTTTCGACAATTGGATGGATTGTGACAACGTTAGGTTTTTCATTCTATGTTGGAAGTTACGGGAATTATTCCACTACTTATGGAAGTATCGGTACAATTATTGTATTAATGATGTGGCTCTATCTCTCTGCGATCATCCTTATGCTTGGTGGACAAATAAATGCTGTTATGAGTGAGAGAAAGCAAGCGCTAAACGCAAAAGAAAAAAGTAAAGCAATCGTTTGAGTTGAAGCTTTTGAACAATCAACAAGAAGACCATTTGCTAGTTCTGTCTACAGTTTAGAGTAGTCTACTAGTTACGAAGGTCTTCTTTTTTTAATGTACCTGTCTCAATAATGTGAAAACGTCGTTACGGTGATACTCAAATCCGTGTACAGGCATAAAAAAGCGCATGACTTGGCTTTCGGATATGTTAGAATGAGACAAGATTTCATCGTAACTGGGAGCGGAATATTTATGGAGATTGAAAAAACAATTAGTAAAAGTAGATTTAGTATCCTGGTCATCATTGTGGCCATTTCGGGTTTTTCGCAAGGGATGTTGTTGCCATTAATATCTGTCATTTTTGAACGTGATGGCGTGTCGAGTGCAATGAATGGCTTAAATGCAACAGGGTTATATATTGGGACATTACTCGTTTCACCGTTTATGGAAGCACCGCTTCGTCGATTTGGATATAAGCCGGTCATTGTCATAGGTGGATTGATTGTATTTATTTCTTTATGGCTTTTTCCTTTATGGAAAAGTATTGTTTTTTGGTACATACTAAGGTTACTGATTGGTATTGGGGACCATGCACTGCATTTTGCATCGCAAACTTGGGTAACAAGCTTTTCACCTACACATCGTCTAGGTCGAAATATTGCCGTATATGGTCTGTCATTTGGGCTAGGTTTTGCAGTAGGTCCCTTATTTGTTCCGCTTATCAATATTTTTGAAGGATTGCCCTTTATCATTTCAGGGTTTTTATGTATGCTCGCTTGGTCACTCGTATTTTTCTTGAAAAATGATTTTCCAGATGTCATAAAAGGTAAACAGGAAAAAGGGGGAACCATTAAGCGTTTTAAAATGACGATTGCAGTTGCTTGGCTCGCATTTTTGGGGCCGTTTGGTTACGGGTTTTTGGAGTCTTCTCTAAATGCCGTCTATCCTGTGTATGCATTAAGGAGCGGATTCGCTGAAACGTCGGTATCATTTTTACTAGCCTCATTTTCAGTGGGCGGACTCGTCTCACAGTTACCTTTAGGGATGCTTTCTGATCGAATTGGAAGAAGGGCTGTTTTTTTAATTACACTTAGTGGCGGAGCAACAGCCTTTCTAATTGCTAGTTTTTTAGAAGCATCATTAATCGGTGTGCTTGGCATGTTCTTTACAGCTGGACTATTTGTTGGTTCCATTTATTCTTTGGGGATTTCTTACATGTCTGACTTAGCACCAAAAGAGTTGTTACCGACCGGGAATTTACTTTGTGGTATTTTTTTTAGTTTGGGAAGCTTATTAGGACCTACTTTAGGCGGTTTATTTTTAGAGTTGGAAGTATCTTTCAGCTTTTTATTACTTGTGTCATTGTTTTTAGCAACACTTTTCTTTATTTCAGTCGGCGTTAGACCAAAAATAAGAGGAAAAGCGTTCAATTAGAACGCTTTTCGATAGGGGAATTAAAATACGGGGAAGATTTCTTCATATTCCATGACGAGGTCATCTAATGATTTAAATGTGTATCCTTCTTTTTGTGCATCTTGTATAAAAGAAGGGAGTGCTTCCGCATTGTCTGGAGAAACGGTATGCATCAATATAATTGCCCCCGGATGGATTTGTTTCATTAATTCACGATAAGCATAGTCTTTTCCTTTTGGTTTATCTTCATGCCAATCAACAAAAGCGACGGACCAAAAAATATGCCGATAGCCTAATTCATTTCCAACAGACAAGAGCTTCTCGTTGAAGATGCCTTTCGGCGGTCTTACGTAAATGGTCCGTTCGACTCCCGTTAGTTCTTTTAGTTTTTTGTCGAAACGTGTCCATTCATCTTCCATCCCTTTTGCAGATAAGTTCGCCATATTTGGATGGTCATAGGAATGGTTCCCAATAATATGTCCATCCGAAACCATTCTTTTTACTAATGAAGTGGCACTCGTTAAGTAATGGCCAGTTAAAAAGAAAGTTGCAGGAACGCCTTCTTTATCCAATGTATCTAAAATTGACTCTGTGTAGCCAGCTTCGTAACCGTTATCGAACGTTAAATAAAGTATCTTTTCCTCTGCATTCCCTTTATAAATAGCTCCGTGTTTGTCTAATATTTCATTAAACGGTGAGCCAGCATCTGAGGGAACCTCATCTTTTGCTTTTTTAAATCCCCAGTGCAATTCCTCTGCATTGGCGGAAAAAGGATTTATTAATATTCCGACCAAAATGATCAATATTCCCATAAGAATGCCTTGTGCGTGTTGTTTTATCATAGGAATAGCATCCTTTCTCTAGGTGTTTTCTAAAAAAAGTGATTGTAAATAAGGGGCATTTTGTGACATTCTAAGGTTATGCAATATTAGGATGCTAATAATCCAAATTCCTATACATTTATTTTTTTATTTTTAGAATGTTGGCCATTTATGTGTGCGAAATATGTATTAAACAATAAAACCGGTTCTTCATAAGTGAAGAATCGGTTTTATTGAATGTCTAGTTTAATAGTTTTTTAGCAAATTATCGAGAGCAGACTCTAATGTCGGGTACAAAAACTCAAATCGATGATCTTGAAGTTTTTGAGGTTTAACGTATTGACCTTCCAAGACGAGTTTGCTTTTTTGACCCAATACTAGTTGAAGAGCAAAAGTAGGCACAGGTAGCCAATGTGGTCGATTTAATGCAGCACCAACTGTTTCACCGAAATATTTCATTCTTTTTGGAAATGGTGCTGTAACATTAATTGGGCCGTGTAAATCCTCATTGATTATCGAAAATTCTACTGATCGAATTAAGTCATCAATATGTACCCATGACAACCATTGCTGACCAGAACCAACTGTACCGCCTGCGTATAATTTATAGGGTAAGACGATGGGCGGAAGTGCACCACCTTCTTTTCCTAGAACGACACCAAACCGCAGACAAGCAACACGTACGCCATCATTTTTAGCTGTTAAAGCAAGTTGTTCCCAGTCATGAACAGTTCTTCCTAGAAAATCGTTTGCGATTGCTTTGGTGTTTTCAGTATATATGGTTGTTTCAGATGTAGGATAAATACCAATTGCACTTGCATTAATAAGCGTAAATGGTTTTTGAGGCATTTGTTGAATGATGCGTAATAGTTCTTGTGTTGCAGTCATTCGACTTTCGTAGATCTCTTTTTGATGTGCGGTTGTCCAACTACCTTTATTAATGGATACACCGGCCAGATTAATGAAAACATCTGCATATCCAATTTCATTTTCAGGATTGTTTTCTAGTTGTAGCCATTGTACATAATTAAACTTTGAATCTTGTTCTTTTTTATTTCGTGACAAAATCATCACTTCATGTCCACGTTGTACTAAGTATTCAGTGAGTTTTTGCCCAATAAAGCCAGAGCCGCCAGCAATCACAATTTTCATCATAACCCCTCCAATTAAATGATTGGAAAAACTGTTCGGATGAATCGCTTTCAAAGAACATGTATACTAAATGAAAGAACAGGAGGTAATTAGGTATGCCTGTTATTACTAAGATAACACAACAAAAAAGGGATTCCGAAAGATATAATATTTTTTTAGATGAAAAATATGCATTTAGTGTCCATGAATCAGTACTTGTGAAATTTGGTTTGACAAAAGGAATGACGCTTGAAGATTGGTCAGTCGACGACATGGTGTATGAAGATGAAATTCAAAAAGCCTTTAACCGAGCACTTCATTATTTAGGCTTTAGAATGCGAAGTGAACATGAAGTTAAACAGAAACTTTTAGAGTTAGGGTACGGGGAAGCGGTCATTATGGAAGCGATTGTAAAGCTTCGTAACTTAGGCTTTTTAAATGATAAAACCTTTTCTAAGGCTTTATTGGAAACACAAAAAAATACATCTGGACAAGGGCCAAGAGCGATTCAGCAAAGACTTCAACAAAAAGGAATCGATAAAGAGCTGCAAGAAAAAGTGCTTAATGAATACTCAGAGTCGGAACAGATAGAGGTTGCTAGAAAGATGGCCGAAAAAGAAGCGAGACGAAACCGAACTGAGTCTCCGCAACAAAAAGAAAGGCGCATTCAAAATTCTCTTTTACGAAAAGGGTATTCCTATGACATTATTAAAGATGCTCTCTCGTCTATTGAATTTGAAATAGATGAGGAAGAGTGGGATGAAGTGACGACTTCTATTGGTGAAAAAGCTTGGCGTCGATATAGTTCTAGATATAGCGGAAACGAATTACATCAACGTGTCAAACGGTCTATGTATCAAAAAGGTATTCCGTTTGATAAAATTGATATGTTTATAGAACAAAAGGAGCTCGAAGAAAATGACTGAGAAGCATTATAGTGATATGACCGAACATGAATTAAGAACAGAAATCGCGAACTTACGTGAAAAGGCTCGAAAAGCGGAGCAACTAGGAATTATTAACGAATTTGCAGTGTATCAGAGAAAAATGGTCATGGTCGAATCCTATTTAATCGATCCAAGTACAATAGAACCTGGCGAGATTTACCGTATTGAGGGTGATGAGGGGATGTATTTCCAAGTCGATTATTTAAAAGGTCGTTTCGCTTGGGGGCATCGTCTCGGTGGAAAGCTTGCCGAGGAAGCCTTGCCGATATCCATGTTGAAGTCTGTAAAAACGGGGAAGTAATTACAGAGTAGGTGAAGGAAAGCTATGGATGATGACGTATCCATAGCTTTTCGCATCTACCGGGCACCTTCAGCCTTTCATTAGATCCAGCTTCAGGTGCCAGATACTCGAGTCATAAGCCAATACGACTACGTGGCAAAGTTCGCCACTTCGTCGTCTCGTCTTATGCTTGTCGTATCTACCCGGCACCTTCAGCTTTTCATTAGTAAGGTATAAAGTTTAGTTTTTTCTTTAGTTTTGCCTCGGAGAAAATCCACCCAGTATATGAATTGACGACATTTAATTCTTCATCGATATGGGCGACTGCGACAAATGGGTAATAGTCATTGCTACGGTATCGTAAATCGATTAAACGTACTTCATATATATCTTGGATCTTTGTAATTTCCCATCTGTATATCGGTGAAAACTCGGTGAATGCTTTTACGTTGCTATCTTGCATGGCTGCCTCGACCTCGGGTAAGTCTGGTATTGGGTCCCGTGTAAATCGGTCATAAATCGTAATGGCTCGTCCATAGGCACGTCCAACGTAATGACATGTTTCGGAAGAGGCGACGATTCTCCATTGAAAAAATCGAATCGTTGGAGAAATAATAATTTCCGTAGCATCGGGCAATGTGTTGGCCACTGCATGCTTCACTGCAGCTTTTACTGCAAAGCGGAGTAAATAGTAAAAGAAAATAATCGTATAGAGTATAGTGAAAACTAGAAGTGGATTAATCCCAAAACTCCATATTCCGATCGCCAACACATGCAAAACAAAAATATTAGGATCAAACGTATTAATCACGCCTATCGCAACCCATTTTTGGGAAAATGGGCGTAATGCTTGCGTCCCGTAGGCATTAAAAATATCTACAAATACATGAAGGAACACGGCAAGAAGTGTCCAAGCCCACACATGTAAAAAATTAGCACTAGGCATGAAAAGTGACAATAAAATTGTGAGTACAAGTGGCCAAAGGAGAACTGCTGGTATGGAGTGTGTAATTCCTCGATGATGGCGAATGTATACCGCATTATTTCGCAATTTTAATACCGTATCAATATCTGGAATTAAAGAACCAATCATAATCCCTCCAATTGCGGCATGCATTGTTGCTGTTTCAGAGGCTATGACGGGATCCGCTAATGCAATCCCACTTATCGCCACGCCCATAACGATGTGAGTACCGGTATCCAAAAAATCATCTCCTTTTGTTTGGAAGAAGACAGTTAATTCTTTTCCTCACAGTTTTTAAAAACATAAGAACCTATATTATATGATATACCCTTTTTCGATTACGAAGAAACGAAAAGGTCCAGGTTTCGACACCGTTTGACAATAAAAGTTTATCAAAAATTGTATACAGTTATGCTAAAGGAGAAAAATATGCACATCTTAGAAAACAAAGAAGGATTCCGCCACTCTCTACTTCATTGGTATCGAACTGAAAAGAGAGATTTACCATGGCGTAGAACGTCAAATCCCTATTATATTTGGGTGTCCGAGGTCATGCTGCAACAAACCCGAGTTGATACTGTGATTCCTTATTATGAACGTTTTATTGCAAAATATCCAACGATGGAAAAGCTCGCAGAAGCAGAAGAAAATGAATTATTAAAAATGTGGGAAGGCCTCGGTTATTACTCGCGCGCAAGAAATCTACAAGCAGGTGTGCGGGAAGTTGTGGCGAACTACGAAGGGAACGTTCCAACAAATCGTAAAGAAATATCCACATTAAAAGGAGTCGGTCCTTATACAGCAGGTGCTGTTTTAAGCATCGCATTTGGCATTCCGGAACATGCGGTAGATGGAAATGTTATGCGCGTTTTATCTAGAATATTGCTAATCGAAGAAGATATTACGATTCCACGTACGAAACGAATCTTCGAAGATGTTGTGATGGATCTTATTGATAAACAAGATCCTAGCTCTTTCAACCAAGGTTTAATGGAACTCGGCGCAACAATTTGTACACCAAAACCAAAGTGTTTACTTTGTCCAGTTCGAGAATATTGCCAAGCTTATGATGAAGGAAGACAAGAGGAATTACCTGTACGAACAAGAAAAAAACGTGGAAAGGTAATTCCAGTTGCAATCTTTTCAGTACAAAATGAACAAGGTGAATGGTTACTACGACAACGTCCGGAAAATGGGTTGTTAGCAAATCTTTGGGAGTTTCCGATGGTAGAATTAACGACGAATGAATCTGCTGAGGAAACTTTATTTAAGCAACTTGGATTAAAAGTTGATGCAGTTTCTGATATTATGTCATTTAAACACATTTTCACCCATTTAACATGGGAGGTAAAGAGCTATTGTGCGGTTTTGAAAAATGGTAAACGTGTACCAGATGGATACAAGTTTTTCACAGCTACAGAAGTAGAGGAGCTACCAAAGCCAGTACCAGTTGTAAAAGTGTGGGATATGATAAACGGGGGAGAGAATGAAAATGACAAAAAGTAAAGTTGCGCTTGTAACAGGAAGTTCTAGAGGATTAGGAAAAGCAATTGCACTCGAACTTGCAAAAAATGGATACGACATCGTTGTGAATTATGCGCGTAGTAGATCGGCAGCGGAAGAAACTGCAAAAGAAATTGAAGCACTTGGACAAAAGGCGCTTATTATCCGTTCAAACGTTGGCGATGTGAAGAAGTTAAGAGTGATGTATGAAGAGATTAAACAAGAGTTTGGTCGACTTGATGTATTTATTTCTAATGCGGCTTCAGGCGTTTTACGACCAATTATGGAATTAGAAGAATCTCATTGGGATTGGACGATGAATATTAATGCCAAAGGAATGTTATTCGGGGCACAAGAAGCAGCAAAGTTAATGGATAACGGTGGAAAAATTATTGGCATTAGTTCGCTCGGTTCCATTCGCTATTTAGAGAACTACACGACAGTTGGGGTTTCAAAAGCTGCAATTGAATCATTAACACGTTATTTAGCCGTTGAACTTGCACCAATGGGAATTGCAGTAAATACTGTTTCTGGCGGCGCATTAGACACGGATGCATTAAAACATTTTCCAAATCGTGAAGAGTTATTAGAAGATGCACGTATCAATACACCAGCAGGAAGAATGGTCAAAATTAATGATATGGTTCAAACTGTGATGTTCCTTGCTTCAGATGACGCCAATATGATTCGAGGACAAACGATTATTGTGGATGGCGGACGTTCATTAACATTGTAAAAGTTTCCAGTGAATAAATAGTCCTTATGTGCACATGATAGTTAGCACGGAGGTGAATATCCATTGACAAACAATCGACAACCGAATCAAACAGACGTTCAACAAGTTCGTCAACAGAATCAACAGTCTATGCAGAAGCAAGGAATGCAAGGACAACAATTCCAAACCAACATGGCAGAGGAATTTGGTTCTGAAACTGATGTGAACCATGTGAAACAACAAAACCAACAATCTGAAGCGAACAAGCATAAAGCTTCAGGTCAACGTGCCAATCAGTTTGAAAACGGTTCTAGATAAGTAAGTGGATGTACACACCGGCTGGCAGAAGCATTAGGCTTCTGCCAGTTTTTTTATCAGTGGTGGCTTGTAAAAGCTTCCGTCTACTATAAGGCATCTAATTAAAATACATAATCCATTTAACTTTATCTAGAAAATTGCTATACTAAGGAGATAAAAATGAACGTATAAATTTTTAGGCAACTAAAAGGTGGGTTAAAGATGACAATTCCTAAGGAAGGGGAAAAGATACAAATACATAGTTACAAACATAACGGCAATATTCACCGTGTGTGGCAAGAAACGACCGTATTAAAAGGCACGAGAAATATTGTTATCGGTGCAAATGACCGAACGTTGGTGACAGAATCAGATGGAAGAACTTGGATTACGCGAGAGCCGTCAATTTGTTATTTCCATGCTGAACATTGGTTTAATATTATTTGTATGTTGCGCGAAGATGGTGTTTATTATTATGTGAATATAAGTTCGCCATTCGTTTATAATAACAAAACGTTAAAGTACATAGATTACGATCTGGATGTAAAAGTTTTTCCAGACATGGGATATATGATATTAGACGAAGATGAATACAAGCTGCATAAAAAGCAAATGAACTATCCAGAAGTAATTGATCAAATTCTGCATAATAATCTTGATAAATTACTCGGTTGGATAAAACAACGAAGGGGACCGTTTGCATCTGATTTTATAGAAGCATGGACAGCCCGCTATGAGTTTCATAAATCAGTACAAGAGGAAAAGTAAGGCACTACATGGTATGTAGGCTTGATATTTAAATATGAATTTCATGTGATTTTGTAATCCTTCTTCAATGATCTAGCGTATATTTCACGAATAGAGTGGAAGGCGGCGACTTCTTTTTGAAATAGGAGGAACGAATTTGGGAAATAGTATTAAACGATATTTAAAATTTGTAAAGCCATATAAGTGGTTAATTGCGTTGACAATTGTAATTGGGATCATTAAATTTGCAATTCCTCTTTTTATGCCACTTTTAATAAAAATTGTGATAGATGATATAGTAGGTTCGACAACATTAACCGCGAAAGAGGCAACACGACAATTATTTTACTGGATTGGCGGAACGATGTTACTATTCTTTATTGTTCGTCCTCCAGTCGAATATTATAGACAATATTATGCGCAATATGTGAGCAATAAAATTTTATACGATATACGTCAAAATTTGTATCATCATCTACAGAAATTAAGCCTTAGCTATTATTCAAATACCCGCGCAGGAGAAGTGATCTCTAGAGTTATTAATGACGTTGAGCAAACAAGAAATTTCGTTATGATTGGCCTTATGAACGTTTGGTTAGACATTGCCACAATTCTTATCGCCGTAGGGATTATGTTAACGATGGATATTCCACTAACAATTGTAACGTTATTAGCATTTCCGTTTTATGGCTATAGTGTAAAACACTTCTTCGGGAAACTACGTTTGCTGACCCGAAAACGTTCGCAAGCTTTGGCGGACGTACAAAGTTATTTACATGAACGTATCTCTGGTGTCAGTGTCATCAAAAGTTTTGCATTGGAAGATGTGGAACGAGAACGGTTTGATGAAACAAATGGAAAATTCCTAGAAAAAGCAATTGACCATACAAAATGGAATGCAAAAGCTTTTGCAGTTGTAAATACAATAACGGACGTTGCACCTCTATTGGTCCTCGGTTACGCAGGCTATCAAGTAATTAACGGGAATTTGTCAGTTGGAACGATGGTGGCGTTCATTGCATTCATTGAACGAGTATACAGTCCGCTTAGAAGACTCGTAAACTCATCAACAGCCCTTACACAATCATTTGCATCGATGGATCGTGTATTGGAACTAATGGAAGAAAAATATGATATTGTCGATAAGAAAAATGCCAAAACATTACCACCGATTAAAGGGAAAGTTGAATTTGAAAATGTCAGCTTTGCTTATGAAAAAGACGGGGAACATGTATTGAAGAATGTACGATTCCAAGTGCAACCTGGCGAAACAGTCGCTTTTGTCGGCATGAGCGGCGGTGGGAAGTCCACGATTGTTGGCCTCATACCACGTTTTCACGATGTAACCGATGGAGCAGTTCTCATTGATGGTCACGATATAAGAGATGTACAAATAAATTCAATACGAGATCAAATTGGCATCGTATTACAAGATAATATTTTATTTAGCGATTCCGTGAAAAGCAATATTTTAATGGGAAAGCCCGATGCAACTGACGAAGAAGTAATAGCGGCAGCCATTGCAGCAAATGCACATGACTTTATACAAGAACTTCCAGAGGGATATGAAACGACAGTGGGAGAACGGGGTGTAAAGCTCTCAGGCGGACAAAAACAGAGAATCGCGATTGCCCGAGTTTTCCTGAAAAATCCACCTCTACTCATTTTAGATGAAGCAACTTCTGCGCTCGATTTAGAAAGTGAAGCACTCATTCAAGAATCTCTTGAGAGACTGGCTAAAGATCGGACAACATTGATTGTTGCGCATCGATTATCTACCATTACACATGCAGATAAAATATTTGTTATAGACGATGGAGAAGTAAAAGAAATGGGAACTCATGAAGAATTAATGGCTCAAAGAAGTATTTATTATGAATTGTTCCAAATACAACATGTTTAAAGTTAAAACACGCGCTCTGCTAGGACTAGTAGAGCGCGTGTTTTTTAAATTCCTAATTAACTCATCAAGACTCCCTAGGTTGTAATCTTCCTTAACTTGCAGACTATAACATTCCTACTCAATGAAAAAATCCTTTAAAATAGTATCCTAGCAAAAATGATGTTGCATTTTTCCGAACACTCCGTATAATTATATTACAAAGATAAGTCGGAAAAGGGTGAAAAGATGGGGAGTCGTAAAATCATTTTAGGTGTAAAAAATCTACAAACGACCTTTTTCACAGATTCGGGAGAAGTACCAGCTGTCGATCATATTAATTTTCATGTGAAAGAAGGTGAGGTGCTCGGGATTGTCGGTGAATCCGGTTGCGGAAAAAGCGTAACTTCGCTTTCTATAATGGGGTTAGTCCCAAATCCTCCGGGAAAAATAGTGGGCGGAGAAATACGATTTGAAGATAAAGATTTATTGAAAATGACTGAGCGGCAAATGCGTCAAGTACGCGGCAATGAGATTGCAATGATTTTCCAAGAACCGATGACGTCGTTAAATCCACTGTTTACAATTGGTAGTCAGATGGTAGAAGCCATTTTAATTCATGAAAAGAAAATGTCTAAAAAGCAAGCGCATAAAAGAGCTATAGATATGTTGAAGCTTGTCGGACTTCCGCGAGCGAATGATTTGATGAAAGAATATCCTCATCAACTATCAGGTGGGATGCGACAACGTGTCATGATTGCAATGGCACTCGTATGTGATCCGAGAGTTTTGATTGCAGATGAGCCGACGACTGCATTAGATGTAACCATCCAAGCGCAAATTTTGAAGTTAATGAAAGAGTTGAATACAAGATTAAATACAGCAGTATTGCTCATTACCCATGATCTTGGGGTCGTAGCGGAAACGTGTGAACGAGTAATCGTTATGTATGCTGGTCAAATTATTGAAGAAGCACCTGTGAAAACGATATTTGAAAATCCTCAACATCCTTATACGAAGGGACTTATTCAATCTGTACCAGATATGAGGTATAAGAAAGAACGACTTTATTCAATTGCGGGAAATGTACCGATTCCAGGAACAGTAAAGCAAGGGTGTCGATTTGCGGCGCGGTGTGAATTTGCATTTGACCGATGTCTCAGCGAAAATCCTGAACTCTATGAAACGTCCGTTGTACAAAAAACACGGTGTTTCTTGTATGACGAAAAAGGAGTGAAGGCGGATGACGAAGCCCTTATTAAAAGTTAAAGGCTTAAAAAAATATTTCCCTGTGAAAAAAGGTTTGCTAGGTAGAACGGTCGGCCACGTAAAGGCAGTTGATGATGTTTCATTTCACGTCAATGAAGGGGAAACGTTAGGGATTGTAGGGGAATCAGGTTGTGGTAAATCTACAACAGGTCGTATGCTGATGCGATTGCTTGAACCTACTGAGGGCAGTGTCGAATTTAATGGTAAGGAATTGACGACACTGTCAGCGGATGAAATGAGGAAAACGCGACGCGATATTCAAATGGTGTTTCAAGATCCTTATGCATCCTTAAATCCGCGCCATACAATCGAAAGAATATTAAGTGAGCCGCTACTCGTTCATGGTGTCAAAGATCCGAAAGAACGAAGAGAAAAAGTGCATAGATTTCTTGAGGTTGTTGGATTAAGTGCCTACCATGCAAGGCGTTATCCACATCAGTTTAGTGGAGGGCAGCGGCAAAGGATAGGCATTGCCCGGGCTTTGATGACAAATCCAAAATTGATTATTGCTGATGAACCTGTTTCTGCACTAGATGTATCGATTCAAGCGCAAGTTTTGAATCTTATGCAAGATTTGCAGAAAGAATTTAATTTAACGTATATTTTCATTGCCCATGACTTAGGGGTCGTTCGCCATATTAGCGATAGGGTCGGTGTGATGTATTTAGGAAAAATGGTTGAAGTGGCGGAAAGTGAACAACTATACGCGAAGCCATTACATCCGTATACGCAGGCGTTGTTATCCGCAGTTCCTGTTCCAGATCCCGAGCATCAGAAGCGAGAAGTTTTACTAGAAGGGGATATGCCCAATCCTGCAAATCCACCGACCGGTTGTACATTTCATACGAGATGTCCATTTAAAATGGATATCTGCGGACAAGTCGTTCCGCAGTTGGTTAATTTGGGAGAAGGTCATTCTGTTGCTTGCCATTTATACAACGAGGAAAGCGACAATGATATAAAAGAGAAAGAGGGGGTTATTACATGAGAAAAGGTAAAGTTTGGTCTTTAGCAATCATGTTGCTACTTGTCTTTTCGACAGTTCTTGCTGCATGTTCTGGGGGAGATAATGAGAGCGGGGAGAAGGACAAAGGAAAGAATACTTCAGAGCAATCTAGTTCAGGAAGTGGTGAAACGTTAGTATTTGGTCGAGGTGGGGATTCGACTTCATTAGACCCGTCAAGAACGACAGAGGGAGAAACATTTAAAGTAACGATTAACCTTTTTGAAACATTATTAACTTTTGAAGATGAGGGGACAGCTGTTGAACCAGGACTTGCGAAGTCTTGGGAGCCATCTGAAGACGGATTAACGTATACATTTGAACTTCAAGAAGGCGTTAAGTTCCACGATGGTACTGATTTTAATGCGGAAGCTGTTGTGAAAAACTTTGAGCGTTGGGCTTCAGGAGATGCGGAAAAGTTCCCATACTATAACTCTATGTTTGGTGGATTTGAAGGTGACGAAGGGCATGTCATTGAATCAGTTACTGCAGAAGGTGAGCATACGGTCGTCATCAAATTAACGCGTCCACAAGCTCCTTTCTTGAAAAACCTTGCAATGGACATGTTCGCAATTGCGAGTCCAACAGCGATTGAAGAACAAGGTGACGATGATTTTGAACGAAATCCAGTCGGAACAGGTCCATTCAAATTTGTTGAGTGGAAACCAAATGATTCCATTACAATAGAGCGTTTCGATGATTATTGGCAAGAGGATTTTCCTAAGTTAGAAAAAGTTATTTTCCGTTCTATTCCAGATAACGCTGCTAGATTGAATGCGTTAATGGCAGGAGAGATTGACTTAGCGGATGGTATTAACCCTTCTGACGGTGCGTCAATCGAAGGCAATCCAGATTTACAGTTATTTGAACGTCCATCTATGAACGTTGGTTATTTAGGATTAACAGTTACACGTGAACCGTTTGACAACAAACTTGTACGACAAGCAATGAACCATGCAATTGATAAACAATCGATCATCGATGCATTTTTTGAAGGGCGCGCAGATATTGCAGTTAACCCGATGCCGCCATCCGTTTCAGGCTATAACGATGAGATTGAAGGGTATGAATACAATCCAGAAAAAGCTAAAGAACTTTTAGAAGAGGCTGGATATGGTGATGGATTTGAAATGGAACTATGGGCAATGCCTGTACCACGTCCTTACATGCCAGACGGCGAGAAAGTTGCAGAAGTGATTCAGAAAAACTTAGCTGACATTGGTATTACAGCGAAAATTGTGTCACACGAATGGGCAACTTATTTAGAGCTTGCAAGTAAAGGTGACGCTGATGCATTTATGCTTGGATGGACTGGAGATAATGGTGACCCAGATAACTTCCTATACGTTCTTCTAGATGAAGATAATATCGGAAGTAATAACTACACGTATTTCAAAAACGATGAAACCCACGAGTTATTTATTGAAGCACAAACAGAAGTTGATGAAGAGAAGCGTATTGAGCTTTATAAAAAAGCACAAGAAATTCTTCATGAAGAAGCACCATGGGTACCACTTGCACACTCAATTCCACTATTAGCAGGGTCGAAAGATATTACAGGATTCTTACCTCATCCAACAGGGTCAGATTTACTTTCAAATGTTGACATTGAAAGATAAGCGTGAGAAGAAAAGTGTCAGGTAGAATAATTTATAAGATTGTCTAAAAACGTTCTAGAATTAGGATTCTCTAGTAATGGAGAAGGGGAGAAGTCTGCTAGATTTCTCCCCTTTTTTTATTAGGCACTTTGGTATATAGGAAGAGTTAGAGAGGTGAAGTTAATGCTTAGCTATATTGGGAAAAGATTACTGCAGCTAATTCCGGTCCTGCTTGGGATGACGTTTATTGTCTTTATGATCATCCGGGCAATCCCAGGTAATCCTGCACAAGTAATCCTTGGTCAACAAGCGACAGAAGAAGCGGTTGCGGCATTGACAGCTAAACTTGGGTTAGATAAACCGTGGTATACACAGTACTTTGATTATTTAAAAGGAATTCTGACAGGTAATTTTGGAGAGTCGATGCGAACGCGTGCGCCTGTTGCAGAAGAAGTATGGCCTTATTTGGCGGCGACATTTGAACTTGCCTTATTTGCAATGATTATTGCTGTTGTCATTGGTATTAATGCAGGCATTATTTCGGCCTGGTTTCAAAACTCTTGGTTTGATTATATGGCGATGGTTCTTGCGCTTGTCGGTGTGTCCATGCCAATCTTTTGGTTAGGATTAATGGGACAATGGGCATTTGCGTTGGAATTATCATGGTTGCCAACAACAGGGAGAGAGCCGGTCCGAGATCCAGTGACGGCCATTACGCATTTATATGTGATCGATACCATTATCGCGGGACGGTTTGATCAATTGGTGCAAGTGCTACGACATTTAGTTTTGCCAGGACTTGCGCTTGCCACAATCCCGATGGCGATTATTGCACGAATGACACGGTCCAGTATGCTTGAAGTGATGCGTTCAGATTATGTTCGAACCGCTAGAGCAAAAGGGCAGAAAATGTTTTTCGTTGTGTACAAACATGCGCTTAAAAACGCGATTATTCCTGTATTAACAATTATCGGATTGCAAATGGGAATGTTACTTGGTGGCGCGATTTTAACGGAAACCATATTCGCATGGCCAGGCATTGGGCGATATATATACGATGCAATAGGCTTTAGAGATTATCCGGTCATTCAATCAGGTATTTTAATCGTTGCATTCTTTTTCGTCATGATTAACTTAATTGTAGACTTATTATATAGCTTTATCGATCCGAGAATTAAATATGATTAAGGAAGGGGGAAGCGAATGTGTCTGAACTAGCTCCGAAGGTAGATGGAATTGCTGAAGTGGAAGTCAGTCAAAGTGTTGGGCCTTGGCGTGAAGCTTGGAGAGGATTTCGAAAAAGTAAGGTAGCGGTTGTTGGTGCATTTATCGTCTTGTTTTTTATTTTACTTGCTGTTTTTGGACCGCTACTTGCAAAAGAAGGCATTAACGACCAAGTGATGGCTGATCGCCTGCAACCCCCTTCAGCTGAATACTGGTTAGGAACCGATGATTTTGGCAGAGATATTTTATCTCGAATTATTCATGGAGCCAGGATTTCACTGTGGGTTGGGTTTTCATCAGTCATTGGCTCTGTCATTATCGGAAGTATTCTCGGCATTGTTGCAGGATATTATGGGCGCTGGGTGGATGTCGTCATTTCAAGAATCTTTGATATTATGCTTGCGTTTCCATCGATTTTATTAGCCATTGCAATTGTTGCCGTACTTGGACCATCCTTACAAAATGCGCTTATTGCAATCGCAATTATTAACGTGCCAAACTTTGGCCGGCTTATTCGATCGAAGGTTTTAAGTATTAAAGAAGATGAATACATTACCGCTGCGAAAGGGATTGGCATGCGGGATGTTAGAATATTATTTGCGCATATCCTTCCGAACTCAATGGCACCAGTCATTGTCCAAGGAACACTTGCGATCGCGACTGCGATTCTTGAAGCGGCAGCTCTCGGATTTTTAGGGCTAGGTGCACAAGCGCCAATGCCTGAGTGGGGCAAAATGCTAGCGGATTCAAAAAACTATATGCAATCGGCACCTTGGACAATGATTTTCCCAGGGCTTGCGATTATGTTGACGGTACTTGGCTTTAACTTAATGGGTGATGGATTGCGCGATGCAATGGACCCGAGAATGAAAAATTAAAAAATAACCCACAAAGTTTGACGGTGCAATCAACTTTTGTGGGTTATTTTTAATAAATATCTTCTTGTATTTCTTTACTTACTTCACTTTCATGGTTCTTTTGGATATAAGTAATTAGTTTATCCAAATGCTCTAGTTGTTCTTCGTAATTTAAAATTGCTGATAAAATATGAAGTAAATGATAAGTAGAAAAGTCTTCAATTTCTTTTGTCACACTGATTTCCTTCGCGAAAATCTCCATCACTTCATGACGCTGAATATAGTTTTCCAAGTTGGATTCAAGGTTTTCAGCTTTTAATTTGCCAACAAACTTTAAATGCAATTGTTCGTGAAAAGTAAGTAATATATCCAGTCTCTCTTGCACCATGATTCGGAAATGTTCCGGTAAATTAATCAGTTCGTTTTCATACTGATGTAGTTTTTTTAGTACTTCATAACTACTTCTTGAGGTAGCAATCATTTGCCTGTAAATCACAAGTTTCCTTGTTTTTGTTCGCGTTATTTTTTTGAAATAGCTTCTTTCCTCTTTAAAAAACAAATAAGTTTGATCGATTTCAGTCAGACGATCTTTTAATTTCTTTATTGATTTTTTAGTCGCAATATGTTCAGATGCTTGACGACCTGCTAGTCGTGTCCAACGGATAATTTCATCCTGTGTTTCGTGAATGGATTGGAAAAGCTTTGTTTCATATTTTGGTGGCATAAATAACAAGTTTACAAGAAAAGCTGAAAGGACACCGACTACAATTGTAAAGAAGCGAAGCAGTGCAAATGAAAGAAATTCATCGCCTTTAATTTCCATTATGGCAATCATCATGACGAGCGCCATTGAAATCGACTTTTCTAGACCGAGTTTATTCATGAGTAAAATAATGACAACAGCTGCTAAACCAATGATGATTAACTGATGACCAAAAATTAGAACGAAAGTAACCGCAATAATCGCGCCAATAATATTTCCTTGGATTTGTTCGACTATCCTTAAGTAGGAGCGATAAATGGATGGTTGAATTGCGAAAATAGCCGCGATACCAGCGAATACGGTGGTTGGTAATTTGAGCAACTCGGCTATGAATAAAGCGAGTACAATTGCAACACCTGTTTTTAAAATACGAGCCCCAAGTCTCATAAGGTTATTCCTTTCTGTTCAAAAATGAAATACTGAATCTGCAAAACTTCCAAAGAACGCGGATAATCATTGACACAAAATTATCCGCGCCTACTAAGTTTATTTGAAGCTATTATACGATAATTTACTGATTCAGTGTTGCTGAAAGTTCTTCAAATGATTTATCGACCGCAGAAATCGTTTCTTTAATATCTTCTTCAGTATGTTCAGTTGTTAAGAACCAAGCTTCGTATTTAGATGGAGCGATATTAATACCATTTTTCAATAATAACTTGAAAAACTTCCCGAAAACTTCGCCGTCTGTTGCTTCTGCTTGTTCGTAGTTTTCAACCTTTTCGTCTGTGAAGAAAAGTGTCAGTGCACCGCCTAGACGATTTGTCGTTAGGGTAACACCGTGCATTTTAGCAGATTGTAGAATGCCTTCTTCAAGCATCGCACCAAGTCTATCCATCTCTTTATAAACGCCTTCCGTCTGTAGCACTTCAAGACATGCGATTCCAGCAAGCATCGATGCAGGATTTCCAGCCATTGTTCCTGCTTGGTAGGCAGGGCCAAGCGGTGCAACTTGTTCCATAATTTCTTTTTTACCGCCATAAGCGCCGATTGGTAAACCTCCGCCGATTACTTTTCCGAGTGCAGTTAAGTCAGGTGTTAATCCGAGCATATCCTGTGCACCGCCGTAATGGAATCGGAAAGCTGTAATCACCTCATCATAAACGATGAGCGCGCCTTTATCTGCAGCTAGTTCATGAACAAGTTCTAAAAATCCTTCGTTTGGTTCAACGATTCCAAAGTTCCCAACAATTGGTTCTACTAATACACAGGCTACTTCATGTCCCCACTTTTCCATCGCTTCTTTGTAAGCTTCTGGATTATTAAAAGGAATGGTAATCACTTCTTCTGCAATTGAAGTAGGAACACCTGCAGAATCAGGTGTACCAAGTGTTGCCGGACCCGAACCTGCTGATACAAGCACGAGATCCGAATGTCCGTGATAGCAGCCAGCAAACTTCATGATTTTCGTTCTGTTTGTGTAGGCTCTTGCAACACGAATTGTCGTCATTACAGCTTCTGTTCCTGAGTTTACGAAGCGAACTTTATCCATTTTCGGCATTGCTTCTTTTAACATTTTGGCGAATTTCACTTCGTGTCGTGTTGGTGTTCCATAAAGAAGTCCCGTTTCAGCTGCATGCGTCACTGCTTTTGTAATATGCGGATGCGCATGACCCGTAACGATTGGACCATAGGCTGCTAGATAATCGATATATTTATTGCCATCTACATCCCAAAAGTAGGCACCCTTTGCACTTTCCATAACTGTCGGTGCGCCGCCACCTACTGCGTGATAGCCGCGGGATGGACTGTTAACGCCGCCTACAATATGCTCCGTAGCTTCTTTATAAATGATTTCTGATTTTGTTCTATTCATATTGATTTCCTCCGTTCATCTGTTACTTCTTCTATTCTAAACAAAATTTCCTCAATACGCCAAAGAAATTGAAAGTCTAAGATTCCTCGGGTACGATAATGAAAGAGTTTATTCATAATTAGGGGAGGAAATGACAATGACAGTTCTTGAAGGAAAAAAAGCACCATCATTTTCACTACGTAATGAAAAAGGAGAGCTTGTTTCGTTAGAAGATTTCGCGAATGAAAAATATGTAGTTTTATATTTTTATCCGAAAGATTCAACGCCAGGTTGTACAACGCAGGCTTGTGATTTCCGAGATAACTATGAAGAATTTAGTAATTTGAATGCTGTAATCTTAGGTATTAGCCCTGATAACGAAGCATCTCATCAAAAGTTTATTGGTAAACATGGACTTCCTTTTTCACTATTAATTGATGATGAACATGAAGTTGCAGAAAAATATGGTGTTTGGAAATTAAAGAAAATGTTCGGACGTGAATTTATGGGCATTGAACGATCAACATTTTTAATTAATCCACAAGGTGAAGTTGTAAAGGAATGGCGTAAAGTGAGAGTGAAGGGGCATATCGATGAAGCGTTGGCAACATTAAAGCAAATTGTAAATGGCTAATTGACAATGGGGGTGTCTTGATGGATATATTATTTACATTTAATATAGAAGAACATCAAAAAGCAGCGTTAGTCCAGAATTTTCCTGCGTGTACTTTTTACTTTAAAAGAACTGCATCTTGTGAAGAGGCAAACATTGCGGATGTCATTGTCACATATGGCGGAAATATTAACCGTGAACTGTTGGCGCGTGCAGAACAATTAAAGTGGATTATGGTTGCTTCAGCGGGGATAGACAAGATGCCACTAGAAGCATTAGAAGAACGAAATATTTTGGTGACAAATGTGCGTGGGATCCATAAAACGCCAATGGCAGAATCGGTGTTAGGACATATATTAGGTTTGAAACGTTCAATTCCAGAGATTTATGCGATCCAAGAAACGAAAGAGTGGAAAGGGGATTTTCATTCCACAGAGTTACGCGACTCGACTGCGATAATTTTAGGACCTGGTGCAATTGGTGGGGAAATTGGTAGATTGCTACAAGCGTTTGGCGTTTATACTGTAGGTTGCAATCGTTCTGGAAGAAAAGCCGATTATATGGATGAAACAATTACATTTGAACAACTAAAAGGCAAGTTGCCACAAGCGGATTTTGTTATTTCCGTATTGCCAAGTACTCCAGAAACAAAAGGGTTATTAACTGCCGAGCATTTTAAGGTTATGAAAGAATCGGCGATATTTTTAAACTTCGGTCGTGGTGACGTACTGAATGAAGAAGTGTTAATTGAGGCCTTAAAAGAGAAAGAGATTCTTCATGCGGTACTTGATGTATTTCAAACTGAACCTTTACCTGAGAACAGTGAGTTTTGGACATTGTCGAATTGTACCGTGTCCCCACATGTATCGGGTAAATCGGGGAAGTATATCGAACGTGCCTTAGATATTTTCCAAGAAAATCTTGAAAAATATCTAAATAAGGAAAAAGACTATCGTAATGTGGTGAATCTAAAGCAAGGGTATTGAATTGGATTCGCGGGGAAGTATAAGCATGAGGGTAGTTCTCAATTGGATTGGTTTGGATGATATAATTTTTACAGATAAGCATCGCTTTAGTTGACAAACTGACCATCAATTAAGTAAACTGATTATAATGATTACAAAGTAATAATCTTTATAGGATTGAGGTGCAGAGCGATGTCTGAAATTACGTTAAAAGACGCGCTGGACACGTTGAAACAAAGTGGAGTTAGAATCACTCCTCAAAGACATGCTATTTTAGAATATCTTGTTACTTCTAAATCACACCCAACTGCCGATGAAATATATAAATCGCTTGCTAGCAACTTTCCTAACATGAGTGTAGCGACCGTCTATAATAATCTTCGTGTTTTTCTAAGCGTAGGACTCATTAAAGAACTCACGTACGGTGATGCTTCGAGTCGTTTCGATTTTATCACACATGATCATTATCATATTATTTGTGATGATTGTGGGAAGATTGTAGATTTTCACTATCCGGGCTTAGAAGAAGTTGAACAACTTGCCGCTCATATTACAGGATTTAAAGTGAATTCACATCGGCTAGAAGTATACGGTACGTGTCCGACGTGTTTGGCAAAATAAGAAAATCATCATGTTAAAAAACAACCCTAAGTTTTATACAAGTAAAACTTAGGGTTGTTTTTATTTTACTAAACATGGATTATTTATAATTCAAGGTAAATTTACGTGGAACTGTGTATGATTAATGAGTTCATAAGCCAATGTGTTAATGGCTAGTTGAATTTTTGTTACTCCTTGATTTACTTGGCTTGTTGTAGGATTCATCAAACTCTTTACCTTCGAGTAATGGGTCCATTGTTAAGGGTTCGCGACAATGTCCACACATATCGACACGTCCAACTATTTTTGTAAGGCCTCCGCATTCAGGACAAACAACTTGAGCTGCTCGAGTCGATATGGCACCAATCCAAGCATAAGTAATGGTGCTTGCGACAATGCACAACACACCGAGTGCCATAAAAATCAACATAATAATTTCATATTTTCTGAAGAAAATCCCTGCGTACATAATGACAACACCGATAAATATTAATGAAAGGGCAAAGGAACGAATGCGGTTTATCTTATTTTTATACGGTTTCATACGAAATAATCCTCCTTAACTATCAACAATTACTATAGCATAATTTTAATTTTTTCGATATATTTAGAACTTGAATAAAGGAGTTTACGTCTAAATGTCGAAGTGTAATTTAGAACAAGGAGGTGGGGAGAATGGAGCAAGTTTTAAGGTCGATTTATCAAGAACGAGCAAGTGATCCGACAACACTTGGTGTGCTCCTCGTTGAAAAAAGAGAAGAAGAGGATCCGAATACAGATACGTTCGATGCAATCCTCCTAATAATTACCGCTGATGAGACAACCCCAATCTATACAAAACATTATATGTCCGACGCGGGAAATGCTGCTATGCACGTAATTAGTGATAGTCAACTTAAAAAGTGGTTAGTAGTAGGCTCGAAAAGAAAAGTCGTAGAATGGTTATTTAACGGTACTGTCTACTTCGATCGCAATGAGTATGTGGAAAATATGAAACGTGAATTGATAGAGTATCCTTATTATGGTCAGAAAATAAAAATGGGATTAGAACTTTCTAGGTTAGTTCGGGCTTATATAGAAGGAAAAACTTTTTATGAGAAAGAAAACTATTTAGATGCTTATAATCATGTCGTAAATTCATTACACCATTTAGCAAGACTTGCGGTTATTGAGAAAGGTTTATTCCCAGAAGTGAAAGTATGGAATCAAGTAAAAAGAATAGACCCAGCTATTTATAAGCTTTATGAAGAATTAATTATGAGTGAAGAACCATTGAAACAACGTTTGGAACTGCTCTTCCTGGCAAGTGAGTTCTTTATCTATAACCGGACAGCAGATGGTGCACAACATATTTTAGAAGTGATGGTTACTCAAGAACTTTGGGAGATACAGGAGTTACATGAGCATGAGGAGTTAAAGTTATACTCAGTTGAATTAGAAGTGTTCATTGAGTTTCTAATTAAAAAAGGGTTTATTGGAGTTGTAGAAAGTCCATCTAAAAATAGTTTAATCTATCATAGAATGTATAAGGTTATCTAACAGGGATATAGCTTAGATGGGGTGCTATTCAGGCATCCCATTATTTTTTTAGAAAAGATGTTGACATTTTAATTGATACTATGTTATTCTATTAATCGTCGCTTCAAACGAACGAAAGAAACAGCAAGCAACTTTAGATGAAAAACTTTTTCAAAAAAGTTCTTGACTCTTTTGTTACGCGATGTTATATTAAAGGAGTCGCTTCGGGCGACGGACTTGAAAAAGAGTAGTTTTAATCAACAAGTATGAACCTTGAAAACTGAACAGCAAAACGTCAAGATATAACAACTACAAACCAACTTGTTGGCTTGTAGGAAACGGATCTTCGGATTCGAAATTTGGACATCTTAATGATGCCAGCAAAGAAGTCGAGCTAATCGAATTTCTCTATTATGGAGAGTTTGATCCTGGCTCAGGACGAACGCTGGCGGCGTGCCTAATACATGCAAGTCGAGCGAACAAGGAAGAAACTTGTTTCTTCCTTTGTTAGCGGCGGATGGGTGAGTAACACGTGGGCAACCTGCCCTGCAGTTGGGGATAACTCCGGGAAACCGGGGCTAATACCGAATAATCAGTTCCTTCACATGAAGGAACTCTGAAAGACGGCTATGCTGTCACTGCAGGATGGGCCCGCGGCGCATTAGCTAGTTGGTGAGGTAACGGCTTACCAAGGCGACGATGCGTAGCCGACCTGAGAGGGTGATCGGCCACACTGGGACTGAGACACGGCCCAGACTCCTACGGGAGGCAGCAGTAGGGAATCTTCCACAATGGACGAAAGTCTGATGGAGCAACGCCGCGTGAGCGAAGAAGGTTTTCGGATCGTAAAGCTCTGTTGTGAGGGAAGAACAAGTACAGGAGTAACTGCCTGTACCTTGACGGTACCTCATTAGAAAGCTACGGCTAACTACGTGCCAGCAGCCGCGGTAATACGTAGGTGGCAAGCGTTGTCCGGAATTATTGGGCGTAAAGCGCGCGCAGGCGGCCTTTTAAGTCTGATGTGAAAGCCCACGGCTTAACCGTGGAAGGTCATTGGAAACTGGAAGGCTTGAGTACAGAAGAGGAAAGCGGAATTCCACGTGTAGCGGTGAAATGCGTAGAGATGTGGAGGAACACCAGTGGCGAAGGCGGCTTTCTGGTCTGTAACTGACGCTGAGGCGCGAAAGCATGGGGAGCAAACAGGATTAGATACCCTGGTAGTCCATGCCGTAAACGATGAGTGCTAAGTGTTAGGGGGTTTCCGCCCCTTAGTGCTGGAGCAAACGCATTAAGCACTCCGCCTGGGGAGTACGGCCGCAAGGCTGAAACTCAAAGGAATTGACGGGGACCCGCACAAGCGGTGGAGCATGTGGTTTAATTCGAAGCTACGCGAAGAACCTTACCAGGTCTTGACATCCCGCCGACCGGTATAGAGATATACCTTTCCCTTCGGGGACAGCGGTGACAGGTGGTGCATGGTTGTCGTCAGCTCGTGTCGTGAGATGTTGGGTTAAGTCCCGTAACGAGCGCAACCCTTGACCTTAGTTGCCAGCATTCAGTTGGGCACTCTAAGGTGACTGCCGGTGACAAACCGGAGGAAGGTGGGGATGACGTCAAATCATCATGCCCCTTATGACCTGGGCTACACACGTGCTACAATGGACGGTACAGAGGGTTGCCAACCCGCGAGGGGGAGCTAATCCCATAAAACCGTTCCCAGTTCGGATTGCAGGCTGCAACTCGCCTGCATGAAGCAGGAATCGCTAGTAATCGTGGATCAGCATGCCACGGTGAATACGTTCCCGGGTCTTGTACACACCGCCCGTCACACCACGAGAGTTTGTAACACCCGAAGTCGGTGGGGTAACCCTTTTGGGAGCCAGCCGCCGAAGGTGGGACAGATGATTGGGGTGAAGTCGTAACAAGGTAGCCGTATCGGAAGGTGCGGCTGGATCACCTCCTTTCTAAGGATATTTAACGGAATGAAGAGAAAGTTCTCTTCAACTTGACGTTTTGCGTTCAGTTTTGAAGGTTTATAAAAAAGTGGAAACTAAGTGTTTCGAAATTTAATAAATACTTCATATAATTTTCGGAAGGGCCTATAGCTCAGCTGGTTAGAGCGCACGCCTGATAAGCGTGAGGTCGGTGGTTCGAGTCCACTTAGGCCCACCATTTTCGAAAGTGATATGGGGCCTTAGCTCAGCTGGGAGAGCGCCTGCCTTGCACGCAGGAGGTCAGCGGTTCGATCCCGCTAGGCTCCACCATATAACTTGTTCTTTGAAAACTGGATAAAACGACATTGAAATAAACACAAATGTAGTAATGTATGATTCAATTGTTGTATATCGCTATACAGCATTGGATTTTTAAGGTTAAGTTAGAAAGGGCGCACGGCGGATGCCTTGGCACTAGGAGCCTATGAAGGACGGCACTAACACCGATATGCTCTGGGGAGCTGTAAGTAAGCTTTGATCCAGAGATTTCCGAATGGGGAAACCCACTGTTCGTAATGGAACAGTACATATACGTGAATACATAGCGTATATGAGGCACACCCGGAGAACTGAAACATCTAAGTACCCGGAGGAAGAGAAAGAAAATCGATTCCCTGAGTAGCGGCGAGCGAAACGGGAACAGCCCAAACCAGGAAGCTTGCTTCCTGGGGTTGTAGGACACTCTATACGGAGTTACAAAGGAATGCATTAGATGAAGCGACCTGGAAAGGTCTGCCATAGCGGGTAATAGCCCCGTAATCAAAAGTGTATTCTCTCCAGAGTGGATCCTGAGTACGACGGAACACGTGAAATTCCGTTGGAATCCGGGAGGACCATCTCCCAAGGCTAAATACTTCCTAGTGACCGATAGTGAACCAGTACCGTGAGGGAAAGGTGAAAAGCACCCCGGAAGGGGAGTGAAATAGATCCTGAAACCGTGTGCCTACAAGTAGTCAGAGCTCGATGCTGTTTCTTCGGAAATAAGCTGAGTGATGGCGTGCCTTTTGTAGAATGAACCGGCGAGTTACTGATTACATGCAAGGTTAAGCAGAGAATGCGGAGCCGCAGCGAAAGCGAGTCTGAATAGGGCGTTTTAGTATGTAGTCGTAGACCCGAAACCAGGTGATCTACCCATGTCCAGGGTGAAGGTAAGGTAACACTTACTGGAGGCCCGAACCCACGTATGTTGAAAAATGCGGGGATGAGGTGTGGGTAGCGGTGAAATTCCAATCGAACCTGGAGATAGCTGGTTCTCTCCGAAATAGCTTTAGGGCTAGCCTCAAACGTTAGAATCTCGGAGGTAGAGCACTGTTTGGACTAGGGGCCCATCCCGGGTTACCGAATTCAGACAAACTCCGAATGCCGATGATTTTTGTTTGGGAGTCAGACTGCGGGTGATAAGATTCGTAGTCGAGAGGGAAACAACCCAGACCACCAGTTAAGGTCCCCAAGTATTCGTTAAGTGGAAAAGGATGTGGCGTTGCCCAGACAACCAGGATGTTGGCTTAGAAGCAGCCACCATTTAAAGAGTGCGTAATAGCTCACTGGTCGAGTGGCGCTGCGCCGAAAATGTACCGGGGCTAAACGAATCACCGAAACTGTGGATTGACACCTTTGGTGTCAGTGGTAGGAGAGCGTTCTAGGGGCGTCGAAGCTAGACTGTAAGGACTAGTGGAGCGCCTAGAAGTGAGAATGCCGGTATGAGTAGCGAAAGAAGGGTGAGAATCCCTTCCACCGAATGCCTAAGGTTTCCTGAGGAAGGCTCGTCCGCTCAGGGTTAGTCGGGACCTAAGTCGAGGCCGAAAGGCGTAGACGATGGACAACAGGTTGATATTCCTGTACCACCTCCCCGCCGTTTGAGTAATGGGGGGACGCAGTAGGATAGGGTGAGCGCACGGTTGGTAATGTGCGTCTAAGCAGTAAGGTGTGAAACGAGGCAAATCCCGTTTCTATAACATTGAGCTGTGATAGCAAGGGGAATTTTCCCCGGAGTCCCTGATTTCACGCTGCCAAGAAAAGCCTCTAACGAGGCGGGAGGTGCCCGTACCGCAAACCGACACAGGTAGGCGAGGAGAGAATCCTAAGGTGATCGAGAGAACTCTCGTTAAGGAACTCGGCAAAATGACCCCGTAACTTCGGGAGAAGGGGTGCTCTGATAGGGTGTTAAAGCCCGAGAGAGCCGCAGTGAATAGGCCCAGGCGACTGTTTAGCAAAAACACAGGTCTCTGCAAAACCGTAAGGTGACGTATAGGGGCTGACGCCTGCCCGGTGCTGGAAGGTTAAGGGGAGAGGTTAGCGCAAGCGAAGCTTTGAACCGAAGCCCCAGTAAACGGCGGCCGTAACTATAACGGTCCTAAGGTAGCGAAATTCCTTGTCGGGTAAGTTCCGACCCGCACGAAAGGCGTAACGATCTGGGCACTGTCTCAACGAGAGACTCGGTGAAATTATAGTACCTGTGAAGATGCAGGTTACCCGCGACAGGACGGAAAGACCCCGTGGAGCTTTACTGCAACCTGATATTGAATTCTGATGCAGTCTGTACAGGATAGGTAGGAGCCTTTGAAACCGGAGCGCCAGCTTCGGTGGAGGCATCGGTGGGATACTACCCTGACTGTATTGGAATTCTAACCCATGCCCCTTAGCGGGGTAGGAGACAGTGTCAGGCGGGCAGTTTGACTGGGGCGGTCGCCTCCTAAAGAGTAACGGAGGCGCCCAAAGGTTCCCTCAGAATGGTTGGACATCATTCGTAGAGTGCAAAGGCATAAGGGAGCTTGACTGCGAGACCTACAAGTCGAGCAGGGTCGAAAGACGGGCTTAGTGATCCGGTGGTTCCGCATGGAAGGGCCATCGCTCAACGGATAAAAGCTACCCCGGGGATAACAGGCTTATCTCTCCCAAGAGTTCACATCGACGGGGAGGTTTGGCACCTCGATGTCGGCTCATCGCATCCTGGGGCTGTAGTCGGTCCCAAGGGTTGGGCTGTTCGCCCATTAAAGCGGTACGCGAGCTGGGTTCAGAACGTCGTGAGACAGTTCGGTCCCTATCCGTCGCGGGCGCAGGAAATTTGAGAGGAGCTGTCCTTAGTACGAGAGGACCGGGATGGACATACCGCTGGTGTACCAGTTGTCTTGCCAAAGGCATAGCTGGGTAGCTACGTATGGACGGGATAAATGCTGAAAGCATCTAAGCATGAAGCCCCCCTCAAGATGAGATTTCCCATTACGCAAGTAAGTAAAATCCCTCAAAGATGATGAGGTTGATAGGTCCGAGGTGGAAGCATGGCGACATGTGCAGCTGACGGATACTAATCGATTGAGGACTTATCCTTTTAAATGTTACGAGTTTGTGTCATCAAATGTCACGTTTATCCAGTTTTGAACGAACAAAACTAATTAATTTACAAAAAAGGCTTGCATTCCTAGCAGGATTTGATATAATTAGAGTTGTCGTGTTAATAGAGTCCAGTGGCGATAGCGAAGAGGTCACACCCGTTCCCATACCGAACACGGAAGTTAAGCTCTTCAGCGCCGATGGTAGTTGGGGTTAGCCCCTGCAAGAGTAGGACGTTGCTGGTCTCGCAATCCTTATCCACACATATAATGTGAATGGACAGACATTGATAATATTATTCCGCAGTAGCTCAGTGGTAGAGCAATCGGCTGTTAACCGATCGGTCGTAGGTTCGAATCCTACCTGCGGAGCCAATTGGAGAGCTGTCCGAGTGGCCGAAGGAGCACGATTGGAAATCGTGTAGGCGGTTTGCGCTGCCTCAAGGGTTCAAATCCCTTGCTCTCCGCCAGATTTTTAAAACAGTAACTATATACATAAAGGCCCCTTGGTCAAGCGGTTAAGACACCGCCCTTTCACGGCGGTAACACGGGTTCGAATCCCGTAGGGGTCACCATATTTACTATATGAAATAGTGCAGTACTACAAAGTATCGCAATTTTAACATGGAGGATTAGCTCAGCTGGGAGAGCACCTGCCTTACAAGCAGGGGGTCGGCGGTTCGATCCCGTCATCCTCCACCATATATTATTATCGCGGGGTGGAGCAAGTCGCATCACAACGAATGCGATTAGCACCGACGTGACAAAGTCACGAAAGGTGTCAAACTCATCATAAGCGTAGAAAGTCAATTTGATTTAATTCATATTATTGTCGCGGGGTGGAGCAGTGGTAGCTCGTCGGGCTCATAACCCGAAGGTCGTAGGTTCAAATCCTTCCCCCGCAACCAAATGGTCCCGTGGTGTAGCGGTTAACATGCCTGCCTGTCACGCAGGAGATCGCGGGTTCGATTCCCGTCGGGACCGCCATTTTTATAATAAAGGCTTAGTAGCTCAGTCGGTAGAGCAAAGGACTGAAAATCCTTGTGTCGGCGGTTCGATTCCGTCCTAAGCCACCATTTTTATTCGCCGGAGTAGCTCAACTGGTAGAGCAACTGACTTGTAATCAGTAGGTTGAGGGTTCAAGTCCTTTCTCCGGCACCAAGAAAACTCTTATTTAATATGGTGGGGTAGCGAAGTGGCTAAACGCGGCGGACTGTAAATCCGCTCCCTCAGGGTTCGGGGGTTCGAATCCCTCCCCCACCACCATTCTAGGGGCATAGTTTAAGGGCAGAATAGAGGTCTCCAAAACCTTTGGTGTGGGTTCGAATCCTACTGCCCCTGTTATTTTCTGAAATCAGAAACATTCCTTTATTAATCGTATTGGAATTATTTTTATGTTATGGCGGTTGTGGCGAAGTGGTTAACGCATCGGATTGTGGTTCCGACACTCGAGGGTTCGATTCCCTTCAGCCGCCCCATTTTTCAAGATATAAACATTTAATAGTATTATGGCGGTTGTGGCGAAGTGGTTAACGCATCGGATTGTGGTTCCGACATTCGAGGGTTCGATTCCCTTCAGCCGCCCCATTTTTTTGGGGTATAGCCAAGCGGTAAGGCAACGGACTTTGACTCCGTCATTCGTTGGTTCGAATCCAGCTACCCCAGTTATGCGGAAGTAGTTCAGTGGTAGAATATCACCTTGCCAAGGTGGAGGTCGCGGGTTCGAATCCCGTCTTCCGCTCCAATTTTATAGAGGCGGCATAGCCAAGCGGTAAGGCACGGGTCTGCAACACCCTTATCACCGGTTCGATTCCGGTTGCCGCCTCCAAATTTGACTTTATATGATCATTTAAATATTTCTTAGCCCGAGTGGTGGAATGGCAGACACGTCGCACTCAAAATGCGATGCCGTAAGGCGTGCCGGTTCAAGTCCGGCCTCGGGTATCAATAAAGACACAACTTCGGTTGTGTCTTTTTTTGATATAAATTATAAGTGTTTTATCTAATACTCGAAAAAGAAAAGGCTCCTAAAAGAAGGAGCCTTTTCCATAAAGGAAACTATCGGAAGCATTAGAGGATTGTTTGGAATGCTCTAGATGCAGATTAATAATTGGTTACAAAGTAAATAGGAAAAGGTTATTGGTTAGGCTATGTTTACCCTCTCATGCCTTCATTAAAATATTAATCTAGAATAGTAGAAGGCTGTTCTTTATGCAAAATCTTTGAGCACACTTCACCGCCATGAACATTCGTAAACATTTTCCCCGCGGCTGTTAATAGTTTAGCTGCTTCTTCCGTGTCCATAGAAGGACGCAGGAAGAACACATGAACAGCGGATGTTGTAATTTCAGAAACAGCAGTCCGTTTTGAATCAACAAAAGGGCTCCCGAAAGGACCGATGTTATCGGACAGAACGATCATATTATTCACATGGTTTAGACGTCCGTTTAGTCCTTCTAAAGTTGTTTTACTTGTTCCAATGTTAAATGCAATATCACCCTGAATACGCTGCGTGTCATAAATCCCCATCGGAATTTCATATTGCAAAGAGAAAAAATTATTCATGTCAACAGACGAATTAACAGGTTGTAAATAATTTTGTTTGCCTATTCTTCTCAGTAACGCTTCAATTGAAGAACGATAACGGCTTGGGTTTGCGCCAAATGCTTTCCATACTTCACGCCATTCCTGAACACCTTGAAATTCTGTGACTGCCTTGTCATCAAGTTCAAAGAAAAGTTGTTCTTGAAATAATTGTAAGCGTCCTTTTAGCATTTGAGGAGATTCTGAGACCGTAATTTTGGTATAATGGTTAAGGCCTATTTTAAATGCGGGCAAAGTCTTTACTATTTCTTTGTCTATACTTACTTTCAATATTATCATCCTTTATATAGTATCGTTTTTATTTTACCACAGAGGAGGTGTTTGGAGATGAATATACTCGAACTGCAAGAGGAAGTAAAAAAATATGCTGCTACAATCGGAATTGATAAAATAGGATTTACGACGGCAGCTCCCTTTCACGAATTAAGAAACCGATTAGTCCGTCAACAAGAACTCGGTTTTCAATCAGGATTTGAAGAAAAAGATATTAATAAGCGTACAGAACCAGCACTTCTTCTTGATAGACCAGAAAGTATTATAGCGATTGCAATCGCGTATCCTTCTAGAATGGAAAATTCTGTGCGTGGAAAAAAAGGAGAGCGGCGTGGGATTTTTTGTCGTGCTTCTTGGGGAACGGATTATCATATTGTTCTACGTGAGCGTTTAAAGTTACTGGAGGAGTTTATATTAGCCCGTGTACCGACCGCAAAGCTACGTTCTATGGTAGATACAGGAGAACTTGCTGACCGGGCAGTAGCAGAGCGGGCGGGAATTGGATGGTCAGGAAAGAACTGTTCAATTATCACGCCTGAATTTGGGTCGTATGTGTATTTAGGTGAGATGATTACAAATATCCCATTCGCACCAGATGAGCCGATGGAAGACGAGTGTGGAGACTGTACGTTATGTTTAGATGCTTGTCCAACGGGTGCATTAATACAAGGCGGACAGCTTAACGCGCAGCGCTGTATCGCATTTTTAACACAGACGAAGACATCGATTCCTGAAGAGTTTAGGGCGAAGATTGGAAACCGTGTATACGGTTGTGATACATGCCAAACAATTTGTCCGAAAAACAGGAAAAAGTATAACATGCATCAGGAAGCATTTGAACCAGAACCAGAACTTGTGAAACCTATTTTGGAGCCGATGTTGGATTTATCAAATCGCCAATTTAGAGAGCAATTTGGACATATGGCAGGATCATGGAGAGGGAAAAATCCGATTCAACGGAATGCAATCATCGCACTGGCACATTTTAAAGAAGAAGCGGCAATACCTAAATTAATGGAAATGCTATTAAATGATCAACGACCTGTTATGCGTGGGACGGTTGCTTGGGCACTTGGTAAAATTGGAACAACAGCAAGTTATGAAGCAATCCAAGCAGCTTTAGAAACAGAAGAGCATGCAGATGTTCGACTAGAATTAGAAAAAGCGCTTGAAAATTGGCAAGAAGAGACTCATATTTAGAACAGAGGAAGTGCTGAAATGGCAATACATGTGGCGTTATTTGAACCGCAAATTCCTGCGAATACGGGAAATATCGCGAGAACCTGTGCAGGTACAGGTGTAAAATTACATTTAATTAAACCATTAGGATTTTCAACAGAAGATAAAATGTTAAAAAGGGCAGGGCTTGATTATTGGCAGCATGTGGATGTCACATATCATGATGGAATTCGTCAGTTTATCGATGCTTATCCTGAAGGTAAGTTTTATTTTATCACGAAATTTGGACAGAAATCTTATGCGTCCTTTGATTATTCAAATTCAGAGGAGGATATTTTCTTTGTATTTGGGAAGGAAACAAAGGGATTGCCTGATGAAATTCTTGCTGAATATGAAGAGAACTGTTTACGGGTTCCGATGAATGACAATATACGTGCGTTAAACTTATCAAATACCGCCGCGGTGTTAGTATATGAAGCACTTCGACAGCAATCCTTTAATGGTTTGAAGTAATAAAAAAGGGCTTCCAATGAATCAGATACAATCATTGGAAGCCCTTTTTGTATACATTTGGACATCGCTTTTTTAATTCAGCAATAAAACCCATCTGATCTTCAGGTGAAATTTTCACGCTTCCTAGTAAGCTAGGCGTATAAAAGATTTCAATCGCATCTTTTGACGTTAGAATTCTGTACCCTGTCAATATATCTGAAGTCGGGGTGATTTTTGTGATTTGATCATACGGAATCCGACTTCTAAACGGTCCACCTTGCAAGAATAAAAAATCTTCGTAAAAAATATATTTAACATTGAACGTACTCCAAAGAATTAAACCTACTGTAAATAGAAACGTTGAAATTAATATAAGAACTGTTGCTAATTCGGCATTATCTAAAAATAGAGGCACTAATGCAACCACGCCAATGATCAGTGTGACAATTAACATGAACATAATAAAAAAAGTATCGACTTTTGAACGGAAAGTTATGAATATCACCCCCTATCATTAGCTACGGATTAGAACGAATTAAGTTTCATATATAAAAAGCAGATGGCGAAAAACAATTTGTTTTTCGCCATCTGCTTTATTCTTTGAGACTGCTCAAATTAAGTCGGCTGATTACCGCGCTTTTTCTTTTGGTTGGTACCAGGCTTGTCCTCGTATCCACCTGTAAGAATTGCTGAAAGGAATGCAACACAAACACCTAGAACTAAAATAAGTTTCATGACTTATCCCTCCTATGAGACAGCTGTTGTCTACTGTTAAGTATACCTCATATACTAGGAAAATGAAATATGCTAGATTTGTTTAATTGTGACATTTCTTAATGCGCTAAAAATAACAGTTGATACGCGAATAAGATTGCAAAAACGTAAAGAAGAATTGGCACTTGTCTCCATTTTCCTTTTACGACTTTCAAAATTGGATACGTGATAAATCCAAGCGCAATTCCAGTTGCAATACTAGAAGTGAGCGGCATCGTTAAAATAATTAGAAATGCAGGGAAGGCTTCGTCGAAGGATTCCCACTCTATTTCTTTCACAACACTAATCATTAAGCTTCCTACGATGATTAGTGCTGGCGCTGTAATTGCAGAAACGCCGGATAATGCACTTACGAGAGGCCCAAAAAAGGCTGCAATCATAAAGAGTATCGCTACTGTTAATGTAGTAAGTCCTGAACGTCCTCCTACAGCGACACCAGACGATGATTCGATATAAGCTGAAGTTGGGCTCGTCCCGAACATTGAACCGATTGTAGCGGCTACAGAGTCGGCCAGTAATGCATGACGTGCTTTAGGCATAGAGCCGTCTTTTTTTAATAAACCAGCTTGTTTTGCGACACCAATCATTGTGCCTGTTGTATCAAACATTGTCACAATGAGAAAGGCGAAGACAACACCGTATAAACCGTGTGAAATGACGTCTGAGACCGCTGTAATCGGATTCCAAACAATAATCCCTTCAGGTAATGTAGGCAGTTTCCATAAACCCTCTGTGAATGATAATTGGCCCGTAAAAACGGCAACGATACCAGTTACAATCATTCCGATAAAAATTGATCCGTAAACATTTAATGTCATCAAAATCACCGTGATGATTAGACCAAATAATGCAAGAAGAACTGTCGGGGAGGTTAAATCGCCGAGTTGAACGAGATTTGTTTCATGATTTGCAACAAGTCCTGAAAGTTTTAATCCAATAAAGGCAATAAATAATCCAATTCCCGCAGTAATTCCATGTTTTAAATTTTGTGGTATGGATGCAATAAGCTTTTCCCTGAAAGGTGTTAGCGATAAGATTGTAAATATTATTCCTGCTATAAATACTGCCGAAAATGCAGTCATATAATCTAGTTGTCCATCGGATGCAATGACGACGGAAGTAAAGTACGCATTTAACCCCATGCCTGGTGCGATGGCAATTGGGTAGTTTGCAAAGAGCGCCATCCAAAGTGTACCTACAGCTGCAGCAATAATTGTTGCAAGGAATACTTGATCGAATGGAACACCGGCATCGGCTAAAATAATCGGGTTGACAATAATGATGTACGCCATCGTTAGAAATGTTGTCATACCGGCCAATATCTCAGTTTTAGGATTTGTTTTTAACTGTTTTAATTGAAACAAAGAAATTCTCCTTTCTAAATACGAACAATAAAAAACTCCGCTATCAATAATATTCGTTTTTAGATTAAATTTCAATCTTTTTTTAAGAAAAATATTAAATTTGTTTATTTGTGACAATAATACAGACCAATATATTTTCAAAAATAACAAAAAAAATCCCAAAGCTCGAATGGCTTCGGGGTTTTTTTACATTATTGAACTGTGATCTGTTCTTTTGTAAATGGATGGATAAATGATAGTGCTGTTGCAGTGAGGTGGAAGTTTCCGTCTTCAGTTTCACTACCCTCATACAACGTATCGCCAGTTACAGGGTGACCTAGATGGGCGAAGTGAACACGAATTTGGTGTGTTCTTCCTGTTTCTAGTTTTGCTTCAACAATCGTTGTCTGCGCTTTACGCTCCAAAACTTTAAAGTGTGTAATTGCTTGTTGACCTGTTGGAGAGACTCTTCTTCTTGCTGAATGATGACGGTCTTTCCCGATTGGACGGTTAATCGTGCCACGCGGTCTTTTTAACGTACCATCCAATTCGGCCTCATATGTGCGTGTGATTTCATTGTTTTCAATCATACGATCAAATATGGTTTTCGCAATTGGATGTTTAGCAATAAGCAGTACACCGGCTGTACCTTTATCTAGTCTGTGTATATGTTCTGCGTATTGGCCACCATTCTTAGAGATATACGCGAATACAACATTCATCAGAGTGTCATTTTCGGTCTCTTTCGTCGGATGGGTTGCCATGCCAGCAGGTTTCCAAACGGCAATGATATGTTCATCTTCGAAAAGAATTTTTAGTGGGACTTGTTCGTTTGATAAGTAATTAGAACGTGCATCGGGTACTGTGAATTGGATAGTGGTTCCAGCTTTCAATGGTGTACGCCAATCAATTGGGGTACCTTTCATATCGACTACACTTTTTTCCATTCTCATGAGATGAACTGTCTTTTTTCCGGCTTGCCATTCTTCGCGTAGTAATTGTTCGACGGTTATCCCATCATCGCTAATTTGATAGTGAAAAGAACTCATTTAGTTTCTCCTTTTACAGCGTCAAAAAATGCGCGGATATTTTCTTCTGGTTGTCCGCCGACCATTCGTCCGACCTCTTTACCGTTTTCGAAATAAATCATCGTTGGAGTTGCTTCAATGTTATATGTTTGTGCATCCTCATTAAATTCGAGAGTGTTAAATTGGTCAACTTCCACGCCCATGTCTTTTGCAATTGGCATCATGACAGGCGTCATTTCTTTACAATAGCCACATAAAGGACTGAAAAAATAGGCGGTAACTGGTTCGCCAGATTCGATTTTTGCTTTTAGGTCTTCAGGTAAAATAATGTTACTGTAGTTTTTATCACCGATTAAATCAATAGTTGCTTGTTCAAGCTTGTTCGTTCCGTATGGATTATCTTTCAACTTGTCCTTGTTTGACTGATTGTTTAGCACAAGAATCAAGACAAAAATGACGACGATAATCCCGCCGATTGTTAATAGTTTCTTCAAGTTATTTCGTCTCCTTTTGCCATTTCAGCATCAGTATGCTTGTGATAGCGATTAGTATAAATGCAATTAAAGCTAAAAATGGAATCGTAATGAATCCCAAATAATTAATGTATTGCCCTGTACACGGTACAATTCCGCATGAGGGTGCGCTGTCACTTAAAAATCGGAGTTTCTGAATTCCGTAATGATATAACGATAGCGAGCCGCCTATGATTGAGAAAATCGCTGTTGTTAATGCAATTTGTGCATTTCTTTGGAACAGGCCAATCCCTGCGATTAAAACGATTGGATACATGAAAATACGTTGGTACCAACAAAGGGTACAAGGAATAAAGCCGCGTGCTTCAGAAAAATATAAGGATCCTAATGTTGCCACTAATGATACGACAGCAATGAAAATTAAACCATTTTCTTGTCGTTTGTCCATTCAACCACTCCTACGTAACAGAATACACTATTGAGTATAAATTGAAACGAGAAACAAGTAAATGGATGTTGACTGAAAAATGGCTGTCAGTTTCATTGTGTGAAGGAGATGTGTCAAATAAAAACAGTGAGTAGGTGATGGTGACCTATCTCACTGTTAACGTACTTATTATTTTTTAAGTTATCTAAGTTTTAGAAGTGTCAATCCAATGAAATTAAGTCGACACTTCCGTTAATTGTTCAAACTCTTCTCTTTCATGCTTTGTTACTTCTAAATAAAGAATGTGTTGACCATCCATATCTTTAATTGTAAATTCGTAACCCTGTTCAATAATGGATTGGCCAGTCATCGTTTCAAAACGTTCGGTCATAAACCAACCGCCAATTGTGTCGATATCTTCTTCATCAATATCAATCCCAAGAATATCATTCACATTTTCGATGAGTAGCTTAGAATCAAAAATATAATGGTCTTCTCCAATTTTTTGAACTTCAGGTACTTCGTCGGTGTCGAATTCGTCTTGAATATCGCCGACGATTTCTTCCAGTATATCTTCAATTGTTACAAGACCGGAAGTACCGCCGTACTCATCCATCAGTACCGCCATATGAATTCGTTCCCTTTGGATTTTTAATAATAAATCGCCAATCGGAATCGTTTCAATGACTTGGATAATCGGTTGCATATATTCAACAACGGTTTGAGTTCCCGTTGATGGATTTTTAATATACTCGGTTAATAAGTTTTTCATATTGATGAGGCCAATAATATGGTCTTTATCTCCATTTGTAACAGGATAACGTGTATATTGTTCGATTCCTTCCGTGTTAAATACGTCTTGAATCGTCATGTCTTTATCGACAGTCATCATTTCTGTACGCGGCATCATAATTTCTTTAGCGATGCGGTCGTCAAATTCGAAAATTTTATTAACGTATTTATATTCGGCTTGGTTGATTTCACCGCTGTTTAGACTGTCGGTTAAAATCATTCGTAATTCTTCTTCAGAATGGGCAACATCAGATTCTGATATGGTTTTATAGCCAAATATTCCAATAAGAAAACGTGCTGAACCATTCATTCCTTTAATGACTGGATACATCAATTTATAAAACAAAATAAGAGGTTTGGCGAACATAAGCGTAATCTCTTCCGCTTGTTGAATCGCGATGGTTTTGGGCGCTAATTCACCAACGACAACATGTAAAAATGTGACGATTGTAAAAGCAATGATAAATGAAAGTATTGTTGCTACACTGGCCGACACTTCAAAATAGGAGAAAAGCGGCTTTAACATAAGCTTAATGGTTGGTTCTCCTAACATCCCGAGTCCAAGTGCCGTTATCGTAATGCCAAGTTGACAAGCAGACAAGTATTCATCTAAATTGCTAATAATCCTTTTTGCATCTATTGCACGTCGGTTGCCTTCCTCGACGAGCTGATTGATTCGTGTCGTTCTAATTTTAACAATTGCAAATTCACTCGCAACAAAAAATGCGGTGAGGGCGATCAAGACAGCAAATGCTGTCAATCGTATGGCAATTTCCAAATAGTTACTTTGTTCCGCACCCAAATGAGGGGAGAAACAAAGTGTACACCTCCTGTAATGGTAAAATAGTTAATTACTTCTATAATAATTTATTTCTAAGAAAAAAACAATAATCAGGATTGATTTCATAATACTCAGTTCTTGTGTCAAGATTCTGTATATTACGGTTTTGGGATATAGATAGTAGCTTTTGTCCCTTGTCCCAAGATATTAACAACGATGACTATATTGGTTTGTTTATTTATAATTATTACTTCGATGGTGTGACTGTTACTCATTATTTCTTTTAGATTTAATGCTTAACTTCGAAAATATAAACTCTCTTTTAGGAAAAGTGTTGACAGTGTGAAATGAGACGTGTATTGTAAAAATATTACGAAACTCGGAATAGAAACGTAGGTATGGAAGATGAAAAATATTATACTATACACCAAGGAACTTACTAGTCTTTCCATCCCTTCGTACTTTCTATTTGATTTTTGAATGAATGGAATGGCTTGTTGCCGTTCTTGTTAATAAGCACACGCTCGTTTAAATGGGCGTGTGCTTTTTTGTGTCTGCGGATGTTCGAACAATTTAACTGATAAACCAGATTGATGACTATTATCGTACCTATTGATAAAATATTCTGTAAAGCGTATATTTAGAGTACCGAAGTAATTTCAGAGAGAAGTTGGGGTAGTATGTGGAATTGGTTGGTTGATTGGAAGCAGAAAGTGAATTCATTCAATCGTAACGTGAAATTATTTATGTTGGCAAATGTACTCATTCAAACGGGGATGGGCGTTTTTATTGTGATGTATAATTTGTATATTAAAGAGCTTGGGATGCCGGAAACAGTTAATGGAAAGGTAATCTCGATGACGGCGCTTGCGACGGCAATTATGTTAATTCCAGCGGGCTTTTTGAGTGATAAATTTGGCCGTAAATGGCTGATTGTTGGTGGTGCAGTCTTTGGTGGAATGACTTTATTTTATAGAAGTCTTGTGATTACTGAAACGCCAATGGTTTATGTTGCTTTTTTGACAGGACTTTTTATGGCTTTTGTGCAAGTTTCTGGGGTTCCTTTTTTAGCTGAAAACTCGACTGCGAAAGAGCGGGTGCATATGTTTAGTATGCATTTTGCCCTCATGACAATTGCCAATGTTATCGGAAGTTTACTTGGCGGGATCGTAGCGGATGTGCTTCAAGTCATACTTTCAATGTCAGCGGTAGAGGCAATTCGTTGGTCGTTATTAACAGGCGCAGTTGTTTTCACAATCGGCTTGTTTCCGTTGTTTAAGTTACAAACGACGGTTCCAAAAATCGAACCAAATCGAGAAATCTATAAAGCACCATCGAATCGTCCCGATGATAGTTTGAAACGCAATCTCATCCTAATCTTTCATTTTTCATTCGCAAGTTTATTAATTGGCTTTGGTTCTGGGCTTGTGATTCCTTACTTGAATTTATATTTTGCGAATCGATTTGATTCTTCAAATGCATTTATAGGGCTTATTTTGTCGCTTGGTTCTGCAATGACGGCTGTTGCGATGTTGATTGGGCCGTTGTTAGTGAAGCGAATCGGGAAAGTACGTGCACTCATTGTGTTTCAATTTTTATCCATTCCTTTTTTGCTGTTAACTGCTTATACGACTTCACTAACGCTTGCCTCACTTGGATTTTTAATTCGACAGGCGTTAATGAATGCTGGTAATCCAATTCAAAGTGCTGTAGCGATGGAAATTGTTGCAGATAAATATAAAGGACTTGCTAATTCAATCAATCAAACAGTCTTTCAAGTAGGATGGGCCACGATGGGTCCTGTTGCAGCTGGGCTGGTCATGACTTTTGGTTCGTATTGGGGATATTCTTATACGTTTTCGATTACTGCGTGTTTATATGTATGTTCATCAACGTATTATTACTTCATTTTCAGCAAGCGGAAGTTGGCGGATGAGTAAAAGCAGACGAGGGGATTCGTCTGCTTTACTTGTTTTGCGGCTGTGTTTCTTTCCATGCATTTTGTTCGTTGGGGATACGATTTCTGTCGGTTAACGTATTTTCTGTAACTTGTTCTTGTTTTTTTAGTTCTTTTTTCTTTAAAAACTTATCTGTTGGTGATTTTTCATTTTGCATCGGGCAACCTCCTTTTATTGTAGAGGTTACCCATTTTTTATTGATCCAGTCGCTAAGCGTTCATTCAAGCCCAATTCATCACTATACACAAGGAAAAGTGACTGGTGAAATGGAGTAATGCCATCTATTCAGGTTGATGTGAAGGGGGGGAATGAGCTGGTATCTGGATCCATTACACATTTATCTAAATAGAACTATAATAAGTTAGCTGTTTGAAAGGCTAACTAACTCTTGTGCAACTTCTTCGGTAATCGTCAGGAACCTTTTTGTAACCGAAGACATGAACCGATTCCGTAGCGTAATGATACTTAACCTTGTTTGTAACATAGGAGAGGCGAGAGGGCGCAGAACCGGCAAATCAGGTGAGTTGAAATGTTTATAACAGCTAGGTACAAAACTAATACCTGCACCTTTCATAACCATTAAAAGCGTCGGTACTGTCTCTGTTCCCCAGTAAACGATATTAGGGGTGAACCCACTATTTTGGCATGCCTCAATGACATCATCAGCAATGCCCTGCCCTTGGGACGTGGTCGGTAATAGAAATCGTTCATTTCTCAGATCACTTATTTCAATCGAATCTTTTTTACTCAGGGGATGGGTTGGCGGCAGTGCTAAAAGTAAAGGTTCGGTGAGCAAAGTTGAAGTGTGAATGTCTTCCGCCCTGACTGACGTTCGAACAATTCCAATATCAATCGAAAGACTTCGCAGCTCTTGCAAAACATAAGAAGAATTTCCTTCCCTAACATGAGTAACAATGTTAGGGGTCTCTTCGTGAACTCTTTTGATAACATTTGGCAAGATAAACAGGTTTGCAGATGTAATACAGCCCATTTTCACAGTTCCCCGGATTCCCTCATCATGTTCGACAAGTTGTCTTTCGATATGATCGGAAAAGTCCAATAATTCTCTTCCTTGTTTATATAAAAACTCACCACTAAGTGTCAACTCCAAATTTCTTCCTGAACGGTGAAATAATGTGACACCCAATTCTTCTTCAAATTTTCTTAACAAAATACTTAAAGGCGGTTGTGTCATTTGCAGTGCTGCAGCGGCTTTTGTAATACTTCCTTCTTCAACTACCTTCATAAAACAACGCAAACGATATAAATTCATTCAAACTCTCTCTCCTTTCATTCATAAAAGATATGGTGAACATATAAAACATATATTTTACATTATACATTACCGAAGTTATAATTTAAGCACAATACCGAATATTCCGAAATGCAAACGGGATTTACGCTAGTAAATGTAGTGGTATTTGTAAGACTATGTTTCTCGTTAGTAAAGATATAGTCGGTAAATACAAAGCGGACTATATTGCCTAAATAAAAAAATGGGAGGCTTATCAATGACGACGAAAAATACAACACAACATTCAAAAACTGTGGAATTGGCAGAACTGGATAAAAAGCATTTCCTGCATCCAGCGACAAACCCGAAAGCGTTCGTGGAAGATGGACCGGCAATCATCTTTGCAGAAGGTCATGGAGTTACAGTTACGAGTACGGATGGTGAAGAGTATATCGATGGAATGTCAATGCTTTGGAATGTGAACATTGGACATGGCAATCAGGAGCTCGCTGAGGCAGGGAATAAACAATTATCCACCCTTGCCTATACATCACAATTTAAAGGTTTTTCAAACGAACCTGCAATCCGACTTGCAGAAAAGTTGGCGTCATTAGCCCCCGGTGATTTAAATAGCGTTTTTTATACGTCAGGCGGATCCGAATCAAACGATACTGCGATTAAACTTGCCCGTTTTTATTGGGAGTTGAAAAAACAACCAGCAAAAAGGAAGTTCATCGCACTGAATAATGCATACCACGGAGTGACGGTGGCCGCACAAACAGCAACAGGAATTCCGTCATTCCATAGTTTTTCAGGATCCAATATTGATGGGGTGATTCGTGCAACTGCATTTCTAACGGAGAGTGAACGCGGCGATAAAACTGCTCTGAACTACGAAGATTCAATTAGAGCAACGATTGAAAGAGAAGGCGCAGATACAATAGCAGGAATCATTCTCGAGCCTGTTCAAGGGGCGGGCGGTGTAAATATTCCACCGGAAGGTTACTTGAAAGCGGTTCGTGATTTATGTGATGAGTTCAATATTTTGTTCTTGGCAGATGAAGTGATTACTGGTTTTGGACGGACTGGAAAGTTTTTCGGTGTAGAAAATTGGAATGTCGTCCCTGATATGATGTCCATTGCCAAAGGATTGACAAGCGGATATACCCAACTTGGCGGAGTCATGATGAATGATGAAATCAAAGAAACAATTGCAAGCTTCGATGCTGTCGTCCCACACGGTTTCACATATAGCGGACATCCAACGGCATGTGCGGTCGCATTGAAAAATATTGAGATTATGGAGCGAGATCGGATTGTAGAAAATACAAAAGAGATGGAGCTTGAATTGAAAAAAGGTCTGAAATTCTTGGAAGAGAAGCATCCGATTGTTACAAATATCCGGGCAATCGGTCTGTTAGCAGCGTTTGAACTATACGAAGATCCAGAAAAAGGAAAGCTTTTTAACTCCACTGTATTCCCGGCAAACGCAGTTGTCGATGCTTGTTTTGATCGTAAATTGATTTTAAGGGCACTCGGAGGACAAAACCAAATTGTTGCCATCGCGCCGCCATTAATCATTAATAAGGAAGAAATTAATAAAATGATTCGGATTATTGATGAAGCAATCACAGAGTTTAGAAAGACATTGAACTGAGGGAAGTGTAGTTAAATCTTTTGAGATGCGTATGCAGGAAACGGCAACGCATCTCGATGTCATGACCAGTCGTCTTAATGATTTCAAGAATACCGACAAACGAAAAGGAGTTATAGGGTATGACAAATGTAAAATTGGATAATAACGTTCAAGAAATCGTTGTGCGCAACATTGTACTAGAAGATCTTGATGAGGTCGCTGCTCTTTCCGCGAAATGCTTCGGACCGGATATGTCATTGAAACATGAACACTTTGTCAGTCAGTTGGAGTTATTTCCAGAAGGTCAAATTTGTGTTGAATATAAAGGTGAAATTGTTGGAACGGCTTTAAGTTTAATTGTGAATTTCGAAGATTACGGAGAAAAACATACTTATTATGAGATTTGCGATTTAGGGTATATCCGTAATCATAATGCGAAAGGACGTAATCTTTACGGCATAGAAGTCGGGGTGAATAAACAATTTAGAGGAATGCAATTAGGCCGTCGCCTTTATGAGGAACGAAAAAGGATTTGTAAAGACTTGAACTTGGAAAATATTTTGATTGGCGGCCGGATGCCTTTCTATTACAAATATGCCGAGCAAATGAGTGCAGTAAAGTATGCGCAAGAAGTGATTAGAGGGAATATATATGATCCGGTTTTAACATTCCAATCGAAAAATGGGTTTAAACTGAATAAAGTGATTGCGAATTATTTACCTGGGGATGAGGAGTCATTGGAATACGCGACACTTATGGAATGGGAAAACGAAGAATACAGACTATAAAGCGCTACTAAAAATCGTTGATGTCCAGAATTTGTACTCACCAGTTGGGATGTATTTATAAAAAATGTAAGCGTTACCATAATTAGGTGTTTCCTAATTGATTGAATGGGTATTGAAAAAATAAGCGGGGGAGTAGTTGAAATGGTTTTTGCAGATAAAGTTATTTCGAGCGAGGCAATCTTCACGGGATTAGACAATGAACCAAAGCCAGCCGCGCTTGCCATTAAAGGCAATAAAATTTTAGCTATCGGAACAAAAGAGGAACTTCAGTCATCCGTAGGGCCGAATACAGAGCAGTCTGATTTTGGAAATCAATTAATCATGCCCGGGTTTCACGATGCACATCTCCATCTGATGTTAGGGAGTCTTTTTACGCATGCAAGTATAGACCTATCAAAAGTCCGTTCAGCGGAAGAGGCTTCAGCGCTTGTTAAGCAGTTTGCAGATGAAAAGAAAGAGGATGAGTGGATTTTTGGATATGGTTGGGACCAAACGAATTGGGATGTTCAAGAATTTCCAAATCGATTTCATTTAGATGATGCCGTTTCAGATCGACCGACGATTCTCTTCCATGCTGAAGGACATTACACATGGGTAAACACAAAGGCGTTGGACGTTGCCGGCATTACAAAAGAAACAGCCGATCCGGAGTACGGCGCCATAGAGAAGGATGATGGAGGGGAAATAACAGGGATATTGATTGAGACGGCCACGAATTTGGTGTCAGATATCGCGCTTGCGATGCCTGAGGAAAAACAAAAGGAACTGCTCGAAGCCTTTTTAGTACAAGCCACACAATTAGGGGTAACCTCAGTCAATGATTTGTATGCGAGCAGCTTTGACCGTTTGAAAAATTGGGATATGTATAAAGCATTTGATGAAACAGGAAAATTGACGACACGTATCCACCTCTACCCAGCCTTGGACGGGGATATTGAACAAGCGAAAGTGATGCGTGAAACATACACATCGGAAAAGTTGAGGTTTACAGGGCTTAAACAATTTATCGACGGTGTCGTGACAGGTCATACAGCTTATATGCTTGACCCTTATGTCGACCGCCCAGTGACGAAGGGGAGTCCGGCTTTTTCTGAAGAGACGATGAGGGATTGGGTATTGACTGCTGACAAGGAAGGGTTTCAAATCCGTTTTCATTCGATTGGAGACGGGGCAGTTCGACTCGGTTTAGATCTTTTCGAGGAAGCTCGGCAAATAAACGGGAAAAGAGATTCCCGCCATGCGTTAGAGCATATCGAAGTAATCCACCCGATGGATATTCCAAGGTTTAAAGAGATTGGTGTCATACCATCTATCCAGCCATCACATTTGGCACTCATGCCGAAGGAAAGTCATACATTACGTGTCCAAGAAGAGAAAGCACCGTACATCTATCCTTGTAAAACTTTACATGATGCTGTTGAACAAATCGCCTTTGGAACCGATTATCCAATTACGACATTAGATCCGCTAAAAGAAATTTATCATGCTGTCACGAGAATGGATTTCACCAAAAAAGAAGTGTGGAATGAAAAAGAGCAAGTGACTTTGGCGGATGCGTTAAAGGCTTATACAAGGGGAGCAGCTTATAGTTCATTTAGGGAGAATGAGCTAGGGACATTGGAAGAAGGAAAGCTCGCCGATTTAATTGTATTGGATCAAAACCCATTTGATGTTCCAGTCGAGAAGTTACAAGCTATCGAGGTGGTGTTAACAATCATGGATGGAGACGTTGTTTTCAATAGAAGCGATTTATATGTAGATGTATAAATCTATTCTGACAGGTTCTTATAGTATAGTACCTTCCGTGGGGCGTGTTTCCCTCATTATTACTGATTATTCAGTCACCCTAAGCCGGTTATGGACTTATTCATCTTTTTGACACTATACGTGATGGAGTGGATACAAAATGAAAGAAAACGTTCGATTATCGAGGTCACTTTCACTAACCGCAGTCGTTGTTTATGGAATGGCATTTATGGCTTTAACGACAGTATTTAGCACGTATGGAATCGCCTCGCAACTATCACACGGCATGGTTGCCGGGGCGTATGTCCTTGCATTAATTGTCATGTTGTTTACGGCTCATAGCTATGGGCAAATGGCTAAAGCATACCCGGTTTCTGGATCCGCCTACACGTATGCCCAAAAAGCGATAAACTCACATGTTGGCTTTTTAGTAGGGTGGGCGATTTTGATGGATTATCTCTTCATTCCAATGGTCAACTTTTTATTGTTCGGGATATTTTTCTCCGCGGCAATACCGGAGATTCCATCGTTTGTTTGGATACTTCTATTAATTGTCATCGTTACATTTGTGAACATCAAAGGTGTTAAGCTCGGAGCGAACGTCAACATGATTGTGATTGGTCTGTCATTGCTATTCCTTGCAGTATTCTGTGTGTTGTCGATTAAATCAATTTTACAAGGTACAGGAACGGGGATGTTGGTGAATCTCGAACCATTTTTTAGGGCAGATGAATCATTTAAATTTATTGTCGCGGGTGCCGCATTGTTATGCTTCTCTTTCTTGGGCTTCGATTCGGTATCCACTTTTTCAGAAGAAGTGAAAAATCCCGAAAAGAATATACCACGCGCTATTTTTCTAGTTACGATCATCGGGGGACTATGTTTCATCACCGTATCTTACATCGCACACAATATTTGGCCGAATTATAAAGGTTTTACAAATGCCGACGCGGCTGCTAATGAAATTATTTTATTGGTTGGTGGGAATGCCTTGCAAGCTGCATTTTTAGCGATAACAGCTTTGGTCGTTTTCGGTTCAGCTTCCGCTTCACAGGCAAGTGCTGCACGTGTTTTATATGCAATGGGACGGGATGGACAATTGCCTAAAACATTTTTTGGCAAACTGGATGAAAAGACAAAAACCCCAGTGAACAATATTTTACTCATCGGCTTCCTATCCTTATCCGCTTTGTTTTTAAGTTTAACGTTTATCGCATCTTTCATTAATTTTGGTGCACTGCTGGCCTTTACTGCAGTCAACCTTTCAGTAATTGCTTTGTACTTCATAAAAAGAAAAGAACGTTCGTTTAAAGGAGTCATCATGTATTTAATCATTCCTTTAATCGGGGCGTCTATGACAGCTTGGCTGCTTTTCAATCTAGATGCTTATTCCAAAATACTGGGTGGCATTTGGTTCGGAATCGGAATGATCTATTTATTTTCCATGAAGAAAAGTTTTAACAAGAAAGCTTTATCGTTAAATCTCGATGAACCTGTTTAACAACGAAGGAAGTTAGCAATCTGTCAATTGGAAAATAGAGGGGGATGGATGGTGGAGAGAACCACACTGAAAAGATCTCTTGGGGTTTGGGCAATTGTCGCACTTGGACTTGGATATATGACACCGACAGTCGTCTTCGATACATTCGGGATTGTCTCAAAGCTGACGAATGGGGTTGTCCCGACCGCATATCTGGTGGCATTGGTCGTCATGGTATTGACGGCAATCAGTTATGGAAAGATGGTCAAAGCGTTTCCGCAGGCTGGTTCAGCCTACACATACGCCCGGGAAACGATGGGACCTCATTTAGGATTCCTTGTAGGATGGGCTTCGTTATTGGATTATTTACTGCTGCCTATGGTCAATGCTTTGATTATCAGAATTTATATGGAGTCATTATTTCCGAATGTGTCGGTTTGGATTTGGGTTATCTCTTACGTCGTGCTCGTTACGGCCATTAATATGTACAGTATGCAATCCACGTCAAGCGTGAACATGATACTCGTTGTTTTTACACTTGTGCTCATTGGGACATTCTTGATTCTTGCGACATTTCAATTTGCCAATGGGATGGGGGAAGGGACACTGCTCACAATCAATCCCTTGACTAATGGGAATATGGAACTGGCGGCTATCTTGACTGGGGCAACCGTCGTTGCGTTCTCATTCATCGGTTTTGACGCAATCACGATGTATACGGAAGAAGCGAAAGACACATCGACTGTGCCAAGAGCAATTTTATTGACTGTCATGATCGGCGGTTTGATTTTCTTCGTCGCATCTTATTTCACTCAAGCGCTATTCCCAGATGTGTCGAGGTTTAATATGTTGGATGATACATTGCCTGAAATCGGACTTTATGTAGGTGGTCAAGTATTTCAACTAATCTTCCTAGCAGGCGCATTTGGAGCGACGTTTGCTTCGGGATTAGCATCGCATGCAAGTGTATCGCGTTTGTTATACGTTATGGGTCGAAACGGGGTGCTTCCGAAAAAAACTTTCGGTAAGTTACATCCAAAGTTCAGAACACCAGTCTTTACAATCGTGTTGACGGGAGCCGTCTCACTATTTGCGGTAGGACCGGATTTGGAATTAATTGCTTCCGTCATTAACTTCGGTGCATTAATTGCATTCACGTTTGTGAACTTATCGGTCATTGTCCATTTCTATATTCGTCAAAAAAGAAGAACGGCAAGTGGTACATTCAAATACCTCATCATGCCGACACTAGGTGCTTTAAGTACAGGACTTCTTTGGTCACACTTACATGCTGATGCATTTATCGGCGGTCTCGTCTGGATTGTCATCGGGGTCATCTATATGCTATTTATCACGAAATTCTTTAGAAAAGAGCTGGGCAGTATGGATGCTATTGAAGATGATTCAGTTGTCTCGGAAGTCTTCAAGAAGAAAGAACTTGTTGTTGGGAGTACGATTGAAGGTATTAATTTAGCGGATGAAGAGATTGTTAAAAACTAGCTGGGTGAAGGAGTATCAGGGGGAAGAAAGCCGCTCGAAGAATTTTCTTCTTTTTTGTAAACATGCGCACACGAGGAGAGATAAGGTTGAAAGAGAAAATTCGAAAGTATATTAATGACAACAAAGAAGAATTATTCAAGACTATTCAAGAAGTTGTACGCATTAAAAGTGTTGTAGGTAACGAACAGGAAATGCAAGCTTACATGAAGAAGAAATATGAAGAGCTTAACTTAATCGTTCATGAGGTCGAGCCGAACTATGAAAAGGTATCTTCCCACGAAGCGTTTATAGATTCAGGTATTCCATTTGAAAATCGAAGAAATATTATCGGTATCTATAAAGGTAAGAAGATGGGGAAATCCTTAACAATCAATGGACATGTAGATGTCGTTTCGCCCGAACCTTTGGCAAACTGGACGAGAGATCCGTGGGGGGGCGATATCATCGGAAACAAGTTATATGGCCGAGGCTCAGCGGATATGAAAGCGGGACTTATTTCGAATTGGTTTGCATTGAAAGCGTTAATTGATTTAGGTTATCCGATTGCCGGAGACGTTCAATTGCATTCCGTCATTGAAGAAGAAGCGGGTGGTGGCGGGGGAACTTTAGCTTGTTTAGAAGAAGGATTCCTAACGGATGGATATATTTCTACTGAACCTCATAACTTAAACATGACGATTTCCCACGCAGGTATCATGTACTTCCGTGTGCATGTAATAGGAAGGACAGCTCATGCTGGTTTAGCGCATGAAGGTATAAATGCGATCTCAAAAATGATGAAAATCTTCAATGCATTGGATAAGCTGAATGACTTGCGGGCAAATAATGTGAAGTTTGAGTTGTATGAAAAAGGTTCAGGTCAATCTGTCCATTTAAATTTAGGCGTGTTGAATGCCGGCGATTGGGTTTCAACTGTTCCGGGGAAGGCGACGCTAGAAGGCCGGATCGGGTTCATCCCAGGAGAAACCCGTCATGATATTAAACAGCTTGTGCACAATACGATTATGAAAGCTGTTGAAGGTGATGAGTGGATGGATAAAAATCCTCCGATGCTTGAGTGGTTCGGATGGTCGACGGATCCATGGTATCAAAATCCCGAAGATCCTTTCGTAAAACTATTTCAAGAGACCGCGGAGGATGTCATGAATCGCAAAGTAGATATTATCGGAAGAGCGTCTGGAAATGACGCACGGTTTACACAGTATTACGGTAAACAAGGACTTTGTTTTGGTCCAGTTGGCGAAAATATGCATGGGCCCGATGAATGTGTCCACTTGGATAGCGTCGTAGAAGTGACGAATGTACTGGCGAATTATGTTATTAATTGGAGTGAAAGCGCAACGATTCTTAATGAAAAAAAGTGCAAAACTTATATGAAAAATGCTTAAGAGGACTGGAAATGAGAATTGGTATCCCAAAAGAAATCAAAAACAATGAAAATCGTGTGGCGATGACGCAGAGTGGTATGGAGACATTAACATTCGTTGGTCATGAGGTCATCATTGAAATCGGGGATGGTTTGAAGCTCGGTTTTATAAAATAGGTCTATTCGCGCGTAGGGGCGACCATTTCGAAGAACGTAAAAGGCAATAAGTATTTTAGCATTTGAACCACAGGTTGATCTTTGACGAGGTTGGCCTTAGTCAAGTGACTGATGCAACAAGACTTATTCGATCTGTCGGTGATTTTTCGTTTTGTAAGGGGTAACCTCTTTTTTTGTAGAGATTACCCATTTTTTTTGTTGATCCGGTCGCTAATCGGTCATTTTCGCGAGCTTGGATTTATTTTCTTTTTCTTGAAAAAAGAAAGATTAATAGCAGGACAGCAATAATCCCTACAATGATTAAAATTTGAATCAAAAATGAAAAAATAAGAATTCTCCGTTTCGTATTCACTCACAAAAATTCACTTCCAACAAAACTATGTACATGTTCAGTCGTACACATGAAAAGTCATTAATTCATGAATCATCTTCTTTACATTCTCCTCTTCAAACGGCGTCTCACCTATCCAGTTAATTTGTCCGTCTGGTAAATATTCACCTGCGTATCTGTTGTTCTTGAAGAAGAAGGAAAATGTCCAACCTGGTAATTGCGTATTTTCAAACATAGATTTGTACTGAAAATGTTGTAGCATATTTAATTTCCCCTTTCATATGATGTACGTCTATCGCATAACTTAAGAATAAAGACATGCGAGAGGGTGCTCAAGTGTTTATTGATCAATTAAAACAGTCCATTGAGGATGAATACAGAGCGTATCATTACTATAAATCGATGTACAAATTAACAGATGATCCGCTTTGGAAAGCTTTTATTGAACATGCCTATGAAGATGAAAAAAGTCATTACGAAATGTTGCAACAACTCCATTATATGCTGACTGGGTCATTTGTTCAAAATCCGAAGAAACGTTTACCTTGCTATGCATTAAAAGACGGTGCAAAACAAGCACTTCTTGATGAATTAGAAGGTATTGAAACGTATAAGCTCATGCTGCTGACCGTGCCGATTCAACAAGCGTATAATCCAATCTTTATTGCCATGCATGATGAAATGGAACATGCGATCCGGTTTTCAACGATGTATAACGCTTTATAAATCATAAAATGTGCGCCAAGTTTTTCCGTTCGACACAATTCTGTTATAATTGGAATGTAACGACACGGAAAAAGGTGAAGCGATTGAACTTTTTATGGACATTGTTGTTTATGGCATTGATTGGCGCATTAATTGGTGGGTTTACGAACCATTTGGCCATTAAAATGCTATTTCGACCACATGAAGCAAAATATATCGGTTCGTGGCGTGTTCCTTTTACGCCTGGGTTAATTCCGAAACGTCGGGATGAGCTTGCAAGACAATTAGGGAAAACGGTTACGAACTATTTATTAACCCCTGAAACATTTAAGAAGAAATTATTTACACCTGAAATGGAAGAGAAAACGGAGAACTTCCTTCAAGAGAAATTAGAAACGTATATTTTTGAGTCTGACCGAACGATCCATGATTGGTTCGAACTCGCGGGTGCTACGAATATTGCAGATAAAGCAGAACAGAAAGCATTGTCGGTATTAAATGACCAACTGGAAACCGTTCGTACAAGATTAACGACGGGGACGGTTGAAGAAGTACTTCCAGAAGCGTGGCTTTCAGAAGCAGAGAAGAAAATCCCACAAGTGACAACGTATATATTGCAACAAGCGGATGGGTATTTTCAATCTTCTGAAGGAAGAGCAATGCTTCAAAAGTTAATCGATGATTTTCTTGCATCGAAAGGGACACTTGGAAGTATGGTGAATATGTTTTTCGGAGAGTCCGATAAATTGGTCAGCAAAGTGCAGAAGGAAGCGTTGAAATTTATTGCAGCACCGGGTACTTTCACAATGCTGAACACTATTATTGTCAATGAATGGACAAAACTACAGAAACGTCCTGTTGATGAACTGCTCGCGGATTTTGATTGGGATGGCTTATTTAATTCCGTGACAGAGTACGCGAAAAGGGAATTGGATGTGGAAAGACGTTTACAACAACCATTATCCGCCTATTGGCCGAATGGGGCAAACTGGACGGCAGTCAATTTGACACCGACTTTAACAAGGTTTGCGTTTGACCAAGCAGAATTGCAATTAGAAAAGTCTTTACGTAAGTTAAAAATAGATGATATGGTTAGAGAACAGGTCAATTCATTCCCCGTAGAAGTACTAGAAGATTTAGTGCTCGGTATTTCTAGAAGAGAGTTTAAAATGATTACTGTGCTTGGTGCAGTGCTCGGGGGAGCGATTGGAATCGTACAAGGCCTAATTGTTTTTGTAACGAACTTATCTTAGGAGGAACTACAAAATGACAGTAAACATTTACGACGATTTAAACCGATTAGAAGCAACGTTCAGAAAAACAGCAGAATTTGCTGAAGTGAAAGAAGCAGTAGATGTTGTAGCGGCTGATGAAGAGGCACTAGCAATGTTTAAAAACTTCCGTGAAATTCAAATGCAAATGCAAGAAAAACAAATGCAAGGTGAGGAAATTGGCGGCGATGAATTAGAGCACGCACAAAAAGTTGCGCAACTTGCACAAGGCAATGAAAAAATTATGAACATGCTTCAAGCTGAAATGAAATTAAGCGGACTTCTTGAAGAAGTGAACCGTGTACTTATGAAACCTGTTCAAGAGTTTTATGAGAAGCTTTAATCATAAACTAAAACCGGCATTTGCCGGTTTTTTATTGTTCTTTTATAGAGTGGATTTGATACAATGTTTGAGACTACAACGTTAAAGGTTGGTAACTATGCAAAAAATAAAAGTAGATGCATCATTTGCGGAAGATTGGATTCGGATGTTTGCACATTTGGCGAATTTATTCTTCGAGCAATGTGAAATTATTACAAAGGAAGATTCTGAAGCGATGGATGTTCACTTTACAATTGAGCATCAGCCGAATGGTGAAATTGTTGGACAGGCAAAACTCATTACAAAAGAGTCTGAGTTTGTCGCAACGTTTTCGGAACAAGCAGTTGAAGGGGAACAAAGGCTCATCAATCGTCAACTAAAGCGTATTCATTCACATGTTTTCTTGGAAGTATTGGAACAAGCAACTGAGATGACACAGTCTTGGGGGATATTAACGGGCATCCGTCCGATGAAACTTTATCATAAATATCGTCAAGAAGGGCTTAGTTCAGAACAAGCGATTGAAAACTTGATGACGAACTACCGAGTGTCTCGCGAAAAAAGTGAATTGCTTGCGCATATCGCCTCAATTCAAAAGAAAGCAGTCCCAGACTTATATGACTTGAAAAAAGAAGTGAGTATCTATATCGGAATTCCATTTTGTCCGACAAAATGTGCGTATTGTACGTTTCCTGCTTATGCCATTCGTCGAACAAATGGACGAGTCGATTCATTTTTAGATGGCTTGCACGAAGAAATTCGTGAAATGGGGAAATGGTTATCTGAAAAGGATATGACCATCACAACGATTTATTTTGGCGGTGGCACACCAACTTCCATTGAAGCAGAAGAAATGGATGCCTTATACAAAACGATGTATGATTCATTCCCAAATATGGACAAAGTAAGGGAAATCACTGTCGAAGCAGGTCGCCCGGATACAATCACGCCTGAAAAAATTGACGTGTTGAAGAAATGGGGCATAGACCGAATCAGTGTCAATCCGCAATCTTATACAGATGAAACGTTAAAGGCAATTGGTCGCCATCATACGGTTCAAGAGACAATTGATAAGTTTTGGCTATCTAGAAATATGGGCATGAAAAACATTAATATGGATTTAATTATCGGATTGCCCAATGAAGGCATGGAAGAATTTGAACATTCCTTGCAAGAAACGGCGAAAATGCAGCCTGAGTCGCTTACAATTCATACATTATCATTTAAGCGGGCATCTGCAATGTCACAAAATAGAGAGCGATATAAAGTTGCGGACCGCAAAACGGTGGAACGAATGATGAAGCGCGGTGAGAAATGGACTGCTGAAAACGGCTACCATCCTTATTACTTATATCGTCAAAAAAATATCTTAGGCAACTTGGAGAATGTAGGGTACTCAAAACCAGGTGAGGAAAGTATATATAATATCGTCATTATGGAAGAAGTGCAGACGATTATTGGTGTTGGTTGTGGAGCCTCGAGTAAATTTATTCACCCGGAAACAGGGAAGATTACACAGTTTTACAATCCGAAAGATCCAGCAGCTTATATTATGACTTATGACGAATCGATTGAGAAGAAATTAGCACACTTAGATGCGATTTTCCCGACTGTGGAAAAACCAGTGTAGATGAATGAAACTCTTTTATGTGGAGAAAAAATGATACTCCGCATGAAAGAGTTTTTCTATTTTAGGAACAAAAAATAAAGGAGTTTAGTTAAGTAAGTCGAATAGTATTAAGTGAATCACTATTCATTTATTTGAAAGAGGTGGGGGAATTGTCATATCAGACAATAAAGTTAAAAAAAGAAGGGCGTTTAGCACAGTTAATCCTTAATCGTCCAGATGCGATGAATGCGATGGATGAGGTAATGATGAAAGAGTTAGCAGATGCTTTTGAAGCACTACAGCAAGATCAATCTGTGCAAGTATTGCTAATCCATGGGGAAGGACGGGCATTTTCGGCAGGAGGAGATATTAAGAAAATGGTAGATCCGACGCGGCCGATGGAAATTGATAAAGTGATGGTAGACGTATCTCGCTTAGCGCTAGCATTATATCGTTTACCGCAAATTACAATTGCAACTGTCCATGGCGCAGCGGCAGGATTAGGATTTAGTTTAGTGTTAGGATGCGATTATATTATCGCAGAGGAAGAAAGTAAGTTAGCGATGAACTTTATCGGAATTGGCTTAGTGCCTGATGGGGCAGGACACTTTTTCTTAAAGGAACGTGTGGGCGTTCCGGAAGCGAAGAAAATCATTTGGTCCGGGAAAGTGATGCAAGGGAAAGAAGCGCTAGAAGTCGGCTTAGCTGATGAAATTGTCGTTGAAGGGCAGGCATTAAAAGCTGGCAAACTTTATGCAGAAAAGTTATTAGCATCGCCAATTGCGGCAATGATTGCAACGAAGAAAATATTGCACGACGGTAAAATCGCAGATCTCGAAAATATTCTTAAGTTGGAAAGTGAATCACAAATCGCGATGCGGAAAACAACTGATCATATAGAAGGAATAAAAGCTTTTGTTGAAAAAAGAAAGCCTGTGTTTGTAGGAGAGTAATAAAAACACCGAACACCATCTAACTAGGAGGTGTTCGGTGTTTTTGTATCAATCAAAAATACCGAGTATGTACCCGAGTGACTGTCGAGTATATACCTGGTATTTTTTTATTGCTTCATATGTTTTCGCCAATCAAAATCGCCGCTTTCAATCGACTTAAGAAGAAGCTCGGCGGTTGCGCTATTTGTTGCGAGTGGAATTCGGTAAACATCACAAAGTCGCAGCAAAGCACTTACGTCTGGTTCGTGGGGTTGAGCCGTGAGCGGATCGCGGAAGAAAATAATTAAATCGATGTCATCCGTTGCAATCATCGCCCCGATTTGTTGGTCGCCCCCTAAAGGTCCTGACATTAACCGTTCGATTTTTAAGTTCGTCTCGGCCATAATTCTTTTACCCGTTGTGCCCGTCGAATAAAGCTCCTGCTTTTGAAAAAAATGTTCGTATGCAATGGTGAAGTTGACCATCTCATTCTTCTTTTCGTCATGGGCGATTAAAGCAATCTTCATAACAACACCTCTTCTAATCATCAGTTTACATGTATCAACATCACACGACGCAATTTTAAAAAATCTCTCGAAAATTGTGTCGTTACCAAAAACATTAGCTATGAAATAGGATCAGTTTCCCGGTTGGAGATGCCAGACGATGCGTAGATTCGAGTAGATTTTTTTCTTCCAGAATCGCATGTCCTTTTTCTTTTGCCTCTTCATCATTACCAGCTTCAACAGATTCATCCATAATGACAGTTCCATTTGATTCGTATGCTGTTAGTTTGTACACTTTCATGATTTTCTCTCCCCCATTCATTGACTGCTTTTAGTATACTATGAAAGATTTTAAAATGGAACTTGTAAAATCGGCTTGACGCGCATCGAATGTAAAGTAGACACTACCTGTAGTATGCATGACTTAAGCACGAATCAAATTTCGGTTAGCTTTATTTTCTCCCGAACGTAGCTGATGTAATTCATCTCTTCCATAAATTTAGCAGCTTTGAGCGTACAAAACATTAATTCAGCGATAAAATTGAAACTTCTATCATAGAAATTCGTATATGCTTAGTATGGATGAAAGGGAGGAAATTTGTCATGAGTTTGCAACTAGAGAACGTAACGAAACGTTTTGGTAATTTTACAGCCGTTGATAATTTAACATTATCGGTTGAACAAGGAATAATGTATGGATTTTTAGGCGCGAATGGAGCTGGAAAAACGACAACGTTTCGAATGATTTTAGGCTTATTAAATGCAAATGAAGGAAGAATTACGTGGAATGATTCAGCTATTTCCTATGCGACTAGCCCAGAAATTGGTTATTTGCCGGAAGAAAGAGGGCTTTATCCAAAGATGAAAGTTGAAGATCAGTTGATTTTCCTCGGGCAATTAAGAGGCATGAAAAAAGCGGATGCGAAAGCTGCATTGAAACAATGGTTGGAGAGAATGGAAATCCCTCATTATGCGAATAAAAAGGTAGAAGAGCTCTCCAAAGGTAATCAACAAAAAATTCAGGTCATCGCCTCACTTATACATCAGCCACGATTACTCATTTTAGACGAACCGTTTTCTGGATTAGACCCTGTTAACGTTGAAATGCTGAAAAATGCAATTCTCGAATTTAGAAACAATGGGGCGACAATCATTTTTTCAAGTCACCGCATGGATCACGTTGAAGAGTTATGTGAACAACTAAGCATTATTCATCATGGAAAACAAGTTGTGAATGGTTCATTACGAGAAGTAAAGCGGTCATTCGGCAAGCAAAATGTTCGAATCCACTCGGAACATGACTTATCTTCACTTGCCAATATCGCAGGAGTTACTTCAATACAAAAGTCAATCGAAGGTGCTGTCTTTCAAGTCGAAACAGAAGAAGTAGCTCATGCGCTTTTGGAAGCTGCATTACGATTCGGGGCAATTCGTCATTTTGCGATTGAAGAACCATCCTTACAAGATATTTTCATTGAAAAGGTGGGGAACGTACATGCGTGAATTTATGCTGATTTTCAAGCAGGCATTCGTCACGAAGGGAAAAACGAAGTCGTTTATTATTACGACCGCAATTATGATTGCCGGTATATTTTTATTAGCCAACATGACTTCGATTATTGATACAGTTAAAAAGATAGGTGGCGAAAGTTCTGAAGAGATTTTATATGTCTTCGATGAAAGTGGCCAAGTATTTGAAAGTTTAGAAGCACAATTTATGCTTAATGAGTCAGAAGTTACGTTGAATTTAAGTACGAAAGATAAAGAGGTCTTAATCGAGGAAGTGAGAAACGATAAAATTGACTCGTTAGTTGTGATTGATTTAACAGCTGACAATACAATCGAATCCACTTATTACACAATGAGTTCAATGGAATATATGCTTCCCATGATGATTGAAGATGCGCTCCAATCGATCCAAACGGAATTGAAAGCAGCAGAACTTTCCTTGACAGGGGAGCAAGTGCAAACATTATTTACACCGGTTCAATTTGAGACACATTCCCTCTCGCCTTCTGCAAAGTCTGAAGAAGAGTTAAATCAAGCGCGCGGACTTGTTTATGTATTAATGTTCTTAATATACTTTGCGGTCATTTTTTATTCCAATATGATTGCAATGGAAGTGGCCACAGAAAAATCTTCACGTGTGATGGAAATATTAATTTCGAGTGTGTCACCAGTTAAACATTTATTTGCCAAAGTACTGGGCATTGGTACACTTGGTTTATTACAAATGGCGCTGCTCGGAGCTTCGGCTTTTATCGCATTGAAAACTACTTCAGCAGATATGGTTGACGGATTATTCATGTTTTTTGGCTTTTCGAACTTGGATGTCGGGACAATTATTTATGCGATCGTTTTCTTTTTGCTTGGATATTTTTTATATGCAACGCTTGCAGCACTTTTAGGTTCGCTCGTCAGTCGTACAGAAGATGTAAACCAAATGATTATGCCGATGACATTTCTAATCATTATTGCGTTTATGCTTGCAGCGGCGGGAATTGGCAACCCTGAGTTGGCGTACTTGAAGTATACATCGTATATCCCATTCTTCGCACCACTCGTCATGTTTTTACGGGTTGGGATGCTTGACTTGCCGATGTGGGAGCCAATATTGTCAATTGCGATTATGCTTATCACCATTTTTATCTTTGGCTGGTTTGGTGCGCGCGTGTACAAAGGCGGCGTCTTGATGTATGGCCCGTCACGCTCGTTGAAAGATATTAAAAAAGCGATTCAGCTTGGTAAAGAATAATCCATTTGAAAAATTTCGTAGGATGATAATGAATTAAATATGCATCCACCTATAAGAGAAAGCGACGTGCTTTGCTTGAAGGTGGATTTTTTATTTTAAGTACTGTGAACTCCGCTCCCTTGTCCTAGAACTCCGCCTTCGCGACGAATTCCGCTGCCTCTTTTGCGGATTCCTCTCGCCCCCAAACAAAGTCAATAATTATAGAAGGCGTTTCACGAAACGTATCATCTATGATAAAATAAGAACAAATATTCGTTGTGCGAGGGGGAGGGATTCTTTTGTCGAAGCTTCGTTTTTTACATACAGCTGATTTACATCTTGACACGCCATTTAAAGGGATGACCGGTTTACCGATAGAACGGTTTGACCAACTAAGAAATAGTACGTTTGAGGCATTTTCCGATTTAATAGAGTATGCGATCAAAACGAAACCAGATTTTGTGCTCATTGTTGGTGATATTTATGACGGGGAAGACAGGAGTCTACGCGCTCAATTAAAGTTCCAAGAAGGAATGAAAAAGTTAGATGAGGCTGATATTCCTGTATTTATTTCTTATGGAAATCATGATCATTTGAAAGGGAATTGGACAAGGTTTGATTTACCGGGAAACGTTCATGTTTTTGATGAGAAAGTAGGAGCACGAACGTTGAATATTCGGGGCGAAACGGTCAATGTTTACGGTTTTAGTTACGGTGAACGTCATATTCGTGAAGCGATGGTTGAACAGTATCCGGTGGCACCATCGGAAGGAATTCATATCGGTTTATTACATGGGAGTCTTGTGGGCGATGAATCTCATGCAGTCTATGCACCTTTTACGAAAGAAGCATTGCTGTCAAAGCGCTATGATTACTGGGCACTTGGCCATATTCATAAACGACAACAGCTTCATCAAGAACCTCCGATTGTGTATCCAGGTAATTTACAAGGACGACATCGAAATGAACGGGGCATGAAAGGATTTTACGAAGTGGCGCTCTCAAAAGGAGATGCACAACTCGAATTTGTTCCTGCCTCGACTATTGTATTTGAGCAAATATCGATTTCTTGTGCAGGTATTAAACATGCAGGTCAATGGTTTGAGGTTTGCACAACAGAATTAGACGCCTTCCAAGCGAAACAAGGTGCATCCATTTTAGAACTTCAAATGATAGATATTGATGAAGATGCGGCGGAATTATTTAACCAATCTACTGAAGAAGAATGGTTAATGACATTACGCGAATTTTTGCAAGAGCGAGAGCCGTTTGTTTGGATTAGCCGTATAAGTTACGAGCGAACGTTTATAAATCATGATGTCACTGAGGCGCTCATAAACCCAATTATATCAACAATGGAAAGTTGGACGTCGGAACAATGGCAAGACGTATTACAAGACGTTTATCAACATGCACGAAGCCTCAAATACTTGGAACGATTAACGGAAGATGACTTCAATGACATTCGAACTGAAGCAGAAAAAAGACTGATTGCCGAACTGTCAGAAAGGAAGTGAGGTAGCTCTTGAAAATTGATAAGTTAGTCATTTATGGATTTGGAAAACATGAAGACGTGACGATTGAACTCGGCCCGACGATGAACGTACTTTATGGACATAATGAAGCGGGGAAAACGACGATTCAGCAATTCATTTTACATATTTTATTCGGCTTTCCCGCTCGAAATAGTCCACTTTTACGCTATGAGCCGAAGTCGGGTGGAAGATACGGTGGGCAAGTTCATCTTGATGACAAACTATATGGAAAGTGTATTGTAGAACGGGTTCGTGGAAAATCAGCTGGAGATGTCACCGTGTATTTTGAAAACGGAGAGAAAGGTGAACAGGAAGCGTTAAATAAACTGCTTAGGCAATATGATCGTGCTTCGTTTGAATCTATTTTTGCTTTCTCGCTTTTACAACTTCAAGGTTTTGAGAAAATGGATGAACACGAATTGAGTCGTACGCTCCTAGCTTCAGGGACTACGGGTGTTGACGATTTATTGAAAGTTGAAGCAAAGATGGAAAGAGAAATGGATTTACTGTTTAAGAAAAATGGCAGAAATCCAGCAATCAATGCGAAGTTAAGCGAACTGCGGACATTGGAAACTCAGCTCCTAGAAGAACAAAGAAAGCTTGAAAATTATGCGCCAGCCGTTCATCGAATTAAAGAAATTGATGAACAATTGATGGTGTTACGAGAACAAAAAAGGGAGTATAATGACCAAGTTGGGGAATTAACGGTCAAGCGGCAAGTTTTACCGCTTTATTTAAAAAAGCGAAACCTTGAACATCAATATAATTCTGTGAAGGATCTTCGTTTTCCAACGGACGGAATGGAACGCTATGAGTCAATTGTGAATAAACTTGCGGATTCAGAAGCGTCTTACATCAGTATCGAACAGGAAATTAAAAAAATAGAAGAAATATTATCGGAAAAAGTGGAAGAGGAAAAAATTTCCGATTTGGAGCAGTTGGTCGCCATGGAGTCCGAATGGCATCGTTGGCTTTCCGCGTCATCTGCTTTGAAAAGTGAATACGAACAGGTGAAGAAACGTAAAGAACGATTTCTATCGCGGCTTGGTATTCAAACAGATGGGGAAGTAACGAGGCTTTTACAAGCAGACGTTTCCATTCGAAAAGAAGAGGAAATGTATGAGTTGCTAGAGAACATGAAAACGTATCATCAAGAACTTGGAATTGTAGAAGCCGAACTTCAAAAGTTGCGAGAAGAAATTGAAGGCATGAAGGAAAGAGCGCAATTCTTAACACCCCCTTCAGAAGAGGATGTTAGAAAAGCGCAAGCGTGGCCGAAAATTCGTCAACAGGTGGCCGAGGCAAAAGCTTATGTCACATTAAATGAACAGCAACAAAATTCCTCCAAAAATTTTTGGGTAGCAATTCTTGCCTTTACGCTTTTAATAGCAGGGTACGGCATGTTATCGAGGCAGTTCGAATTTTTATTCATAAGTGTTCTTATTTCAGGCATTGCCTTTTTCTTAATGAAAAGACAAACAAAAGATCCTAAATTAGAAGAAATGCAAGCAATACTCTCAACTTATGAAGGACAAGAGTATGAAATCGAAACGATTCTTTCGGAAGTTGAAACATATGAAAAACATAAGCGCCAACTGGAAGAGAATTTGGCCAGTGCTGAACAGGATGCGTATCATTTAGAAATAACTTATCGCGAACTAGAGGAGAAGAGCATTCAAACCGAGGCATTATTACAGTCATTTTTGGCTCAGTATGGCATTGATGGATTGCCGTCAGCTAGCATTATACCAGAACTTTTCCGCATGATTCGTGACACGCAAGAAGCGATTCGCCAAATGGAAAATATTGATATCGAACAGCAACGTTTAGCGGAACAAATTCATCATCGACTCATAGAGAGTGAACGTGTATTGCAACACTCTATCCCGCAAGAAGCATTATATGAATTTATTCGAAGAGCGTATCATGAGCTGACACAAGGGATAGAGCGGCAGCAGATACAAGTGACGAGAAAACAACAATTAGAAAAAGAGTTGCAGGAAGTAAAAGCACTTGTCAGTTTGCTCAATACGCATAAACAGGCATTATTTGAGGAGGCACAAGTTGAAACGGAAGAAGCGTTTTACCAAGCAAACAGGATGCAACATGAAAAAGAGGCACTTCAAGAACAACTTGTGAATATTGAACTACAATTAGCAGTCAATGGCGAGATAGAAATTGACTCTGCTTGCACGGATGCCGACTTAGAAAGAGCACTGATTCAAACGAAAAAGGCAATCGAGGAAATCGAACAGGAGTACAATGAGTTAATCGATGAAAAAGCGGCCCTTGTCAATCAAACAAATGATATGCTGACGGATGCCACGTATAGTAACTTACAACAACAATTTGAAGTAGAACGTGCACAATTTATGGAACTTGCAAGAAAGTGGGCATCCCAAAAAGCCCTTGCTTCAGCAATCCAGCAAATGATGAACGACTTAAAAGAGAAGAAATTCCCATATGTATTAAAAGAAGCCGAACAGCTATTTGAAAAATTAACAGGCGGTCAATATGAGTCGATGGTCATTACAGAACAAGGTTATTTTGAAGTTGTGTCCAAAACGGGTATGCATTTTCCAATTGTTGAGCTCAGCCAAGCGACGAAAGAACAGGCGTATATCTCACTACGATTAGCGCTTGCCGTATCCATTTTTGAGGACGCGCCTTTTCCAATTATAATGGACGATCCATTTGTTCACTTTGATGAAAGCCGACTTTCGCATATAATTAAAGTATTGGACCAATTAAAAGAACATCAATTCATTTATTTTACTTGCCACGAAGAGATGAAAAATCATTGGCAAGAAGCAACAGCTATTAATGTTTCCACGATTGGAAGCAAACAGGGGGCGAATGTGTGATGAAAAAATTACTGGACTATCAAGTAGGAGAATCAATCGATTTATATTTAATGATTAAACAAGCAACAAAAGGAATTACGACAAAAGGCAGTCCCTTTATGACGGTCATTTTACAAGATAAGAGTGGAGATTTAGAGGCGAAATTATGGGATACGACAGATGCCCATGTAGAAACGTATCGCGCGGGAACGATTGTGAGAGTTGGTGGAGATATTCATGAATACCGTGGTAAAAACCAACTCCGTATTAAAGCCATTCGTCCGGCTAAAGAAGAAGAAGGTGTGACGATTGCTGATTTAATTCCATCCTCTGAAAAAAGTAAAGAAGTGCTATTTGAAGAACTGATGGCATTCTTTTTTGAAATGAAAAATCCACAGATTCAACGAATTACAAGGCATTTATTAAAGAAACATGAAACAGCTTTTAAAACGTACCCTGCAGCAACGAGAAATCACCATGACTATGTGTCTGGTTTAATCGACCACGTTGTTTCCATGTTGAACTTAGGAAAAGCGCTAGCTGATTTATATCCTTCCTTGAATAAAGATTTATTGTACGCAGGCATTATTTTGCATGATGTTGGAAAAGTGATTGAATTGTCCGGACCAATTGGTACGCAGTATACAGTAGAGGGGAATTTGCTTGGACACATCACGATTATGGTCAATGAAATTGAGAAAGCGGCAGAAGAATTGAACATTGAAGGCGAAGAAGTGATGCTATTACAGCATATGGTGTTGTCGCATCATGGTAAAGAAGAGTGGGGCAGCCCGAAACGTCCAATGTTAAAAGAGGCGGAAATGCTTCATTACATCGATAATATTGATGCGAAAATGAATATGTTAGACCGTGCACTGAGTCAAGCGAAGCCTGGTGAATTTACGGAAAGAATTTTCCCATTAGAGAACCGCTCGTTTTATAAGCCGACCTTTGAATAAGTAAACTTAATCCAAAAATAAATAGTGACATAACGCTAATAAAAAGCCGGGTAATTTTAGAGTATATTCTACAATTATCCGGTTTATTTTCTATTATTTATCTAATGGAAGTATATTTCTTCATAACTCTTCTCTCCTAAAGTCAATATCCACCGGTTGTACATATCCCAAAGACAGATTGAAAACAAAATCAAATCCCGGCTATTTGCCTAAAACCCTGTTAACTGGGTGCATAGGATACAGTGAGAGAGGGGGTGCTCGCATGAGCGGATATAACCATGGTTCGTACGGGTCAGGATTTGCGCTAATCGTAGTGTTGTTCATTTTATTAATTATCGTCGGTGCGGCTTGTTTATACTAAAATAAATTAGGTGGTTTATTGAGCAAATGACCTAGAGCAAAAAGTGATTTGCGGCAATAAAATCAAAGGAAGCCTAATAAAAAAAGTCCATTCCCGAAATAGGGTGATGGACTTTTTCTTATGTAGCTAAGAATACTTCAACATAAAATGATAAAATCAAAATTGTGACGAGCACGTTGACAGTACCGTATATTTTGGATTGCTTTTCTTCGGGGATTTCCCTTGATTCGCAAAGTGCATAAGTCATTCTGTTTATTTGGTATAAATAAAATAATGAAAACAAAACTGTAATCGTTAGGATCAAGACTTGCCCCTCCTTTAATCATCTACTCGTTATGATAACAGAATTTAACGTAGAATGGAATATTGAACACTTACAAAACGGATTCTACTTTTGAAGCTTCAGTTTTTGTTGAATTTACACCTTTTTCATCGAAAGTTTTTTCGAGGTTATCGAATCCACGTTCAAAAATTTCCATGAAATCATCTCCGTAAATGTTGCGCACGACGGACATAACTTCAAGAAGTTCTGGGAATTTCCCGTAAAGATCTTTTATTGGGAGTGAGCCTTCTAAAACGCCATGCTCCGTACGGTAATAATTTTCATTCATTTCCAAAATGAGTTTTTCTCCCTCATCCGTGACGGATACATATGTGTTACGGCGGTCTTCTTCTTTTTTATAAAATCGAAGATAGCCGCGCTCCTCTAGTTTTTTAGAAAAGTTAAAGGCAGTAGATACGTGCATGACACCGAATTTCGCAACGTCGGATATAGTGGCACCTTGTAAATGGTACGAAATCCATAAAATATGATGTTCGTTAATATTTAAATCATAAGGTTTTATCCACTTCTGTCAATCTTTTTCAACCGCTTTCCAAAGCGCTTTCGATAGTTGTGCGACGCGCTGGCTGTAAATCATTGCTTCTTTCAAGGAGTATTTTTCTTCTGACATACTAGGCACCCGCTTTCCCAAAAGTATTTCTTACATTAAAGTATTTCTCTCATTATAGCAAGAAAGCAAAGGAGAAAGAAGTGAGAATTGCAAAAATCTTTTATTTGATAAAATGTATTTAACTTAATAATGTTTTCAATTTAGGGTTTATAATAGGAATGACGCTATCTTAATTGTAGTCCTTTTTCTTTTTAAATAAACATACCATGATAGTTCTAATCATTTGCATTCCGATAGAAGCAGACAAGAAAAGGGATACGAATTCTATCAGATTCGTATCCCTAAGGTAGTGTGTTACTTTACACTTGTTATTTCTGATGCGTGATAATGGATTGCTCTAAACTATCTAGCGCGTTTTGAATGGCTGTTAGTTCTCTTTCAAGTCTTTTCTCGGTCGGTAGTTTTGACCCTTGCCATTGATCGAAAGATTGTTTAAGGCCATCAATGGCTTCAGGTACTTGCTCTTTTGCGTCCTGTGCTAAATCTGCAACAGAACCTTTCAAGTCATTTACTTTTACTTTAATATCATTAAATGTTCCTTTCCAATCCGAACCAGCATTTTTAACAGTGGATCTGATTTCGTCTCCGGATTTCGGAGTGGAATATAGAACTGTAACTGCAGCGGCGATTGCACCAGTTGCAAGGCCGAGGAAAAAAGTTGATGCTTTCATAGAGTATTTGCACCTCTTTCTTTACATTTGGTATAACTTTTACTAGTTTAATTAAACCACGCATTTTGATGAGGAGCAAATAAAACAGTTGCTTATATTTAGCAAAATGTTTATTGATCTAATTTAGCACGGATTCCTTCAGCAAGTTCTTGGATTTTGTCTGGCGTAAATTCTTTCTGTTTGGATTCCCAAGTAGACAAATCGAATCCATCCGTTTCGTCATAACGTGGGATAAAGTGTAAGTGATAGTGGAAGACAGTTTGTCCCGCTGGCGCACCGTTATTTTGGAGTAAGTTCAAGCCTGCTGGTCTGAACTCTTCTTTTAGAACGTTTGCAATTTTAGGTGCTACCGCATATAGATTAGCTGCTTCTTCGGCTGAAAAATCATAAATGTTTTCGATATGTTTTTTAGGGATGAGCAAGACATGTCCTTTGGTCACTGGCATAATATCCATAAATGCATAAACATGCTCATCTTCATAAATTTTCGCGCTCGGCACAGCCCCTTCAATGATTTGACAAAAAATACAACTCGTCATTTAAGACACTTCCTTTCATCATTTAGCTAATTGTAGCATATTTTCTAAAAATGGTGATGTAATCCAATTCATAATTACTTGAGTCAATTTCATAATTTCCTAAACCGCTAAGTTGATACAATATATAGTTGAGGACGGTTTAACTCAACAGAGGCAATTTTATAATTGCCCAAACTATATATTGTATCGGCGCAGCGAAAAGATTGGATTATGAAATTGACTAACTTACTTTATTTAACAAAACGGAATGATACTTTCTTGCTTTACTGTTTGTCATTAATGTAGAGTTGCCCGTTGATTGGAGCCGTTAGGAATTTAGTGTAGTAAGGTTAATTATGGAATTGGTTCGATGGTCTAAAGAAAGTAATCTTTTATTATTTTTGGTAGGATATAAAGAAGAATGGAGGATTTGGACATGCCAATTGTGAAATTAGACAATGTAACAGGTGGCTATACACGAAAGCCAGTATTACATGATTTATCATTTGAAATTAACGAAGGAGAACTTGTAGGACTGATCGGTTTGAATGGAGCCGGAAAAAGTACAACGATTAAACATATTATTGGGTTGATGAATCCGCATAGCGGTGAGATTCAAGTGAATGGCGTAACATTTAATGAAGACCCGGAAAAGTATCGACAATCATTTTCATACATTCCTGAAACGCCAATACTATATGAAGAGTTAACACTTCAAGAACATCTTGAACTGACTGCAATGGCGTATGGACTTGATAAAGAATCATTTGAAGCACGGTCTGAAGCCTTATTAAAAGAATTTATGATGGAAAAAAGGTTACGTTGGTTTCCAGCTCATTTTTCTAAAGGAATGCGCCAAAAGGTAATGATTATGTGTGCGTTTCTAGTGAATCCATCGCTCTATATTATCGATGAACCGTTTGTAGGGTTAGATCCGATTGGAATTAAATCGCTCTTGGAACAGATGTCCACGCGTAAAAAAGAAGGGGCTTCTGTGCTCATGTCTACGCATATTTTATCCACTGCAGAAAAATATTGTGACAGAATTATTTTATTGCATGAAGGAAGGGTGCGTGCACAAGGAACGATGGACGAGTTACGGGCGGCGTTTGGGAAGCCTAAAGCGTCACTAGATGATTTATATATTGCAATGACTGAGGACGATGTCAATGAACAACTTTAGTGAAATGTGGAGTGCAAGATTTTTTGACTATATGCGTGAACTCCAAAGGTACATGCAATATATTTTTACAGGGCATTTAGCCATTGTGCTTGTTTTTACGATTGGTGCGGGAGGGTATGCATATAGTGAATGGTTAAAAGAAGTCTCAGTCGATTTTCCAGCCGCCATTTTAACGGCCCTCGTCATTAGCGGAGCGCTCGTTTATTCACCGCCAGTCACGTTGTTAAAACCTGCTGATATCGTATTTTTCTTACCGTTAGAAACGCAGCTTCCTCACTATTTGGGGAAAGCACTGAAATGGTCAACATTTTCTCAAATCCCATTGCCGTTAGTATTGTACATCGTCGCGTTGCCATTGCTTTCTGCAACGGAGACTGCAACAGGGGCTGTTCTTCTGTGGTTGGCTGTATTCATCATCGTGTTGAAATGGCTTTTTGTTGAAACAGAGTTTTCAGTGCACTATGCCCGAGCAGGAGCGGGTGTATGGACCGACAGGCTTGTTCGGTTTGTCATTGCTACCGTTTTTATTTATTTATGGTTAAGCCCTAATTTGTATTTGATTTTAATTCCGGCAGTCGTGATGGGGATTTATTTGGCATATTGGCATAAGCAAAAAATGCAAAAACCATTTCCGTATGAACACTTCATCACATTAGAGCAAAATCGCATGATGCGCTTTTATCGATTTGCCAATTATTTTACGGATGTACCTCACTTAAAAGGAGCGATTAGTCGGAGAAGATGGCTCGGTTTTACGATGCAACCGCCGACATTTGGCCGAACGAAGTCGCAACAATTTCTCGTTCGCCGAACATTTCTCCGTACGGATGACTCATTTTGGCTTTGGGTTCGATTAACGGGGATTTCAATGTTCGGGGCGTATTTTATTTCGATTCCAATTGCCATCATGGTTTTCGTCGGAGCACTAGCATTTGCTTCCTCGATACAACTCATTTATGCATTGCGTTCGGGTGATGACTTTCGTATGGACATGTTATTTCCAGAACCGCCAACAGCTAGAGGGAGCGCGATTCAAAAAACGGTTCGCGGTGTTCAATGGATTCAAGCGCTGTTTGTAGCGATTGTTAGCCTATTCGCCTTAGGATGGTCTGTGACGGTTGTTGTGCTATTTTTAATCGTTATCATTGTGTCAGAGTTAACGATTCGCTCGGCAAAAGAAAAGGAATAAGTATTTTCTTGGCCTATCTAACTAGGTTATCAGGAAAACCAACTCAATTAAATGGAACATTCTAAAAAAACTTGCAACTTGAAAGCGTTTTTATATATAATAATAAAAAGGCATCAGGGGTGAGTTGAATGGAGAGAAAATATTCAAATGCCGAATTCATGAAAGTCGTAGGTAGAAGAAGGTCATCAGTCTACGCTGAAAAACTGTTGAACGAAATTTACATGGACATGTTTTTGAATCGTCTTCACCGTGAACAAACTAGAAGAAGAATAGAAAAAGTTATTGATGAAGCACTTGATACTCGAGATGAGCAGAAATTCCATTTGTATGCTGGGAAGTTATTCGACTTTAGAGAAGTAAAATAAAAGAAAAAACGCTGCTAAAAGGGGAATAGCAGCGTTTTTTCGTGTAGTAATCCACCTCAAAACGTACGTTCTCTTTTTGCTCGTGTTTATAAGGGGAATATGATAAACTAAAACTAACTAGAATTTGGAGGGACCGCCGAGTGGAAACATTTAATTTGCAAGCTCCATATGCCCCAGCCGGAGATCAACCAGAGGCGATTCAACAACTGATTGAAGGGGTTAATCGAGGAGAAAGACATCAAACGTTACTTGGAGCGACCGGTACAGGAAAAACATTTACGGTCTCCAATGTTGTGAAAGAAATTAATAAACCGACGTTAGTGATGGCCCACAACAAAACATTGGCAGGCCAACTGTATAGTGAATTTAAAGAGTTTTTCCCGGATAACGCTGTAGAATACTTCGTTAGTTATTATGATTATTTTCAACCAGAAGCTTATGTTGCGCATACAGATACGTATATTGAAAAAGACGCGAGTGTGAACGATGAAATTGATAAGTTGCGACACTCAGCAACTTCAGCTTTATTCGAAAGAAATGATGTGCTTATCGTCGCTTCCGTATCATGCATATATGGGCTAGGTTCACCAAAAGAGTATCGAGATATGGTCGTATCGATTCGGAAAGGAATGGAAATCGGCCGAGATGAATTGCTACGGAAATTTGTGGGTATTCAATACTCGCGCAATGATTTGAATTTTACTCGCGGTACATTTCGCGTTCGCGGCGATGTCGTTGAATTGTTTCCTGCATCAAGAGATGAACGTTGTATGCGGATTGAGTTTTTTGGCGATGAGATTGACCGCATTCGTGAAGTTGATGCATTAACAGGAGAGGTTATCGGTGACAGAGAACATGTCGCTGTATTCCCGGCTTCCCACTTCGTCACAGGTGAAGAGAAAATGTTACAAGCGATTGAAAATATTGAAGTGGAATTGGAAGAACAATTAGCTAAATTGAAGCGTGAAAATAAGTTACTCGAAGCACAACGATTAGAGCAACGTACACGCTACGATTTAGAAATGATGAAAGAAATGGGCTTTTGCTCGGGGATTGAAAACTATTCAAGACATTTAACGCTTCGCCCTCCAGGTGCCTCACCGTATACGTTACTTGACTATTTCCCGGATGACTTCCTGTTAGTTGTCGATGAAAGTCACGTCACCTTACCGCAAGTGCGTGGGATGTTTAATGGAGACCAGGCGAGAAAACAAGTTTTAGTCGATCACGGTTTTCGTCTGCCGTCAGCACTAGATAACCGCCCGCTTCGTTTTGAGGAATTTGAGGAACGAATTCGTGAAGCGATTTATGTGTCTGCCACGCCAGGACCTTATGAAATAGAACACACACCGAAAATGATTGAACAAATTATTCGTCCAACAGGTTTATTGGATCCGACAATAGATGTTCGACCAATAGAAGGACAAATTGATGATATGCTGCATGAAATTAATTTGCGAATTGAAAGAAATGAACGCGTACTCATTACGACATTAACGAAGAAAATGTCTGAGGATTTAACTGATTATTTAAAAGAAATCGGGATTAAAGTACAATATCTTCATTCGGAAATAAAAACGTTAGAAAGAATAGAAATAATTAGAGAGTTAAGACTTGGTACGTATGATGTTCTCGTTGGCATTAATTTGCTCAGAGAGGGTATTGATATTCCAGAAGTGTCACTTGTTGCGATTCTTGATGCTGACAAAGAAGGTTTTTTACGTTCTGAACGTTCATTAATTCAAACAATTGGAAGAGCAGCTAGAAATTCAGAAGGGCATGTCATTATGTATGCAGACCGCATGACAGATTCGATGACTAAAGCTATTAGTGAAACGGAAAGACGTCGTGAAATTCAAGAGGCTTATAATAAAGAGCATGACATTACACCGAAAACAATCAAGAAAGAAATTCATGAAGTAATCCGTGCTACAGAAGTTGCGGAAGAACGAGAAACGTATCTTGATAAAATTACACATGGTAAGAAACTAACGAAAGAAGAGAAAGAGTCTATGTTAACGGTTCTTGAGAAAGAAATGAAAGAAGCCGCGAAAGATTTGCAATTCGAACTAGCTGCTCAGTTAAGGGATGCCATTTTAGAGTTAAAGGCAGAAAGGTAGAATTAATTATGAAAAACAAGGAGATTGTTATACAAGGAGCAAGGGCGCATAATTTAAAAAATATAGACGTCAATATTCCTCGTGATGAACTCGTCGTTGTGACGGGTTTATCGGGGTCGGGAAAATCATCCCTAGCATTTGATACCATTTACGCAGAAGGACAACGGCGATACGTTGAGTCTCTTTCCGCTTATGCACGTCAGTTTTTAGGCCAGATGGATAAGCCGGATGTCGATGTTATTGAAGGGTTATCACCAGCGATTTCAATCGACCAGAAAACAACGAGTCGAAATCCTCGTTCAACGGTTGGTACGGTAACGGAGATTTATGATTATTTACGTCTGCTCTATGCACGAATCGGGAAGCCTGTTTGTCCGAAGCACGGCATTGAAATTACTTCCCAAACGGTTCAACAGATGGTTGACCGTTTAATGGAATTACCGGAACGAACACGAATTCAAGTACTTGCGCCTATTGTGAAAGGGAGAAAAGGAACGCATGCAAAACTTTTTGAAGATATTCGAAAAGAAGGGTATGTTCGTGTTCGTGTCAACGGCGAAACGTACGACTTAGACGATAATATTGAGTTGAATAAAAATAAAACCCATACGATTGAAGTTGTAATTGATAGGATTGTAATAAAAGAAGACATTGCCGGACGTTTAAGTGATTCTTTAGAGTCAGCACTCCGCTTGGCAGAAGGCACCGTGCTCATCGATGTGATTGATGGTGAGGAGTTGCTATTTAGTGAGCATCATGCCTGTCCAATGTGTGGTTTTTCGATAGGTGAATTAGAACCACGCATGTTTTCATTTAACAGTCCATTCGGTGCATGTGGGGAATGTGATGGCCTCGGTACAAAATTAGAAGTGGATTCATTACTCGTCATCCCAGACGACTCTCTATCATTGGAAGAACATGCGATTGCACCGTGGGAACCGACGAGTTCACAATATTATCCGGAACTACTGAAAACAGTCGCAAACCATTACGGTATAGCGATGGATGTCCCAATCAGTGAAATTCCAAACGATCAGTTAAATAAAATTTTACACGGTTCAGGTAATGAAAAAATTCGTTTTCAGTATACAAATGAATTTGGCGGTACGCGAGATAGTGATATTTATTTTGAAGGTGTATTATCGAATATCGCACGTCGCTACCGGGACACGTCTTCGGATTATGTCCGGGACCAAATGGAAAAGTATATGGCACAGCGCCCATGTCCAACGTGTAAAGGGTACCGTCTAAAAGCAGAGTCTTTAGCGGTAAAGGTGAATGATGTCCATATCGGGCAAGTGACAGAACGTTCGATTGTGGAAGCAGATAACTTTTTTAAAACTTTGAACCTATCTGATAAAGATCGTCAAATTGCTGAATTAATTTTAAGAGAAATAGAAGAACGCCTAGGCTTTCTGATTAATGTAGGATTAGATTATTTAACTTTATCGAGAGCTGCCGGAACACTTTCTGGTGGAGAAGCCCAACGAATTCGATTGGCGACCCAGATTGGCTCTAGGTTAACAGGTGTCCTCTATATTTTAGATGAGCCTTCCATTGGGCTTCATCAACGCGATAATGATCGACTCATCTCTACTTTAAAAAGTATGCGAGATATCGGAAATACGCTTATCGTTGTTGAACATGATGAAGATACGATGCTAGCAGCTGATTACTTGATTGATATGGGGCCTGGAGCAGGTGCTGCAGGTGGAACGGTTGTGTCAGCAGGTACACCTGATGATGTGATGAATGATTCGGATTCTTTAACCGGTGATTATTTAAGTGGTAAGAAGTTTATATCGTTGCCACTCGAAAGACGTCCAGCAGATGGTCGGAAAATTACAATTAAAGGTGCATCAGAAAATAACTTGAAAAAAGTCAATGTGGATATTCCACTAGGTCAGTTTATTGCGGTGACTGGCGTTTCGGGCTCAGGAAAAAGCACGCTTGTGAATGAAGTGCTTTACAAAACGTTAGCCCAAAAGCTAAATCGAGCAAAGCTGTTGCCAGGGAAACATAAATCGATTACTGGATTAGAAGAACTTGAAAAAGTGATTGAAATTGACCAATCCCCAATCGGACGGACACCGAGGTCAAATCCTGCGACTTATACGAGTATGTTTGATGATGTAAGAGATGTCTTTGCAGCGACGAATGAAGCGAAAGTACGCGGCTATAAAAAGGGACGCTTTAGTTTTAACGTAAAAGGTGGAAGATGTGAAGCTTGTCGTGGGGATGGCATTATTAAAATTGAAATGCACTTTTTGCCAGACGTGTATGTCCCATGCGAAATCTGTCACGGCAAACGATATAATCGAGAAACGTTAGAAGTACGTTATAAAGGAAAGAATATTGCAGATGTCTTAGGGATGACTGTAGAAGATGCACTCGTCTTTTTTGAAAACATCCCGAAAATCCGCCGGAAATTGCAAACAATTGTTGATGTAGGTCTCGGTTATATTAAACTTGGCCAGCCGGCGACGACTTTATCAGGCGGTGAAGCGCAACGTGTCAAACTCGCGTCTGAATTGCATAAACGTTCAAACGGTAAATCTATTTACATTTTAGATGAACCAACGACGGGACTCCATGCACATGACATTGCGAAACTACTCATTGTCCTCCAACGACTCGTTGATACAGGAAATACAGTCTTAGTGATCGAGCATAATTTAGATGTCATTAAAACTGTAGACCATATTATTGATCTTGGACCAGAAGGAGGCGACAAAGGTGGTCAAATCATTGCAACAGGTACACCAGAAGAAGTCGCCAAAGTCGAGAAGTCTTATACTGGAAAATATTTAAAACCGATACTTGAGCGTGACCGTCAGCGGATGAAGAAAATAATTAAAGATGCTGAAACGGTTGCTGATTGAAACTTTTTGGTTCACAAGTCGTATATATACTACTAACTTGAGGAAACTCAAACTAGGAGGATGAACGATGCAAGAGAAAAGAAAACGGATTTTGACGATGTTGGAGAACGGTGCAATTTCAATGGACGAAGCGCTAACGTTACTGGAAAATCTCAGTACAGAAAACCAAGATAATAATCAAAACCAAGCAGAGAAACCAAACCAAGATAATAATCAAAACCAAGCAGAGAAACCAAAACAAGATGAAAATAAAAACCAAGCATCAGTGATAGATAAGGCTAAAGAACAGGAAACAACTGACCAAACCCAAGAGCTAAAGCAATCCCAAGAGCCGAAACGATCGACCTTTGAACAGAAAGATAACGAATCAGAAAAACAGAAAGAAGACCAACCATCCGCAGATGAATTTCTGGATGATTTGCGAAAAGACTTTTCAACTGTAGGCGACCGATTCATGCAGTTTATGCAAACGGCTGTTCAAAAAGTGAAAGACTTTGATTTAGAGGCTCCTTTTGGCAAATCCGTTATTTTTAGCCATTCAAAGACAAAGGATGCTGAAGGCATTGAGGAAATTTTAATGCATATCGACAATGGAAAAGTGACCGTCCATAAAAGCGAGGAAGAAGAGATTCGCGCAGAATTTACTGTGAAAGCGTATAATAGTGAAACTGAAGAAGCTGCTAAAAAAGATTTCTTAGAAAAGGTTTTATTTGTCACGGATGATAATAAATTAAGAGTTTCCAGCGATATGAAAATGATGCAAGTAAACCTTGATTTGTATATTCCACATAAACGATACAAAAAAATGTCAGTTCGTCTCATGAAAGGTTCCTTTAAAATAAAAGATATAGAATTTAATTCCATTCGGGTAAAAACGGCCCACGGTAAAATAGAAGCCAGTCAGTTAACATTCGAGCAGGCTGAATTCGAAACGGCCAATGGTGCAATCCATTTAACTGAGTTGACGGGAGAAACGATAGATGCCGAGGCCTTAAATGGCCGGGTTTATATTGATGGTGAATTAAAAGAAGTGGAAGCTCAATCGTTAAATGGTCATGTCGTGGTGACGACGACAAGCAACGAGGCGGAAATAGTTGAAGCGAAAACGATGAGTGGTTCTGTAGAATTATATATTCCATCCACGATTGCCATTTCTGGAGAAGTTGCATCAAATATCGGAAAACTAGATTTACAATTAGAAGACATCGAGCGCACATCTGAACAAGATCATTTGCTTCAACGTACGATTCGATTTACTAAAGATATTACAGATAGTAAGAAAAAACTCCATGTATTTGGCGAAGCAAAAACAGGGTCCGTCCTCGTTCGATACAATCCTTAATATGAGTACGATTAATTAGCCCTCGCTTGGAAAAATCAAGCGGGGGATTTTTGTTTTGAGGAGTGATTAGATGAACTATTATGGAGGTTAGGGCAGAGATTGTTTAGGATGGCTCGTACCTATTCGCGGTTTCGTCGTACATCTAGAAATTGAAAACCTGCCTAAGAGAATTCAGAAGTTCATAAAAACTTTCCTGTTTATTCATAGATTGTTTTGAACTTTTCCGAGCGGTCTTCTTTCGGAATTGTGGTACGATGAAGTATATTAAAGGTGGACAACTTATAAAGGTGGGAGTTTCAATGGCAAGTGTAACAGTAGCAGATATACAACATGCGTTAGAACTTAAACTTCGTGCAGGCGATAGAGGGCTTCAACGAAATATATATAAAAGTGATATTTCTAGACCTGGGCTTGAAATGGCAGGGTATTTTAATTTTTATCCTGCAGAGCGTGTGCAATTGCTCGGTAAAACAGAATTGTCTTTCTTTGCATCATTGGGAATAGAAGAGAAAATTGATCGAATGGAAAGACTTTGTTCTGAGCACACACCGGCGGTCATTGTTGCGCATGGAATGGACGTTCCAAAGGAATTAATTCAGCAAGCGGAAAAAGTTGGAATCCCAGTATTGGAGACAGAAGTACCGACGACACGTTTTTCGGGGATGTTGACGAATTTTTTAGAAGGTAAATTAGCACCGATGACATCGATGCATGGCGTGCTTGTTGATGTTTACGGAATAGGTGTGTTAATTAGAGGGAAAAGTGGCGTTGGTAAAAGTGAAACGGCACTTGAACTTGTGAAACGTGGGCATCGCCTAGTTGCGGATGACCTAGTTGAGATTAGAGAAGTATCCAAAAATGTATTAATTGGAAATGCGCCTAAGCTTATTGAGCATATGCTAGAAATCCGTGGTGTAGGGATTATCGATATTATGAATTTATTTGGCGCAAGCGCTGTGAAAAGTGATAAACGAATTTTAATTGTAATCGATTTAGAACTATGGGATGAGGATAAAGTATACGACCGTCTCGGCTTAGACGAGCAGAAAATAAAAATTATGGATACCGAATTGACGAGATTGACTGTTCCAGTTCGACCTGGACGTAGCTTGTCGGTCATTATTGAAGTCGCAGCAATGGATTATCGTATGAAACGACTTGGGATTAATGCAGCAAAAGAGTTTTCTAATAGACTGGATCAAGCAATTAGCGAAGGTCACGGTGAAATCCCAGCAGAGGAGATGCAGTAAATATGCTTAATTTACTTGCAATTAATCCAGTTGCTTTTTCGCTAGGTGGCCTAGAGATTCGTTGGTATGGCATTTTGATTGCCACAGGAATTGTATTAGCATTTATGGTTGTTCAACGCGAGATGGTCAAGCGTGGCATGCATCCAGACTTTTTAACCGATTTACTTGTCTGGGCTGTGCCTATTTCGATTTTGAGTGCAAGAATATACTATGTGATTTTCTCTTGGGATAACTATAAAAATAATCCAATTGATGCAATTAAAATATGGGAAGGCGGCATTGCGATACATGGCGCGTTGATAGGCGCATTTGCTACGGCTTATGTGTTTACTAAATTGCGCGGAGTATCCTTTTGGAAGACAGTTGATATCGCTGCACCCGGCATATTAATTGGGCAAATTATCGGTAGATGGGGCAATTTTATGAACCAGGAAGCGCATGGCGGTCCTGTTTCAGAACAGTTCCTGGAAACGACTATTATTCCGGATTGGATCATGAACCAGATGACTATTGATGGGGTAACGTATCACCCGACGTTTTTATATGAATCACTTTGGAATTTAGTCGGCCTTGTGATCATTTTATTATTACGACGCTTTGCTTTAAAACGTGGCGAAATGTTTTTATTTTACCTCACTTGGTACTCCATCGGACGTTATTTCATAGAAGGCATGCGTACGGATAGTTTGTACGGGGGCGCATTACGTGCAGCGCAAGTAGTTTCAATTGTGACGATTGTGGTGGCGATTGTCTTATTTGTCGTCAGAAGATATGTACAAAAAGTAAATACAACTTATCAAGAAAAATAGTTGCTAGGAGAGGTAAAATGGCTAAAAAAATTACGACGTTATTATTTGATTTTGACGGAACTTTGTTGGATACGAATGAGTTAATTATGCGTACGTTTGAACATGTATTGAATAAACATTATCCGGGACAGTACGGTAGAGAAGAAATATTACCTTTTTTAGGACCGACTTTACATGAAACATTCGGGTCTATTAACCCCGAGAAAACTGAACAGCTTGTCAGTGAATACCGTGAATGGAATATTGCTAATCACGATGAACTGTCGAAGGAATTTGACGGAGTTTCGGAAACACTCCGCTTGTTAAAAGCTGAAGGGTATAAAATGGCGATTGTATCGACGAAGAAAAATAATATGGTGCATAGAGGATTGGATCTTTTAGATGCGGACGGCGTTTTTGATACGGTTATCGGACTCGATGATGTGTCAAATCCAAAACCAGATCCTGAGCCGATATTGTTGGCGCTCAAACGATTAGGTGCGGATAAGGAAGAGGCATTGATGATTGGTGACAATTACCATGACATTGTAGGCGGGCAAAATGCTGGTGTACAAACGGCTGGTGTAGCTTGGTCGGCAAAAGGTGAAGAGTTCTTACAAAAGTATAACCCTGATCATATGTTGCAACATATTAGTGATTTAATTCCACTCTTAAAGGGAAATCAAGGATGAGAAGGACGGAGCGATATCGTGCAAAAGGCGGTGCGAATTCGCTTTGGCATATTTATCGAACAGTACCGTTTTGGAAAGTGGCTAAAAACTTCGTGGTTATTCAATTATCACGCTATACCCCATTTATTCCTGTCAAGAATTTTTTGTTTCGAACATTTTTAAAGATGAAAATCGGAGAAAAAACTTCCTTTGCTCTAATGGTAATGCCCGACGTCATGTTCCCTGAAAGAATCACGGTAGGTGATAATTCAATTATCGGCTATAATACAACCATCCTTGCTCATGAATATTTAATTGATGAATATAGGATTGGTGACGTGGTAATTGGGGAAAACGTATTAATAGGTGCCAATACAACGATCTTGCCGGGCGTTCATATTGGCGACAATGCGATTGTATCAGCAGCAACACTTGTGAACCGAGATATACCGCCGGGCGTTTTTGCTGGCGGTAACCCCGTGCGAATTATTTATTCGAAGGAAGAAATGGAGAAACGTCACGAACAATTTTCACTTGAATAAATTAAGTTTGAGATGATTCGTATTCACTTGCTGTATGCTATACTAAGCATAATGAATAGAAGGATGGCAAAAAATCATCCTTCTTATGTTTCGGGGGAATTTGATTGAATAAGAAGCGAGTTTCAGAAAATAGGAAAGTTATATCGTTCATCCCAGACGGTGAATTTTATTATAAAAAAGCGATACAAGCAATGCAACGCGATTGTTTTGAAGAGGCGCATAAATATTTGAAGCGGGCAACAGAGCTGAGTCCTGGAGATCCGTTAATTCTAATGCAATATGGTGTGCTCGTTATGGAAGAAGGACGTTTTCACGATGCACAAGAAATTTTACAACAAGCCTATACGTTAGATACGAATGCGTCAGAGATTGTCTTTTATTTGGCGGAAGTCCATGCACATCTCGGGCTTTTATCAGAAGCTAAGGCATACGCTGAAAAATATTTAATTATGGATGTTAGTGGACCCTTTAACGATGAAGCGAAAGAGATTATTGATTTTGCCGAACAGAATGAGCCATCATTGGACGAAGAGGATAGTGAAGTCCTATTACTTCAGGAAAAGGCACGCCGACAAATGGAAACAGGAGAATTTAAAGAAGCCATTGATTTATTAGAGGCGATTATTACGGACTATCCAGACTTTTGGGCAGCCTATAATAATTTAGCACTTGCTTATTTTTATGTCGGGAAAAAGAAGGAAGCAAATGATGTGCTGCATGATGTGTTAGAGCAGAACAAAGGTAATCTCCATGCATTATGTAATCTTGCAGTGTTTTATTATTACGAAAAAAATGAGGAGCAATTGGCAGGGCTTCTAGAATTACTGTTGAAATTAAAGCCATACTTAGTGGAGCACCGATATAAATTAGGTGCGACATTTGCGCTTGTTGGGAAGCATAAAGAGGCATTTTCTTTGTTACGTCAACTTCAAAAGCAAGGGTTTGAAGGAGATGCAGGTTTTTACTTCTGGCTATCTCACTCCGCATATTTAATGGGGCATGAAAACATTGCTAGGAAGGCATACGCAACACTGCTCGAAATGGATCCCACAAAAGAAGGGTATGAGCCTTGGCGAGACATTGAAAAAGAGTTGTCTCCTGATTCAGTGGAACACGATCGACAGTTTTTGCTTAATAAAATTCAAAACCAATATCGTAGTGAGAGAATGCTTGGATTTTATTTGCTTGGAAAATCGGCACATAAACAAGAGATACTTTCACATCCTTCTTATATAAAGATTGAAGAATTAAGTGAAGTTGAAAAGTTGTTTTTAGCGAGCGGGATTCGTAATGAGTTATTACCTGAAGGGGCTTTCGAAAAAGCTTTTACTCGTGCCCTTGAAACGACAGAGCTATTGTATGAACAATACGGGCCATTGGATTATGAATCGACTCATCTATTTCAAATGTGGTTTACACTTTGTGAAAAGGCAATCAGTGTTTCGTATGAATTTCCGAATCCAGCTGCACTCGCATCTGCCGCTGATTATATGTTTCAATCCGCGAGATATTCCGGTGTGACAAAAATTGGGATGGCGAAAAAGTATGGGGTTTCAACACCGACTTTGACGAAATATGTCAATGAACTCATTGAGTTTTTACCGCATTTAAATGGTTAATCGCATAAAAGTTCTCATCGGGGAGCACTTGGGTGGTTGTAAGCATCAAAGTTGAATGGTTATCTTGAATCTTATAAGATTTGAGTAGATTGAACCTTGTGAGGAGGAAATTCACATGACTACGGAAAAAGTTTATGACGTAATAATTGTAGGGGCTGGCCCTGCTGGTTTAACAGCGGCAGTTTATACTTCGCGTGCAAACCTTTCGACATTAATGATTGAAAGAGGCGCGCCAGGTGGGCAAATGGCAACGACTGAAGATATTGAAAACTATCCAGGATTTGATCATATACTCGGTCCAGATTTATCTGTTAAAATGTTTGAGCACGCACGTAAATTTGGTGCAGAATACGCTTTTGGTGATGTCTCGGATGTCCAAGACGGCGAAGACTATAAAACAATTTTCGTAGGAGAACAGCAGTATAAAGCACGTACAATCATTATTACTACGGGTGCAGAATATAGAAAAATCGGCATTCCAGGTGAAGAAGAACTTACAGGAAGCGGCGTAAGTTACTGTGCAGTATGTGACGGTGCATTTTTCCGAGACAAGGAAATTATTGTTGTTGGCGGAGGGGACTCAGCAGTTGAAGAAGGCGCTTATTTAACGCGCTTCGCGAAAAAGGTTACGATTATTCACCGTCGTGACGAGCTGCGTGCACAAAAAATCCTTCAGGAACGTGCTTTTGCGAATGAAAAAATGGACTTCATTTGGAATACGACTGTTAAAGAAGTCAATGGAAAAGATGGGAAAATTGACTCGGTTACACTTGTCTCCACTGAAGATGGTTCAGAGCGAGAGTTTAAAACAGAAGGTATGTTTGTCTATGTCGGACTAGATCCGCTGACAGCTCCGTTTAAACATTTGGGTATTCTCGATGAAAATGGGTATATCCAGACGAATGACATTATGGAAACAAAAGTGCCAGGCATTTATGCGGCAGGAGATGTTCGTGAAAAATTACTACGACAAATCGTTACTGCAACAGGCGATGGCAGTATTGCAGCGCAGGCCGTTCAACAATACATTGAAAAACTAAATGATCAATCTACAATTGAAGCTTAAGGCAAATTAATATACCTTTAATGTGGTTGTAACACGAATGCAATATCAAAAGGATATACTGATAAGGAAATATCAATTGACCCCCCTTTTGATATAGAATGATTTGAGCCATCTTCTGTTTTGTCACAGAAGATGGCTTTTTTTAATGAAAAATTTTATAAATCACATAATAACTAAGGTACGTTTAAAATAAACGAATTAAAATTATGCCTTTCAAATGACGAATGTCGGTGAAGATATGTATAATAGAAGGTAGCGTATATAGAAATGGTGATAGAACGATGCAACGAATCGCAAATTTATTAGTGTTAAAAGATAATCATGTTTTATTGTTAAAAAAACCACGCCGAGGATGGTATGTGGCACCAGGTGGAAAAGTAGACCCAGGTGAATCGATATATGAAGCTGCTGTGAGGGAATTTACAGAGGAAACAGGAACGACGCCAGTCAATCCTCATTTAAAAGGAACTTACACAATGGTCATTAAGGATGAGAAAGAGCAGATGGTAAAAGATGAGTGGATGCTTTTTACGTTTATTGCATATGATTTATCAGGCACACCGTTTAAAACTACGATAGAAGGTGAATTGGAATGGCATCCTGTGGAAAGTTTAAAAACCCTTCCAATGGCTGAAGGCGATCGAACAAACTTATTGTTTGCTGTTTCAAACGAAGGCATGCAGTACGGAACGTTTACGTACACAGAGCAATTTCAATTATTAAAAGAGACCATTCAAAACTCCGAGGAAGGATGATGGGATTGGCAGAAGTGAAAAATTATAACGATGATGTAGAATTGGTCATTATTACTGGGATGTCGGGTGCAGGAAAAACAGTTGCGATGCAAAGTTTTGAAGATTTAGGATTTTATTGTATTGACAATTTACCTCCCGAGTTACTTGTAACATTTCTAGACTTAATGATGAAATCTGAAAATAAAATGAGGCGGATTGCAGCTGTTATGGATACACGCGGCGGAGATTTATTTGACTCGCTCATTGGTGCACTCGATGAATTAAGCCGAACGAACGGTGTATCTTGGCGTATTTTATTTTTAGATGCCGATGACGAAACGCTTGTCAGACGTTATAAAGAAAGTAGACGTTCTCATCCACTTGCAGAAGGTGGACTTCCACTTACGGGTATACAAAAAGAACGTGAACTTTTATCAGAATTACGCGGACATGCGCGTTCAATTTACAATACATCTAATTTACTCCCACGAAAATTACGCGAAAAAATCATTGAGGAATTTTCTACCAAGCAAGATACTATATTCACTGTGAACTTTATATCATTCGGATTTAAACATGGCATGCCGATTGATGCAGACGTTGTTTTTGACATACGCTTCCTACCTAACCCATTTTATATTGAAGATTTGAGACCGAAAACTGGATTACAAAGCGAGGTTTCTGAATACGTATTAAAATGGGGCGAAACAAAACAGCTTATCGAAAAGTTGACAGATTTATTCAAGTTTCTCATTCCTCAATATAAAAACGAAGGTAAGTCACAAGTTGTCATTGCATTTGGTTGTACAGGAGGCCAGCACCGTTCTGTGACATTTGCTGAACACTTCGGGAAATATTTCCAAGAAGAATATAAAACGCTTATTACGCACCGTGATATTCAGTTGAGAAAGGGCTAATCCGATGATTCGTTCTAAAGAAAAGAAAATTGTCATTTTCGGTGGCGGAACAGGGTTATCGACATTAGTCCGTGGGTTAAAGAAATTTCCGATAGACATTACTGCTGTTGTAACAGTGGCCGATGATGGCGGGAGTTCGGGCAGACTACTGAATGAATATGATATCCCGCCTCCTGGTGATGTTCGAAACGTAATGGCGGCATTGTCAGATGTAGAACCGCTCATCGAAAAAATGTTTCAATACAGATTTGCAAGTTCGGAGAGTTTAAAAGGGCATTCCCTTGGGAATTTAATGCTTGCAGCTTTGACGAATATTACAGGAGATTTTGCAAGAGCTGTCGAACAAATGAGTCACATATTAAATATACAAGGGAAAGTTCTTCCAGCTGCAAATCAAAGAATTACGTTGCATGGTGAACTAGAAGATGGCACAATTGTAACTGGTGAGTCTAAAATACCTGTTTACGGAAGAAGAATTCGTCGTGTGTATCTAACACCTGAGGAAGTTCAACCTCTTCCTGAAACTGTAGAAACAATTATGAATGCAGACTTAGTTGTTTTTGGTCCTGGAAGTTTATACACTAGTATATTACCGACGATTCTTGTTAGAGATATCCGGGATGCTGTTATTTCATGTTCAGCTAAAAAAGTGTATATTTGTAATTTAACAACGCAAGCTGGAGAGACTTTAGAATATACTGCTTCAGAGCATGTCCAAGCATTATATGACCATGCCGGCGAAGCGTTTATCGATACAGTATTATTAAATACAGCCGATTTTACATCATTGCTTGATCTTGGCACGTATGAAGGTCCTCCGCGGCCAGTAGAACATGATTTAGAAGAATTAAGAAAGCTAGTGCCGCATGTCGTTCAAAAAGATATTGCAGTCATGGTAGATGGCCATATTCGCCATAAATCAGAAACAGTGGCTACATGGCTGATGGACTATATGAAAACACGTTGAATCCTTAAAGGAAAGTAGGAAGGAGGGGAAACGATGTCGTTCGCTTCAAGAACTAAAAAAGAATTAACACAAATTGAAGCAGATGAATGTTGTGTACGTGCAGAAGTTGCGGCATTTATCCGTATGAATGGTGCGCTTTCATTCTCCAATAAAAAATTAAGTTTAGATGCTCAGACTGAAAACGCTGCCATAGCAAGGCGACTTTACTCGAATTTGAGACGTTTGTATCCTTATAAAATTGAATTGCTCGTACGGAAAAAGATGCAATTAAAGAAAAATAACGTTTATATTTGTCGAATTCGTGATGGTGCAAAACCGCTATTAAAAGATTTGCTCATCTTAACGGGAACGTTTGAATTTAAAAATGAAATTTCACCAGCTTTAATTGAAAAAGATTGTTGTAAACGGGCTTATTTACGAGGCGCATTTCTTGCAGGTGGCTCAGTAAATAATCCAGAAACCTCTTCCTATCATCTTGAAATTTTTTCGATTTATAAAGAGCATAGTGAAGCGCTTGTTGAGTTAATGAATACTTATCGTTTAAATGCCAAATCAATTGAACGAAAAAATGGTTATATCGCGTACTTAAAAGAAGCAGAAAAAATATCTGACTTTCTAGGTGTTGTAGGCGCGCATGTTGGGTTAATGAAATTTGAAGACGTACGGATTATACGCGACATGAGAAATAGTGTAAATCGTCTTGTGAATTGTGAGACAGCTAATTTAAATAAAACGATTGGTGCAGCCCAGCGACAAGTGAATAACATCGAATTTATTCAACGAACGATAGGACTTGATCAATTACCGGAACGATTACAAGAGATTGCGCGTTTAAGGTTGGAGCATCAGGACATTACTCTAAAAGAACTTGGTGAACTTGTTACAGGTACGAAAGTAAGTAAATCAGGCGTCAATCATCGATTAAGAAAAATAGAAGAAATAGCGGATAATCTCCGAACTGGAGGATTAGGAACTACATAATACCGTGAATTAAAGGAGAGAGTGCCAAATGGCAGAAAGAAGAGTAACAGTAAATATGAAGCCTGGATTACAGGCAAGACAAGCAGCGTTATTTGTCCAAGAAGCGAATCGCTTTGGGGCTGATATATTTTTAAAGAGAGACGACCGACAAGTGAATGCCAAGAGTATTATGGGTGTCATGAGTCTTGCCATTGCGAAAGGATCGCAAATTACATTAATCGCGGAGGGTAATGATGAAGAACAAGCATTGGCCGCGCTTGCAGAGCTTGTTGAAAAAGAAAATTAAAGATAAAGATGTTACAAATAAACAGCGGATATTTATGTGAACTGCACCCTAATTATTGGATGACTCTAATCGTTAGGATGCAGTTTTATTTGTATCAACGTTCTTTGGCTAGTAAGCAATAAAAAAAGAGTCCGGTGCAATACCGAACTCGAAATTGAATGACTGATAGGTTATTGATTAGTTAAGTCGTTGCGCGTTAGGATATTATCGATAAGACCGTATTCTTTCGCACGCTCAGCTGTCATGAAGTTATCACGCTCTGTATCTGCTGCAATGACATCAATTGGCTGACCTGTTCTTTCAGCAAGAATTGTATTGAGTTTTTCGCGTAGGAATAAGATACGTTTCGCTGCAATTTCAATTTCAGTCGCTTGACCTTGTGCACCGCCAAGTGGTTGGTGAATCATGACTTCAGAGTTCGGAAGTGCATAACGCTTACCCTTTGTTCCAGCTGCAAGTAGGAACGCACCCATTGAAGCAGCCATACCTATACAAATTGTTTGAATGTCAGGTTTAATAAACTGCATTGTGTCAAAGATTGCCATACCTGCTGTAATGCTTCCGCCTGGACTGTTAATGTAAATCGAAATGTCTTTGTCAGGATCCTCTGCTTCTAGAAATAGTAGCTGTGAAACGATAGAGTTTGCAACGTTATCATCAATTCCGCTACCAAGCATAATAATCCGGTCTTTCAACAAGCGTGAGTAAATGTCGTAAGCACGCTCGCCCCGATTCGTTTGTTCAATAACTGTTGGTATTAAATTCATTTCATTTCCTCCTTCAAGGTGGATATTGTAGTCCGTTGAAATGAGTTTCCCATTCAACCGTACTCTTATCATACATAGCATGGTCAATAAAGGTCAAATATAACGCTTTTTCAAAAAGACCTTGCAAAATATTAGTTTTAACAGTATAATCTATAATGCTTGCTGTCATTAAAGTGACTTCAATATGCCCTCGTGGTGTAACGGATAACACATAAGATTCCGGTTCTTACGATAGGGGTTCGATTCCTCTCGAGGGCGCTAATTCAAAACGTTTATAGAAAAAACTAAGAAAATCTTACAAACTTTAAAGTTTGTAAGGTTTTTTGTTGTACTAATGATTACCTTTTAGCAATGTGAGATCCGCTTATAAAAAGACCTTTACCGATTTTACGGACAAGGTCTCTTTATGATCGAATAAAAAAACACTTGAAAAATTTGGCGCTCTCTACGCTTACCGTTTTGTGTATCTTATTGATTAAATCGGTTTTCACGTGGATCTAATGTGACGTTATGCTTTCTCTTATGCTTCTGTTGGTCTCTGTTTACTTCTCGTATATTGAATTCTGTTCCGAGTTCCACATCTTCTGGGACTTGAATCGGTTTTTTATTTGAATTTTCTTTAGGCATTTGTCGCCACCTCCATCTCTTAGTATGTGCATGTGTTTTTAATAATATGCATAACATAAAGAATGGATACACTGAAAATGATTAAAGTATCGCTGAAAAGCCAAATGCTTGGGCATAAGTTTAATAGTGCAAGTAAAGTGGGTAAAGTAAAAATAACAATTTATTGAGGAGTGGTATTTTGAAAAGATTACTCGGACCATTAGGAATCATAATAGGCATCGTTGTGCTCCTCGCAGTGATACTTGTACCGAGTTACAATAAGTTTGTGACATTAGAGGAAAATGTTGACCAGTCTTATGCACAGGTTGAGAATCAATTGCAAAGAAGAATGGATTTAATTCCCAACCTCGTCAACACAGTAAAAGGGTTTGCAGCACATGAACAAGAGGTACTTGGAGATATTGCGGATGCACGTTCTAGGCTTGCAGGTGCTGCGGGTCCTGAGGAACAAGCGGCGGCGAATGATGAATTGTCTGGTGCGTTAAGCCGATTACTTGTCGTCGTTGAAAATTATCCAGATTTAAAAGCAAATGAAAATTTTAAGCAACTGATGGACGAACTTGCCGGTACAGAAAATCGGATTGGTGTCGCTCGACAAGATTATAATAATGAAGTTGCAAATTTTAATCGACAAGTAAAAAGATTTCCGGGCAAGATGGTTGCTTCAATATTTGGTTTTGATGAAAAAGAATATTTTAAAGCGGATGAAGCTGCAAAAGAACCACCAAAAGTAGATTTTGGAGATGACAAAGAGTGATTCGAAATGTCCTTCGTGGGCTAATTGGCATACTTTTCCTTATGACGATTTCCCTTTCTGCAGTGGCATTGGCAGCTGATGTTCCTGCGCCAAAAGGACATATATACATTCAAGACTTTGCAGGTGTTCTGTCAGCTGAGCAAAAGGAACAGTTGACGACTTATGCAATGCAGCTAGATGACGGGACGACGGCGCAACTTGGTGTGTTAATTGTACCGAGTATTGGGGATGAACCTGTCGAAGAGTTTGCAGTAAAGGCACTACGAGAATACGGACTTGGAACAAAAGAAAGTAACAATGGCGCTTTGCTTGTTGTTACAACAGAACCTAATTCTAGTGGCAATCGGCATTTCTTTTTAACGACAGGTTATGGACTTGAAGGCGCTTTACCGGATGGAAAAGTCGGGCGCATCGTTGATGAGGTGGCGATGCCTTATTTAAGAGAAGGGCGTCCCGACCTAGCAATCATGAACGCCTATCAAGTTTTTTATAATGAAATTGCAAAAGAATATGATTGGGATGGAACGATTGAAACAGCGCCCATTCACCAATCGAATGCTAGAGGTTTCGGTATCTCTCCAATCATTATATTTATCATCGTTTACTTACTCATACGATTTATGAACAACCGTGGAGGACCTGGCGGAAGAGGCGGACCTGGCGGTAGAAGAAGTTCAAGAGGTAGTGGGCCTATTTTCTTCCCTGGATCATTTGGCGGTGGAAGTGGCGGGTTCGGCGGAGGTGGTGGATTCCGAGGTGGGGGCGGTGGCTCCGGAGGTGGAGGCGGTGCTGGAAGAAGTTGGTGACATGGAGACGACAAACTAATTTGCAGGTCGTCTCTTTATTCACTATACTCATGGTAAGAATCGAAAAGTGTGGTGTGTAGGATGCATGTAACTTTTTATTGGCAAGATAACTGTCCATTATGTGACGAAGCAGAAATGATGATGAAACTCGCACAAGAAGACTATCCATTCACGTGGACATCTGTTGATATTCAAACCGACGATGATATTCATGAAAAGTATATGCTGATGGTACCGGTTTTAGAAAAAGATGGAGAAGTCCTTTTATATGGAAATATAGGCTATATTGATCTCGTGGATTTATTTGAAAAATAATGGGTAAAAGTAGGTGTATCATTTACAAGAACGGGTACATAATATAAGAATGAGACATCTACTTTTACTTTTTAAATTTCAAAAAAGTTTTGCGTTTAGTTTGATAAATTGAAAGATGCACTGTATACTACTAAACAGATAGGGAAGAATTTTGGAATAATAGTTTCTTACATGTACGTCGGCAATAAGCATTAATATGCATTTATTTTAAAGACAATAAATATGTAGGAATATTTTTTTACACTACGTGGGACGTTCCTTGTTTTAGTGGGACGTCATGTGACCATGTTTGTGGAGGTGATGGTTTTTGGATATTTCGATGGAGGCATACGGTAAGCTCGTGCCTGAAATGATTACAGTATTACAAGAGCGGTTTCGAATACTGAAATATATTAATATGGCTGGCCCAATAGGTAGACGCCCATTAGGTGAGATGGCTGGTTTATCGGAACGTGAAACGCGTACGATGATAGATCTTTTAAGAACCCAGCAACTCATAAATGTTGCAAAAAATGGGGTAACGGTAACAGATGAAGGATTGGCAGTGCTCACAGCACTCGAACCAATAATGGAAAAGTGGACGGGTCGTTCGTCTCTGGAAAGAAGACTTCAAGAATATCTTGGGATTTCCGCGGTTAAAATTGTTGCAGGGGATTGCGATAGAAATCCTGTAACGAAAAATTTACTTGGTTTGAAAACAGCGGAAGCTTTCGTTTCAGCTATTGATAATGGGCAAATTATAGCCGTAACAGGCGGTAGTACGATCGCGTCGATTCCAAATTACATCGAAAAAGCAACTGATTTACAGGAATTACTATTCATCGCTGCTCGTGGCGGTGTCGGAGAAGATATTGGGTTACAGGCAAATGTCATTGCGGCATCCTTTGCGGAAGCATGTGGTGGGAAATATAGAACATTTTATTATCCGGAATCTTTAAGTGAAGAAACGCATAAAGCATTCCAGAACGAACCATCTGTACGAAAGATGATTCAGTTATATGAGCAGGTCGACTGCGTGATACATGGCATTGGAGAGGCGCAAACGATGGCGAACTTACGGGAGTCATCTGCGGAAGAAAAAGAAATGCTTCAAACAGCAGAGGCAAAAGGTGAAGCATTTGGTTATTATTTCAATCGGACAGGGAAAGCTGTACATCGAATTCGTACAATCGGTATCCAGATTGACCAATTAGAGCGAGTGCCACTGATTTATGCAGTTGCAGGCGGAAGCAGTAAAGCAGAGGCCATATTGGCATATATGTCAACTGCGCCAAAGCAAACAGTTTTAATTACTGACGAAGCAGCAGCACAAGAAATGTTGAAACAAATCGCAAATTAAAATTTCATATAATTTTGGAGGGGTTTATGATGACATTAAAAATGGCAATTAACGGTTTTGGACGTATTGGTAGAGTTGTGTTTCGTGAAGCTTTAAAATCCGAGGAAATTGAAATTGTAGCAATTAATGACTTAACAGATTCCAACATGCTTGCACATCTTTTAAAGTATGATTCCGTTCACGGTACATTTGATGCAGAGGTACACGCGGATGGCGATGATATCGTTGTAAACGGTAAGAAAATCCGTGTTTATGAAGAGAGAGACCCAGCAGCACTTCCTTGGGGAGAGCTTGGCGTAGATGTTGTTGTTGAATCAACAGGAAGATTTACGGATCAAGAATCTCTAGCAAAACACCTAGAAGCAGGCGCGAAAAAAGTAATTTGTTCAGCACCGGCAAAAGGCGATGTGACTACATTAGTTATGGGTGTGAACCATGAAGCGTATAACCCTGAAACAGACAATATTGTTTCCAACGCTTCATGTACGACAAACTGTCTCGCGCCAGTTGTAAAAGTATTGCATGAAAAGTTCGGAGTAAATCGTGGTTTAATGACAACTGTTCACGCTTATACAAACGATCAGCATCTGCTTGATTTACCACACTCAGACTACAGACGTGCACGTGCAGCAGCAGAATCAATGATTCCAACAAGTACAGGTGCTGCTTCAGCGGTAACGAAAGTAATTCCTGAGTTAGAAGGAAAACTTGATGGGATGGCAGTTCGTGTTCCAACGCCAAACGTATCCATGGTGGACTTCGTAGCAGAGCTAAACGAAAATGTTACTGCTGAAGATGTAAACCAAGCATTTAAAGACGCATCTGAGAATGAATTAAAAGATATCCTAGTTTACTCAGATAAACCACTTGTATCGATTGATTACAACGGCAATCCATCTTCCTCAACAGTAGATGGACTATCCACAATGGTGCTAGTCGACAATATGGTCAAAGTAATTGCATGGTATGACAATGAAACTGCATATTCTGCACGTTGTATCGATTTAGCGCTTCATATGTACAAAAAAGGATTGTAAAATATAGCCATAACGCAAAACACCCCTTATAATATAGTTGGGTAGAAGGAACGGGGAACCCCGTTCCTTATTTTTTTAATAAACTTGGAGGTGGCAAGTTTTAATGAAGGTAAAGAAAACGATGAAAGATATGCAACTTGAAGGAAAACGCGTATTTTGTCGCGTAGATTTTAATGTGCCAATGGAGGAAGGGAACATAACGGATGATACACGAATCCGTGCTGCGATTCCGACGATTCAATACTTAATTGATCAAGGTGCAAAAGTAATCTTAGCGAGCCATCTCGGACGACCCAAAGGCGAAGTCCATGAAGACATGCGTCTTACTGCAGCTAGCGAAAGACTTTCAGAGCTGTTAGAAAAGCCAGTGATGAAACTGGATGCATCGATTGGTGAAGAAGTTGTGAATGCGGTTACTAACATGCAAAACAGCGATGTCATATTGTTAGAAAACGTTCGTTTCCATGCGGGCGAGGAGAAGAATGACGCTGCATTAGCGAAACAGTTTGCGGAACTTGCAGATGTCTTTGTAAACGATGCATTTGGAGCGGCACACCGAGCACATGCTTCAACAGCAGGTATTGCAGAGTATATTCCAGCTGTTTCAGGATTGCTCTTAGAAAAAGAATTAGATGTACTTGGTAAGGCACTATCAACACCAGAACGTCCATTTACTGCCATTATTGGTGGCGCGAAAGTTGCGGATAAAATTGGTGTGATTGATCATTTATTAGATAAAGTGGATCACTTAATTATTGGTGGAGGACTTGCCTATACGTTTTTAAAAGCGCAAGGCTATGAAATTGGTAACTCTCTACTTGAAGAAGATAAAATGGACCTTGCTTTGTCCTTTATTAAAAAAGCAGAAGAAAATGGTGTGAAATTCCATTTGCCGACAGATGTTGTCATCGCGGATGATTTCTCGGTAGATGCAAATACGAAAGTTGTACCAGTTGATTCAATTCCAAGCGATTGGGAAGCATTAGACATTGGACCAGAAACTGCAAAGAACTATGCAGATGTCATTAAGGATTCAAAGTTAGTGATTTGGAATGGACCGATGGGTGTATTTGAACTAGAACCATTTGAGGGTGGTACGAAACAAGTGGCGGAAGCGATGGCTGAAACTGTAGGTTACACGGTGATTGGCGGCGGAGACTCAGCAGCTGCTGTTGAGAAATTTAATCTAGGTGAAAAAATGGATCATATTTCTACAGGTGGCGGTGCTTCACTAGAGTTCATGGAAGGTAAAGCGTTACCAGGTGTTACTGCGTTAGACGATAATGAATGAGGAGTGAGATTTTTGCGTAAAAGAATTATTGCGGGAAATTGGAAAATGCATAAAACAGCTCAAGAGGCAAAACAGTTTACGGAAGAAGTGTTACCCAATATTCCGCTATCTGAAAAGGTAGAAGCGATTGTTTGTCCTCCGGCTTTGTATTTAGAAAACCTTGTAGAAATGGCGAAAGAATCGAAATTAAGCATTGGTGCACAAACGATGCACGAAGCAAAAGAAGGGGCATTTACTGGTGAAGTTAGCCCGGCAATGCTGGCGAGTATCGGTGTGAAGCATGTTGTTCTTGGACACTCAGAACGTCGTGAGTATTACAATGAAACTGACGCGTCTGTTAACGCAAAAACAAAAGCTGCATTTGAAAATGGACTGACACCAATTGTTTGTGTAGGTGAAACATTGGAAGAACGTGAAAGCGATGCAACGGTTAAAGTCGTTTCAGACCAAGTAACGAAAGCGTTTGCAGATGTAAGTGCAGAAGATACTAAACAGGCAGTCATTGCTTATGAGCCAATTTGGGCAATTGGAACGGGTAAAACAGCAACGGCTGAAGATGCGAATGAAGTTTGCGGTGCGATTCGTAATACAATTGAAAACTTATACGGCGCTGACGTTGCAAATGCTGTTCGAATTCAATACGGCGGAAGTGTAAATCCAAACAATATTGAAGAACTACTGTCCATGGAACATATTGATGGCGCATTGGTCGGCGGTGCGAGTTTAGAGCCTGCATCTTTCTTAAAGTTAGTTGAGGCTGGTGCAAATGCGTAAAGGACCAGTCGCACTCATTATTTTAGACGGTTTTGGCTTACGTGAAGAAATTTCAGGAAATGCGGTACAACAAGCGCATAAACCAAACTTTGATCGGCTGAAGGAAACGTATTCCTATACAACTCTCACAGCTTGTGGTGAAGCAGTTGGATTACCTGAAGGCCAAATGGGGAATTCTGAAGTAGGACATTTAAATATTGGTGCTGGTCGCATCGTCTATCAAAATTTAACGCGTATTAATAAGTCAATCCGAGAAGGGGATTTTTTTGAAAATGAAACGCTGCTTCAGGCAGTCGATCATGTGAAAAAGAATGATTCAGCACTCCATGTAATGGGGCTGCTTTCGGATGGCGGGGTACATAGTCATTATGAGCACCTCTTTGCGTTGCTTCAGCTTGCCAATCGGAAAGGGTTAGAAAAAGTTTACGTTCATGCATTTTTAGATGGACGAGACGTAAGCCCGCAATCTGCATTGGATTATATTGAACAAACTGAAGAAGTAATCGAAGAAGTCGGGATTGGAAAAATTGCTTCTGTAACAGGACGTTATTATGCGATGGATCGCGATAAGCGTTGGGAACGAGTTGAAAAAACGTACCGGACGCTTGTAGATGGCGCAGCAGAAACAGCTCAATCTCCATCTGAAGGGGTACTCGCATCTTATGAAAAAAATGTTCACGATGAGTTTGTAGAACCATTTGTCATTGAAGAGTCAGGAGAACCAGTTGCGACAATTGAAGACGGGGATGCGGTTGTATTTTACAATTTCCGACCTGACCGTGCGATCCAACTATCTCGTGCTTTCACAGATGAGAATTTCAAGGAGTTTGTCACAACGAAATTTGAAAACCTCAAATTTGTTTCGTTCACACATTATAGTGATGATGTCGTTTCAGATGTTGTGTTCGGCACAAAAGATTTAAAGGAAACGTTAGGTGAAGTCATTTCAGCAAATGGCCTAACACAGTTGCGAATTGCTGAAACTGAAAAATATCCTCACGTGACATTTTTCATGAGTGGCGGCCGGGAAAATGAATTTGAAGGGGAAGAGCGAATTTTAATCGATTCCCCAAAAGTGGCAACGTATGATTTGAAGCCTGAGATGAGTGCTTATGAAGTCACTGATGCGTTAATTCGCAAAATTGAAGGTGATTCGATTGACGCGATTATCTTAAATTTTGCGAATCCGGATATGGTCGGGCATAGTGGGATGTTGGCGCCGACAATTAGAGCGGTTGAGACAGTAGATGAATGTTTAGGGAAAATCATTGATGCTTTGGAGGAAAAAGGTGGAACTGCGATTATTACGGCGGACCACGGGAATGCTGATGAAGTGATTAATACAGACGGTGCACCGATGACAGCCCATACAACCAATCCTGTACCTGTTATTATTACAGAAAAAGACTTATCATTACGTACAGACGGTATATTGGCGGACCTTGCACCGACAATGTTGGAATTGTTAGGATTAAATCAACCGGAAAAAATGACTGGAAAACCATTATTCTAAAGGAGAGATTTTCATGCCAATTATTACAAACGTTCAAGCGAGAGAAATTCTTGATTCACGAGGAAATCCAACAGTAGAAGTTGAAGTGTTAACAATGAGTGGCGCTTTCGGACGCGCAATGGTTCCTTCTGGCGCATCAACAGGTGAATACGAAGCAGTTGAACTACGCGATGGCGATCAAGATCGTTACCTTGGTAAAGGTGTTTTGAAAGCAGTAGAGAATGTTAATGAAGATATTGCGGACGAGCTAGAAGAAACTTATTCAGTCCTGGACCAAGCAACAATTGACAAAGCGTTAATCGACTTAGACGGAACGCCAAACAAAGGAAATCTGGGTGCGAACGCAATTCTTGGCGTATCTATGGCTGTTGCACATGCAGCTGCAGATTACTTAGACATGCCTTTGTATCAATATCTAGGCGGCGTTAATGCTAAACAGCTTCCTGTTCCGATGATGAACATCTTAAACGGTGGCGAGCATGCGGATAACAACGTTGACATTCAAGAGTTTATGATCATGCCTGTAGGCGTTGAATCGTTCCGTGAAGCACTTCGCGTTGGCGCAGAAATCTTCCATAGTCTAAGAGATGTTTTACAAAGCAAAGGTTTAAATACAGCTGTCGGTGATGAAGGTGGATTTGCACCAAACTTAGCTTCAAGTGAAGAAGCGCTTGACACGATTATTGAAGCAGTTGAAAAAGCAGGCTACAAACCAGGCGAAGAAATTCTTCTTGCATTGGACGTTGCAGCTTCAGAACTTTACAACAATGAAAAAGGCGTTTACGATCTTCCAGGCGAAGGTGTTGAAAGAACATCTGCTGAAATGGTTGATTGGTATGAAGCGCTTTGCGATAAATACCCAATCATTTCGATTGAAGATGGATTCGACGAAAATGACTGGGATGGTTTCAAATTGCTCACAGAGCGTATTGGAGACCGTGTACAACTCGTTGGAGACGACCTATTCGTGACAAACACTGAAAAATTAGCGCGCGGAATTGAAGAAGGAAACAGTAACTCCATTCTAATCAAGGTGAACCAGATTGGTACTCTTACAGAAACGTTTGACGCAATCGAAATGGCGAAAAGAGCTGGTTACACAGCAGTGATTTCCCACCGTTCAGGTGAAACGGAAGATACAACAATCGCTGATATCGCTGTTGCAACAAATGCTGGTCAAATCAAAACAGGTGCACCATCCCGTTCAGACCGTGTTGCAAAGTACAACCAATTGCTTCGCATCGAAGACCAATTGTACGAAACAGCACAATACTACGGCGCGCAAACTTTTTATAACTTAAAGAAATAATATTTAGAAGAAAACCCGCCACTTGGCGGGTTTTTTGCTGGTCAGCGTTAAATGTACGTTCTTCACTGGAATATGTCCGAGCAAATCAACATTATGTCCGAGCAAATCAACATTATGTCCGCGCAACCTCACATGATGTCTGCCAAATCATCGGTAAACATATGGAACGGCGGCACTCAACGCTAACGCCGACCGAAAAAACGGGAGGAAATGACCAGTTACAGATAGAGCCAATTAAATTTACAGTTGTAACATTTTCATCTATTTGGTAAAATGTATGGAGTTGTGGAGTTTCTATCAGGAGGTGGAACAGGATGCACGTATTGCTAATGACTTTACTAGTAATTGTAGCATTATCATTAATTGTAGTTGTATTATTACAATCTGGATCAAGTGCAGGTCTTTCGGGAGCCATTTCTGGTGGAGCCGAGCAGCTTTTTGGGAAGCAAAAAGCACGCGGGCTTGACTTAGTTCTCCAACGGGTGACAATCATTCTTTCGGTCTTATTTTTTGTCCTCGCTATTTTAGTTGTTAAATTTTAATGAATTCAATATGACGATATAACTTTTATAAATAATAATCGCCTGACATTCCGATTACGAATGCTCAGGCTTTTTTAGTGCTTTGAAGCCTTATACTACAATAGATTAAGCAATGAATGCTACACTAATGTATAGATGGGAAATTATAGATGTATTGCAAAGTAAAACTAAAAAGAAATACGCGGAGGTTTATTTAAAAATGAGAATTGCACAACCGAAACCTTTCTTTTTTGAACAAGGTCCACGTGCTGTATTATTGTTACATGGATTTACAGGGACGTCTGCGGATGTACGTATGCTTGGGCGTTTCTTGGAGAAAAAAGGGTATACATCACTTGCTCCTCATTATAAGGGACATGGTGTACCGCCTGAGGAATTAATTCAAACAGGACCCGAAGAATGGTGGGAAGATGTTCTAGCTGGCTATCAACAACTAAAAGACGCGGGTTATGATGAAATCGCAGTAGCTGGATTATCACTCGGCGGTGTTTTTTCTTTAAAATTAGGTTATAACCTTCCATTAAAGGGAATTGTAACAATGTGTGCCCCAATGTCCATGAGAACGACTGACCTAATGTATGAAGGAGTTCTTCAATACGCCGGTGAATATAAGAAGTACGAAGGAAAAAGCAAAGAAGTAATCGAGGAAGAAGTAGAAAAATTACGTGGTCAAACGATGCCGTCACTGAAGGACTTACGTGAATTAATTTACGAAGTACGTGAACATGTTGACCATATTTACACACCAACTTTTGTGACACAAGGTTCTTTAGATAAAGTTATTGAACCAGATTCCGCGAATGTGATTTATGAAGATATACAAGCGGATGATAAAACATTAAAATGGTATGAGGAGTCAGGTCATGTCATAACACTTGGACCAGAAAAAGAACAGCTGCATGAAGATATTTATCAATTCTTAGAGTCACTAGATTGGCATGTGTGAATGAAAGTTTAAATGCCTATACTGTACATAGTCATGAAAGTGATAAAAAGAGAATAAAAGGCTAAACTAAGTTGAAATGGTTGGTTGAATTAAACAAGATTACATCGAGTAATCAATACGAATGGGAGGGATGTCTTTGGATACGTTCGCTCAAGAACTACAAGACAAAATTTTAGAGATGATGAAAGAAGAATCATATAAGCCGATGACGGTGCAAGAGATTCAAGACATGCTAGAAATCGAACAAGCAGCTGAATTTAAAGAACTGGTGAAAATGCTCGTTCACTTAGAACAGGGCGGGTATTTAATCCGCTCGAGAACAAATCGTTACGGCGTTCCTGAGCGCATGAACCATGTGCGTGGAAAGTTTATTGGGCATGCAAAAGGGTTTGGATTTGTGGCACCAGAAGCAGAAGGAATGGACGACATTTTCATACCGCCGCATGAAGTAAATGGGGCGATGAATGGAGATATCGTACTTGTCCGTGTATCAGGCGGCAGTTCAGGTGAAAGAAGAGAAGGAACGATTACGCGAATCGCAGAGAGGAAAACGACTCAAATTATCGGGACTTATCAAGATAATCGCGGATTTGGATTTGTGATTCCAGATGATAAAAAGCTGCCGATGGATATTTTTATTGCAAAAGGTGATTCACTTGGTGCGGTAGAAGGTCATAAAGTTATTGTTGAAATTACTGGTTGGCCTGGAGATACAAAATCCGCAACGGGCATGGTAACGAAAATATTAGGCCATAAAAACGACCCAGGCATTGATATTTTATCGATTATTTATAAACATGGAATCACCATCGAATTTCCAGATGAAGTGATTAACCATGCGAAAAGTGTGCCGAACGAAGTACGTGAAGAAGATATCGGAAAACGTCGTGACTTACGTAATGAAATGGCGATTACAATTGACGGGGCAGATGCGAAAGATTTAGATGATGCGATTGCCGTTGTGAACCATAACAATGGAACCTATACGTTGTATGTCCATATCTCTGATGTGAGTTATTATGTGACGGAACACTCCCCGATGGATGAAGAGGCGTTTGACAGAGGCACCAGTGTTTATTTAACAGACCGTGTGATTCCGATGTTGCCGCATGCGTTATCCAATGGCATTTGTTCATTGAATCCTGGCGTTGATCGTTTGACACTGACTTGTCAAATGACGATTGATCAAAACGGAAAAGTGATTGAACACGAAATTTATGAAAGCGTCATTAATTCCAAAGAAAGAATGACGTATACAGATGTGTACCAAATTATTGAAGAAAAAGATGAGGAACTTATTAAGAAATATGAACATATCGTTCCGATGTTAAATGATATGGCGGATCTCGCTGCTATATTGCGTAATAAACGAATGGAACGCGGTGCTATCGATTTTGATTTTAAAGAATCAAAAGTGCTCGTAGATGAAGAAGGTTGGCCGACAGATGTTGTTGTACTTGAAAGAACAGTATCTGAACGGTTAATAGAAGAGTTTATGCTTGCGGCAAACGAAACGATTGCAGAGCATTTCCACTGGATGGAAGTTCCGTTTCTTTATCGAATTCACGAAGATCCGAAAGCGGAAAAACTGCAAAAGTTCTTCGAGTTTTTAACGAATTTCGGGATTGTCGTCAAAGGTGCTGGAAATGAAGTGCATCCGAGAGCATTGCAAGAAATTGTTGAATCTATTGAAGGCTTGCCGGAAGAGGCGGTCATTTCTACAATGTTATTACGGTCCATGCAACAGGCGAAATATTTTGAGGAAAGCCTTGGACACTTTGGTTTATCGACTGAGTATTATACGCATTTTACAGCGCCAATTCGACGTTATCCGGATTTGATCGTTCATCGTTTAATTCGCACGTATTTGCTTGAAAAGGACGTTTCGCACACAACGATAGAACACTGGAATGCAAATCTGACGGAAATTGCGGAACATACGTCAGAACGTGAACGTCGTGCAGTTGACGCGGAACGTGATACGACCGCACTGAAACAAGCACAATATATGGTTGATAAAATTGGTGAGGAATTTGAAGGAATCGTTTCCTCAGTCACGAATTTCGGTATATTTGTTGAGCTTGAAAATACGATTGAAGGGCTTGTCCACGTCAGTTATATGACGGATGATTATTACCGTTTTGACGACAGGCAAATGATCATGATTGGTGAGCATACAGGGAAGCAATTCCGACTTGGCGATGAAGTAACCATTCGTGTTGTTGCGGTTAAACCTGAAGAATCCGCAATTGATTTTGAACTTGTTGGAATGAAACCGAATATGCATCGCACGAGAAGAGAAGCGCCTAAAGTGATTCATACGAAACGAGGTTCAAATCAAGGCGGAAGACAGCAAGGCAAATCGTCGAATGCCAATAATGAGCGAAAGTCTAAGCGAGGCAATCAAAAGAAAAAGTTTTATGAAGGTATTGCCAAAAAATCAAAAAGAAGTCCAAGAAAAAGAAGATAATGCCGGGGACATTTATTTTGTCCCTTGGCTGTAGTAGGGGGAAACATAATATGGGAAAAGGAAAAGGAAAAATTCTTGCAAGAAATCGAAGAGCAAACTTTGATTATGCCATTGAAGACACGATAGAGGCGGGAATTGTCCTGCAAGGCACAGAAATTAAATCGATCCGTGCAGGGAAGGTCCAATTGAAAGAATCATTCGTTCAAATTAGAAATAACGAAGCGTGGATTTTAAATATGCATATTAGTCCTTATGATCAAGGGAACCGTTTTAACCATGACCCGATTAGATCGCGAAAACTTCTTTTGCATAGACGACAAATTAATCAGTTAATCGGAAAAACAAAACAACAAGGATATACGATTGTTCCGATTCAATTGCATTTAAAAGACGGCTTCGCAAAAGTATTAATCGGCGTTGGTAAAGGTAAAAAGCATCACGATAGACGTGAAGATCTAAAGCGTAAAGAAGCGAAGCGGGACATGGCGCGTGCGTTAAAAGACAGACAGCAGTATTGATTTTTTACTGAGATTATAGTATACTATTTCTTGTAGCAGTAGTTCGGAACCTTTTATAGGTACTCCTAACTTCCCATTATACGGGGACGTTACGGATTCGACAGGGGTAGTCTGAGCTTAAGTTGCGCGTCGGAGGGGTCGGCTCCGTAAAAACGCCATTTATAATAACAGGCAAAACAAACAACAATTTAGCATTCGCAGCTTAATAGCTGACTGAATCTGCCTTATCGTACCATCGCCCATGTGGCGCGCTAAGGTTCACTTATTAGTGGGATACGCTAGTTATCGCCTCCTGAGGTAACTAGAAGAGATTACCAGGATAGCGCACAGGACGCCGTGATTGACGGCATAATGATGCGCGAAACCTAAGTAGTCAATCTATGCGCGTAGACGCTTAAGTGTTGGGGCCTCTGGACGCGGGTTCGACTCCCGCCGTCTCCATAATTTTATGGCTGATAAATGTAGTCGTATCAATGTTTTTGATGAGTAGGGATATTGAACGGGAGTTGTACTCTTGTTCAATATCCCTATTTTCATCTTCATCATTCAGAATTGGTTTGAATTGTGTGGTGCAAAGGTGCGATTCACGCAGGACACTAATAAGGTTTACTGCAGTAAAACAGGATATATTATATTTATCGAATAGATTCTCTTTAAAGACAAGAAAAGTAGGTGAAAAAAAGTGGGAAAATATCAATTGGATAATAAAGGTAAGGCAGCTGTGACAAAGTATCATGAAAAAAACAAGCCTGCCCAATTTGATAAAAAGCAGCATCTTGAAAAATTACGTACGGAGTATTTGAAAAAGAAGCAAAAACAAACAGATAAATAAAAGGAAGATATTTCTTCCTTTTATCAAAATAGGCTAGTGGCAAACTAATACGCGAAAATCAATCGATAATCTATTCGAGTAGATGCTTGAGTAATTAGAGTCTTTGCACACGGGTTCGACTCCCGCCGTCTCCATACATTTTGAATGTGATAAACAAAGTAAAAAAAACGACTTCATCTCAGGATGAAGTCGTTTTTTGGTGTACTTCGATTACATAGCTGCAATTGACATATTATTGGCTGATACTTATACTAAACTTGATTTGAATAAAAACTAGAATATTAAGTTAAATATAATTCTTGGTTAGGAGATTTGCCAAAACTATTATTTTTGGATTAATTGTTCTAGTAAAAAAAGGAGAGTTAACTGAATGCGTTTAAGTAAATGGAGTAAAAGCTTAAATCTAGTATTGTCAGCAAGTTTAGCGGTTAGTTTATCAGTAACAGGCTTGCAGGCAACAGTCGGAGCTGCGATGACTTCATCTAATGTAATAAAAGAACAAGCATCATCAGTAACGGATTTCGATAAAGTATATGATTTAAACAACTATAAAACTGGAAAATTGATGATCCACGAATCAAGTGTTTCGATTACACTAGATTCAATGTCAACAATAAAGAATGGCGTTGTATTCACCGGTAGTTATGCGGAGTTTTATGGTGATGGATTTAAAGATACTTCCGTTACAATCAAACCTAAAAAAGCAGGTACGATTGTCGATTTTAGTGGGATTGAAATGTCTAAAGTGATTATTGAGGGAAATAAGGTTTCTGAAATAAGGGGAGCAGGAAACGTTCAACAAATTGATTATGTAAAGGGTGCGAATCCAGATGCGATCAAGTTTCCTTTTGATCTATCTATCATGCATACCAATGATACACATGGAAATTTAGACAGTATTGCAAAACGTGTGACAGCAGTGAAGGAAGTGCGAGCAGAAAAACCGAACGCTCTTCTTCTTGATGCCGGCGATGTCATGTCGGGAACATTGTATTTCAACGAATTTAAGGGAATGGCAGACTTACAATTTATGAACTTAATGGGTTATGATGCAATGACATTTGGTAATCATGAATTTGATTTGGGTTCAACACCAGAGGGACATCAAGCTTTAGCGGACTTTGTTGAAGCGGCCGAGTTCCCATTTGTCAGCTCCAATGTTGATTTTTCAAGAGATGATAAATTTAATGGCTTATTCAGCGATTTAATTTCAAGCGAACCTGAAAAAGGGAAAATCTATAATGGAATCATTAAGGAAATTAATGGAGAAAAAGTGGGGGTCTTTGGCCTGACAACCGCTGAGACAGCCGATATTTCAAGTCCTGGTGCAATAACTTTCAGTGATTATATTGAAGAAGCTGAAAAAGCAGTAGCTGCATTTGAAAACCTAGGCGTCAACAAAATTATTGCTTTGACACATATTGGATATGATGATAACCCTGCAGTTGATAATGATTTAATTTTAGCTGCAACAGTCGATGGAATTGATGTGATTGTTGGCGGACATAGCCACACACAATTAAATGAACCTATAGTCGTTGACCAAGATGAAACTGGCGCAACGAAAGATCCGACACTCATTGTCCAATCCTATCAATACAATCAATTTTTAGGGTCCGTAGACATTGTGTTTGATAAAGAGGGTGTCATTAATGACTTTAGGGGTGAATTAATCCCTGTTAGTGAAAAAGCTGCAGATCCAGAAGCTGTCGAAATGTTGAAACCATATTCAGACAGAGTAGAAGATATTGCACAAACAGAAATTGGAGCAACAGCGGAAAGTAAATTAGAAAATCCACGAACGAATGAGGATAGTGTACGTAAAAATGAAACAGCATTAGGTAACTTGATAACAGACGGTATGCTAGCAAAAGCGAAAATGTATAATCCAGAAGTTATGATGGCATTACAAAATGGTGGCGGTATAAGGGCTGCAATTGATGCGGGTCCAATTACAATTGGAGAAGTAATTACAGTTCTTCCATTTGGCAATACGTTAGCAACGATGGACCTAACTGGCGCTGAATTAAAAGAAGCATTTGAAATTAGTTTCCGAGAATACCCGCGCGAAAATGGCGGTTTCTTACATGTATCAGGTGCAAAAGTGACATTCGATTCAGGAAAAGCCTCTGGTGAGCGGGTTGTTTCCGTAGCCTATAAAAATGTAGATGGTACTTATACGGAAGTTAGTGATCATGAGACTTATACCGTAGCGACAAATGCATTTACCGCGAAAGGCGGAGACGGATACACAGTTTTTGCAAAAGCATATGAAGCAGGTAGAGTAACGGATTTAGGCCAAAGTGATTGGGAAAACTTTGCCGAACATTTAAGTGTTTTAGGAAATATTACTCCAATGATTGAAGGGCGAATTATCGATTTGGCACAATAAGACGTATGGTGGGATAGGCGTAAACCCTGTCCCATTATATTATGTATACAAACAGCACAATTTGATTATCAAAGAACTTTCAGCGGATAGAGTATAAGAAGGTCCAGTTCAAAGCATTAGTACAAGGAGGATTATTCATGATAAATGATCAAGATTTAAAGCATTTACAACGTTGCATTGAACTAGCAAAAGTTGCTCTGGAGAAAGGTGACGAGCCATTTGGTTCAGTTCTAGTGTCAGCCAGCGGGGACGTGCTTGCGGAAGACCGTAACCGTGTTGGAGGTGGTGATCACACCCAACATCCGGAATTTGCTTTGGCGCGTTGGGCAGCCGAGAATATGACGTTGGAAGAAAGAGAGAAGGCGACAGTATATACTTCGGGTGAACATTGCCCTATGTGCGCTGCAGCCCACGGTTGGGTAGGTTTGGGGCGAATTGTTTATGTCAGTTCATCCGGGCAGCTGGTACAATGGTTGAGCGAAATGGGGATCAATGTATCGGAATCGCGCGTGCGTAATCTTCCAATCCGAGATGTACTGCGTGATATTACAGTAGAGGGCCCTGTTCTAGAACTCGCGGAGCAAGTTCGCGAACTCCACCGTCAATTTTATGCAGGGAAACATTAAGCATCTAGCAACGAGAAATGAATAGATGGATTGAAGTTAATATTGACTTTATTCTACCTTTTTCTACTTGTTTTGTTTTTTAGAACATGATATAGTAAGAACACTTAGTTTTTAAATAATTAAATACTTTCAATTCTTATCAAGAGAGATGGAGGGAATGGCCCTTAGAAGTCTCAGCAACCAGCCTTTTTAGGTATGGTGCTAATTCCAATAGGTATTTTCATAATACCTGGCAGATGAGAAGATTGTCTTTACGAATGGACCCTCTTCTTGTTTGAGGGTTCTTTTTATTTTGGAAAACGGTAGAGCCTGGTATTTAGAGCATTACCATTTAGATATAATTATGCTAAAAACATAATTTATATAAAAATATAAAATATCTAGGAGGATTCAACATCATGAAGAATAGTAAGAAGTGGTTAAGTGTTTTAATATTGTCGTTCACTATGATACTAGCAGCTTGCGCGGGCGGCGGTAGTGAAGCGGAGAACGATCAGCCAGGAGACGGGAAGATAGAAAAGGACCTTGTTGTCGCTGTTCATTCTGACGCGAGTACTTTAGATCCGGCTGGCTCGAATGATGTGCCGTCACATAACATTCAACAACCAATTTTTGAAGGGCTCATTAAACGTGACAGTGAGAATAAGTTAATTCCAGGTTTGGCGAAGGAATGGAAAGTGATTGACGATTTGACTTATGAGTTTATCTTGCAAGAAGGTGTAAGCTTTCATGATGGGGAAGCGTTTAATGCGGAAGCCGTGAAAATAAATGTAGAACGCCTTCTCGATCCAGAAGTTGCTTCATCAAAATATGATTATTTTGAAATGATTTCTGAAGTAGAAGTGGTAGATGAGTATATCGTTCGCATTAAGACAGAATATCCGTTTTCACCAATTTTGGCACATCTATCCCATAGTGGGGCCGCAATCATTAGCCCGAAAGCAATTGAAGCAGATTACGAGGCAATAAAGAATGGTCAAAAACCTGGTACAGCTATTTCAGAAAATCCAGTTGGAACCGGACATTTTAAGTTTGATAGTTGGACACCTGGCGAGGAAGTAAAACTTGTGAAAAATGAGAATTATTGGGGAGAAGAAGCACTTGTCGATACAGTAACTTTCAAAATTATCCCGGAAAGCGGAACCCGTAATGCAGACTTGGAGCGTGGATTCGTTCATATCGTAGATCCTGTGCAACCGAGCGAAGTTCCTCAATTAAATGATAGTGACTATGCAACAGTGGTACAAACCCCTTCAACAGGGCTTTCATTTATCGGATTTAATATGAGTAAAGCGCCATTTGATGATGTTTTGGTGCGAAAAGCTGTGTCAATGATCATCAATAAACAGGAAATTATTAACGGTGTTTATGATGGATATGGCATTGCAGCTGAAGGACCTCTTGCACCTGGAGTATTCGGGTATTCAGAAGACATAAAAGGCATTGACCAAAATATTGAAGAAGCCAAAAAATTGATGAAAGAAGCAGGCTATGCAGATGGATTTAAAGCCACGCTTTGGACGAATGATAATCCGCAACGTATTGATACAGCAATCATTCTTCAAAATACTTTAAAAGAAATAAATGTAGAATTGACGATTGAACAAATGGAATTTGGAACCTATATAGAAAAACTTAAGTCCGGCGACCACGATATGTACATGTTAGGGTGGACGAATCCGTTAGCAGATGCAGACAATGGTTTGTATTCTTTATTCCATTCATCTACTGAGGGGATTCCGCCAAATGCGATGTGGTATGGTTCATCTGTTGTTGATGATTTGCTGGACAAAGGTCGAGCAGCAACTGACGAAGAAGAACGATTGAAATTGTATAAACAAGCGCAGGAAGAAATTATCGCAGATGCACCGATGCTCTTTTTAGATTATAGGGAGTATTTAACAGGTGTTAGTAATAAGATCAAGGGTTTCTCAATCAATTCGGGTGGAATTTATCATTTGGAAAAAGTACAGTTTGTAGAGTAAATAAAGAGGGACTGTTCGACCAGTCTCTAAAAAATGAAATCACTTCTGATACATAGGACTCTCGTTCAACAACCTAACTGCTAGTAATCCCACCCTATAAATATGTGGTGGGATTACTTTTTTATGTTTCTATTGATACATGAATTGTCATACAGGCCCACTTTACCTAGAATAGCCGCTTCAGGTTATTTTTTAGTTCATGATATAATAGAACAGTTCGTCTCAAGCATCAAGGAGGTAACATCATGAAATGGAATAAAGGCATTCTTTTTGTATTAATAGGGGCGGCATGTTTCGGCTTCACACCTGTATTTGCAAAACTTGGATTCGGCTATGGCTATACACTTGGACAAATTAACATCGTTCAAATGACGTTTTCTTTTATATTATTATGGTCTATTTCGCTACTTAAAAGGTCTAGCTTCAAAGGAATCACATTAAAAAATATTTTTCAAATTATGATGACCGGCTGCTTTATCGGTTTAACGACTATATTTTATTATGCTTCGATGCAATATTTGCCCGCCTCATTGGCAATTATATTAATGTTTCAATTCATTTGGATAGGGATCATTTTGGAATGGATTTTCAGCAAAATCGCGCCCGCACCAATCACAATTCTATCAATTATCCTCATATTAATAGGCGTCTTTTTCGCTTCGAATATTATTAACGGTGATATTCAGGGACTACCTATAAGAGGTTTTGTGTTTGGAATCCTTTCTGCATTCACCTATGCAGGATTTATCTTTTTCAGCGGAAAGGTTGCTGTCAATGTGGATTCGTTGACACGCGGTGCATTTATGGTGACTGGATCAACCATCCTAGTGTTTGTTGTGTTTATACGTGATATCTCGACAGTGTTGCCTTTGGAATGGAACTTGATCATCGTTTCCATCGGCGTTTCTTTATTTGGTGCTGTTCTTCCACCACTATTTTTCGCAGTAGGTGCTCCATTAATTTCAGGAGGACTCGCAAACATATTAACATCGATTGAATTACCGGTTACGATCTTATTAGCAAGCGCAATTCTGTCAGAAATAGTAACTCCGCTACAGTGGATAGGGACGTTGATTATACTGGCGGCTATCGTTTTAAATGAACTTGGCGCGAATCTTTTTAAAATCAGGAGAAAACGGAATCAGCGAAGCGCTAGCCATTACATGAAATAAAAGTAGGGATCCGATTAGCGGGATTCCTACTTTTGCATTTATATAAGTTATCCTATTGAAATTCGCATAGGCATCTATACAAAAAGGTGTATTGTCACTAGTAAATGACAATACACCTTTTCGTACGACAACAGCTATTATATATGTTGCAATAAGAGTACGATAATTCCAAGCCCAATTGAAAACGAAGCAAGCATTTTTTTCGGGAATATAAAAGTGATTAATCCTAACATAATTGAAACCCCACCTAAAGCAGGATCAAAGAAGAATCCAAGTACCGCCAAAATAATGCCGAGCCATCCAGTCCAGAAGCCCCAGTGCTTAATCATTCAGTAGCCTCCCTTCTTCGCAATGTCTTGGACAAGTTATCGATCTTGTGCTTGTTTACTAGCTTATGAACTTTTGGAAGAGCTTATGATTTTGGTGGGAATAACTAATCACTTGAATTTTACACCACTTCTTTTTCTTGCTGTAGTAAGCGTAGTCCGTTTAAAATGACTAAAATCGTTGAACCCTCATGGAAGACAACCCCCATAGGCAAATCCAAATAGCCTAAAATATTTA